>JADKHR010000001.1:1379032-2068548 GCA_016721625.1 Elusimicrobiota bacterium
AGAATTAGCTGATCTCGCGGCGGGACTTCGCCGGGCCGTGGCGCGATCAAGAACCCGCACCCTGCCGGGAAAAAAACCCGCGGCGTCCATCCCCGTGTCTGCCACCCTCGCGTTGAACCCGGTTTCCCCGATCCCGAAGGAACCCAAAGCGGCGGAGGGAGAACCCCTGGATCGGTTCAAAGACGATTCCTCGCTTTCCAAAGCGGAACGACTGGCGCGCCTGCGGGATTTCATCGGCGATTGCCGTCGCTGTCCTTTGGGCGCCTCCCGCATCCAACTGGCTTTCGGCGTCGGAAACCCCGACGCCCGGGTGCTTTTCATCGGCGAAGGCCCGGGTTACGCGGAGGACCGAAAGGGCGAACCCTTTGTGGGTCCGGCGGGCCAGCTCCTGGACAAAATCCTCGCGGCCACCGAGCTTTCCCGCCACCCCGTGGATCCCCCCTGGAAATGGGTCTACATCGCCAACATGGTTAAATGCCACCCCATGATCGATCCCTCGGACAACACGAAACGATCCAACGACCGCCCGCCGACGGCCGAAGAAATGGCCGTGTGCTCCCCGTTCCTCATGGCCCAAATCCGCATCCTCCGGCCGCTCTTCATCGTGGCCTTGGGCGCCACGGCGGGGAAAGCGCTCCTGAAAACCGAGGAGGCCATCTCTAAGTTCAGGGGGAAATGGTTCGATTTCAACGTCGAAGGCCTTTCCGAACCCATTCGATTTCTTCCGACGTACCATCCGGCGGCCCTTTTGCGAAACCCGGCGCTCAAGAAGGATGTGTGGGAAGACATGAAGAACCTGAAAGCGGCGCTGGAGAGCGCCGTTCGCTCCAAAACCTAGGGCTCCGTTATGGAAACTCGTCTGGCCGAGGTGGCCTTCCCCATCCCCCTCCGCCGCGTTTTCGACTACCGCGTTCCCCCCGACTTGGACGGGGCGCTCCGGCCGGGTCACCGCGTGTGGGCGCCTTTCGGACGCCGGGCGGGCCAGATGGGAATTGTTCTCCGCCGGCACGAACCGGAAGCCGGGGGCCTGCCGGCCGCAAAGATGAAACCTCTGGAAGGATTGGTGGAACCGGACCCGGCGCTGGACGACCGGGACCTGGCTCTGGCCCATTGGATGGCCGACCGCTATTCCTGTTCCCTGGGCGAAGCGCTGTTCACCGTTTGCCCCCTGGGCCGCCGCCGGCCGCCCAAACGCCCCCCCGCCGAACGGCATCGAATCCAAGAATCGCCCGGACTCCACCAACCGACCGAGGAACAGGCGGCCGCCCTGGCGCGCCTGCTTCCCGCGCTCGCCGGCGGAGAACACCGCCGGTTCCTGCTCCAGGGCGTGTCGGCCTCCGGCAAAACGGAAGTCTATCGCCGGGTCCTCTCCGCCTCGCTGGACGGTGGGCGGGGGGCCCTTTTGCTCGTGCCGGAAATCGGATTGACGCCGCAAATGGAAGACCAGCTCCGGGGCTGGTTCGGCGACGCCCTGGAAATCTGGCACAGCGAAATGGCCAACGGCGAACGCTGGCGGGTGTGGCGCAGGGCCCGAGAGGGCCGGGCCCGCGTCATCGTGGGCCCGCGTTCCGCCCTGTTCCTCCCCGTGTCGCCCCTCGGCGTCATCATCGTGGATGAAGAACACGACCCCTCTTACAAGCAGGATAACGCCCCCCATTACCATGCGCGTGACGCGGCCGAGGAAAAAGCCCGACTGCATGGGGCGCTCCTGATTCTCGGAAGCGCCACGCCCTCGCTTGAAACCGACACCCGCGCCCGCGCGGGAGACATCGAACGGATCCTCCTCTCCCGCCGGGTGAAAAACCGGCCGTTCCCCGTGGTGAGGCGGGTGGACATGAAGAAAGAAGGGTGGTACCTTTCCGACACCCTCGTGGCGGCTCTCCGGGAACGGTTGGAACGCGGCGAACAGTCCCTCCTGTTCTTAAACCGGCGGGGGTATTCCACCCACGTGGAATGCGCCGCCTGCGGCTGGGAATCCCGCTGTCCCCAATGCGCGGTGAGCCTCGTTCTCCATCGGGCCGGAACGGCGGGGCCCTCCCTGCGGTGCCACACCTGCCAGGTGGTCCAGCCCCTTCCGGAACACTGCCCGACCTGCGGGGGCGCGGTTTTGACTCCGTCGGGCCGCGGCACCCAGCGGGTGGCGGCGGACATCGCCACGCTGTTCCCCGCCGCTCGTTGCCTTCGCTGGGACCGCGACGCGGTGGCCGCGCGCCATGGACACGAACGGGTTTACCGGGACGTTTTGGAGGGTCGAGTGGACATCATCATCGGCACCCAAATGATCGCCCAGGGGCACGATTTTCCGAACGTGACGCTGGTGGGCGTTTTGGACGCGGACCGCTCGCTTTCCTTTCCGGACTTCCGCGCCGCGGAACGAACCTTCCAACTGTTGATGCAGGTGGCCGGACGGGCCGGGCGGGCCGGGCGGCCCGGCGAAGTCGTGATCCAGACCCGCCACCCGGACCACTACGCCCTCCGCGCGGTGGCCGAACGGGATTTCGACGCCTTTGCCAAGGAGGAAATCGAATACCGGCGGGAGGCCTCCTATCCTCCATTCACGCGAATGGCCCACGCGGTCGTCCGGGCGCGGACGGAGTCGGGCGCCGAAGAGGGCGCGGAGGCGCTCGTGCATTGGCTGGAGGCCGGTCCGCCTCCGAAAGGTTCCATGATTTTGGGCCCCGCCCCGGCTTTCCATCGAAAAAAAGCGGGCTGGGAACAGTGGCAGGTCGTTCTCAAAACACCGGCGGATCGCCTGGCCCCGCTTCTGTCCAGGGTGAACGCCTTCGTTCCCCCCGCCGGAACCAGCGTCGCCCTGGACGTGGACCCCGAAGGGATGGCCTAAAAAATGATCCTCCCGTTGATCTTTTTGGCGACCTTTGTTTTTTACGCGACAGCCCTTCCGCCGTTTCTTCCCGACGGAATCGGCGGGTTCTGGGCCACGGCTTCCTGGACCCTCCAGCCCATGGGGCCGGCCGTCTCACCGATCCCTATTCTCCTCGGAAAAGCGTCCTTCTTCCTTTTCCCCGTCGGGACGCCCGCCTTTCGCATGAACGTGGGCGGCGCGTTCCTGGGCGCCCTTTCCGCCGCGGTGGCGCTGAATCTCCTGGCCCGCCTTCGGCCGCGATCCCAACCGGGTCCGGCGCTCCTGGAACTGGAGGAGGACCACCGCTGGACCACAACCCTCCTGGCGGCGGGAGCGCTCTGGATTCTCTCGCCGCCCGTCTTCCGGGCCGCCACGGGAGGGCTTCCGGGAGCGGTCCAACTGTTCTTTCCGATTCTCGCCCTCGAGCGATTTCTCCATTGGAGCCAGTCCCCCCGCCCGACCCGGTGGAGCGCGGCTCTCGGGGCCGCCATCGCCGGGGGGTTGACCCTGACTCTCGACCTGCGTTGGATCCTCTTTCTGCCCGGTCTCCTGGCCCTGCACCGGGCTCGGCCCTTGGCGGAAGCGGCCGCTCCCAAGACGGCGGTCCCATGGAAAATGCTTTTTCAACGCGTCCTGCCGCCCGTGGCGGCCCTCTTGGCTTTCGCCGCCGCGTTCCTGCTTCCCTGGGTGGTTTTGGGATCTTTCCAAACCGCGACGCCGGAACAACTGGCCCAAATCCTCCCTTCGCTGATGGGAGCGGGACTCTTTCCCTCGTCCGTCCAGACAAACGCCGGCGTCGGCGTCCGCGAATCGATTTACATTTGGCTTCAGATCCTGGCCTGGGCCGGGACCCCCATCGCCCTCTGGGGAGCCCGGCGAGCTTTCAAGGCCGACCGTCCCCGGGCGGCGGCCCTGAGCCTCCTTTGGATCGGGGGGCTCCTCGTTTCGGCTTTTTGGCCGGGGACGGGTTCGGCTTTTGCGATGGTGGGCGGGCTTTTCCTCTCCCTCTTTCTGGCCTGGGGAATCCGGGAGACCCTGGCCCGTTGGGAGGGAGTTCCCATTTTCATCGGCCTGCTTCTGGCTGGACTCCTCCTAACGGGGCATGCTTTTTTGTCGGCCCGCCCCGCTTCTCCGGAAATCGCCGCCGCGGACATTTTCCGTTCCCTCCCCCGGGACAGCGTTCTGGCCTGGGACCAACTCGGAACGGCGGGCGCGGTGACCTACGCGCAAAAAGTGGAGGGCCTTCGGCGTGACATCCGACTTCGGCCGGACCCGGAAGGAAAAAACTTCGACCCCTCGGACACCCGCCCCCTCTATGGGGAGTCCCCCTCTTCCCTTCCGAACGAAGGAACAACGGATTTCCTTCCCGCCGGGTTCGTGGTCCAGCCCATGGCCGTGCCACTGGACGACTTGCCTGCCCCTATCGCCCGCGTGTCCCTGGGTCGAGTGCCCTTGCTTTTGGCCGAGGCCCGACCCCCCGCCGAATCCCTTCGGGTCGGCCACCTCCGGCTGGGAGACGCCTTCGCGCGCCTGGCGGCGCCGGACCAAGCGGAAGAAGAATTTTTAGCCGCCATCGCCGTCGATCCGAACAACGGACGGACGGCGGCGGAACTCGGACGCTTGCTCTTGGATTACGGAGACGGCCGCCGGGCGGGCGCGGCCTTCGCCCGCGCGCTTCAGGACCCACCGGGATCCGTGGACCTTCTGTCGGCCTGGGCCTCCGCGAAACTATTGGAGGGACGCGTGACCGAAGCGCTGGATCTCCTGCGGCAGGCGCTCCGGCAAGAAGAGAGCAACGAGGGCCTTCGGGCTCGGGTGGCCGAACTCTACGAAAAGCTGGCCCAACCCCGGGAAGCGGCCGCCCACTGGCAGGTTTTGGCCCAACGGCAACCCCGGGACAAATCCCTTCTCTGGCGTCTCACCCAAAGCTGGATGATGGCCGGGGAACTGGTCCAGGCCCACCACGCCGCCGAACGCTATCTGAAGTTGGATTTGTCGGAAAATGAACGGGAGGACGCCGTCGCCTTTAAAAATAGGCTCGAAGAATCCATCGCCCGGCGCCTTCAAGAGAAACCATAAAATAAGCCCACGGGAATAGGGCCCCCGCCCAAACCACCTGGCGGGCTATCCGGGAACCAGTTGAACGAGAACAGTCCGGGCGCCCCGTGGACCTTTGACGTGGGCCAACAAAAAACGGCTGGAAGCCTTGGGATCTCCAGGGAGCAAAGTCACGCGCGCTTTCAGATCACCTTCCAACGCATCGACCTGAGCGGCGAAGGCGGGAACGTCCGTGACGTGAAATTCCACTTCCCCCAACCCTTCCCGCCCTTCTCGCTCCCCCTCCTCCAGCCCGCTGTCCGCTGGACCCAAGGTCATGACGTCGAGACGAACGTTTCGGAAATCGATGGTCAGCTCCCGTCGACTCTCCCCCAAGGACCGCTCCGCGGCCTCGGGCCAGGCCGCCCGGAGCCGATCAAAAGCAGCGGCGCCGACCAAGACCCCCACGGCGTCAAAGGGGTCCTTGGGCGACCGGAAGAGGCTCGCCAGAACCGGATCCCGGGTCAGAAGGCCGTAGGCTTCCCAACCCCATTTCTCCCCGCGCGCTCCCAACTCCCGGAAAGCCGCCAGACGAAGGTCCGCGTTGGGGTCCGCCAAAGAGAAAGTTAATTCTCGGTCAGTAAACGTTTTCAGGTTGAGGGGTTTAGGCGTCATGTTCGCGCGAGGCCCGGGAGAAGGGCGATGAGATCATCGTGCCGGGGTCCGTTCGTCGCCACCGTGGCCTGGGAGTGGGCGTATCGACCGTCCAGAACGTAGGACAACGGCGTTCCGTCCCAATGGGTCATGCGCCCGCCGGCTTCTTCCAAGATGACCAGTGGCGCGCAGGTGTCCCAGAGGTGGACCGGGTGGTGGTTGAGATACAGGTCCGCGCGGCCGTCGACCAGGTAACCGACCTTGATGCCGACGCTGTTGATCGGCTCCAGAAATCGGAGCCCGCCGCTTTTCTCAAGGGCCAGGCGAAGGGCCGGTGGGAACCCCCGGGAGGTGATCACGGGCATGGCGCCCCACTCCCGCCGGTCCGACACCCGCAGGGGGGTCCGGACCCTCCCCCGCCAACGGAAGGTCCCCTGGCCCCGCGCGGCCTCAAAGAGAGTTTCGGTCATGGGATCGTACACCACGCCCGCCTCGGGTTGGCCGTTCCGCAACAATCCCACCATCACGCTGAAGCCCGGGAGACCCTTGGCGTAGGCGCGGGTCCCGTCCAGAGGATCAATCACCCACAGGAACTCCGCCCCAGGAGGGCCTTCCAGCCCGGTTTCCTCGCTTAAAACCCCGTAACCGGGGAACCGGCGGCGGAGACCCGCGCAAAGGAGATCGTTGGCCGCGTGGTCGGCGTTGGTGACCAAGGAATGGTCGGCCTTCCGCGAGGTCACGAGGGGCGACAATAGGAGTTCCATCACCCGGCCCCCCGCCTCCCGGACCAAATCCCGGACGATGGAAAGATCCGTCTCCGCCCCCGTCATGGGGCGGGAGGAAGGGATTTCGACGGCAGGTGAAGACCGCATTCTTTGTTGGCGCTTTCGTGGTTGAACCAGCGCCATCGACCGGCGCGGCGGGATTCATGGGGCCCGATGGGGGTCGTGCAGAGGACGCACCCGAGGGATTCGTAGAAGTAACCGCCCGGAAGTTTTTTTTCAAGGAGCGGATGGACGGGAGCGCCTCTTTCCTTTAAGTAGGCCCGCGCGCGTTCCTCCGTCCAATCCACCAGGGGCGCCACTTTAAGGATGGAACGTTTTCCGCCTTCCTCCTCGATGTCCACCACCTGAAGGCGTGGCGTTTTCGCACGGCCCGGAGACTGGTCCCACCGGAGCCCCGTGACCCAGACGTCCAAGGTTTTTAGCGCGCGCTCGTTGGGGAGAACTTTCCGAACCCGGCAACAGAGTTCCTGTCGTTCCTTGGAATCAAAAAAAGATATTCCCCATAGGCCGACACCATCTCGTCCAAGACCTTGGTTTCGGGCGTGTACCGTTCCAGGGAAAACCCGTATCTTTTTTCCAGCTGTTGGAAAAAGGCCATGGTTTCCGGGAAGAGACGGAGGGTGTCGTTCGTGAAAACCCGGGGCGTGAACCCGGCGGCGAAGCAGAGATCGATAAGGACCGCCCCCGTCAATTGGCCGCTGGTTCCAATGGCCAGACGGCCGCCGAACCGCGCGTGGAGGTTCGCCAGAAGAGCGCGCGGGTCGGAAAGGCATTCCATTTCTTTGATCCACGCCGGGGAGAACACGGTCATCGGCCCCCCCCCGCCGGGACAAGGATACCCTTCTCCCGCAAGAGGGCCAGAACGCGGGCAACGCTTTCCTTCACCGATTCTTTCCCGGATTCCAGAACCAGATCGGGCGATTCCGGGGCCTCGTAGGGAGCGGAGACGCCGCTCAAATCCGAAACCTCGCCGGCCCGGGCTTTGGCGTAGAGACCCTTGGTGTCCCGCGCTTGGCAAACATCAAGGGAGGCGTTGCAGAAAACTTCTAAAAATCTTCCCGGAGGGAGGAGCGCCCGGGCGGCGACCCGATCGGCCCGGGAAGGAGAGACGAAGGCGGCCAGGACGATCACGTTGTTCTGGGCGAACAGTTTGGACACCTCGCCCACGCGCCGAATATTTTCGGTCCGATCCTCCGGCGAAAAACCGAGCCCGAACCGGCGGGCCGCGGCGGGAGAATATCCCGCCCGCTTTTGGAGCCCCTCGGGGTCGAGGTTCAACCCGAACCGGAGGTTGTCGCCGTCTAAAACCACGGCGTTTTTTCCGAGTTCCAGCAAGGCGGTTTCCACGGCCCGGGCCACGGTGGATTTTCCGGACCCCGAGAGACCGGTCAACCACACCACGCACCCCCGCTGCCCGAGTTTTTGGACGCGGTCCTCCTCGGTCAATGTCCCCGGGTGCCAAAAAACGCGCGGAGCCTGGCCCTCGCCCGTCACGCTGGTCTCCCCTGCCGCCGCCGTTTCATGAGAGAGAGAAGGCGTGAAACGCCGTGATCCCGACAAAGACGCGGCCCCCCGCGGAAAAACCGCTGGCCAGGGACACGCCCTTGGGGACATGGGCGACGATGGGCTGGTCCGCTCCCACGTCGATTTGATGTTCGATCAGCGGGCCCCGGAACCGGGAACGCAGAATGCGCCCCTCCACCTGCAGGGTCTCCCGGGCGGAACTGAGGTACACGTCGTTGGGACGGAAATAAATCCGGACGCGGGTGCCCACGGCGGGCCCCGTCACGGTGAACCGAAAGGGCCCCCACAGCACCAGTTCCGGCTGGCCCACCAGCGCCTCCACGCAGTTGGTCTCGCCCACGAACCGCGCGACGAAAGGGGTGGCCGGGTGGTCGAAGATCTCCAAGGGCGTGCCCTCCTGCTCGATCCGTCCCTGGGCCATCACCAGGATTTTTCCGGAGATTTCCATGGCCTCCTCCTGGTCGTGGGTGACGAAGAGGGTGGTCACCCGGGCCTCTTCGTGCAGGCGCCGGATCCATTCCCGCAATTCTTCCCGCACCTTCGCATCCAATGCGCCGAAGGGTTCGTCCAAAAGCAGGACCCGGGGCCGGGGGCCAAGGCCCGGGCCAAGGCCACCCGTTGACGTTGACCGCCGGAAAGCTGGCCGGGAAACCGGGATTCGTATCCGTCGAGCTGGACGAGCTTTAAGAGTTCGCTCACCCGCGCCCGGATGGATTCCAGCGGGACTTTCCTCACCGAAAGGCCGAAAGCGATGTTGTCCCAAATGGTCATGTGCTTGAAGAGGGCGTAGTGCTGAAACACGAAACCCACGTTCCGCTCCCGGGCGCTCTGGGAAGTGGCTTCCTCGCCCGTCAAAAGGATGTCCCCCGCGTCGGGCCGCTCCAACCCCGCAATCATGCGGAGGAGGGTGCTCTTGCCGGACCCCGAGGGGCCCAAGAGCGCCACGAGCCCCCCCGTTTCCATGCGGAAGGACACCCGGTCCACCGCCAGGAAACCGCCGAACCGTTTGGTCAACCCGCGAACTTCAATGCTCACCCGTCCCTCCTCCATTACAACCCGAGGCCTCCCATTTCAATTCCAGCCATTTCAGCCCGGGAACAAGGTAATTCTACCCACATCCGTCGCCGAACGCCAGGGGCCGGAACGTCAAACGAGCCATTCCGCCCTTAACCCGGATTCCCCGGTGGGGCGTGAGGACCGAGACGGAAAAGGCGGGCGTTTTTACGAACAAAAAAGTGCAAGCCGTAGCGGGGACTACGGACAAACTTTTTTGTGAAGGAAAAACGCCCGAATTTTACGTCGAATCCCGCGATCCAACTGGGGAATTCGGGTTAAGCATTCCGCAACACCAGGGCGACGATATCGATGGCCGCTCCCCAATCGGAAGGGGTCGCCCGATCGCCTTTGAGAAGGCGTTGGAGGAATTCCAACAACGCCCTCTTGAGACCGCCGGTCGACCCCACATCGCCCAACACCTCGATGGAGTTTGGATCCACATGGATCCCGGGGGACAGGCCCACTCGCCACGATACGGGGACCGCCGCTGAGAAATCTTTTAATGATTCCACTCCCTGGGCTAACGAAGCGGGGTCTAGAACGCCGGCCGGAGCCACGGGGGATTTAATGATGTGGACATAGGGGCGGGCCCCCTTTAAAGCCACGAGCCGCTCCGCGACACCGATGGTCGTTCCGGCCAAAACCAGATGGATGGGATTTTCCCTCCCTTGATTTGCCTCGTCCAACCGGGACACGATCGACTCCATTTCGCCCAGGGATTCCCGAGAGAGGATCATGAGGGGAACCACCAGCCCCGCCCTTCCACCGCCTTCACCCGACGGGACCGCCGAAAGACGGTTCAGGACATCCGCCGGGCCCGCGAAGGAGGGAACTCTCCTTTTTCCCGCCCGCAGGGCTTCGCCATAGACTTTTCGAAATTCCGGTGACCGAAGGGATCCCCGCATATCCCGAACCCAGGATAAAACGCCGTCCGCTTGGGCGAGACCCAACGAACCTTCATAGGGCCATGCCTCGCCGACGGCGGTTCCCCGTGCCCCTTGGACCGAGGCCGTCAGTCGACGGAACGTGGTCGCCGCTTCCCGCTGGGCCCGCTGGCGTAAAGCGTTGGCCGAGCGGCGCATGGAGGCCACCCCAAGGACTCCGCCCAGGGCGACGGTGATCGCAAAACCCGCCGTCCCCTGCATGAATTGAAAAATCGGCCCGCCCGCGAAGAACAAGACCGCTAGAACCACGGCAATTCCCAAGCGCTCCATTCGAAACACGAGAACCGCGGCCCAGCGCGGGAGGAAGGGCAAAATCACTTTTGACCCATCCAGCGGAGGGATAGGGAGGAGGTTGATCACCGCCATGAGGACGTTGACCTGAATGCCGATTTTCGCCATGGCGCCCAAAAAGGTGCCCAAACCCGGCGCGGCCGGATAAATCTCGTGGGCGGCCACGAAAAGGGCCGCCATCCAAAACAACAATTGCGCGACGTTGGCCGCCGGGCCGGCCGCCGCCACCCAGGGTATGTCCCCTGAAGGATTTCGAAGTCGGGCGAAACTAACGGGAACCGGTTTCGCCCACCCGAACAAGATCCCGAACTGGCTCAACACCACCGGCACCAGGAAGGTGCCCACCCCATCCACATGGCGCAGAGGATTTAAACTGAGCCGCCCTTCCTCCTGCGCCGTTGGGTCCCCCCGTCGCAGGGCCATCCACCCATGGGCGACCTCGTGGAGGACGATGGCGAAATAGACGGGGACGGCGATGGTCAAGAACATTCTCATCAACGGCCACACTCCCGCCCATCCTATCGCATCGCCCGCCTCCGCCCAGGCGCTCGGGATCAAGGACAGGCCGCCGGTTAACCCCGCCAAGGGTTTCCATCCCGGGAGAGAAAAGCCTTTGTCCCTTTTATTTCGGACAGGCAACGGCTCAGGTCTCCTGCTGGTCACCCGGTGGAAAACCCCACCCTCTCCCGCGAGCGGGAGAGGGAGAAACGTCTGGACCTGAGTCGTTACTCGGACAGAGGGAAAGAACCTTCTTTGGTTTTTGTCGGAAAAAAATCGGAACGGCCGACGGAGATCGAGGGCCAGGGCGTTCCGCAAAAAAGGACTGGGGGATCGGCGACGGATTTCACGGTCGGCCACGGCGTTTCGCGCGTGGCGCTGAAACCAGGGGAAAAGGCGGAGCCAGAGAGTGGGAGGCCCCCGGGAACCTGCTCCGGAAAGAACCGATTTGTCAGCGGTGGGCGTTTTATAGAAAAGCCAATCCGCCATAACGCTGAGAGCGGGACGATGGTTTTGATCATATTCCGTTAAACCGTAGGTCCCGAGAGACCAACCGAATTTCCCGCGACGCCCGCGCTGGTTCATCCTTTCTTGGGTTTCGATTCTTAAACGGTCGGTGGAACCCAGGGCCCCCCCGAACCGGCTTCGAACCTTTTGAATCGCGGCGTCGCTGATCTCCGGGGGGAAGGAATATTCCCCAAAAATCCGCTTCGCCATCTCGCGGGCTATTCCCGTGAGGAGGGCGTCCTTCAGATTGAGGAAAGAAATGCTCCCGCCGTAAACAACTCCCGCCCCGAGCAACGCGGAGGCCCCCGAAAGGGTCCCGAAGACTCCACCATCCAGACCAAACCAGGCCAGCCCCACCGCGATGGCGCCCCAGCCAAAAGCCCCGGAGGCCCGGGCCAAGGCATTGAAGGCCGCCCCGTTCGTTGATTCATCGAAAAACCCGTTCATCACCTCTTGCCAGGTCGCGTGATGGAAGGACCCGAGAGCCGCGGCGAACCCCGCCCTGGCGTGATCTCCCGTGGAGGACGGGGCCAAAGGGAAAAAGGAGGTCCGGCCGAAATCCAAGGAAATAACACACCCCGCCTGGGCCAGAAGGACGGAAGGGGCCACCACGTCCCACTCCTTCACCTCTTCTTTCGCGTAGGCGGCGGGATTAACGGCAAAACCAGGCAACGATATCCCGACCTTGTTTAACGACATCAAGGCCAACCAGAGCGCAATGGAGGAAGCATGGCGCTCCGTCCGACCAAACACTTGCTCGGCCCGTCCCAACGCCGGAAAGGGTCTCCCATTCCGATAATCGCCGTGCCCCATCACCGTCCAATCGCCAGGGCGCGAGGACAATCGTGATTCGTCAACGGGCCTATGGAATTGATCCCCGACCCAGAAGCCGGGAGGATCGTCCGCCCGCGCCTTTATTAAAAGTGGATGACCGTCAGGCCCCGGGATGGAGGGAAAATAGGAAATTCCCAAAACCGGATTTCCCCGGAAGAGCAAACCGATCAACACCCCCCACCGATTTTCCCGCCCGGAGTTTTTTCCCAAATAGTTCGACGTTCCATCCAAGGGATCGATGTACCAAACAAAATCGGATTCGGCGACGAGGTCGGCCATGTTCTCTTCCCCCACAATGGCGTGGGTGGGAAAAGCCTCGCGGATCGAACCGATCACTCTCCGTTCCGATTCGAGATCCGCGTGGCTGACCCAACTGCCGTCAGCCTTGTTGGTTCCAATGGCTTTCCTTTGCTCCGCCAGCAAATAGTTCCCGGCCTCCAGGACCGCCGATTGGGCCATCGCGAAAGCCCGATCGAGGATCGCGGTCACCTCGCCGGGGAGAGCGGCGGGAGCGGGTGAAACGGCGCGGGGGGCTTGTTCGTTCGTTCGGGAGGACACGGGAGGGCGAGAGATCTTCGACCGGGCCAGAACCCACGCGTTCCGGGCTACGCGGGCCATGCGCGACCAAACCTCGGACCACACCCCGAAGGATTCCGCCCTCCCCAGGAGGCGGCGGCCGAGGGGCGCGGAAAGATCTTTTCGAACGGAATAGGTGCCACGGGCCAACGGCAGGGAGAGACCCTCGGCGAATCGGACCACCCGACGGCGCAGGGAAGGCGCCAGTTGCTCCATAGCGTTCTGGGGATCCCGGCTGGTGGCCGCCGTTTTAAGCGGGAGGGCCAACTGTTCCGCCGCCCGTGGGCAGGGGTCTTGGCCGAGAAAAAGTTTTTCACCTTCAAAGAGCTTTTGCAGAGGGGTCTTTTCTTGCGTGAAAATCCCCAGGGCGACCTGGCCCTCGGCGACGTCGATTTTCTCAACCTTCGGAACGAAGGAGAGAACGACGGCGCCGGCCCGGTTTAAGTCCTCCGTGATCCCCGGGGCGTGATACCCCCCCGTGATGAGAAGGACCACGGGCGAGGTCCGGGGCGTTTTCCTTTTAATGTTTTGCAACGCCGACAGCACGTTCGCGGCCATGGCGCCGTCCCGGACGTGGGCCTCCTGATAGAAAGATTCAAAAGATTCCAACCCCGCCGTGGGCGTCTCGGCATACTCACGCCATTCGCCGGGGGTCAAAGAAAAGTCCACTAGTTTTTCCGTTAAAAACACTCGCCGGGAACGGGCGACCAGGCCGGACTCCAGGGGGCTATGGCTCCACCGGCGGTAGGCATCTTTTTCCAGGGACTGGAGATCGCTGAAAAGGGATCCCGCGTCCACCCCGTCCGCCAACAGAACATAGCGGACATAGGCGTCCAGATTTTTGCCGAGGGGGACGCCGTTCTCGGCGCACAGATCCTTGAGGTATTGATAAAACTCCCCATACCGCAGGGTCCCCGCCCGGTAGGCCGCCCCCTGGGCGAGAAGTCGGGCCAGTTCATGGGGGTCTAGGCGAGACCCCAGGACCTCCGCGGCCCGGGACCGCTCCGACTCCACCGCCTGAAAATCCAAACTATTTTCCATCGCCAAGGCCTCGATGAAACAGCGGACGTCCACCGGGAGGACCCGAGCACCCTTCGTGACGGCCTTGACGTAATCGGAAAGGGACGTGCGCCCCTTCGCGTATCCGGTGACCGCTTGATCGAAGGCGTAGAGGGCGGGATTGAAAATCTTCTTCTTTTCCTCCTCCAATCGGGCCGCGCGATCAGCCCCCTTCGCCTTCTGTTCCTCCATCCGCAGAGCGGAACGGCGATAGGCCTCCACGTTGGCGGCGTAATGGCAGGGGTCGTCGACTCCGATCAGGGACGGAAACGGGCCCGTCGCGGTGAGGACCGCGTGGATGGGGCCCGTGATTTCGTTTTGCGCCAACGATTCTTCCGCCGCCAGTTGAACGGCCGCCCGTTCCGGGAACGCCCGAAACCGCGCCAGATCCATGGGGCGGGTCGATCCTTCCAGAAGGATGAGATCGGAGAGAGGGCCCAGGGACGCCACCACCGAAGAGATATGACGTTGGGCTTCCGCATTTCGATGGATGTCCTGGATGTGAATGATAATGGGACTGAACGGGGAAACCCGGGGGGGAAGCGAAACCGAACGGAGCGATCCGAAAGCGGTGGGCAGGGAGCGGAAGAGGCCTCCGTGGGTTAAAAGAAAGGAAGCCGGCAAAGAACGCTGGATTTTTTCCGGAAGAGTGGGTTCGACTTTTTGCGTTGTTCCGGAGGAACCGGGAAGGACCGGGGTCTGGAGGGAAGGCAGGCCGGCCAAAAGAGTGCCCCCCCGACCCGCCAAGAGCCGCCGTTCCGTCCAAAAATTCGTTTCAGCGGCGTGGGCCAGGGCCACGTTCGCGGCGAAATAGACACCGCCCAGCCAAGCGCCCGCCCACCGTCGCCATTTTCGTTCCAAGAACAAAGGACCTCCCGTGTGATGGAAATCCATCCCATTCTACCCGCGCGACCCGAAAGACGGCCTTAAGGGTTTGTAACAAAATAGTAACAACCGAGGGAGTCACAGCTGTCCGGGGAAAGTTGAGTCGATCTTTCTGACCCCCGGTTTAGCCCGAACCGTTTAGACTGGGCCTCCCCGGCCAGACCCGGGCAAAGGCCCTTTTTAGACGCGCAAAAACCCCTTCGGGGCCGGGGCCTATTCGGCCCGTCGGCGCCGTCCTACAGATTATCTCCATGGGTGGTGCCGTCCCGACTTCGGACATCCAGGTCGGACGGGCCACCGGGGTTTTGCTGGAAAGCCGCCGCTCTCTTTAGGGAGCCCGAAGACCGCGTGGCCCGGGGAATTGAAAAAGGGCTTGTCATTTTCTAGTATGATTCCCTTCTTGGAATACGCGAACCCATGATCGAAGTCACCGGACTCATCAAAGACTACGGCGCCACCCGGGCGGTGAACGGCGTTTCTTTCACCGTTAATCCCGGCGAAGTGGTGGGACTCCTGGGCCCCAATGGCGCGGGGAAAAGCACCACGCTTCGCGTGCTGACGGGCTATCTCCCTCCAACGGCGGGCGTGGTCAAGATGGGCGGCGTGAACGTCCTGGAAAACCCCCTGGAAGTTCGGCGCCGCGTGGGCTATCTTTCCGAAGCGAACCCCCTTTACGAATCCCTGGGCGTCTGGGAATGTTTGACCCTGTTCGCCAAACTCAGGGAAATCCCGGTAAAAACCATCCAAGCCCGCGTGGCCGAGGTGGCCGAGCAATGCGCTATTTTGGACGTCATGGCCAAGGACGTGGGAGAACTCTCCAAAGGATACCGTCAACGGCTGGGCCTGGCCCTGGCCATGTTGCATGACCCGGAGATCTTGATTTTGGATGAGCCCACTTCGGCTTTAGACCCCAACCAACAAAAAGAAGTGCGGGACCTCATTCTTCGTCTGAAAGAAAAAAAGACCGTCCTCCTTTCCACCCATATTTTGCCGGAAGCCCAACGGATCTGCGACCGGATTTTGATCATTCATAAAGGGACCATCGTCGCCCAGGGCACCATGGAGGAACTGCAACAGCGTCTGACGGGGGCCTACACCTTTTTCGTTCGACTGAAAGGCCCGGCCGAACCCTTGGCCGCTCGCCTCGGCGCCTTGCCGGGCGTCACCGTCGAGCGGCGGGACGATGCGGAACCCGACTGCCCCGGTTTCACCATTTCCGCCGCGGAGGACCCCCGGGAAGCGGTCAGCCGTTTGGCCGCCGAGGCCGGGTGGCCGATCATGGAACTGCACCGTCCGGCGGCGGCCCTGGACGACATATTTAGACAGTTCACGGAGGCGAAATGAAGGTTTCCCGCGCCTGGCTCTTGACCCAGAAGGAATGGAAGGAGTCCTTCAACTCCCCCATGCCCTACATCGTTCTGGTCCTTTATTTCGTGATCATGGGTTGGTTTTTCACGGCGTCGCTGTTTCTCGGGGGACAGGCGACCTTAGACGAATTTTTCGGGCCCATGCCGCTGATCCTGGGGATTTTCCTCCCGGCCTTCACCATGCGGCTTTTCGCCGAGGAGTTTAAAACCGGCACCATCGAAACCCTGGCCACGCTCCCGTTGGAAGACGGCGAAATCGTGCTCGGAAAATTCGGCGCGGTGCTCACGGTCTGGCTGGCCATGATCGGGCTGTCCGCCGTCTACTTGGCGCTCTTGGTTTTTCTGGGGCCCCCGGACCTGGGACAAATGGCGGCGGGGTTCGTCGGGGCGGTCCTGCTCGGTGCTTTTTTCGGGGCCCTCGGTCTTTTCGCCTCTTCCTTGAGCCGGAGCCAGGTGGTGGCGTTCCTGCTCGGATTCCTCTTCTGCTTCGCCTTCTTCCTCATCGGCCGGACGGCGGATTATGTCCCCGGCGTTCCGGGCCAACTCCTCTCTTACCTTGGGGTGGATCGGCACTTCAGCGGTTTCATGAAAGGGGTCGTGGACACGAGGGACGTCCTCTATTTCCTTTCCGGCACGGTTTTGGCCCTGACCGCGACCTTGGCGAGTTTTAACAGCCGGCGATGGCGATGATTCCCGTGGCCAACAACCGCAAAGTTCAATTGAGTCTCGTCTCCGGGACGGGCCTTCTGCTCGTCCTGGGGGCCCTGGCGTTCTTAAACCTCCTGGGGGACCGCTTTTTCATACGGTTCGATTGGACCGCCGACCACCGCTATTCCCTTTCACGGGCCAGCCTGGACTTGGTGAAATCCTTGGAGGATCCTGTGATTGCGCGGTTTTATCTCACGCCGGGCCTTCCCCAGCCCTACGAGAGCCAGGGACGATACATCCGGGACCTCCTTCAGGAATACCAAACCGCGAGCCGGGGGAAATTCTCGGTGGAAACCATCGCCCCGGACAAATCCGAGGAAACTCTGATGGAGTTCAACCGACTGAACCTTCGACCCGCCCGTTTCACCCAGGTGGGCTCGGACCAGTTCCAGGTCCGCGAAGGGTACATGGGGCTGGTCCTCCATTACCAAGACAAGCAGGACGTGATCCCCTTCGTCAAGGAGGTGGACAACCTCGAGTATGAGATTTCCAGCCGTCTGCGGGTGATGAGCCAGAAGGGAAAGAAGATCCTCTTTTTCATCTCCAACCACAACGAAGTTTCCCCCGAATTCATTAAACAGGGGCCCGCTGGACGGCTCTTCGACGAATTCCGGGTGGAGACGACGCGACTGTCTAAAGAGGGGCCGGGCATGAAACCCGACGTCGTCTTCCTCCTGGGCCCGAAAAGCCCCATGACCCCGGAAGAATTGGACGCCCTGGACAATTACGTGGCTTCGGGCGTGCCCTTGGTGGCGGCGCTGAACCGCCGGGTGGTTTTCCCCGACAACCTCCGCTCCATCGCCCAGGCCACGGGGTTGGAACCTTTCCTGGAACATTACGGCGTTCAGGTGGAACGGGATTTCGTCATGGACGACCAATGTCGGAACATCACGATGCAGGATCAGCAGACGATTTTCCCGGTTAAATATTACCCGCTGGTCATGGCGAACGATTTGAACCGGCAGAACCGCTCCCTCCAGAGCATCGACGTGCTGGGATTCCCCTACGCCAGCGCGCTCACGCCCACCCTGGCGCCGCCCTCGGCCTTGACGTTCACCTGGCTCGCTCGATCTTCCAAAAAGAGCTGGATCTGGCCCGGGTTCTACAACGTGGACCCCGTGAGCATCTTCAACCAACTGAAGACCGACTCCCCCTCTGATTTTTCCCGGGCGGGTCGGCAAAAAGATCTCGGCCCCTTTACCTTAGCCGCGCTGGTGGAAGGGTCCACCGTCACCTTTCGGGACCCTTCCCGTCCGGCTCCTCGCGTGAAACTGGTGGTCATGGGAACTTCCTTCTTCGCCAACCCCCAAATGCCCAACCCGGACGGCAACGCGCTCTTCATCTTGTCCATGGCCCAGTGGCTCACCCAAGAGGGAAATTATCTGACGATTCCCCCGAAAAGTTCCCCTTACCGCCCGTTGAAACCTGTTCCCGGATGGGTGCGCGCCGTTTTTAAGGGATTCGGTTATTTCTTAGTCCCCTTCCTGGTTCTGCTGGGAGGAGTTTGGCATTGGCGGAACCGCTCCATTGGACGCGAGGGCATCCGCGCCGCGTTTCTCCGTCCCCGGAGCCCCCATGCCTAAATGGATGCGGACCCTGGCCCTGGTTCTAACGGTTTTGGCGGCGGGATATTTAATCAGTCGGATCCCCCGGCCTTCCACAAAACCGATGACCCCGGAAGTTCCAAAAGAGATTGCCCGCTTTGAAATTCAGGTTCCGGGACGGCCCACCATTTCCTTCGAGAAAGCCGAGGCGGGTTGGCAATTGAAAACACCGATCGACGCTCCCGCCAACGACGGCAACGTCGTGAGTTTCTTGGCCTCTCTCCGGTCCCTCACTTTGGAAAATGTGGTGAGTCGTCGGGCGGACAGCCACCCGCTCTTCTTGGTGGACGAGGCCGGCGGGGTGAGGCTCAAGGTCATGGGACCCGGCGGCGCCCTTCCCCTGGAATGGGTGGTGGGAAAAGATTCGCCTTCCGGCGGACATATTTACGTGCGGAAAGGGAACGGCACGGAAGTCTATTTGGCGAAAGGCCTGCGGCGGGAGCTGGTGGAGACGGACCTAAAAGCCTGGCGGGACAACCGCGCGCTTCCCCTGGCCCCCGACGCGGTGATCCAATCGGTTCAGGTCCGCCGAGGAAAAGCGATCCTCGCTCTTGAGCGAAGTTCCACCAGTTGGACCGTGAATGGGAAACCCGCCGACGGCCCCATGGCGGAACGGATGACGAACGGTCTTCGTTACCTCTCCGCGGAAGAGTTTGTGGACCCCCCGGCCTCCCTGGCCCTTTTGGGATCCGGGTTCACCGCTCCTTCCGCCGAAATCACCGTGACCCTGGCCTCGGGCCCGATCCACGTCCTGCGAGTCGGCCGGGAAGAGAAAGGCGCTTCGCCCCGGGTTCTTCTTCGCCGGGACGACGACACGCACCTCCTCTGGGTCTTGACCCGGAATTTCGAGCTCCTCACCGCCGACCCCAAAAACCTTCAAACAAAATAGGGGTCCTTTAGGTTGAAGAGGACCCCCGTTCCTCCGTGGGATGGGTCTTTCCGCCGGGAGCATCGTTCTTTTACTCAGAGTGCCCGAAGGCGACCCTGGGCGAGCTTCGCGACGACGGCCAAACCGCCGCCACGCCATCCGCAACGATTCGAATCACGGATGTCTCCATTTCAACCATTTCCGCAACCGGATCCACTTCTTTTCCCCGTAAGGAAAATAATGGGGCCGCCCCCCCCGCGCCGACGACGATTCCACCCACAGAGTCCGCGTGAGCTCCGCCAGGCCTTCCGGGCCATGCACGCGCCCGAAACCGGAAGCCTTCGTTCCACCAAAAGGAGCGCGGACATCGTCCGCGCCATAGCCCCCGTCGTTAATCCACACCGTTCCGACCTGGATTTTACGAGCCACGGCCCGTGCGCGGGAAAGGTCGGACAACCAAACGCTGGCGGCAAGACCGCCGGGGGTGTCGTTGGCCAGCCGAACCATCTCCTCTTCGTCGGCCGCCCGGGAGAGAAGGACCACGGGGCCGGAGTATTCTTCCCGCGCGATGCGCGCGGCCGACGAAACATCGGCCAACACCGTCGGCTCAAAACAAAGGTCTCCTGGAGACCGCCGGCGTCCCCCCAACAGAACCCGCGCCCCCTCCTTTTTGGCTTCCCCCACCAGATCCTCGAGGAGGCACACCCGTTCTTCGTCCGGGAGAGGGCCGATTTCCGTGTCGGGAAACTCCGGGGCGCCGATCCGAAGCGAGGCGACGGCTTCCACGAAGAGGGCCGAAAAGAGATCGAAGACGCCGTCCTCCACAATGATCCGCCGGGCCGCCGCCCGATTTTGGCCTGCCTTGGAAAACGCGGCCCAAACAAGACCTCGCACCGCCCGCGCCAGATCCGCCCCGTTGAATACCAAAGCCGCATCCTTCCCGGAAGACTGAAGAACCACGGGGGTTCCCGCTTCAGCGGCCGCGAGCATCAAAACCCGGCCTTCCGCCGCGGACCCCGTGAAAAATAATTTTTCCACGCCGGCCCGACAGAGGGTCTCTCCGGCCGCGCCGTCCCCATGGATCATTTCAAACACCCCCGGCGGGAAACCGGCTTTGCGGAAAAGGTCTTCGGTGGCCGAAGCGGAAATGGGGGCGCCTGGAGAAGGTTTCCAAATCACCGTGTTGCCTGCCAGGAGAGCGGCCGCCAATTGGAGAACGTCGTGGGCGAGGGAAAAAGGGCCGGAGTTGAGGACCCCGACCACCCCCAGGGGTTCCCGGAAGAGATCGAAACGTTTGACCCCGCGCAGGACATCCATCCAGGTTCGTGGTTCCCGGCGAGGCGCCAGCCAGTCCGGCCCCCGCCGCGCGAGGACGGACAACCCCTCGGAGGTGGCCAGGAAATCGGTCGAGAGGGTCTCGATCAACGGTTTCCCGATTTCCCGCGTCATCAAATGGGCCAGAGTCTCGGATTGAAGGAGAACGACGCGCCGGAGAGCGTCCAACCGATCCACCCGGCGGGCTAAACTTTCCGCCGCCCAGAGGGGTTGGGCGCCCCGCGATCGTTCGATCGCCGAACGCACTTCCTCCGTTTGGGGTCCCGAAAAGCCCCGGCGGCTTTTGGATTCCCGCCGAATAAAAAGAAGGGGCGCGCCCGTCAAACGGTCGGTCACAACGGCGTTTTTATCCTGCACGCCCGAATGGCGCACCACCCTTTTCGAGCCTCAAAGAGCATGAAGACCCCGCCCAGAGCGGGCACGAGAACAGCCGCCCAGAGACCCACGCCCCAGGGACGCGAGAGAGTCAATGCCTGCCACAGGCTCACGACCAAAAGAGCCGCCCCGCAAACCGCGCGGACTTTCCGACCCCGCCCATCGATGTTTGGAATCATTTGAATGAATTCTACCACATGCTCGAAGGAGACTGTTCGTTCGGGAAAAGGGGAGGGACCTGAGCCGTTCCCGACAGGTATTTCTCGGACGGCTTATTTAAGACGCGGGCGCGGTGAGGACTCCGTCGGATTTGAGGTGCGGAACGTAGGCCATGTCTTCGTGAAGAATGTGTTGCACGATCCACTCGGAGAGCAAGAGAGACACCTGCATGGCCAGGAACAGCTCGCCTCTCCGGTATCGATCCAAAAGCGTCCGCGTCCGCTCCTCCAACAACCGATGTTTCTCCCGATGGGCGGCCAACCCTGGGAACCCGGCCTCTTCCATTCCCCGTTCTTCAGCCCGGAAGTGGAGACTCGCGTAGTCCAGGAGAAAGGTGAGAGCCTGGATGACCGCCTCCTTTCGCCGTCCTTCCTCCAGGGCTTCGTTAAAAGCGTTCAACCGGCGAAAGAACTCCTGATGTTGTTGGTCTATGAGCGGAAGACCTGTTCTGTAATGTTCCAACCATTGAAGCTTGGCCATGCCGTTCCTCCCGTTTTTTAATAGCGACCGGGTTCGCCCCACCAAATCCTATTCCAACCGTCGGGATTCGGGAACGTCCCCCCCCATCTGAGCCAAGATATCCCTAAACGCATTGACCGCCGAATCAAATTCATCCTTACCTTGAGCCGTTACTGGTCCAGGCGCCCTTCCCGCACCTTGCCCCCCCATCGCCGTGGAGGGAGCGGCCGTGCCTTCGGCCCTCTGGCCCGCGGCCTGTCCCCGGAGCCCTGCGGAGGAGGGGGCGGCCGTGCCTTCGGCCCTCTGGCCCGCGGCCTGTCCCCGGAGCCCTGCGGAGGAGGGGGCGGCCGTGCCTTCGGCCCTCTGGCCCGCGGCCTGTCCCCGGAGCCCTGCGGAGGGGGCGGCGGAGGGGGCTGATGGGACGGTGGGGGGAGCCGACTGAACCGGACCGGGCCCCTTTGTCGACTCCGGAATTTCCACGGGAGGGGGCGAGGCTTTAGGCCGAGTGAGCTGGATGGCCATCTCCCCGATACTCCGGGCCAGCTCGGTCAGCTCGTTCCCGCCGGAAAACTGAAGGGCCTGCCCCTTTTCCCCCCGGGCCACCCGATCGGCCCAGGAGCGAAGTTCACGGATGGGGCTGATGACCGACCGATAAAGGGCGAAGAGAAAAACCAACCCCAAAAAAGCCACGAGGCCAAGCCCCCCCAACAAACTCAAATGGTTCCGCCGGAGTTCTGCCAGCATGCGGCGTTCAGTGCGCTCTTTCTCCGCCTCGGTGCGGCCTTTGACCACGCTGAAAACCGCCAAGGCTTTGACGGCCGCGGGGGAGAACTCTTTTTCCACCGCCCCCATGGCCTCCGACCGGCGCCCGGCCTCCAACAGGTCCTCGATATTTTTTGCGGGCTCAGCGATGGCGTCGTTCACCTTCCGGACGGCGGGGATTTCTTCGCCCTGGGCTTCCCGCGCCTTCGCCGACTTTTCCCATTGGGCCAGTCGTTGACGGGTTTGCGCCGCCGCCTGGGCCAATTGAAGTTTTTCGGCTTCGTCGTTCAGCAGGACGTAATTCTCCAGGGCGCGAACTTGGCGGACGAGAAAATACTCAATGTCGGTCACCGCCGCGTGGGTCTTCATGGCTCGGCGGCTGTCGGCGAAGGCCGCCTCCTCCCGGCGGATGTTGAGAAAACACCAGGCTCCGACCGAACCGGAAACCCACGCAAAAAAGAGCGCGAAGAGAACGACCTTGGAACGGATCTTCATGGAAAATCCTCGTCTTCGGCCTAAGGGTTTTTCAACTTGGCCAATTCGTTTTTGACTTCGGAAAGGTCAATGCCGGACCGCGAATAACGTTTGATCATGCGTTCCAGCAAGGAAATCCGTTCCGTCACATCTCCCCCCTGGGCCACCGTTTTCTTATAAAAGTCCAGGGTGATGCGATAATCCGTGGACACCTGGGCCAGGTCGGACTTGACGCGTTCCAGTTCTCGGGCCGCCCGGGAAACGTCCACGCCCGTCTTGGAATATTTTCCCAGGATGCCGTTTAAGAGTTCGATCCGACCTGCCAAGCTTTCACCCCGCGACACCTGGGCACCGTAGCCCCGCATGGCCGCCTCGTAGGCGGCTGAATATTCCCGGTACGCCTTGTCCCGGGCCAACCGCTCCCTCTCCGCGGCGGAGAGAACCCGGGTAGGAACGGGGACGGCGGCGGCGGGCTTGGCGCCCGCTTTCTTGGCCGCGGCCAACTCCGCTTTCAACCGCTCCACATCGGTGGCATACTGGTTCAATAACTTATTCCGCTCCGCGCGAATGAAAGCGGATTCGGCCTCCGCTGTTTTCAAAGCCGCTTCGGCCCGGGCGGTGGCCTCCCGCTCTTCCCGCATCATTTCGTATAGCTCGTCCTCCGCCGGCGCCCGTCCGAACTTGTACGACAACGAAATATTGTGCAGGTTCCCCGTCTCGTCCGCGGCGCCCAGCGGAAGGGTGAACACGTAATCCAAGACAACCCCGTTCACTTCATACCCGGCCCCCACGTTCACCTGTCGATAATCCCGACCGCCCACGCCCGCGCCGCCCCGCACCGCGAGCATTCCGTACCGTTTGAACGCCCATAGCCGTTCCCCGCCCAACTGCAGTCGGGTGTCCGCTTGGCCGGTCAGAAACGTCCGGTGGGTGAGGTCCGCCGTCACTTTGAGTAGCTTTTTATCGTACACCGCGCCGAGCCGCGTGATCATGGGAAGCCGGTCATCGCTCACCAGTCCCAGATCCGGTCGGTTGGCGTTCAAAAGAGAGAGCCCCAACCGAATGTCCGGGAGGATCGTATAGAGAGCTCCCAGGTCCACCCCGAGCGCCGTCTTTGAATGGCCGTTTAGGAAGACGGGGTCCTGGGCTCCCGTTCGGTTCCCCGGGTTCGCGCCGGAAAAGGCGTTGGCCGTGTCGGCGTTTTCCCCATACGATCGGTCCAGCATTTTCAACCCCACGCCCAGGGACATCCGTTTTTCCATGAGTGATTTGCCGTAGGCCAAGGTGGTGGTGCGTTCTTTAAAGAGACTGTCCACCCGGAACTCCTGATATCCAATTCCGAGCCCTCCCCAGCGGCGATCCGCCGGGAGCGGCAAGGCGGCGCCGATGAAAGTCTGGGCCGTATGGGTTTGGTCCGACAGGCCGGGGTAGAGCCGAGCGTAATAGGCCGTCACTTCGGGCCGATAAAGGGTCCCCAATCCGGCGGGATTGTAGTAGAGGCTGTGAACGTCGTCCGCCAGCCCCGTGAACGCCCCCCCCAGGGCCGCGGGCCGCGCACCGACGGGGGACTCGTCAAAAGCCAGCGAAAGAGATGGGGAGACACCCAAAGACGCCGCCAACAAAATGGACCCAAAAAAGCGCCGACCGGCGCCGTTGTTCGCCATGATTTCGTCCTCCCGAAAACGCCGCTCACTGTTCATTTCACCACCGCCAAGACGCCGCTCAAGGTTTTCCCGTCCCCTTCAATCCGATAAATATAGGGCCCCGGCCGCACGACCCGGCCGGTCCGGTCCCGGCCGTCCCACATCAGGCTGTCCACTGTCGGAACGCCCCCCGGTGCGGGAACCAAGGAGGAAACCTCGGCGCCCGTCATGTCCAGGATAACCCCCGAAACTTCGGTAAGACTGGGGTTGTCCAACTGAAAAAAAGTAACGTCGTTGATCCCGTCCCCGTTCGGAGAGAAAATGCGGGGCACGACGCCGGTGTTCGGGTCGAGCGACAACCCGGCCGCCGGAACGGCCAATAAAATCCCTCCCAGCCAGAGCAGGGCGCGAAATCGGTGTTGGTTGGTTTGTCGTTTCATTCTTAGTGGGCCGCCACGATGGTTCCCGTGATGGTTTTCCCCTCCCCTTTGATCTGGTAAATATATACACCCGCCGGAACGATCTGTCCAGACTTATCCCGTCCGTCCCACATCAAACTGTCCGGCGTCGGCGCTCCGGCCCCGCCGGGCCGGAGCGTTCCCACGTCGGCCCCGGACATATCGATCACCCGCCCCTCCAGGGACGACCCGTTCGGATTTTGCACGACGAAGTAGACCACATCGTTCGCCCCGTCGCCATTGGGCGAGAAGATGCGGGGGAAGACCCCGGCCTTGTCCAGGGTCAGTTCCGTCGCCACCTCGAACTGGCGGACTTGGTAGACGCCCGGGAGCCCCGTTTGGAACGAAACGGCGACATCGCCCGGAATGATATTGCTGGCGTCCACGTTCGCCTGGCTCACTTTCACCCACGCCGTGCCGTTCCACCAGAGGACGCCCACCTTCTTTTGGTCCACGGGCCCGCCCGACCCTTGATAATTGAGGACCACCGTCATCTCCGGCCGGGAGAAGGCGAAGTCGCCCGGCGCGTGAGACCCGTCCGCCTGCCGCAGACCCACCGTGTAAGTGCTCTGGGTTCGGGTCCCGCCCTGGGTCGACAGGGGAGACGTGTTCGGTTCCACATAAAGGAGATAGTCTGAACCCGCCGATTTCAGTTCTGGGATCAACCCTTCGGGCAGGGTGACGCGCGTATAGGTGAGATCCTGGGCCAGCCCCGTCTGGCCCAGGAAGGCCTGGGGCGTCACTTGCAGGAAGTTGGACCCCGCGACAGGAGACTCCCGTCCGGTCGAGTCCACCGCGACGATCAGGAAGTAGCTGTCCACCAACGGTGTGGTAATGTCGAAAGAGAGCGGTCCGGCCAAGGGGACGTTGGCGACGGTGATGCTGGACGCCCCAAAATTAAAGAGGCTGGTGGACCGGTAGACCCGGTAAGAAGCCAGGTCCGAGATGGGGCTCCCGTCCGCGTTGATCGTCACCGGCGGCCAGGTCACGGTGTGCCCCGTGCCCGTCGGCGTCACCACCAACCCCGCCACGGGAGCGGGGAACAGGTTGTCCCCCACCCCTGTCACGGCCGTCGCTTGGAGGAGGGGGGACGCCGCATTGGCGTCGATGGGCGACGTGTTTCCCACATCGTCCACGCTCTCCACCGCGAACCAATAGGCGGTCCCCTGGGCCAAGTCGATGACCATGGGCGTTTCCGGCGTCCCCGGCGCGCTCGGGACCAAAGGCGGGAACGACGCCGTTAAAGCTTTGTTCCACCACGTGGTCGTGCTTCCTCCCAAACTGATTTCGCTCGCTATGGAAAACGTTGCGTATTTCACCACGTAAGAGGTGACTGCTCCCGACGTCGTGAATATTCCACCGTTTTCCTCGGGCGCCGTCCAGGTTAAGACCACCTGGCCGGGAGTCACCGTGGCCAGCGCGGCCAGGTCTGGAACCGCGTTCGGAGGGAACGTGTCCGCGATGCCCACCGTGAGCGTCAGGTCTGCCGTGAGCGCGGCCCGGCCTGGGACCGGCCCAAAGGCAAAAAGGCTCCCCAAAAGCGCCAAAAGCGCTTCAAGAGGAACCTTCCTATGAGCCTTGGACCGCGTCATGACACGCGCCGCTCCTTATATTCTTCCTATGGCCGCCTGAACCGCTCCCTCTTCCCGCGGGCCCGCGGGGAAGGCGTTTCCGCCCTCCCCGCCCGGGCCGTCGCTCGAAAGACCGGAGGCGGTCTTCTCCTCTCGGCTCCCCTAGTTCGCCGAGACTTCCACCACGAACGTCCGCACGCCAGACACCGTCGAGCTCGTCGGCATGTCCATCTTAAACCACAGTCCCCTCGTCGCCAACGCCACCACCGCCGACGCGTCCTGGTCCCCGAATACACTCCCCCACGCCCGTCGCCACCACCGGCGCCACTTGCGTCAACAGGTCGTCGTTCGCCAGGAACGCTCCCGCCAGCGGAGGAACCGCGCTGTCGTCAAAGAGCGCCCGCAGGTTGTAGGTGTTCGCTCCCGCCGCCGCTCCCGAGCTCCACGTCCCGTCCGCCGTCTTGATTCGAAGCCCGAACGCTTCCACGATGTTCCCGTCGTTCGTCACCGTCACCGAAGACGACAGCTGGTCCACCGCCGCGAGGTTCAGGTTCCCAAGGTTCAACGACGCCTGCGACAGCGCCACGCTCTTGTTCCCCACAGGCGTCACCGTGATCGTCAGGTCCGCCGTCGCCGCCGCCTTCACCGTCCCCACGAACACCGCCATGCTTCCCAGAACTAACACAACCGCCAGTAGCTTTTTCATGGTGTTGCCTCCGTTTTCTTTCGATTGGACTGCTTTAAATTCAACCACCTCATTCTCCTTCCGTTGTGACGAAGACCCGCGTGTGCACTTGAAGCGGGATTTCCAAACCTTCTAATTCCGCGGTGATCAGGAAGAGGAACTTTTTTCCCCTATTTTCCGGTTCGTTCGGGATGGTCAATGTCGGCCGGGTTTCCTTGATCTGGTTCGGTTTGAGTTTCAGAACCGCGGGTTCGACTTTCATCCAGGAAGGATTGGGGTCCGACCATCCGGCTTCGCGGAAGTTCGCTTCGGGTTTAACACTGAGCACACGAAGCCTGACGAGTTCGTTGCCGCGGTTCGTGAGTTTAACCCCCACCCCCTTCAATTCTTTGAGGTCGATGGTTTGACCCAAGGGGACTTTTTCAAGTCGGATCGTGGGGGTGTCATGTCCAGATCCAAGGTGCCCAGTTTCTGCCGGTCTTTTTCTTTCTTGAGCGCCGCCGGGCCTGGTCCCTCGACAGAGAACCTCACGTAGTGGTTGACGGCGATGGCCAAAGAACCCGTCCCTTCCGTGGCCGCGTGGATGTTCACCTGGAAGTGCCGTCCCACCAGGGCGGGGTCCTTGGGCACCGAGAGGATCACCTCGGCGCTGGCCAGGTCACCCGGACCCAGTTTGAATCGGTTCGGAACGATGCGAAGCCACTCCGGATTGGGGACCGGCTCATAGTCTTCCTTGGCCTGGGCCGGACCGGGGATGGGGACCAGCGGTTCCACCAAGACCTCCACGGGTTGGTCCGATTGGTTAATGACAACGTAGGGCACGCCCTTCATCTGGCGCAGGTTGATCACCGATCCCGTAGCGACGTTTTCCATAACGATATCCGGAAAACGAACAGCCAATGACAGCTTGCCCCAGACCGCCGCCGAGAGCAAACAAAAAACGCCTATGGCCGTACCCCACCTCACCCGCCACATTCGAACATCCATCACATGGTCTCCTTGGCTCGTTCGATCCTCATCGGTTTCGCGGCGCGCACCTTGCCTTGCGCCGTTCCGCCTGGACCGCTCCCTCTTCCCGCGGGCCCGCGGGGAAGGCGTTTCCGCCCTCCCCGCCCGGGCCGTCGCTCGAAAGACCGGAGGCGGTCTTCTCCTCTCGGCTCCCCTAGTTCGCCGAGACTTCCACCACGAACGTCCGCACGCCAGACACCGTCGAGCTCGTCGGCATGTCCATCTTAAACCACAGTCCCCTCGTCGCCAACGCCACCACCGCCGACGCGTCCTGGTCCCCCGAATACACTCCCCCCACGCCCGTCGCCACCACCGGCGCCACTTGCGTCAACAGGTCGTCGTTCGCCAGGAACGCTCCCGCCAGCGGAGGAACCGCGCTGTCGTCAAAGAGCGCCCGCAGGTTGTAGGTGTTCGCTCCCGCCGCCGCTCCCGAGCTCCACGTCCCGTCCGCCGTCTTGATTCGAAGCCCGAACGCTTCCACGATGTTCCCGTCGTTCGTCACCGTCACCGAAGACGACAGCTGGTCCACCGCCGCGAGGTTCAGGTTCCCAAGGTTCAATGACGCCTGCGACAGCGCCACGCTCTTGTTCCCCACAGGCGTCACCGTGATCGTCAGGTCCGCCGTCGCCGCCGCCTTCACCGTCCCCACGAACACCGCCATGCTTCCCAGAACTAACACAACCGCCAGTAGCTTTTTCATGGTGTTGCCTCCGTTCTTTTCGAGATGACTGCCGAAAACGGCAATCGCACGTTAATGGCTTGTCGTTCCTCACGGGGTCGATTCCAACCGAAGTTCGATGCCGGGCCGGGCGTAGGTCGCGCAGGGGATAAACGTTGCGGATTTGGGGTTTTCCGAGGAAAACAACGGAGATAAGCGCCGGTTGGGGAACCGGCGCGCGAGGGATTGCGCGCGACATGCCGCCATACGATGCATGGTTGCCTCGTAGTGTTCAGGCCGTGGCCTGGGACTTCAATTTGAGATGACCCACATCATGTATACCCCACCAACGAAAGACTTTCAAGCCCTTTCTTTGGGTTTATTTCCATTTTGGCAGAAGTGTTGCCTCAATCGTTTTGGCCCACTGGATTTTACGAAACCCGCAGCGGTTTTCGGGCAAAGAATATGGTATTTCTTCGGCCCTGAAGTTTCCTCTCCCTCTCGTGACTGAGGTAGAAAGAAACGCCGTGTGGGAACGCCCGGGAGGCGTGGCCGTTTCAAGAAGTGGAGTCCCTGTTTTTCCCCCTCCTTCGCAAGGAGGGGGATGGGGGAGGTCTCATCCGTAACTGTCAAGAATTCGTTCAGTGAGACCCCTCCCTCACCCTCCCCTTGGGAAGGGGAGGGAACTTCCATCTTTTCGGGGATCCTTTCTTGAAGAGAGGTAAATCATTTTTTATTTCGCCGTAACGACTCCGCGGAGGACCCGGCCAAGAAGCCATCGTGTAAAGACGCGGGTTGGTTTTCCCCCTCCTTCGCAAGGAGGGGGATGGGGGAGGTCTCATCCGTGACTGCCAAGAATTCGTTCAGTGAGACCCCTCCCTCACCCTCCCCTTGGGAAGGGGAGGGAAATCGTTCCTGCCTATCGCTCGGGAAATCAGCGGCGCTTCGCCTCCATTTCGTCAAAGGCCTCCCGAAGTGCTAGAATTTTTTCGTGAGAAAACATCTTCGATCGATGGTCGCTGGAATTCTGGTCCTCTGTGGCGCGGGGGTCCGATGGGCTCGGGCAGAAACTCCTCCGACGGGATCCGTTTACGTGTTGACGGTGACGGGAGCCATTGATCCGGTGGTGAAAGATTACCTCTTGGACGGGTTTGATCGGGCGAAGAAAGGCGGGGCGGCGGCGGTTCTTCTTCGGCTGGACACACCCGGCGGGTTGTTGGACGCCACCCGGGACATCGTGCAGGGAATCCTCAACACGCCCGTGCCCGTCATCGTTTTTGTGGGACCCCAGGGAGCGCGGGCGGCCTCCGCCGGAGTGTTCATCACCCTGGCCGCCGATGTGGCCGCCATGGCGCCCCGGACCCATTTGGGAGCGGCGCACCCGGTGTCGTTGGGCGGAGGGGCGCCTTTCCTGCCGGGGGGCAAAGACGAGAAAGAGCGCGGAAAAGATGGGACGGAAGAAAAAAAAGGCGGGGGCTCCGTGATGGAAGAGAAGGTGGTGTCGGACGCCTCGGCCTACGCGCGGACCCTGGCCGCCACCAAGGGGCGGAACGCGGAATGGGCGGAAAAGGCCGTGCGCCAGAGCCTCTCCCTCACCTCAGAAGAAGCCCTGAAAGCCAACGTCATCGACCTCGTGGTCCTGGACGAGGCGGAACTTTTTCAGAAACTTGCGGGCCGGGAAATCAAAAAAGAGGGGCTCACCTTTAAGCTCGACTTGGCCAAGGCGAACCGGGTGGATTTCCCCATGAACCTGCTCCGTCGGTGGCTCCACACCATCGCGCACCCGAACGTCGCCTACCTGCTTTTGGTTTTGGGGTTCTACGCCCTGATCTACGAATTTTCGACCCCCGGCATCGGGCTGGGCGCCATTGCGGGCATCATCTGCTTGGTGCTGGCGTTTTTCTCGCTCCAGGTCCTTCCGCTTAACTTCGCGGGGCTGGCGCTTTTGGTGGCGGGGTTGATCATGATGGGGTTGGACGTCCTCGTCGGATCCCACGGGCTTTTGATTTTCGGCGGATTGATTTCCTTCGCCCTGGGCTCCTTCTTTCTCTTCGACGTGAACCAATCGGCGTTCCGGGTTTCCATGGAACTCATCTTGGCGGTCCTCCTCACCTCCGGCGGGTTCTTCGGCTTCGTGGTCCGTAAAATCTGGGTCGCGCGGCGGAAAAAACCCGTGACCGGAGCCGAAGAGTTGGTGGGCCGGCTGGCTGAAGTGAGGCCGGAAGGGCTTGTGTTTCTGGACGGCGCGCTTTGGACCGTCGAGGAAGGCGCCGAGGGGCTCGCCCCCGGGGCCCGCGTGCGTGTGGTCAAGGTGTCAGGAAATCGACTCATCGTCACAAAGGAGATCTAAATGTTCTTTTTTCCAGTGGTCATTATCGCGATGGTGCTGTGGCTGTTGGTCACCGCCGTCCGTATCGCCAATGAGTATGAACGAGCCGTCATTCTTCGGCTGGGACGTTTCCAAGCCATCAAAGGTCCCGGCCTTTTCTTCGCCATCCCCTTCAACGTGGACAAGGTCTACAAAGTGGACCTCCGCACGGTCACCTGGGACGTGCCGGTGCAGGAAGTGATCACGAAAGACAACGTTCCCTGCAAAGTGAACGCGGTCTGCTACTTTAATGTGATCGACCCGGAACGAGCCGTGCTCAAAGTCCAGGATTTCCGCATGGCCACGTCCCAAATCGCCCAGACGACGCTCCGGAGCGTGTTGGGCCAGGCCGACTTCGATGAACTCCTTTCCCACCGGGAAAAAATAAATTCCACGCTCCAAAAGATCATCGACCAGCAAACGGACCCCTGGGGCATCAAAGTCTCCATCGTCGAAGTGAAAGACGTCCAGGTACCGGAATCCATGCAACGCGCCATGGCCCACCAGGCGGAAGCCGAGCGGGATCGCCGAGCGAAGATCATCGCGGCCGAAGGCGAATTCCAGGCCGCCCAAAAATTGGCCGACGCCGCCCGCATCATCGCCTCGGAACCCGCCGCGCTCCAACTCCGTTTCCTTCAGACCGCCAAAGAAATCAGCGGCGACCGCGGCTCCACCTTCATCCTGCCCATCCCCGTGGAACTCTTGAAGTTCTTAGGGAAAAACTAAGCCACGGCCGGCGGGCCTCCGCGGGCTTTCCAACGGGAAGGCTGACACCTCCCCCTCGCCCTCTCCTTGTGAAGGAGGGGGGACACGGAATTTCCCTTATAAAACCTAATGACGGCGCCGTTGAAGTTCCCTCCCCTTAACAAGGGGAGGGTGAGGGAGGGGTAGCTTTTGAGCGGGCTTTGGGCGGGACCGGTTGGAGGCCATGGCCGTCCCACAGACTGGCGGCGTCCAGGGAATCGTCGATCATTTGGTCCATCTCCAGCTCCGTTTCGAGCCGTCGAACGATGGAAACGTCGGCGTTTGTTTTCGGTTTCTTGGCCATGAGCGAGCAACAGTCTTTGTAGGGTTGGATGGCCAGTTCGTAGGCGTTGATCTTTTGGGCCAGCCGGACGATGGACTCTTTGTCGTAGGAGATGAGAGGTTGAAACACCGGAACCGAGAGCCCCGTTTGGACGGCGGCCAGGTTTTCAAGAGTTTGGCTCGCCACCTGCCCCAAACTGTCCCCGGTCAGGAGCCCCTGGTAGTTCAGCCGCTGGGCCAGAATTTCACCCGCGCGAAACATGAAACGACGGAAAAAGACCGTTTCGTAGGAGGTGGGAACCCGAAGCGACGCCGCCACCTGGTACCGGTCATGGGGAACAAGATAGAGCCGTATACCCGGATTGAAAATTTTCAAAGCGTCGAAGAGCCCCGTGATCTTGGTGCCGACCACCTCTTCCGACGAGCGGTAGGGATGGAAATGCAGAAGGTCCACCCGGGCCCCGCGCCGAAGCATGAGCCAAGCCGCCACCGGGGAATCGATTCCCCCGGAGAAGAGGCAGAGCAGCCGTCCGGAAGACGACTGCGGCATCCCCCGCAAGCCTTCCGAACGGCCCGCGAAAAGAAAGATCTCCTTCCGCACGACCTCCACATGGATTGCCAAGTCGTGGTGGTCCAAATCCACCCGGAGGCCCGCCCCTTGAATTACTTTTTCCCCCAGCCGCCGGCAGATGTCCTGGGACGACAGGGGATAATTCTTCTCCGAACGGCGGGCGAAAACCTTAAAGGTGGTCGCGGACGGATGGCGTTTCACTTCCGCCAGGGCGGCGCTTTCCAGCCCCGCCCACCCCGGGTCCTCGGCGGTCCAGGGAAAGGCCACGCCGAAGGCATACCAGGCCACGCCGAAAACCGGTTCCAGGGCTAAAGAAATCTTCTCCCGATCCGCCGTGGGGGCCAGGTCCGCCAGGACCCGCGCGCTTTCAATGCGGACCTTGAGAACTTCCGGGCCCAGCCGGCGGCGGATGTCGTCCGCCAGCTTTGACTCAAAGACCCGGCGGTTTCCCCCCTTGGTCCCGATCTCCGAATAGTGGACAACAAGAACTTCGCGCATGGAGGAGGCATTCTACCACATTGCCCAAACCCGCCCCCTTTTTGACGCGAACGCTTTTCCCTCCCCTTCCCAAGGGGAGGGTCAGGGAGGGGTATGCCGTTGGGAGAACGGGTATGCTGTTGCCGTGAACTTGACTTGAAGAACTAAGACCTCCCCCCGCCCCCTCCTTGCGAAGGAGGGGGTGAATACCCCCCCCCCGCTTTCGGTCGCGTTGGGTCTGCCACGAATAGACCTTACGGTTTCCACATATTCCTTGAAAATTTCTGAAGAAGGGCTAGAATTGGGGATGCTTTTCGGCCGGTTGGTTTTATGATGAACCTTTCCCCTACAACATCCGCTCGCCACGTTCTAAGGAGCGCGGCAGGACTTTTCTTCCTCGCCGCCCACCTCCGCGCCATCCCGTTCAGCCCGAACCAAATCGACGTTCCGGGGGCCATCAACCAGGGGTTGGACCTGGGGAGCGCCGTTTGGGGCGATTACGACAACGACGGCGATTTGGATATCCTGGCGTGTGGCCGGGACGCCGCCAACGCGCGGCAGATCAGAATTTACCGAAACAACGCGGGGGCCTTCGCTCTCGTGAACGTGGCCGTTGGAGGGACGGGCCTTCAAGATTCCAGCGTCGCCTTCGGCGACATGGATGGGGACGGCGATCTGGACGTAGCGACGGCCGGGGTGGATTCCGGAGGGACCCGGCGGATTCGGGCCTACCGGAACGACGGCGCTCCCTGGACCGCGTTCACCTTGCTTCCCGACATCGACGCGCTGGGAGCGGGAGCCAACCGGTCGGACGTGGCGCTGGGTGATTTCGATGGAGACGGAGATTTGGACGTCCTCTTCAGTGGCCGCGACGCCGGCGGCCGCCGCCTGCGTGTCTACCGAAACAACGGGAACGGGTCTTTTGACCCCAACCAAATCGAACTGGCGGGCGGCGTGGAGTTGGGCGACGTGGCTTGGGGGGACTACGACAATGACGGGGATTTAGACATCCTCTTCTCCGGTCAAACGGGAGGGGCAGCCGCCAGCCGTGTGTGCAAGGTGTACCCCAACACCGGGGACGGGACCTTCGGGGCTTCCTTTAACGTCCTGAACGCCGCCACCGGGTTTTCCATCGGAGATATCCGTTGGGGCGACTTCGACAACGACGGGGATTTGGACATCCTGGCCGGTGGGACGGACCAAGCCGGGGCTCGCCAGCTTCGGGCCTACCGAAATACCGCGGGGGTGTTCGCCCAGGTCGAAATCCCGGGGGCCGGGCTGGGATACAGCAACAGTTCCTTCGTCTTTGGCGACGTCAACAACGACGGGACGTTGGACGTCGCGGCCCTGGGCACCACCGGCGCCAGCCGGGAAGTGCGGGTGTCCACCTTTAACGCGGGGACCAACGCCTTCACGGCGCCCCTCTATAATGTCGAAAGCGCGGGCAATCTCGGCCTTCAAAACGGCGGCATGGCTCTCGGGGATTACGATGGAGACGGCGACGCGGACATCCTGGCCAGCGGGGCCAGCACCACCGGCCGACAGGTGCGAATTTACAACAGTTCGGCCTCCCTCACGAACCCCAACACCGCGCCGCTGGCGCCCACCGCCTTGGCCGGGCGTTTCGGTTTTGTCCGCACCGGCGTTTCCGTGGCCAGTTTCACCTGGAACGCCGGGGCCGACGCGGGGGCGGTGGCCACGCGAACCCCGGCGAACGGACTCTATTACGACGTCCAGATTTCAACCTTGAACACCTTCGTCAAACTCACCGCCCCCAGCCTCCTGGGAAGCCAACCCGTGGGGACCACCCCCCAACAGGGCGGATACCTTCGCCCGCCCCCCATTTTCGGCGGCGCGACTCCCATTGGAATCATGCTCAAGTCCACCCAACCCTGGGCGGGGAACAACGCCCATCCCGGTCTCATCACCGACACCACCTATTATTTCCGCGTGGTCACCATCGACGCGGGGCTTCTCTCCAGCGGGTTCAGCGCCGCCGGAACTCTCTGGACGGGCGTGGCGCCCGCCACGTCCACCCTGACGGCGGCGACCGGCGTCTTCCCGGGAGACATTAACTTGTCCTGGAACGCCCCCGGCGACGATGCCGTCTACAACAACCTCAACGGGAACTTCCGCATTCAGTATTCCAGCGACGTCGCCACGGTGTGGAGCCCCAACACCACGCCCTCCGGAGCCACCACCGTCACCATCGCCACCTCCAACGTCGTGCCGGGGACGGCGCAAAACCGCGTCCTAAACGTGCCGACCAACGACACGTATTACGTTGTTCTCTGGAGCCAGGACGACGTGGGGGAATGGTCCCTGGTCTCCAACACGGCCAACGCGGTCCCGGCCGTTGTCACTCGTTCGGTGACGATCACCGGAAGCCCCTACGATTTCGGCGGTCAATCCGTCGGCGTCAGCACCGTGACCGCCACGGGCCTCACCGTCACCAACGACGGGAACGTCCCCTCCACCTATTCGCTTTCCGCTGCCACCAGTACGGCGGGAAGCCCTTGGGGCATCGGGGCCGCCCCGCCGCCGAACAATGATGTGGCCGTCGTCTACGCCGCTTTCCACCCCACCCGCCCCACCTCGGGAACCTTCGGTGCCGAGGACGTTTCCGGCCCCGCGAGCCTCCCTTCGACCGGGACCGCCTACACCATCGACGGGACTCAAACCGGCGTCTCCGTGGGAGTGGGCCTCACCCGAAACCTTTGGATCCGTCTCGACCTGCCGACCACCTCCAGCACCGAAACCCCCCAAAACATCGCCGTCACCATCACGGCCGGCCCTTAAGGAAATCAGTTTTAATATTTTGGGGGGGCTTGAAATCCCCTGAATTTCAGCTATTCTTAGCGGATGAGTTTCGCTTTCCGGCCCAGACTCTCGGTATTGCTGATCGCCCTTGTTGCGGGCGTTGTCCTTTGCCCATCCATCTCCCAGGCCCTTCCCTACAACGCCGCCCAACTGGATTTTGAAAACACCGCCACCGATCGGTTGACGGAGGGGGGGACCGCCTGGGGCGACATGAACGGCGACGGAAGGCTCGACCTGGTCCTGAGCGGCAACGATTCAGCCGGGAACCGCCGGATCAGTATCTACACGTTGGGGGCCGCGCCGGCCTACGCCATTCCCAATAACCCCTCAGCCAACGTTTTTGGCGCCGGGAGCACCGGGCTGGAAGACGGCGGCATCGCCCTGGGGGACTTGGATGGGGACGGGGACCTGGACATCGTCTTGACCGGGAACCAAGGCGCCGGGACCCAAAACATTTGGGTGGCCCGAAACGACGGCGCCTTGGCCTTCACCAAGAACGTCGTGGACGGGAACAACCTGGGCCTCGATTTAGGCAAACCCGCGCTGGGAGATTTCGACAACGACGGCGATTTGGACCTGTTGGTCAGCGGGGTGGATTCGGGGGGCAACCGACAGCTTCGGGTTTACCGCAACAACGGCAACGCCACCTTTGACGCCAACCAAATCGAAGTGCCCGGCGCCGCCAACGTGGGGTACAGCACCGGAAGTTCCGTGGCGTGGGGCGACTACGACGCGGACGCGGACCTGGATGCGCTGGTCTCCGGTTTTAACGGCGTGGGCCGCCAGGTCCACATTTACCGTAACAACGGAAACGGAACCTTTAACACCACTCCGATCGACGTGACCGCCGGGGTGGGCGGATTCCAGAACGGGGACGCGGCCTTCGGCGATTTAAACGCCGACGGGCTCTTGGACGTCGTGGCCATGGGGTTCGACAACACCAACAGCCAGCTCCGAGCTTACCGCAACAACGGGAACAATACCTTCACCGCCTTCGAAATCCCCGGCGCCGCCAACCTCGGCGTTCGGAACGGGGCCCTCGCGGTGGGCGACTCCGACAACGACGGCGATTTGGACGTGGCCGTGGTGGGCCTCCGCCCCGCCACCGGAAACGTGGAAATCTGGCTGTACCGAAACAATGGGGGCTTCGCCTTTACCCAATTCAATATCGAGGCCGCGGTCAACGGGGGCCTTCAAAACGGGGGCCTGGCCTGGGCCGACTACAACAACACGAGCGGCATTGATCTTTTGATCACGGGCATCGATAACGGCGCCGCCCGGCGGATGCGGGTCTATCAAAACAACATCACCACCGCCACCGCCCCGGGGGCCACGGCAAGTTTGGCGTCTACCTTCGTGTTCTCGGCGACAGCCGTCTCCACGGCCACCTTTAAATGGGACCCCGCCGCGGACGCGGGCTTGGGGCCAACCCCCGCCGCCCTGTTGGATTACGACATTGAAATATCCACCATGGCGACCTTCACCCCGGACACGGTGGCCCACCACAGCCGGGCCACCCCTCGGCGCGGGAACTACGACCGACCGCCCCAAATATTCGACGGGAACACCCGGCACGGCGTGATTCTCCGCTCCACGGCCCCTTGGAACCCGGCCCTGGCCCACCCGGGCCTCCGGACGGACACAACCTATTATTTCCGCGTGCGGACGGTGGACGCCGGGCTCCTGGAAAGCGCCCCCAGCGCGTCCTCCTCCCTTTGGACCGGCGTGGCTCCCAACGCGGTCACGCTGACCGCCGCCGCGGGGTCAGGCTCCGGCAATGTGAATTTGACCTGGACCTCGCCGGGAGACGACCAGGACAAGGCGACCTTGACGGGAAATTACATCATCCAATATTCCTCCAACATCGGCACCGTATGGAATCCCGCCGTTACTCCCGCAGGGGCCTATACGACGACCATCGCCACCACCATCGCCCCGGGCGCCGCCCAATCGACCTCCGTTACCGTGACCGACAACGGGGTGTGGTACTTCGTTCTTTGGAGCCAGGACGATGTAGGCCTTTATTCCCCCGTTTCCAACACCGCCAACGTGACGCCCCCCGCGCTTTATTTCACACCGACCCAAATCGACGTGGACGGGGCGAACGGCGGGCTCCAGAACGGTGGAGTGTCCTTCGGTGATTTCGACAACGACGGGGACATGGACATTTTGGCCAGCGGCGTCTCCGCCGGAACCAATTACCAGCTTCGAGTGTACCCCAATAACGGGAACGGGACCTTCGACCCCAACCAAATCGAGGTGGATGGGGCGAACGGCGGTCTTTACACGGGAGGCGTCGACTGGGGCGATTTTGACGGCGACGGCGACTTGGATATTTTGGCCTCCGGCATCACGAGCGGCGGGGCGGCCGCCAACAGCCAACTCCGCGTCTACCGGAACAACGGCAACGGAACTTTTGACGCCAACCAAATCGAAGTGGACGGGCTTAACGGCGGACTGAACGCCGGCGACGTCAAATGGGGAGATTTCGATAACGACGGAGACCTGGACATCGCCGCGGCGGGACTTGACGCGGCTAACGCGCGCCAGATCCGCGTTTATAAAAACAACGGGAACGGCACCTTTAACACCACCCAAATCGAGGTGGACGGCGCGGGGGGTGGGCTTCAGGACGGGATCGTCGATTGGGGGGATTTTGACGGGGATGGGGATTTGGACCTTTTAGCCCAAGGGTGGAACGGCGGGGCCAACAACAGCGAAATTCGCGTTTATCGGAACAACGGCAACGGCACCTTCGACCCCAACCAGATCGACGTGGACCCGGCCGCGGGGGTGGACGGGTATAACGGGAAACACAGCGCGGATTGGGGCGATTTTGACGCGGACGGAGATCTCGACATTCTCGTGGAGGGCGTGCTCGGAGGATTGACGACCCAGAGGCAACTGAGGGTTTACCAAAACAACGGAAATGGAACTTTTAACGCCGCTCAGATTGAAGTGAACGGGGTCAACGGAGGGAACTCCCGGGGCGGTGCCCAGTGGGGGGACATCGACACGGACGGCGACCTGGACATCCTCGTCCACGGGTTGACCGGAACCACCGCCGCCCTGGTCCCCGAATTGCGCGCCTACATCAACACCGGCGGCGGGGCCTTTACGTTAAACGAGCTCGAACCCACGGCGGCCGACGAAATCTATTTAGGGTCCCTGGACGTGGGCGACTACGATGCCGACGGCGACATGGATTTGGTTATTTCCGGCGTGGACACGGCGGGCAATAACCAAATCCGCGTCTACCGAAACCTTTCGACCATCCCGAACGTGGCGCCGAACGCCCCGACGGTGTTGAAGACCAGCTTCGGCTTCGCCGTGGTGGGAACGTCCACGGGGACCTTTATGTGGAACGAGGGCATCGATAACGCCCCCGGGGCCACCCCAGAGGCCGGGCTGAACTATTACATCGAGATCTCCACCGTTCCCGCCTTCACCTCCTTGGTCCAAAGCGGATCCTTTGATCCGCCCAAGACCTACGACGGCGGAACCAAATACGGGATGTTCCTCACCTCCACCTCCCCCTGGACATCGGGTTCCGCGAACTACGGCCTGCAAACGGACACCACCTACTATTTTCGGGTGAAAACGGTGGATGCGGGCCTACTGCAAAGCCCCTTCACCCTCATCACCCTGGCCACGTCCACCCTGTGGACCGGGGTCGCCCCAACCACCTCAACGATCGCGGCGGCCGCCGGAACTTTTCCCGGCCAAATCAATCTATCTTGGAACTCAGCGGGGGACGACGCCGTCTATAAAAACCTTATCGGAAACTACCGCATTCAATATTCCACCACGGCCGCCACCGCCTGGAGCGACACCTCCACCCCGTCGGGCGCCGTCACGGTGACCCTGGCGACCACCGCGATCCCAGGCGCCGCCCAGTCAACGGTCCTAAATGTTCCCACCAACGACACCTATTACATCGTCCTCTGGAGCCAGGACGACGTGGGCAACTGGTCCTTGATCTCCAACACCGCGAACTCCGTTCCCCAGGTGATTATCCGATCGCTCACCCTCAGCCCTTCCTCCTACGACTTCGGAACCCAGTCCGTTGGCACGAGTTCCAACACGGCAACGGCCATCACCGTGACAAACGACGGGAACATCGCCAGCACCTATTCTTTTTTCGCGAGCACCTCGACCAGTGGAAGTCCCTGGAGCATCGGAACAGCACTGCCGAGCGTGGACGATGTGGTGGTGGTCCTGGGCGGTTTCCACGCCACCCGCCCCGCCACCGTGGACTTTGGCGCGGAAGATGTCATCGGTCCCGGCAACCAATCGTCCTCGGGGACCCGCTACTCCATCGATGGAACCCAAACCGGGGTCTCGGTCCCCGTCGCCGGAGCCCGAAACCTTTGGATCCGCCTCGACACCCCCACCAGCTCCAGCACCGAAACCCCCCAAAACCTAACCGTCACCATCACCTCCGGACCCTAAAAATATTTGGGGCTTCCGGGTTTCCCGTAAAAGTCGATGTGATTTTTTTGACTCGCCCCCCCATGAGGCGTTGTGAGCACGACGTTTTGACGGTTGCGGCGCGGCCCGTTGTGCCGGCGATTGGCCGTTGAGCCGAGCCGGTCTCGGTTTGGCGGCGAAGCCGACAGAGACCGGTCCCGAAGGGACATTTGAGGGCCGCCCGTCAAAACGGCGCGCGGAAGCCGTCCCGTTCAACATGGACATCCGAAGTCGGGACGGCACCGACCGTGGTGTTGAACTGTAAGACGGTGCCGACCGGGGCGCATTTCTTTTCCGTCCCTTTTCTTTGGGCGTGCAAAGAAAAGGGACCCGGGGTCGGAGGGGGTGGAGCCCCCTTGCCTGAAAGCAAATAGAGTCCGGTGGTTTCCTCTAAAACCAACAGGAAACCCAGAAGCCCCGAAAATTATGGGTGTGAACCGAAGCGGGTTTCGAGTTTGAAGGTGAGACCGCTCAGCGTCGTCTGCTGGCGGTTATAGGAGATGACGGCGCCGTCGGTGCCTTCCACATGAAGCCGGCGGTTGCCTTGTCCCAGGATGAACCAGTCTTGCCAGAGGCCGCCCACTTCAAAAGAGAGTCGCGGAGTGATCCGCCACCCCACGCCGGCCTCCCCCTGGAAAATGGACCCCGCGGACGCGTCGGTCTCGGCGTCGAAAATTTGGACATAGTAATGGGCGGCGGCTTGCCAGCGGACGTAAAGTTTTTTTCCGTGGGTCCCGGCCAGGCCGAAACCGATCCCCTCGGCGGAAATTTCGGTGACGTCGTCAAACCCTTCCGGTGCCGAGGTGCTTTTGAAAACGAAATCCTTCCGTTTGAAAATCTCTCGCACCACCGACAGGTGGACCTGGGCTTCCACCGGCCAGCCCTTTAGAGGCCGATGGTAGGTGAGGAAAGCGTTGGTGAACCCGACGTTCATTGAATTGGACTGGTAGTCTCCCCCCGCCACATCCGGAACCGTCTCCCGGCCGTAAGTCCCGCCGCCGAACACCCCGGTGTGCCAAAGCCCCACCCCCCAGAACCCCTCGGCGCGCGGGTCCTGCCGCCAGTCCAGCCGATAGAGAGGGGCGGTGTTCCCTTCGAACCGGTTCACATAGCCCTGGGGAAGGATCTTGCCTTCCCCCCGGTATTTAAGTTGAGCCGCCGGAGCCACCGTGAGAGAAAACTCCCCGGCGGAAACACCGAGAGCCAACAACCACAGGAGAAGTCCCGGAAAAAATCGTCTCATCTCAGTAAGTCCAACCGACGGCGAGGAAGGGACCGAATAGGTCGATCTTATTGATCGGTAGGCTCGCGGTGGCGCTCGGGGAGGCGCCGGCGGTGAACCGGCGTCCCCCGGGCACGAAGATCTCGTACAACTGTCGAGCATAACCAACGGAAACGCGCCAGCGGGGCCACGCCACCCCCCCCTCCAAACGAAGCGCGTAGGTGTAGCCCCCTTGGTGAACCGACCCGCCGTCGGTGTCCAACCGATTGTCCGTCCAGAAATAGCGGCCGAGGAGGATTTCGCCGTCCCAGAACAGCGCGGGCCCCCGCCCCATGGGCCGACCTTGGCCCTTGCCGTGAAAACCAAGGTGGCCTCCCAAAGCCATTTGGGTTTCATGGGAAGAACCGGGTTCCGGAATTCCGTCCAAAGAAACATCCTTCTGGCGGATCTGATGATGCGCTCCGTTGAGGCCAAAAACCACCTCCACGGGAGAACCGGCCAAGGGACGTCGAAGATCGATCCAGAGGGATTGGAGGGACAATTCCATCTGCCCGGTTTGTTGCTGGGTGGCCGATTGGGAGTTTCCAAATTCCGCGGCATAGGTCGGCCGATTGATCCAATATTGCATTTGGAACCCCAGGTCCCGGGTAAGTTCCGTCCGCCAGCGGAGCCCCGCCGCCGGCGTCCAGGGTTTAACTTTTAGTTCCCACCCGTGCGGGACCTCGCGGTAGCCCACCCCTTCGTATTCCATCCGGGCCTGGGGAATCCATTGAACGGACAACTCGTCCGCCCGGAGGCCCGCCACCCACAGGAGCCCCAGCAGGAAGAGACCTGCGGAACGTATCGATGGGTTCAAGAGGCGACCAACCGCTCGTAGAGGGACATGGTTTTTTCCACCATGCTCTCCAGGGAATAATGGAGGCGAACGTTTTCTCCCGCGGCGCGGGCCATCTCCTGAGCCAAGGTCCGGTCCGCCAGAAGGCGGCGAATGGCCGACGCGAGGGCCCCCGCGTCCCCCGGTGGAACGAGGAGGCCCGTCTTTCCATCTTTGACGAGTTCCGAATTCCCCCCCACGTCGGTCGCCACGACGGGGACCCCCATGCACATGGCTTCCCGAAGCACGCCGGAAAAACCCTCGCCCGCCAAGGACGACAGGACGCTGAGGGTCAAGAGCGATAAAACTTCCGGCATGTCCGTCCGAAAACCGGCCAGCGTCACGTGCATTTCGATCCCCAGGGCGCGGACTTTTTCCCGGGCTTCCGTTCCGTCCGTATCTTTCCCCACCAGCAGGAAATGGGCGGGGACCCCGGCGTCGAGGATTTCTTTGGCGGCTTCCAGGAAAAAGGTTTGGCCCTTCCACCAACTGAAGTGGGTGAGGTTTCCGATCACGGGGCGGTCCGTGGGAAGCTTGAGGTCCCGCCGCAGATAATCCGCCGCCGGACGCGGGGCGAAGCGTTGGACGTCCACCCCGCTGTGGATCACCGTGATTTTGTCGGGGGCCACGCCGCCGCCGATCAAGACGCGGCGGATGTCCTCCGACACGGCCACATAGGTGCGGATTTTTTTTGTGCGGTATTTCCACTGGCTGAAAACGTTCCACTTTTTGAGCCGGAACGAAACACGGCGAGAGACCACCAGGCGCGGGACGGGAGCGAAGAGGCCGGCCAGGAGGGCGATGGCGTGGGCGCGGGGATGATGGGCGTGGACGACGTCGGGCTTAAAGCGGCGGATGGTCTGCGCCAGCCGCCAGGCCGCGCGAAGGTCGTAGTCTTCCCGGAGCGGGCAAACCGTGACCTCCACCCGGCTTTCCGGGAGGTGGCGAAGAAGTTCGCTTTCCGGAGGGCAAAAGAGCGCCGCCGCGTGGCCGCGTCGAACCAAACCCACGCACAGGTTCCACAACTGGACCGTTCCGCCGGACCAGCTCCGACTCTCCGTGACGTGGAGGATCCGCATGAACTATTGCGGGTCCTGTAGCTCTTGCTGGGTTGAATTTTGGACGGCGATGGCCTGGTTGGCCTTGGCGGTCACGTCTTTGGCTTTCTCCGTGGCCGTTATCAAGCTTCCCGTGTACCGGGTCACCGTGTTGTCCACCCGGACCTCCGGTTTGTTTTCTTTTTTACAGCCGGGGAGAAGACCCGCCAGGATGAGGAACAGGAACCCTTTTTTCACTTAATGCCTCCCAGTTTTGACATTGACGGCCGGACTCGTTCCCACGGTTTCCCAAATGTCTCGGGCGGCCACCCGCAGGCTTAAAGATCCGCGGGGAAGGGAATCCCGCGGTTCGGAAAAAAAGTAGGGGGCGGCAAACACCGGCCGCCCCAGGCGGGACCAAATCTTCCCGTCCGTGGAACTTTCGAGCCAGACCGCTTCCACATCGGCTCCCTCCACCGCGGCCCAAACCACCAGATGGCTTCCAACGGTGGATCGGTCGGGAGGGAGGCGAAGCGTGACCACCGGCCCGGTGCTTCGCGCGGGAACCAGTTTAAGCGCGACGGCGGGGGAATAGGACACGGCCGGGAATTGAAAGGCCTCCGTGCTGGTCCGAGGAGGTTCGCCTTCGGCTTTGTCCCGCCACCAGGCCTGGACCGGACCGCCCGATCGCGCTCCGGCCAGAACGGGGGAACGATCCTCCCCCTTCAATGTTTCATCGGGGGAAAAAAGCGCGACGAAATTGGGTGTGGCCGAGGAGAGGGCGGGAAGGGGGACCTCCACCCAGAACCAGCGGGCCTCCCCCACGCCGTCCAGGGGCTGTTTGGGATCGCTCGCCAGGGGAATGTCCTCCGTTCGCGTCAGCGAATACCGCCGGCTCTGGGGCCAAGAGGGTTCCGGCGAGACGGCCGCGACGATTTCGCCCGGCACCACCCGGCGGTCCCAATCGGGGCGCCCGGGTTTCCGTTCCGTTTTCATGGCCCCCAGCTTGGCGCCGATAAAAGCGCGCGCCCAGGGCCCCGCCGGAACGGGTGGGAGGCGCGCCACCCAGCTTCTCCCGTAACCCACGGAAAAACCATAGGTTTCCCCGCCGTCGGCCAGAAAACGAAAATCGTTCAAACTGGGCTTGGAGGAAAGGTAGAGCGGCGCTCCCGGCGGGAACCGAGGTTCCGGTTCGGCGACGGGAGCGGGGGGAACCGCCAGGGTGACCGTGGGAATAGGTTTGGCGGCCAGCGGAGCGGGCTTGGCGGCGGGCCGCGCGGTTTTAGCCGGAGGAAGGGCCACGGCGCGTTTTCCGGGAGCGGGTTTCGCCGACGGTTTTGGAGGCGGCGCGGTGACGCAGGAGGAAAACAGGACAAAAGCAAACGCCGGAAGTGCGCGGGGAGCCCACCGTCTCATTTGGGGTGCCGTAAAGATTTCAGCTGGCGGACGAGGACGTCCAGATCATCAATGGAATAAAATTCCAGTTTCACCCACCCTTTGGTTTTCCCCCGCGCGTCCAAAACGACGCGGCGGCCGAGAAGCCGTTGAAGTTCTTCTTCCATGTGGCGGAGATCCGGGTTCTTCCTCTTGGGAACGCGGACGCGGCCGTCCCGCAGGGCGCCGGCCCAATCCGCCACCAACCGCTCCACCTCCCGAACGGTCAGTTTTCCTGCACCACGCGTTTGCCCAGTTCCTCCTGCCCGGCCCGGTCCGCGAGGCCCAGGAGGGCCCGGGCGTGGCCTTCGCTCAGGAGGTCCTCCATGAGGGCGTTCCGAAGCATCTGCGGGAGTTCCAACAGGCGGAGTTTATTGGCCACGGCCGAACGGCTTTTGCCGAGCCGGCGGGCGGCTTCCTCCTGGGTCAGGCCGGCCTCTTCCATCAACCGCCGAACCGATTCGGCTTCTTCGATGGGGTTCAGGTCCTCGCGCTGGAGGTTTTCCACCAGCGAAAGCTCGTGGCGTTCCCGCTCGGTGACGGTCCGCACCACGCAGGGCACGTCCACCAACCCCGCCATGCGGGAGGCCCTGAGACGCCGTTCCCCGGCCACCAACTCGAATTCGCCGGGCACCGCCGAGGGGGCCACCAGGAGCGGTTGGGCCAGGCCGTGGATCTTGATCGAGTCGGCCAATTCTTGAAGCGAGTCCGGCGAGAACCGGGTGCGGGGCTGGTACCGGTTGGGGCGGATTTTGTCGATGGAAATCTTGGAGATGGAACTTTCCGCCGGAGCGTTGTTCCCCATGACGGGTTTCAGCAAGGCTTCCAAGCCACGTCCCAGCGCTTTGTGGGCCATTCGTTTCTCCTTAAACCGGGGTCGCCTGGGGCTCTTCGAGGGGGACGTGCGGCATTTCGCCGCGCCGTTCCAAGAATTCCTTGGCTAAAGTGAGATAGGCCCCGGCGCCCGTGGAATGCCGGTCGTAGACCAGGGCAGGCAACCCGTGGCTCGGGGCCTCGGCCAGCCGCACGTTCCGCGGGATGGCGGTGCCGTAAAGTTTCGTGCCAAAAAATTTCTTGATTTCGGCGTAGACCTGCTGGGACAGGTTCGATCGACCGTCGAACATGGTCACCAGCACGCCCTCCAGTTCCAAGCGGGGGTTCAATCCGGCCCGCACCCGGTCGATGGTGTGGACGAGCATGGAGAGCCCCTCCAAGGCGTAGTATTCGCAGGGCATGGGGATCAGCACGGCGTCCGAGGCGGCCAGGGCGTTCACGGTCAGCAAATTGAGCGCGGGCGGGCAGTCGATGAAAATGTATTTATACACTTTGTGAAACTTCTTCAGGGCGGCGCGCAAGCGGCCTTCCCGATTCTCCCCGTTGACCAGTTCCAATTCGGCGCCGTAGAGGTCCATGTGAGAGGGCGCCACGTCCAACCATTCCACCCCGCTCTCCTTTAAAATGTCCTCCAGCGGAGCGCCTTCCAGGAGGACGTGGTGGATGTGCTTGACGAGCCCGTCCCGTTGGATACCCAAACCCGACGTCAAGTTCGCCTGGGGATCGATGTCGATCAAAAGGGTTTCTTGCCCCAAATGCGCCAGGGACGCGGCCAGGTTGATGGCGGTGGTGGTCTTCCCCACGCCGCCCTTCTGGTTGGCGATGGAAATAACGCGGGCCATCAGTCCAGGTCCATATCGCGGATCGGGGGCTTTCCCTCGGGATCGTCTTTCGCCCGGCGAAGGAGGTCTTCAAAAGACTTTTTCAAACGGTCGGTCTTGGATTTTTCCGACTCGATGGATTGCTGGAAAAGGCTCTCCCGCCGTTGCGGGTCCTGCTGGAGCAAATGAACCGCTTCGTCCATGTCTTCCACGGGCTTGGGTTTAACCGCTTCCTTATGGCCGACCACCGCCCTCGCCTCGGGGCTGATGGTCAAGGCCGCGTGGCAGTGGGGACACGTCACATCGAAGGCGGAGGAGCGCATGGGATCGCCCGCATTATACCACAGTCGGGGAGGGGACTATTCTTCCAGGACGAAATCGATCGGTTGGCTGAACTTCACGGCCACCACGCGGTCCCCGGCGCGGGCCGGTGAAAAGCGGGCGAGAGATAAAACCTTTTTCGCAGCCGCGTCGAAAAGAGCGCCGGCCGAGGCGCCGATGTCGACGTTCGATACCTCGCCGTTTCGATTGAGATGGACAAAGGCCACCACATGGCCTTCCCGCCCGGCCAGGCGTTCCTGTTCGGGATAGAAACGGCGAAGATTTTTAATCAGCTCCTCCCGGTTCAAAAGGCGGGGCCTTTCCGTCAAGTACACCCAGTCCACCTCCCCTTCCCCCCCCGTGCCGAGGCCGCCCGGCCCCTGGCTTTCCCCCATCACCTCACCGGTTCCCGTGGAGGGAGCCGTGGACTTTGACAGAGGGTTACTGAGGTCCGTGGGGTTCACCAACGTTTTGGTGTTGGCTGTCGGAAGTGTCCATTCCACCCCCCGGGTGGCGATCCCCCCCCCCGCCTTGGTGGGACCGGGCGTCGGTTTCTCCACCCGGGGCGCCCCGGTGCCGGGGTTATTGGATTTCATGGCTTTCCGCGGGTCGGTGGTCAGTCGGTAGGGACGAGTGAGGTCGACTTCAATGGCATCGGGCCGCGCCCAGGAAGGCGTGAAATCCAACCCCTCCGGCCGGTGAACCAGAGCCCAATACAACCCGCCGTGGATCAGAACCGAAAGGGCCAGGCCCATTTGGAACGGTGGGACCCGGCGAAACATGTCCATGAGCGCCTCGCTATCGAGAAGACGGCGCCTTGGGCCGAACCTCGAGCGCCACCCGTTTGACACCGGCGGCGCGGATGGTATCCAAGAGTTCCACCACCGCGCCGTAGGGAAGCCCTTCCTCCGCGGCCAAGGTGAGCCGGAGGTCCGGTTCCAGCTTCTGGCGAATCTTTAACTCCTGCGACAAACTGACCAAGGTAAAAGAGGATTTTTCCAAGAGGATTTTGCGATCCGCCGTGAGGGTGACTTGAAGCGAAGAGGAGGCCTTCTCCCCCGTGGCGGCCCGGGGCACGGAAACGGTCAACGCCCGGCGGGCGATCAGAGGCGCCGTGGCCATGAAAATGATCAGGAGCACCAGCACCACGTCCACCAGAGGCGTCACGTTGATGCCGGTGATCAACCCCTCGGTTTTTTCCTCGGAAGCGCCCACCCTATTTGCGTTCCGGCCCGTGAAGGAGGGAAGGACCGACTTCCTTGAGCGCCGCCAGGAGCCGACGGGAAAGGGCGTCCGTCTCGGCCAAAAGCTCACCCGAACGTTTCATGAGATAGTTATAGGCCATGACGGCCGGAATAGCCACCAGGAGCCCCACCGCCGTGGCGATCAACGCCTCCGAAAGGCCCTGCATCACCACCTCGGGCCCCGCCGTGGCGGAACCCGCCAGGTCGCCAAAGGCCTTGATCACGCCCAGCACGGTGCCGAACAACCCCACAAAGGGGGCGTTGTTTCCCAGGGTTCCCAACACCCAGAGGCGTCGTTCCAAAAAGTATTTCCCTTCGATCCGCGCCGCGGCCAGCCGCTCCTCCACCGCCGCGGCGCCCGCTTCGGGCCGGTCCAGGCCCGCCCGCAGGATGGCCGCGGCCACCCCCTCCGCTTGCGCCACGGACGTGGCCGCCTGGGCCACGTTCCCTTGGTTCAAGGACATCGCGGTTTTCTCTTTGAACACGAGAAAAGCCCGGCGTTCCCTCCGTTGGACGACGAAGCGCTCAACGATGACCGCCACCGTGAGAACCGAAGCCAAGAGCAAGAGATCGATGACCCACCCGCCGCCGGTCCCGACCAGCGCCTGGAGCGCCGAGGACCCGTTCATCGAGACATCCGCAAAACAGCCAAACAGTTTTCCGCGACCACGTGATCCTCCGTTTCCCGATCGAGATTGATCAGCATCCGCTCAAAATCCGCGTCGTCCCCCAGTTGGCCGAGACCGTAAGTGGCGAGGGCGCGGATCACCCAGTCCGGGTCGTTCAGATAACGGCGCAAGATGTCCACACCCTGGGCGTCCCCGCGACGGCCCAACTCTTGGGCCGCGAAGAGCCGAAGCACCAGAGACGTGTCGGTCTGGGCCACCCCCGCCAGTATCCCGCGAACCATCGGATTCCGTTGGGCCGCCAGCCCTTCCACCACCCCGAACCTCACTTGGAGACTGGGGTCCCGGAGCGACGTTTCAAATAGGCTCAAGTCCACGCGGGTGTTGTCGTGGCCCAAGGCGACGAAGGCCGATCCCCGCACCGGCTGATTGGGACTCGAGCGGGCGATGTTCTCCAGGCGGTTCACCAGGGTCAGGTTGCTTGTCCCGGCCAGACCTTCCGTCAGAAGGAAACTGATGTCGGTGTAGCGGACATACAAACCGAACCCCTGGGGGGTGACCAACTTGATCACTTCGTTCAGGGAAGGATCCAAAACAACGACTTCCGGGGGCCTTTCCGTGGCGATTTTTTCCAAGAGACCAACGAGTTCGGCGTCGATCTGGGGCGGCACGAGCTGGGAGCCGGACACCCGGGCCCGAGGGGCCGTCACGACCAGGGGTTCCAATTCAAAGAGACTGCCCACCTTGGCCGGAGGCCGATTGGCCGAGCGGATCGGCGCCGGGGGGACCGGGTTCGCCGGCGCGGCGTTCCGGCGGCCCCAAAGTTTCAACCCGGCGATGCAGAGTTCCGCCAGGGCGAAATGGTTGTCCCGCTCGCGCCCGATACGCCCTAGGATCAGGTCGGCGTCTTCCGCCGTTCCCAGGTCGCCCAGATAACGGGCCGCCATGGACCGCATCAGCCAGTCCGTGTCCGAAAGGAACCCAATCAACCGGGCCTTCCCCTCGGGAGCGCCCAACCGAACGCAGGCCCGCGCCGAAAACACACGAATCAACGGGGACCAACTGTGTTGCGAGGCGTCCAGAAGAAGCGGCAAGGCCTCGGGAAGGTTCCACGCCTCCAGGGCCTCCACCGCGGCGAACTGGATCGCCACGTCGCGGTCTAGAAGGGCTTCTTTGAAAAACTTGAGGTGTTCCGGCCTCTTTTGGGCGGCCAGAACCAAAAGGCTCTCCGCCCGGGCGCGGCGCCCGGACTGGAAACGCGCCACCTCCACCAACCGGCCCTGGAGCTGTCGGTCGTTGGAAAGGGAAAGGGCCTGGGCCACGGGAACACCGATTTCCAAAAACCGATACTTGAGGCGATAGCCCTCGGGAGTCGTCAGAGCGACGATGTCCTTGAGCGCCGTCTCCCGGAAATCGTCCGGGGTCAAGGTGAGGAGCCGCCGGTCGTCCACCAGTTGGACCAGTTTCGGCACCGTCGCCGCCTCCGCCCGCTGGTTCATGCCCGCGCGGTTCTCCTCCGGCGACAACCGAGGCGGCCGAGACTCCGCCGCGCCCCCGCACGCCGAAAGCAGAACCGAAACCCAAAACCCAAACCCCGCGATTCGTTTTCCCTGCATCAGACACCTCCCCACTTTCCAAAAATAGCCGAGGATGGGACTCAAACCCACAACCTCCCGCTTACAAGGCGGGTGCTCTATCATTGAGCTACCTCGGCGCGAATGACCGGGCCCTCTGGGCCCATTCGCGCCTGTCCTCGCGCTCCGCGCGAGGGCGGCGCCACCTGTATTCCTTTTCCTTATTTGTTTCTAAAAATGACCACCCCTCACGCCTGAACCATCCTACGAACCGTTGCAACGGCAGGCGTCGCGCGCGAGGGCGGCGCCATGGCCCGGGGCGCACCCGTCCCTGAGCAAAATAATACATCACTTTTAAATTGAGAAGGTTATCGCGATGAAGAAACGGAAGACGGGCGGTTCCGCTGGAGATACCTGGAAAACCAATCGGCGGCGGCGCGACCCACTTCTTCCAGGGCCCCTGGTTCGGGGAAAAGATGCGTGGCGCCGGGGACGATATGAAGGGCGTTCTCTCCCGCCAAGTGGGGCGCCGCTTGACGGTTTTTTTCGATGACCGAAACGTCCTTTTCCCCGACGATCAAGAGCGTGGGGGCGATCACCCGAGAGAGGCAGTCCCCCGCGAGATCCGGCCGACCGCCCCGGCTGACCACGGCTTGAACTTCCAGGGGCCGTTCCGCCGCGGTTCGAAGAGCCGCCGCCGCGCCCGTGCTGGCGCCGAAGAGACCGATCCCAAGGTTCCCGGTCACAGGGGATTGGACCGCCCAATCCAGAACACCCATCAGCCGCGCGGCCAGGAAGGGAATATCAAAACTTAAATGGCCCCGCCACCGGTCTTCTACCGATTCCGAGGGGGTGAGCAAATCGAACAGGAGCGCGGCGACCCCAGCGTCCGTCAGCGCCTCGGACACTTTCCGGTGGCGCGGGCTGTGGCGGCCGCTTCCCGAACCGTGAACGAAAAGGACCAACCCCGTGGGGGCATCGGGAAGGAAAAGGTCGCCCAGGAGCGCCACCTCGCTCAGGACGATTTTGACAGGGCGCTCGGCGGTGTGGTGGCTGAGGATGGTCACGATTTCTCCAACGGAGCCACGCCCGCAAACCGTTCCGGCTGGCGCTCGAAAGATTCCAGACAGGCCCGTGAACAGAAGAAATACACGTCTCCGCCGTATTCTTCCTGAAAGGCATCCATACGGTCCACGGCCACGCCGCAGACGGGATCGGTCTCCATGCTACCCCTCCCGCCCTATTTCCGTCGGTATTTTCACCATTTTTCCTCCAAACGCCATGCGGTTCAGAAGACAAAGGCCCAAGCCAGAAAACCGTTTTCCCGTTGACAACTGCCGTTACGCTACCACAATTCCGACTCCCCACCAATGATTCGGGGCATATTCACCCATGAGGAGGATCAGGTCTTACACGCCGGGGAACCGTCGGACGACTTCGACCGAGCAGGGGGCGTGAACGGCGAGCGACGTCGAGACGCTTCCCAGGAACGTCCGTTCCCACCTCGTCAGGCCGCGGGCGCCCAGGAACACCATATCCGCCCGCCAGCGGACAGCCTTATCCAAAAGAACTTTTTTCGGGTCGCCTGGCCGGACCCGGCCGGAAGCGGCCAGTCCCTTTTGCGATAAACGATTCTCCACGGATTCCACCAGACGGCCGAGCCACGCCCGGGGGTCGGTGTCCGTGGGCCGCGCCCAGCGGGCCAGCGCCGGAACCTTAAGAACCGATCCCGACAAACGGTCGTCGGCCACGGCCATGACCCGCACCAAAGTGCCCGCGGGCCAGGTCCGTTTCAAAACCCGATCCACCGCCGTTTCCGCGTCCTGCGACCCGTCCACCGCGAGCAGGATGCGCAGGGGACCCCCGGTCCTTTGGGGCGGCCGGGACACGCGGACCGACGCCGGGCATTCCATCAGCACTTTTTGCGAAACACTGCCCAAGGTCCAGCGCGCCAAGACCGACCGTCCTTGGGAACCGACCACCACCAAATCCGCCTTCAGGTCCCGGGCTTTCTTGAAAATCGCCCAAGCGGGAGAATCGGCCGCCGACTCGGCCCTCACGCGCCAGCCCGGCAGGGACGCCTGAACGGCGGCGGCCCCGCGACGGGCGGATTCACCGGCGGCGGCCAAGATTTTTTTCGCCCGAGCATGGGCCCGGGCCAGAGAGGGGACCGCCCGCACCAACCGAGGGTCCGGAGCCGATTCCGATGGGGGCCAGATGTCGGCCACTGAAAAAACCACCGCCTCCCCTTCGGGAGGAAGGCCGGCCCGCGCCACGTCCGTCAGCACCGCCTTCGCGGATTTCGAACCGTCGTACGCGATCAAAACTTTCATCGATCCTCCTAACAGATACGGGGCAACAACTCGCCTGAAAGCATATCCAATAAACGCTCTCCGCCCAAGGGGGGGGTGATCGTGACCCGGCCCGGGGGACCGGCCAGAACCTGTCCCACGATACGGGCCTCCGGCGTCCAGGGTCGAAGGGATGCCAGGGCCCGCTCCGCCTCCTTCTCGGGTACAAAGGCCACGAACCGCCCTTCGTTGGCGACCGCCAAAACATCCAACCCCAACACCTCGCAGGCGGCGCGAACGGGAGGTGAAACGGGAATGGCCGATTCCACCAATCGGACCGAAGTGCCCGAAGAACGTGCGATTTCGTTCACCGCGCTGGTGAGTCCGCCCCGGGTCAGGTCCCGAAGCGCGTGGACCTGGACGCCGGAGGCCAGCAGTGCCTCCACGGCGGGCCAAAGGTTCGCGCCGTCGGACTCCACGACCGTCTCAAAATCCAAACCTTCCCGAGCCGCCATCACGGCCACGCCGTGCCGCCCCAAATCCCCCGACAAAAGAACAACATCGCCCGGTTTCACCCGGGCGGGGGAAGGCGACTGCGCGGTTTGGAGGAATCCGACACCCGAAGAAGCGATGTAGAGCCCGTCCGCCTGGCCCCGCCCCACGACCTTGGTGTCCCCCGCGACAATGCGGATCCCCACTTCTTTGGCCGCCGCGGCCATGGACGCCACCACTCGCCGCAAGGTTTCCAACGGAAGCCCCTCCTCCAAAATGAAGGCCACGGTCAAATAAACGGGCCGAGCGCCCGCCATGGAGAGATCGTTGGCGGCGCCGAAAACCGCCAGGCGTCCGATGTCCCCGCCCGGAAAAAAGAGCGGGCGCACAACGAAAGCATCGGTGGTCAACACCACCCGGTCGGCCCCCGGAAGAACGGCCGCGTCGACGCGCTCCGTCAAGGCGGAATCCCCGAAGGCCGGAAGAAAAATTTTATCGATCAAATCCCAGCTTTTCTGCCCCCCGCCCCCGTGGGCCAAAAGAATTCTTTCCCCGTCGATAACGGGAACCGGGCATTGAAGTTTCATCGGACCTCCACCGGGCGGTAGCGATAGTAGGCCGCGCAGGCCCCTTCCGAAGACACCATGGGGGCCCCCAGGGGCCGCTCCGGAGTGCAGGCCGAACCGAAGGCGGGGCACTGAGCGGGTTTGAGGAGCCCGCGGAGCACGTCCCCCGCGCGGCATTCGCCGGATTCCTCCACCGCGCCGACGCCGGAAAGATCAAACCGCTGTTCGGCGTCCCAGGGGGCGAAGGCGGGGCGGATCTCAAGCCCGCTCATGGGAATGGTTCCGAACCCCCGCCAGGGCCGGTCCGTGCATTGAAATACTTCCTCCAGCAAATGCTGGGCGGGCCGGTTGCCCTCCCGCCGGACCACCCGGGCGTATTCGTTTTCCACCTCCGCCCGCCCCGTCTCCAGCTGACGGACCAAGGCCAACACCCCGCGCAGGATATCGACGGGCTCAAACCCCGTGATCACCACGGGAATTTTGTGCCGGGCCACGAAATCCCGGTAGGCCGCCTCCCCCATGATGGTGCACACATGGCCGGCGGCCAAAAAACCTTGGACCCGGTTTCCAGGGGAGGAAACAATGGCCTCCAAGGCCGGCGGCACGATGACGTGGCGGGCCAGGAGGGCGAAGTTTCGAAGATTTTCCGTCCGGGCCCGGAGCACGGCCAGGGCCACGGCCGGGGCCGTGGTCTCAAACCCCACGGCGAAAAAGACCACGATTTTGTCCGGTTCTCGCCGCGCCAACGCCAAGGCGTCCAACGGGCCGTAGACCACGCGCACGTCCGCCCCACGGGCCCGCGCAGAGGCCAGGTCTCCCCCGGACCCCGGCACCCGGATCATGTCCCCGAAAGAGGTCAAGATCACCTCCGGTTTCTCCGCCAGGGCCACGGCTTTGTCCACCGCTTCCGCCGGCGTCACGCAGACGGGGCACCCCGGCCCGTGGGCCAGGGTGATCTCCGAAGGCCACAGGGAATCCAACCCATTTTTGACGATGCTGTGGGTCTGTCCCCCGCACACTTCCATCAAGGTCCACGGCCGCGTCACCGCCCGCCGAATTTCCTCAGCCACGCGCCGCGCGGCGGCGGGATCCCGAAACTCATCTAAATATTTCAGGGTTTTCTCCAGAATTTGCAAAGAATTTTGAAGTTGCGTTTGATTCGATTCCCCATGAGGCGTTTTGAGCACGACGTTTTGACGGTTGCGGTGCGGCCCGTTGTGCCGGCGATAGGGTGCCGTCGCGGCGAATAGGCCGCGACGTTTGGCACGGGCTCGCGTCGGCGCGAGCCCTGGCCCCGAAGGGGTTGAGCCGAGCCGGTCTCGTTTTGGCGGCGAAGCCGACAGAGACCGGGCCCGGCGATTCTGCCGGGCCACTTGAGGGCCGCCCGTCAAAACGGCGCGCGGAAGCCGTCCCGTTCGACATGGATATCCGAAGTCGGGACGGCACCGACCATGGTGATGAACTGTAAGACGGTGCCGGTCGGGGCACGTTTTCTTTCCCCCCTTTCTTTTGCGTGTCCAAAAGAAAGGGGGGCGGGTCCAGGGCGGTGCGCCTGGCCAGGGTCCAGGGGGTGGAACCCCCTGGAACACCAGAAAGAAATAGAAACTGGGTTTTGGCAAAGGATGGACCGACAAGAAACGATCGATTCCCACATGCAGAATATAGAGAAGACACTATCATTCCCCCATCTCCGCCAACTCCGCCAGGGTTCGACGGGCCTCAGCTTCGTCCACTCGGGCGATGGCGAATCCCGCGTGCACGAGCACAAAATCGTTAATCCCCGCCTCTGGAAGCGCCGCTAAACTGACCCGGCGGAAAACCCCGCCGAAATCCACCTTGGCCTCTCGGGCCAGATCCTCCCCCGTCACCTCCAACACCCGGCCCGGCACCGCTAAACACATGACACGCCTCCCCCCGCTAAAACCACCGCGGCTTGCCCCAACGACAACCCGCCGTCGTTCGTGGGAACCTTTCGATGAAAGAGGACCTCGAATCCTTCCACCGACAAACGTTTCGCCGCGCCCGAAAGAAGCCGCGCGTTTTGGAAACACCCGCCGGAAAGCGCCACCCGCTTCTCCCCCGCGCGGCGGGCCACCGCCGCGATCACATCCACCAACGTGTTATGGAACCGCGCGGAAATCCGCCCAACGGAAACACTCCCCCTTTTCTCTTCTAAGAGAGCCTCCAATAGCGGAGCCCAATCGACAACGAGAGAGGGCCCTTCTTGAAGAGCGAAAGGGTAAACCCCGCCGTCCTCTTCCGCGACATGTTCCAAAGCCATGGCGGCCTGGCCTTCGAAAGCGCTGATGGTTTTGACCCCGAGCAAAGCGCTCACCGCGTCGAACATCCGCCCCGCGCTCGATGTGCGCGGACACCCGATCCCGCGCTCCAGGGAACGAAACAGAACGCGCCTTTCGTTCTCCGAAAACCATTCCAGATTCTCCAGAGCGTCTTTCCCGCGCATTTCGAACAGAAGCCCCAAGGCACTTCGTCGGGCATCCCGGACGGCCGACTCGCCGCCCGGAAGCGGAAAGGTTCGGAAATGGGCGAACCGCCGGACGGCGGCGCGGCCGCCCGCCAAAAATTCACCGCCCCACACCGTCCCGTCCTCCCCCCACCCGGACCCGTCCCAAACCACCCCGAGGGCCGGACCGTCCAGGCTGTGCTCCGCCAAACAGGCGGCGAAGTGGGCGTGATGGTGTTGAACGCCGAGGACCGGTTCCGATCGTTCACGGGCGAACCGCGTGGAGGCGTAATCGGGATGAAAATCGGCGGCCCACCGCGCGGGGCGAACCCCGTGCAGACGGGGCAGGTCCTCAACGGCTCGATGGAACGCGTCCACCGCCTGGGGCGTGTCCAGATCCCCGCCGTGGGGTCCCAGCACCACGCGCCGGCCGTCCGCCAGGGCCACGGTGTTTTTCATGTGCCCGCCCAACGCCAACACCGCCCCCCCGGCCCCCGCAAGAGGCATGGGCCCCGGGGCGTAGCCCCGCGCCCGGCGAATAAGGATCGTTCCCCCCCCCACGACCCGTGCCAGGGAATCCTCCACCGGCCGCACGATGGGCCGGTTGTGTACCAGAAAGAAATCCGCGATCCCGGCCAAGCGTCCAAGGGCCTCGCGCTCGTCCGTGCAAATCGGTTCATCGGTGCGGTTGCCGCTGGTGGCCACCACGGGGAATTTGAGGTCCGAAAGCAAAAGCGCGTGGAGCGGCGTCGTGGGCGAGAGGGCGCCCAGTTCGGGGTTCCCCGGCGCCACGTTCTCGGCGATGGGGGACCCGTTCCGGCGGCGAAGAAGGACGATGGGCCCTTCCGGAGAAGCCCAGAGCCCGGCCTCCGCTTCGGAGAGTTCGCAGGCCCCCGCCAAGGCCCAGCGGTCGGGGAACATCACGGCGAAGGGCTTTTCTTCCCGCGCCTTCCGCCGGCGAAGTTCCCCCACGGACTCCGCCCGACGCGCGTCGGTTAAAAGATGGAATCCACCCAAGCCTTTCACCGCCACAATTTTCCCGTCCCGGATCGCCCGGACCGCCGCGCCGAGCGCTTCTTCCCCGCGGGACAACGCCGCGCCATCGGAAGACCAAAGTTCCGCCCGGGGCCCGCAGTCCGGGCACCCTGTCGCTTGGGCGTGAAACCGCCGGTCCCCCGGGTCTTCATACTCCTCCCGACAGGAAGGGCAGAGGGGAAACCCGCGCAGGGTCGTCCGTTCCCGGTCGTAGGGAACCGCCTCGACAATGGAAAACCGGGGCCCGCAATGGGAACAGGCGGTGAACGGATAACGGTAACGGCGGTTCGTGGGATCGAAGAGTTCCCGCCGGCAGTCCAGACAAAGCGCCAGGTCCGCGGGGGGCGGGGCTTCCCTGGGCCCATCTTGAGCGGTGGCCGCGATGGTAAAACCGGAACGTCCCAGCGGGACCAAATCCCGCTGGTGGATGCCAAGAACACGGACGGGGGGAGGCGCGGCCCAAAGACGGCGGACGTATTCCTCTAAAATATCGGGAGGCCCCTCAATTTCCACCGCGGCGCCGCGCCGGGTGTTTCGAACCCGACCGGCCAGGCCCAAGGCCTCGGCCAGACGAAAAGCGTAGGGACGAAACCCCACCCCCTGAACCGCCCCCTCGATTTCCAGGCGCAGTCGGGCGCGAGAGTCAGCGAGGGTTGTCAACCGCCGCCTCCGGCACCTTGAGCGCCACGCTTTCCACCCGGATTTCATGGCCGGCCACGTTCTCCACGGAAAAGGAACCGCATTGGACACAGAAGGGCGCGTGATGGTCTTCCACCCCGCCCGTCGTCCCGCAATCCTTGCATCGGATTTTGAGCGGAATCTCCTCCAACTGAAGCCGCGCCCCCGCCAGGGACGTTCCCGCGGCCAAACTTTCGAAATGGGCCTGAACGCTGTCGGGAACCAGGTGATAAATTTCCCCCACGCTCACCCGCGCGGCGGTGACGTGTCCGGCGGGATAATCCTTCAAGGTGTTCAAAATAGACTCGACGATTTTCTGCGTAAAGGGCCGCTCATGCATGGGACGTCTCCAAGAAGGTGATAAGTCGGCGGGCCGCTCGCTCCGCCCGCCGCGCCGCCGCCGCGGACAGGCCCTCCGAAAGGTCGAAGGAATCGCCCGGAACCGTTAAAAGATACACCTCCGGGGACGTTCCGTAAAGCCGTTCGGCCAATCCCGCCAAGGTTTCCGCGTCGAGGTAATGGGTGAGCGCCGCTCCCGCCCGAGCCCGGACGCGCTTAAAGGAGGAACGGCTCCCTTCTGAGGCATCCACGAGGATGGTCCGATCCGCCCCGGCCAAACTTTCGGCCAGTTCCGGAGTCAGTTGGTGAACCCGACGGACTTCCACTCCCGCCGGCCGGGCCTTTTCCACAAAATCCGCCACCCGCCACCCTGCCTGGTCGTCCCCCCGGAGCGTGTTGCCGCAGGCGATCACGAGCGTCGTCATCCGCGCCCCCGGGCAGGAACAAAAAGGTGGGAAAGGTGTCTCATTAACAGAAGGTCTACCATCGGGCGATTCCTCATCCTCCCTATTGTCGCTTTTCTGAAGGCGGGCGGGTAGAAATGCGACGTAAAGAAACCAGCTTAAAATTATAGTGGGCCATAATATTATTGACAATAAAATTAAAGCGACGTATAATATTATCATGTTGCTGAAAGAACGCCAGATTGACCAATACCTCTGGGATGAGGAAATCATCGCTCGGAAAATGGTTTTCCTTTCCGGCCCCCGCCAGGTGGGGAAGACGACCTACGCCCGGAACTTGATCGGAGACCGATTTGCGGGAAGTTATCACAACTGGGATCATCCCACAGTGCGCCGGAGTTACGCTTCGGACCCGTTTTTCTTCCTCCCAACCCCATCCTCATCAAAACCCGCTCTCGTCATTTTTGACGAAATTCACAAAAGACCCCATTGGAAAGATATTTTGAAAGGGATTTACGACTCGCTGGACCCTTCGATCCGTCTTTTAGTCACGGGGAGCGCTCGGCTGGAATGGTTTCGGAAATCAGGGGATTCCTTGGTCGGACGTTATTCGCATTTTCACCTATTGCCCGCGTCTTTGTCCGAGTTATTGCGCTCCGATGTCAATCATTTATGGTTGTCAAACGAACGGGAATGGAAGGATCCCTGGCGCTCTCTCCTCTCTCTGCTTTCCCTGGAACAGAAAGAAGCGGGATCCCTTTTTGAAACGCTTTTCCAATTTGGGGGTTTCCCGGAACCCCTCACCAGGGGGTCCGAACGGTTTTTGCGAAAATGGAAAACCGATTACCTTTCTTTAATTTTACGCGAGGATTTGCGCGACCTGGCCCACATCAAAACGATCGAGACGGTTGAAAGGCTTATGGACCTTCTGCCGGAAAGGATCGGGAGCCCGTTGTCCATCAATGCCTTAGTGCCGCTATTGGAAACCACGTTCCCCACCATCAAGAACTATCTGATGCAACTGGAAAAACTCTGGGTGCTTTTTTCCATTCCCCCCTGGAGCAAACGCCTTGCGCGCACGCTTCGCAAAGAGAAAAAATTCTATTTCGTCAACTGGGTCTACGCCTCCGAGGAGGCCAATCGCTTTGAGAACCTGGTCGCCGGCACCCTTTTGCGGGCCTGCCTCAGCTGGGAGGACCGCGGGCTCGGGAAAGCGGAGCTCCTTTACGTGAAAATGCTAGACGGGCGCGAGGTCGATTTCCTCATCGCCCTCAATGGCCAACCCGCCCTGTTGGTGGAGTGCAAATTAAGCGACACCGAACCCAGCCGTTTCCTCCAGAACTTGTCCCAATCCCTCGGGGTTCCCTTCGTCCAAGTGGTCCGCCGATCCGGGATCCGGCGAATCGAAAAACAGTTCGCCGTCGTCTCCGCCCCCGTATTCCTTTCGGCCTTCCCATGAACTATACACCCAAGAAACCAATAGGGACGAACGCTCGCGGGGAAAAGCCCCATCCGGACAGCGCCCTCTCGGGGAGAAAACTCTTCACACCCGTTCTCTGGTTTTTTTCGGTTTTCTTTCTTTCGACGGCCAGGGTCTCAGGGGAGGAAACGTTTGCCTGGCGGTCCATTTTGCAGGCGGCGTTCGGTGCCGGAGAGCGCATTGTCTACACCGTCAAATACGGCGCCCTGGCCGGGGGCGCGGCCTCCCAGGAAATTATAGGCGTGGAGGACATGGGCGGGCGGAAAGCCTTCCACATCGTCTCCGAAGCCCAGTCCAACAAGACCTTCAGCGCCGTTTTGAAAGTCCGCGAACGGCGGGACAGTTGGATGGACGCACAAAGTCTCTCTTCCTTGAAACTGGTCGAGGACTTAAAGGAAGGTTCCTACGAGCGGAAAAGCGAAACGCGGGTGGACCCCGCCCAAGGACGGCTGGCTTACACTTACAAAACGAAAAAGCATCACGGGACCAACGATATCGCCGTGGACCCCTTTATCCAGGACAGCGTGTCCCTGGTCTACTACCTCCGGACCCTTCCGCTTGAGGCGGGCAAATCCTACGACGTTCCCCTGCACCTGGGCGGCAACGCCCATGTGGCGCGAATTCGGGTCAAGGGCGTGGAAAAGATCAAAGTCCCCGCGGGATCTTTCGAGTGTTACCATCTCATCCCCGCGATCGTCGGCGAGGCGAAATCCGATTGGAGTTTGGAGGTCTGGCTCACCACCGACCTCCGCCGGTTGCCCGTCCTCCTCAAATCCAAAATCGCCGTGGGCTCCTTCACCGCCCGAATGAGCGACTTCATCCCAGGGACAACGGACGCCAAATAACAAATCCAAATCGTGTTTTGGAAGCAACGAACCCACATGCCGAGATTTGAGCAACGGCCCATGGTTTTAAAGTGGCCCTCCGCTATGATAGGATGGTTTCCGTGAACCCGGCCATGGAATACACGCTGACCGAACAGGCGGGCTCCATCCTGGTTGAATGGATGGGGCTGACCCTTCCCGTTGAAATCAAATACATTGCTTTGGCGCTCTTGGTCCTCCTGCCTTTCCTTTTCCTTTTCCGCCGCGCCATCGCGCGTTTCGCCGATCGCCACCTTCACATCCACTGGAGTCCTAAAGTGTATGGCCTGGGGGCGCCGGTCCTTTCCATCCTCTGCGGCCTTCTTCTTTATTTCGCCAAAGAACCCGAAACCATGATCGCCTGGAATTTAGGGGAAAACGGAGTGTATGTCAAAAGCCCCAACGGGAAGGCAAAGATGGACTGGGCCGAGATCGAAACAGCCGTTTACCCCGAACCGAAATCAAAACCGGACATGGAGGCGTTGGTGTTGAAATCAAAAGACGGCCGGCAGGTTTGGATGGATTTTTCCGGGTTGGCCCCGGAACATGAAGAAACGGTCCTCGACTTCATTAACCGTTCAACGAACAACCGATTTAACCTTCACCCCGACGAGACCCGACCCGACGACGAATAGTTCCCGCCGCCGGCGGAGAAAGGATCGGGGGGTCAGTGCGGGGGGATGGAAGCGGAACCCGATTTTCTTTTATCTTCCCTCGCCCACAAAATCCCATAAATGATCGCCCAAAGGACCAGCCATCCCCGTACCACCCAAGCGATGAGGGACCCATGGCGGCGAAGATCGATGATCGGTTTCAAATGTTCCAAAAACCCCCGATCGTAGCCCACACTGGGATCGTAACGGCACCTTAAAACGTTCTCAAAAACGGAAAGCGGGCAATAAAAGGACCAGGCGACGGCGGTGACGAATAATAGGGCCAAATGCACCCCCCGCCAAAACGGTTTTCGCCATCCCCACAACGGCCCAAAAATCATCACCACCACGCACGCCGCGTGAACCAACGCCACCACATCCGCCGAAATCTTCCAAAACATTAAAGAGAAAGGGGTCTTTTAACCATGATTTGAAATCGTACTATAAATTTAAAGACAGATATTCGCCCACGGAATTAGATCTCGCGTCGGCGCTGGGAAAAAGTCCCTGCCGAGCCCTGGCACGGGAGAACTTTCTCAGCTATAATGGGTTTATTAAACAGTGAAACAGGAACCCACCGTTGCTCCTTAACTTTCCCGAATAAAGGATCTTATGGCCGTCCCCATCGAATTCGCACCGAAACTCGATTTTAATTATTCCCAAGTCGACGCACTTCCCAAGGTGTCGAAGCTCTTGTCCTACGCCAAGGCCGACACAAAGAAAAGCTTGTTTCAATTGCTCAACACCATCGTCCCCTTCGGGCTCATGTGGTATGCCACCTATAAAAGCCTGTCCTACTCCTATTGGCTGACCTTGCTCCTGTCGGTTCCCACGGCCTTGTTTGTCATACGCCTGTTCATCTTCCAGCACGACGCGGGACACGGCTCTTATTTCAACTCGAAGAAGGGCAACGATTTCGTTGGGTTCTGGATCGGCGTTTTGACCTTATCCCCTTACCAATACTGGCAAAAAACCCACGCCATCCATCATGCCACCTCCGGCAATTTGGATAAACGCGGGATGGGCGACATCGACACCTTGACCGTGAAGGAATACCAGGGCCTATCCGCTTGGGGCAAATTCAAATACCGGGCCTATCGCCATCCTTTAACCATGTTCGTGGTGGGCCCATTTTTCCAATTCATCATCAAACACCGATATCCCTACAACATCCCGAAATCCTGGAAACGCGAGTGGAGAAGCGTCCACCTCACGAACTTGGCCCTTCTGGGGGTCTTCCTCTTGGCTTGGTCCACCATCGGACTGCGAAACTTCTTGCTGGTTCAGCTTCCTATCACTTACCTGGCCTGCACCGCCGGCGCCTGGCTGTTCTATATTCAACACCAGTATCCCGACACCTATTGGCGGCGGGACAACGAATGGGATTACTTCGACGCCTCCGTGAAGGGAAGCTCCTACTACGTTCTGCCGAAAATTCTTCAGTGGTTCACCGGAAGCATCGGGCTCCACCACATCCATCACTACAACAGCCGCATTCCCAACTACGGGCTACAGAAGTGTTACGACGAAAACCCCGAATTCCAAAACGTCACGCGCCTGACGATTTGGAGCAGTCTCAAATGCATTTCTCTGGCCCTCTGGGACGAGGAAAAGAAAAAACTGATTTCCTTCCGGGCCCTTTCCGCCACCAGCGCCTGAACCACTCTTCCATCGCCCTTCGCCATCTTACGTACCCAGGGTCGTCCCCTTTTATCCTTTTACGATAGGCCGCCCCTGAATGAGGCGAACGAGGACCAAAACCACGGCGACCACCAGTAGGATGTGGATAAATCCTCCCATAGTGTAAGAGCTGACAAACCCAAGTAACCACAAAACCATCAAAACCACTGCGAATGTCCAAAGCATTTGGTTCTCCTTTGCCTGCTCTTATTTAATTTTGCTTCCCTGCACCGGCTCTTGAACCAAGTGTTGGGAAGCGAACCAGACCTGAAGTTCATTGGTCCGGATGATATCGCTCACCAAAAGATCGTTCGTCCCTTCATCTCCGTCCTCGCCGGCTTTGCGCGCCATGGCTCGCGCTTCCTCCAACACGATTTCATGGGCATGGAGAAGCCTCGCCAATTGGGCGGGGACCCCTTCGCGGCCCCGTGGAGGACGCGGAACGATGGTGGTTTCCGCTACATCCGCCGCCATGGCGATTCCGACGCCCCCCAGCGTCTGAATCCGTTCGGCCACCGCATCCACCAAGGCGCTTTGTTCTTGGAAGTGCTTATCAAACAACAGGTGGAGCAAGTTGAACGTGGGGCCGGACACTTGCCAATGATGTTTCTTGTAAAGATCCCGCAGGGTCATCGTGTCGGCCAGGAGTTGATTTAGATTCTCCACGCTGGCCGCGCAGGCCTTTTCCCCGAGAGCGATGGGCAATTTGACGATGGTGCCGAAGGGCTGAGTCTCCCGCGCGTTCAAGCCCGTGATAGGATGCGCGCGATCCATGGCCGCCTCCGACCCGTTCACTTTCACTTTATTTTCAATCATCGAATTCTCCTTTTATCCTTTGAAGTAGAAGCGCACGCCGACGCCGCCGTTGACGCTGGTGTCGGAATCCGGCGTGAAGTCCAACAAAGGCGTGATTTCGGCAAACAACTCGATCGGGATCCGGGGGAACAAGTAACAAATCCCGAAAGGAATCCGAACACCCACCTGGGCGTCATGGCCGGTGAGAATCCGACCTCCCAACCCCGCATAGAGGGGCAGGCGGCCCTGCATCGAGTCGACGTTCAGGTCAAAATGCCAGAGATGGTCCGCGTGGATCTCCACCCGGTCATCGCTCCCGGACAATTCCCAAGCCAGGGCCATATCGACCGCACGCTTGCCCGTGATCCAGTATTTGGCGGTCAGACCCGTTGGGTCGCCGATAATAGCGCCGACGCCGAAATCCCTCGGCGCGCCCGGTTGGGAACCAGCACCCCAAGCCGCTCCGGCCATCCCAAAAAGCAAGACGAGCCAGGCCGTTCGTTTGGTCATGTTTGAATGCATTTGAATGTCTCCTCTAGATAGAACGTATGGGCAAACCTACACCACCCACAGCGATAGGGGTGAGACCCCCTGATTGGGCCAGGGGTTACACTCCTGGCCCCGTTTACCGCAAGCCCTCGCCGAATGTAACCTTTGGCCCGGTGGAGGCTCTAACCTATAAAAGGGAGGACGTTATGTTTGAGGTTATCGCGGTTGTTTTGTTGATTTTGTGGATTCTGGGCTTGGTGAGCGCGCACACCATGGGCGGCTACATCCACTTGTTGCTGATTTTGGCCGTCATCGTCGTTGTCGTGCGTTTTCTTCAGGGGAAGCGAGGTCATAAATAGTTTTTGGCGGCGCCATTAATATATGATGGGGAGAATGACGAAAGGAGCCGCGTTTGGCCATTGAGGACGGCGCTCCCCGCCCGGACGGTGACCTGATCATCGCCACCCTGGCGGGCGATGAGGAGGCCTTCGCCCTCCTCGTTAAAAGACACCGCCCCCCGTTGCTGGAAATGGCCTGTCGTATTCTGGGCCAGAGGGAAGAAGCCGAGGATGTTTTGCAGGAAGTTTTTATGAGCGTTCATGTCCACCTGCATCGGTTCCGCGGCGAGGCCTAACTCTCCACTTGGCTTTACACCATCGCGCTGAACCGCGTCCGAAACCAAATCCGCCGGAGAGGAAAGCGACATATGGTTTCCCTGGACGCCGGTTCGGAAGAAGGGGCCAACCGCAGGGAACTCCCCGAAAAAGGACGCGCCCTGGAAGAAATCGTGGCCCAAGGGAGGGATTCCGACAAGCTCCGATGGGCCGTGGAAGGTCTTTCGGAACCCTTTCGGTCGATTTTTATTCTTCACTATTACCAACATTTCCCCCTGAAGGAAATCACCCAGAAACTGGGGAAACCGCTCGGAACGGTCAAAGTCTATCTCCACCGCGCGCGCAAACACGTTCACGCCGCTTTCGTGGGCCCTTCCGGTGCCGCCTCCCCTTCTGCGCCCGGGAGTTTCCTTTGAGAACCCACTGTAACCTTCCAGGTGAAAGGCGTGTCCCACCGGGTGACCGAAAAGGAGAACTTCGTGAGCGAACGACAGTCGAACCTATGGATTGTGGGAATCTTGTTGACCTACATGGTCGCGTTCCTCCCTCTTTGGCCGTACAGCCTCACCTGGGACTACACCATCAGCGGGAGGATCATCGTCGTCCTTTCTTTATTCCTCGTTTTGAAAATCACAAAACACCTCTGATGTCTCGTTTGTTGATGGGAGAGATATGACGCCTTCTCTGTCCAACAGAAGGTCGCCCCGCGACGAAGCCCGCTGGAGGCGGCGCCAATGGGGCGGTGACGCCGTCGGAGCCCTGGTTCTACTGTCGATTATCATAAGCGCGGTTTTTGTCTTCTCTTCTTTACATAGAACCCCCCTGTCCGTTTTCCGCGGCGGCTGGGAAACCGCTCATTTCGTGTTTTTCCTGAGCTTCATTTCCATCGGGCTCGTGGTCCTGTGGCGGTTGGGGCCTCGGCATTTCCCCCTTCGCTTCCTGGCGGGCTCATCGGTGCGCGCGGTGGTCCTTCGGCAATTCCTCCCGGTCGCCGCCGCGGCGGTACTGGTTTTTGATGTTTTGAACGTTGCCTCCAATGGGAACGCGAAACTAACGCTTTCCTCATTTTTCGTTCTTCTCCTGTCTTTTATCACGATCGTCTACCTTTCGTTTCGGAGCGCGGTGGTGATCGGTCGGCGAATTGAGACCTCGCTAAAGGAAAGCGAGGACCGATACAGCATCCTCGTCAACAGCCTCAAGGACCACGCGGTTTTGCTTTTAGACCCGGTGGGCCACGTCATCACCTGGAACGCGGGCGCTGAACGTATTTTCGGATACAGACCGGAGGAAGTCATGGGAGAACCCGTTTCGTGCCTTTTCTCCCGGGAAGAACGGGAAGATGGGAAGATGCAAAACACCTTTAAAGAAGCAAAACTTCAGAACTTTTTTGAAGAGGAAGGATGGCGGACGCGAAAAAATGGTTCTCTCTTCTGGGCTGAAATCGTGACGACTCCATTTTCAAACCAAAAAAAGGTCGTGTTGGGATTTTCCCAAGTCATCCGGGATATCACTCGCCGAAAACAAAGCCAGGACACCCTCACCGCGTCGCTTCGGGAAAAAGAAGCCCTGTTGAAGGAAATCCACCACCGCGTGAAAAATAACCTCCAGATGATCTCCAGTCTTCTCCGCCTCCAATCTGAGAACATCCAAGACCCGGCGCTCCTGGCCATTTTCTTGGAAAGCCAGAACCGGGTACGGTCCATGGCCATTATTCACGAATGTCTCTACCAATCGCCGGACCTGGCCCGCATGGATTTTTCAGATTATGTCGGGAAACTGACCGACAATCTGCTCCGAACTTACAGCGTTCAAATGGACAAAATCAAGCTGAGGCTCGACGTGGCCAAGGTTCCCCTGAGCCTGGACATCGCCATCCCCTGCGGTCTCATCGTGACGGAGTTGGTGTCCAACGCCTTAAAATACGCCTATCCCGGAGGGCGGGAGGGAACCATCTTCGTGCAATTCCGGGTGTTGTCGGGAAATGCGTTCGAACTCACGGTCGCCGACGACGGGGTGGGGTTGAACCATGACATTGATTTCGAATCCACCGAATCCTTGGGTCTCCGGTTGGTCCACATCTTGACGGAGCAGTTGCGGGGTCGTATCTCCGTTCAGAGCAAGGGGGGCGCGCGGTTTACCATCGCTTTTATAGATCCTGCAAAACGATCGCCAATAGAGGGAGGGACGTTATGAAAGGGACAAAGATTCTGATTGTGGAAGACGAGCGCATCGTGGCGGAAGACCTGAAAAGATTTTTAATGAAAACGGGCTACGTCGTCACCGGGATCGCGGCCAGCGGTGAAGAAGCCATCCGAAACGTGGAGCTTCAGCGGCCAGACCTTGTTTTGATGGACATTCGGATCCAAGGACCCCAGGACGGAATCGAAGTGGCGGAGCGCCTCTACGCCGAATACAACCTGCCCGTGAGTTTCCTGACCGCTTACGCGGATAGCGCCACTCTGGACCGGGCAAAAGTAACGATGCCGTTCGGTTATATCCTGAAACCCTTTGAAACACGGTCCCTCCAAGCCGTGATCGAGTTGGCCCTCCATCGGCACATGATGGAAAAGGTGGTGGGCGAAATGGACGATTGGCACGCCCGCGCTCTCCGCCACCTTCCGGGCAATCTCATCGCCACGGACCGAACCGGTCGAATCTTATTTTTAAACAAGGGAGCCGAAAAGCTTTCGGGCTGGACGCCGGACGCCCTGATTGGAAAACCCTTGTCCACCCTTCTCTCCCAGGAAAAAGGGGATTCCACCACCACCCGGGAAGGAGACTCCTGTTCGGAACGCCCCGGTCTTCTTCGGACGAAAGCTGGAATCGCCGTTCCCGTGGTCTTCACGAAATCTCCGCTCCCCAGCGAGGACGGTGAGCCGGACGGCCACTTGATTCTCGTCAAATCCTGATTATTCAAGCCAGACCTGTTACCTCCATCGCCGGCGAAGGGTCGAAGCATGTGTTGTCCGATCTTTCAAAGGGAGGGAATTCATGAATAGGGTCTTATCGGTTGTTTTTCTGGTCATCGGAATCGTGTTGCTGGGTTACGGGGTCCATGCGTCCGAATCCTTAGGGTCCGACCTATCGCGTTTCTTCACCGGCGCGCCAACGGACAAAACAGTCTGGTTTCTCATCACCGGGGCGATTTGCTCCGTTGTGGGGATTTCCGGGCTTGTCGCGAGATCGAAGAATTGAACCATCATGTAACCTTTGGGCCCCTAAAACCGTCTCATGGGGGAAGGGTTTCATTGAAACTTAAGGAGTCCCATGATGGATCGAAGTGCAGACGTTAAAGAATCGATTGAGACGTTGGGGGAAGATCTCCGAGCTCGCGTTTCCCGAAACTCGGAACCAATCAAACAAGAGTTCAAACAAAACCTGGACAGCGCCGTTAACTGGATGAAAAAGTATCCGGCGCTCTCCCTCAGTCTGGCCGTCGTCGCCGGCGCGGCCGTGGGGGCGGTGGTGGCCCGCATCATGACTCCGACCCAAAGCGACGCGGAAAAAAAGGTTCGGCATTGGGTTCATAACGCCCAAGGCAGTTGGGACCAACTTCGCCAAGCCCTCTCCAGCGTCAAAAGTTCCATCAGCCGCCTGAGCGAATAGCGCGGCGGTTTACCAACGGCTCGATTCCGCGGCGTCTGAAAGCTCTCAGAAGGAAGACGCCTCGGGCTCGGGCCGTTTTATATTCGGAGGCAACGACGATGGACCCATCAAAAAAAGTTTTCGGTTCACGAACCCATAAACAGCACCGCTCCCTGACTGGCCGGCTTTTTGTTTTGGGTTCCCTGATGATGTGGGGCATGGCTGTGAGCGTCTCTGCTGAAAGTGACCTCGTCCCGGACGTCGAAGTTTCAAAAGCAGACGGCGGTCTCCGGTTTTTCCCTTCCAACGACGTGTTCCGTCCTTTGCTGGCGGACCCGAAAGAGCGGCAATTCTTCATGAGCCTCTTGAGCGTCAAAACCCCCGCCCAAACTTTCACGGCGTGGTCCGTTGGATTCGGAGAAAGTTTAGGCTTGGTGCGGTGGGATGGAAAATCATTCCAAGCCCAACTGGGTTTTTTGGCCGGCGTATTCTCCCAATTCAACTGGAGCACCCCCTCCAAGGACCTCATCAATACGGATTTCACCTTCGGATTGGCCGCCACCCATCGATGGCACGATTTTACGGGACGCCTCCAATATTACCACCAAAGTTCCCATTTGGGCGATGAACTTCTTCTCAATAATCCTATTCCGCGTTTGAACTACAGCTACGAAGCAATCGAGGAAGTCTTGGCTTTGGAAAATTCCCTTTTTCGGATATACGCCGGGGGAGAATATTTGACTTCCCGGGACCCCGCCGACCTGAAGCCGTGGAACATTCATTGGGGGGCCGAATTGCGCGGGGGAGATTCCCCCGCGTTCTTTCGACCCGTGGCTGGCCTGGACATCACGTGGAAACAACAGCATTCGGCGGAATATAACTTCAGCGTCAAAGCGGGCCTTGAGATGGGAAAACCGGCCTTGCGGGACCGCCATATCCGTCTCTTGGCAGAGTTCTACGACGGTTATTCCCCCTACGGCCAATTCTTTGATGAAAAAATCCGGTATTGGGGCGCGGGTGTTTATGTGGGCTTCTGAACCATCATCCGCTCCTTGGCCTTTTGTTACCTTCAACGCCGACTCCGTGTCTTATCCACTGTGAAAAGTCCATGCCTCTCTTATTGATGGCCGCGGTTGTCGTCTATTTACAACCCCAAACCTACAACAAGTGAGTTCTTTAAATTAAAGGAGTCTCACCATGAATTGGAATCCCGGCAGGGCAAAAAGCTTGTTGGCGGCGGCAACGATTTGTTTGGCGTTGCCCTTTATTGTTTCAGCGGAAGAGGTCGGTGTCGGTGACCAAGGATTTTCCATAGGGCCCCGGGGGAGTTATTTTAAACCGAAAGATGCCGACAACGGAAGTTATTCCGCCGGCGTCCAAGCCCGGGCTCATTTGACACCGGTTTTGGGATTGGAAGGATCCATCGATTACCGGAAAGACAAATACGCCAACGACGTCAGCGTCAAAACTTATCCGGTTCAGGCCTCCTTATTGGCCTACCTCGTTCCCCACTCTCCGGTAAGCCCGTATCTGTTGGGTGGAACCGGATGGTATTTCACACGTGTGTCAGGACCGTCGGTTGAAACGAATACCGAGAATCGGTTTGGTCTGCACGCCGGAGGCGGTCTGGAGGCAAAGCTGAACGAATCGCTCTCCCTGGACGGAAGCTACCGTTACATTTGGCTGGAAGACGTGAAATCGAAAAGCGCCAGCGCCATCGACAAAACGTACAGCGATCGAGGCTACATGCTCACCGTTGCCTTGAACCTTCTCTTCTAACCTAACCTGCGCATCCAGAACGCGAAAGGCCCGTCCCTTGGGGACGGGCCTTTCTTTTTTGGAGAGCAAAGGGGAAATCCTTGCTTTCTTTCCCCTCTTGGCGAAGGCGGCTCTCAGGCGACGCCGCCAAGTGTCAGCCCCGTTTGCCTCGCGGCTAAGCAGGTCCCTGTTGGTAGGAAGGGATAGGAGGGGAGCCGGAGGAGAGATTCACCCGAGTGGTGAACAAAAACTTTGTCGACACTACGGTGTTTTCGGATCTTTTGGGAAATATTCGATTGGGGAACCCTCGCTAAGTTATTAGGCGGACGCCCTCCCCCCGTTCACTATTCCCGCTTTTTCTTTTCGGCGGATTTGACGCGGGATTGAAGGGCGAGGAGAGGTTTTTCCCAGAGGAGACGGCCGTCGCTTTCCTCCAGGCGGACGTCTTCGATGAGGACGCCTTTCGGATCAAATTTTCCCGTGACGTCCACGACGACTTCGGCCACGGCGGCTTCGAGGATTTCGTTGGTGGCCAAGGGGAGCGCGTCCTGCTCCGCTCGTTCCAACGTGAGGATGAGGACGCCGTCTTCCACCCGGCCGCGGACCTGGGAAATCCGAAGAAAAACGCTGACGAGGGGATTCCCCGTGATTTGGCGATGGAGGCGGGAAGAGATGAGCCGGGCCATGAACTCCGGGAGAGAGATGTCGCGGAGAGTTTCCGGCGTGTTGGCGGGGTCCTGGGCTCCATCCGTCTCGATCACCAGGCGATCTTCAAAATCGCTCCGGGAATACCGCATGTAGAGTAGGCCTTTGATGTCCGGAACATAGCGGAGAAGGGTAATGATCGACCCCAGCCGGGCGTCTTTCACCCTCACGATGAGGAAATCCACCTTGGCGTCCGTTGAAAGGGTGGCGCGCGTGCCCGACAGCATCACGCCTTCCAAGGTTTCCAGGGCTTCCTTTTGGAAATTCAAATCCAAACCAATCAATCCCTCCACCGAGCAGGATAGATAGAGGGTTTTCCCCACCAAGCGGGCCTCCACGTCCACCTTTTGTTCTTTCTTGCACAGATCGTGCACGGCCTCCGGCAAACGATCCGCCGGAAAGGAAACGGGGCCGCAGGCGCTAAGCGCCGGGAGCGTTAGAAGGAGGAGGCGGAGCGTCCGGAGTGACCGTTTGAATGGGAACCTGTTCGCGGGCTTTGCCATATTCTGCGAAAATAGCATGGATTTCATCATACTCCAACTCGTTGCGTTTCAAAAGTTCCTGGGCGAACCGATCCACGATCGTCCAATCGGCTCGAAGCAATTCTTCCACGTCCTTGGCGCATCCGCTTAGGATCTCGTAGGTTTCTTGATTTAATTTTTCTTTGATGGAATCGGAAAGTTGCGTTTCGGGAATCACGCTGTAATCCCCCACAAAACCGTTCCGCCCCATGCCGAGCCGCCAGACCATGGTGTGGGCCAGGCCCATGGCGTGAGCGAAATCCGAGGACACCCCGTTGGAGGTCACGCCGAATTTCACCTTCTCGCCCATGTAACCGCCCAAAGACACCTTGATGTCGGCCAAAATTCGGTCGCGATTGGAGGTGTGCTGTTCCTCCCGCGGGCTGTGATACACCACGCCCAGGGCGCCTCCCCGATGAATAATGGAGGCTTTGAATACATCGTCCGTGGGATGAAGGGTATAAAGGACGAGCAGATGCCCGGCCTCGTGATAGGCCGTGTTTTCCCTTTCCTTGTCCGACATGGAGAGCGGGTGGGCGATGCCCAAATCGATCCGTTCAATGGCCTCCGTCAAATCCTTATAAACCACCACGTCCCGCTTGTTTCGCGTGGCGATCAAGGCGCCTTCTTTGGTGATGTTCATGATGTCGGCGGGCGATTTCCCCACGCATCGACGGCCGAGGCGCCCGATGTCCATCCCTTTGTCATGTTTCACTTTTTTCAGGTAGTAGCGAAACAGGTCCACCCGTTCCGTTAGGTTCGGAAGGTCGATGTAAATTTTCCGGTCAAACCGGCCGGGACGGAGGAGGGCCTTGTCCAAAACACCTTCCGCCGCGTTGGTGGCGCCGATCACCACCACGTTCTGAGCTTTTTCACCCAGACCATCCATTTCGACCAAAAGCTGATTTTGAGTGCTGTTGGTTTCCTCGCCGCCGCCAAAGGCGTTGAAGTGGCGTCCCCGCCCGATCACGTCCAGCTCATCGATGAAGATAATGCAAGCGCCATGGGCGTAAGCCAACTGGCGGGCTTGTTTAAAAAGCTTGCGGACCCGGCTGGACCCCACCCCAACGAACACCTCCACGAATTCGGACCCCGAGATGGAGAGGAAAGGCACGCCCGCTTCCGTGGCGATGGCCTTGGCGAGCAGTGTTTTACCCGTTCCCGGAGGACCCACCATCAAGAGCCCTTTAATGATGTTACCGCCGATGGCCTTGAGCCGAGCCCGGTCTTTCAGGAGTTGAACCACCTCCATGGCCTCCTTCTTGGCGTTTTCCAAACCGATCACATCCTTGAAGGAGACCTTCACATCGCTCAGGGTGATTCGTGATTTTTTTCCCAGTTTCCCAAAATTCCCTTGAAGAATAACGGAATAGAGGAAAACAAAGATGATCGCGTTCAAACCCGTCAAAAGAAGTTGAAGCGGGAGCGTGGCCAGGGTCATGGTCCGGTAAAAGCTCTCCAATTTGGAGAGCCCGTACACCGTGGCCCAGGACAGGAGGATAAAGGAGGCCACCAGGACAATGGGCAGCCAATGGTTCATCCAAAAGATTTTCCAACGTCGATAGAATCCCATAAGTTCCCTCTGGGAACGCCGCCTTATTTAGCGGTCGTTTCGCCTAAAAGTTCTTTGACCCGCGCCGCCACGTCTTCCAAATTGAATGGTTTTGGGATGTATACGTCGGCCCCGACGGAAAGGCCGCGTTGCACGTTTTCCTGGTCGGCCAAAGACGTCAACATGATCACCTTCGGCATCGGGATGTCGTGGCGGTCCATGGCCAAGGTGTTCACCAGTTTGAACCCGTTCATCCGGGGCATCATGATGTCGGCGATCAGGAGGTCCGGCTTGATCTGAACAGCCATATCGAGCGCCTCTTGGCCGTCCCGGGCCAGAGACACCTCATAACCTAAGCCGCTCAGAAAAACCGACAACAAACCCAATATATTGGCATCATCTTCAGCGACGAGAATTTTGGCTGGCACGAACTCCCCCTTGCGCGGCGCGTGCCGCGGCGATGACTTAAATTTTCCGACGAATTGCGTATCAGCGAATTATAGACCCCAAACCCCCCCGAGTCAAGGCCTCCGTTTGGGCTTGAGCCAGAATCACCTTTTCGCAAAAAACCAGCCAAGATTCCCCTTGATCTTTCGTCAAACTCCCATTACTCTATGTCAAGCTGACGGTGCCTCTCCGCCCATAACCGGGAAAAAGGGCGAGCGATCCGCCTGCCCCTATGAAAGACACCGAAAATTCAGGAAAGATCCTGGTGGTGGACGACGAACCCCACCTCTTGGACCTGCTCGTGGACGTCCTTTCCGAGGACGGCTACGAGGTGGAGGGCGTGGCCACGGGCACGGCCGCCATCCATGCCGGGGCCCGGAATTTATACCAGGTCGCCCTTTTGGATTACGAGTTGGGTGACATGACGGGTTTGGCCCTGGCCAAGGAACTCCGCCGAACCAACGAAGACATCAATGTCATCCTCATGACCGCCCACGCTTCCCTCGACATGGCGGTCAAAGCCATCCAGGCGGACGTCTACGATTACCTCATCAAGCCCATTGACTCCAACCAGCTCAAACGTTCCCTCGATAACGCTTTGGAAAAAAATCGCCTGACGGTGGAAAACAGACGGCTCTTGGAAACTTTAAAGAAAACAAACGCCGAGCTCCGGCGATTGAGCGATCTGAAGACCCACTTCCTATCGATCGTCTCCCACGACTTGCGCTCGCCTTTGGCGTCGATCCGGGGGTACGCCCAGCTCCTCCAATTCCAGCGGGACCTCCCGCCCGAACAGACAGCCAAATTCCTCAACATCATCGTCTCGCAAGCGGACCATCAGGGAAGCTTGATCAGCGACCTCATGGATGTCGTCAGCATCGAATCGGGGAAGCTCCGGGTGGAAAAATCCCCCGCGGTTTTGACCGAGATCCTCACGAACATGGATCTCCGCATGGTCGCGTTGGCCGAACAAAAAAAGATCGAGTTCAAGACCCTGCTCGAAGGCGAATTCCCGGCCATTCCGCTCGATAGTCGGAGGATCGACCAGGCCCTGACCAACCTCATTGGAAACGCGTTCAAACACACCCCCGCGGGAGGGCGGGTGACGCTCCGCGCCGTCCGGGAACCGGGACAGTTCCGGGTCGAGGTGAGGGACACGGGCGAAGGAATCCCCGCTGTCTCTCTGCCGAGGATATTCGAGGAGTTTTACCAGGTGGAGTCCCATGCGTCGAAAAAAGACGGGCTGGGGCTAGGCCTCACCATTGCGCGAGAGATCGTTCATGCCCACGGCGGAGAAATCGGGGCTGAATCGGACGGACCCGGTCAGGGCGCCAAATTCTGGTTTACGCTCCCGATTCCGACCTCCTGATATTCCGGCAAGGCTTTTAAGGGGCCCCCCCTGGGGTGTGGCCGATTTTCGCCCGGCCACCACGTTCGCTCTAACGGAAGGACCGATCAGGAAGGAAGAATTATCTCCGTCGGCCGGGGACCGGCTGTTTCAAACGGCGCAGACGGGCGCGGGCCTCGCGGTGGTTCGGATCCAGCTGGAGGACTTTTTGCCACCTCTCAATGGCGGAAGCAATGAGGTTCAGATCCTCGTTCGCCTGGGCCATCCCCGAAGCCAAATCAGTGCTCTCGCCCGCTAAAGCGAGTTCTTTTTCATACTCCGCCAATCCGCGCTGGGGGTCGCCGGACCCCCGGTAAAGATCCCCCAACAGCTTGTGTCCACCCGATGGCAGGGAGGTGCCCCCCTGGAGAAACGGCTTGAGCGCTTCCAGGCCCTCGGCCCAGCTTTTCTTGTCCCGATAGGCCATGGCCAAGTTGTAGGAAACGAGGGGGTCTCCCGGTTTGCCCGCGAGAACCAAACGATAGGCGTCGATGCTTTTATCCAACTCTTCCATGCGGTAGAAAAGGTTGGCCAGGCGAAGCCGGGTTTCTAAATCTTCGGGGTGGCGGCGGAGGTATTTTTCGTATTCCGGAACCGCGTATTCGGAGAGGCCCTGGGCTTCGTACATCACCCCGGCATAGTAGAAAAGACGCTCGTCCAAGGCCCCCAGATCCCGAGCCCGTTCCACGTATTCCAAACCTTTGACGTAATCACCGCTCCCGCTTTCAAAGCTAGCGATGGCCAAGTCAACGAGCGCGGACGCGTCATCGGGGCGAACGGCGAGCGCCGCGAGGGAGGCGGCCTTCGCGGCGGAAAGCTCCGCCGGAACACGGAACTCAGAGGGTTGCCGGGGGAACCGGACGACGGGGGGCCGCGGGGGAACCGAGCGCAGGGCCCAGACGAACGCCGCCGCCCCGACCATGACGATCAGTAACGAAATCGGGTCCACCTTCCAGGCGGGCCGACCGGGGTGCGCCGATTTCACCGGAGAGACCGTTGAAATCGGACCCGCCTTGGTTTCAGGCAGGGCGATCTTCCGCCGGAGCAGTCGGTTCGGCGAGCGGGGCCTCGGCCACCAACGGCTCCGTCACCCTCGGTTCCGAGCCGGCCGTGTCTTCCACCCGCAAGGTTGAAGCCGCCACCGGCTCCGCCGGTGACGAATTCGATACCAACGGATGCTCAACCGGAGCGGTGTCAACCGCCCGATCCTCGACGGCCGGGATATTTTCCGGCGGCGCTTCTACCCCCATCGCCTCCGACTGGGAGGCTCCCCAGCCCATCACCTCACCCAAGGAAACTCCGTCGTTGGTCGCCTTGTATTGTTTCAGGAGGCGCTTTTCTTCCCGCCGCTCGTGCTTGCTGATCGAGAGATCGATGCGCCGCTTCTTGCGGTCGTTCTTCACCACCTGGGCCGTCACCATGTCCCCCACGGTCAGCGCCTGGGAGGGATGGTCCAATCGCGTTTCCGACGCGATTTCGCTGATATGCACGTAGCCTTCAATGTCGGGCGCCAGTTCCAGGAACGCCCCGCTGTCGGTGAGGCGCACCACCTTCGCCTCCACCGTGGCCCCGCTGGAGAAAGCGGCGTAGGGGTCCTCGGCGAGCTGTTTGAATCCCAGGGACATTTTTTCAGCGGTGGGATTCACTTCCAACACCACGGCCTCCACTTCCTGCCCCACGCGGAACACTTCTTTGGGGTGCGTGTAGGTCTTGGTCCAAGAGAGGTCCTGCAGACGAATCATTCCCTCGATGCCGGAAGGAAGCCGCACGAAGGCGCCCACCGGAAGCATGTTGGTGACGACCCCCGTCACGCGGGTGCCCTGGCGGTATTGCCGGGCGGCCTCCACCCAGGGGTTCTCTCCCGCGCGTTTCAGGCTGAGCGCCATCTTTTCCTCCGCCTTGTTGACGGAGAGAACGTAGACGTAGACCTCGTCCCCCAATTTCACCGCCTCTTTCGGCTTGACGCCCCGCTCTTTCCAGGAGAACTCGGACTGGTGAACCAGGCCTTCGATACCGGGAGCCACTTCCACAAACGCTCCGAAATCCGTCAAACTAGTCACCTTCCCTTTTTGAATCGACCCCACGGGGCATTGAGCCTCGGCGCTGTCCCAAGGTTTGGGAAGGAGTTGCTTGCGCCCAAGACCGATTTTTCCCGTGGCCGGATCAAACTTCAAAACCTTGACCTCCAGGACTTCCCCCACTTTCAGGACCTCGGTCAGTTTCCCGACCCATCCCCAGGAAACGTCCGTGATGCGCAGGAGCCCTTCCACCCCGCCCAGATCCACGAAGGCGCCGAAAGCGGTCAGGCTGGTCACCGTGCCTTTCAGGACCTTGCCGACCTCCAGGGTTTTTAGGGTCGCGTCGCGATGGTGGGCGGCTTCGTTTTCCAAGAGTTTCCGCCGGGAAACCACCACGTTGCCCTTGTGGGCGTCCATTTCGATCACTACGACTTGAATTTTCTGTCCTACCCAGACCTCCAGATCTTTGACCGGACGCCGGTCGACCTGGGAAGCGGGAAGGAAAGCTTCCAACCCCACGTCCACCATCAACCCGCCCTTGACGGAACGAAGCACGGTCCCCTCGATCGTCGAGCCCGCGTCCCGGGCTTGGATCACATGGGCCCAGCCCGAACGATCGCGGGCTTCCCGTAAAGAAACCACCGGGCCTTCGGGCCCGGAAGCGCGCTTGATCAGAACGGGAAAAGAATCCCCCACCACGGGGGGCTTCGCGAGAGACCGAAATTCCGCCAGAGGGATGGACGCCTCGACCTTCAAGCCCACGTCGACCAAAACACCGGTGGACGTCACCTCCACCACTGTGGCCGTGACCAACGACCCGCTTCGGCTTTGAGGAGCCGATTCCTTCAGCAACTCCTCCATGCTCATATCGTCAACAACGGGGGCTTCGCTCGTCACGGGAGCTCTCCTTGGGGAAACCGGTTCCTGAGGTATCTCCGGATCCAAATGATTTTTCATCGAGGTAAGATTAACACATTCCGTCGGAACCGTAAAGTCGAAGACAGAACGGGGGGGCCTTGACATACCTCGAAATTCGGGTTATCTTTGGGTCACGATGAGCCAACCCAATCTCGAACCAACACGCATCGCCCGTCGCACCACCGTGATCAAGGGATCGTTCCAATCCCGCTATGTTCTCATCACCGTCCTCTTTGTCGGTTCCCTCACCCTCATGATGTTCATGGACCTCTACGGCATCCTCAGCGACTCCGTCCTGGGGAATCCAACTCGTCCCGATCTGGCTCAAGTCTGGGACTCCGCCTTGCGGGGATTTGCCCTGCGGTTCGTGCTCTACATCCTTTCGGTGACATTTTTCCTTTACGTCTTGTTGCACCGTTTGGCGGGCCCCGTCCTTCGGTTCACGCGCCTGGCGCGGGCCGTCTCGGCCCTTGACCTGACCCATCGGGTCGTGCTTCGAGAAACCGACAGCATGAAAGATCTGCAGGGGGAATTAAACGCCATGATGGAATCCCTGCACAGCGCGGTCAAAACCGACCAGCTCAACATCCAAAAAGCTCTTGGGGAAGTGGAAATCCTCAAGAAACAAAACCTCCCCGCCGACGCGCGGGCCCGCCTCGACTCGGTTTACGAAGTCCTCTCCACGACCCTGAAGAAATTCACGTTGTAACCCCATCCCGTTTTTACGCGACGCGCGAAGACGGTAAAATCCGCCGCGGTTTTTCTGTTTAGCTTTTCAAAAAGAAGGGTTTGGGGAAGGGCTGGGGTTCAGAAAAAAATTGCACAGGGAAGGATTCGAACCTTCGAAGGGCGAGGCCCGCCAGATTTACAGTCTGGTGCATTTGACCGCTCTGCCACCTGTGCGAAATTCGCGCGAAAAAACTCCCGCCTCCCAAAACATCGTGGGGGCCCAGCTGAAAGGCATGGGAATGGAACAAGGAATCTGAACTGAAATTCAAACTTAAGCGTTTCGCGTTGTGTAAATATAGCCGATTTCCCGACGAAAATCAATTTTGCCCTGGCTTCGCGCTCGCTCCGCCCTTCAAGGCGGCGTCATTTGACACGGCGCCCCGGGAGAGATAGATTATTATCGGACTTAATAAACCGTGCTAACGATTCCATTTCGCACGCGCGAAGGAGGGCTCCGTGTCTCTCACCCCATCCGTCATGTTGCCGCTCGGAACGCCGGCGCCGGGGTTTTGCTTGCCGGACGTAACCACCGGAAAACCGGTCTCCCAGGAGGATTTCGCCGGCCGGGACGCCCTGCTGATTCTGTTCATTTGCCGGCATTGTCCCTACGTCAAGCACATTGAAACGGCGCTGGCGAAGTTGGGACGGGACTACGCAAGGAGGAGCCTGGGGATCGTGGCCATCAGCGCCAACGACGCGGCGGAGCATCCGGAAGATGCGCCCGAGAACCTAAAGGTCCAGGCCGCGGAAGCGGGATTTTCTTTTCCCTACCTGTATGATGCAAGCCAGGCAACGGCCAAAGCCTTTTCCGCCGCCTGCACGCCGGACTTCTTTCTATTCGACAAGGGGCGCCGCCTGGTGTACCGCGGACAGCTGGATGACAGCCGTCCGGGCAACGGCAAACCCGTGACGGGAACCGATCTACGGGCCGCCCTGGATGCGGTCATCGCCGGCCGGCCCGCCCCCGGAAACCAAAAACCCAGCGTGGGATGCAATATCAAATGGAAAGAGGGCCACGCGCCACCCTATTTCCAGTGAAGACGAACGACCCCAAAGATTTCCAGCCTAAAACCCGACCATCCTAATCATTTAAAGATTCAAACGTCAGAATTTCCGGCGGGGCCGATACAAGCGCCGGATCCTGGCGGAGCAGTTCTTGCACAGGAGAGGACGCCATGTGGCGTTCCGTGGCGTCTTCGGAAGCCCATTTTCCCACCTCACGAGGGTCTCCTTTTCATCACGCCTTTCACGCCAGCGGGCGGTCGAGCGTGCGATAGCCGACAGCCTCCGCCACGTGTTCTTCCCTGAGGGCGACGTCGCCCGTCAAATCCGCGATTGTCCGGGCGACTTTGAGGATCCGATCGAAAGACCGGGCCGAAAGCCCCAGCCGCGACACGGCGGCTTTGAGCAGGGTTTTTGATCCCGCGTCCAGCTTGCAATGGAGTTTGACTTCCTTGACGCCCATGAGGGCGTTCGCCCCCGCGCCGCGGGGCCCCAAGCGCGCCCGTTGGCGCCCCCGGGCCGCGAGAACCCGTTCCCGCACAGCGGCTGTTCCCTCAGAGGGGGGAGGATCCTCCGTCAACTCCGCCAGGCGGAGGGCGGGGACTTCGATGTGCATATCAATCCGGTCCAGAAGCGGCCCTGAAATTTTTGCCCGATATTTCCGAATGGCGAAGGGCGCGCAGACGCATTCCCGGTCGGGATGTCCCTCGTAGCCGCAGGGACAAGGGTTCATGGCGGCCACCAGAGTGAAACGGGCTGGAAAGGAAACAGTCTTGGCCGCGCGGGAAACCGTTACCGCCCCCTCTTCCAAGGGCTGGCGAAGGACCTCCAGAACGTGGCGGTCGAATTCCGGCAGTTCATCCAAGAAAAGGACCCCGTTGTGCGCCAGTGAGACCTCGCCGGGCCGCGGGATGGACCCGCCCCCCACCAGAGCCACATCGGAAATCGTGTGGTGAGGGCTCCGGAAAGGGCGCTCGCCCATGGGCGCGGAAGGGCCCAAGCCCGCCACCGAGTGGATTTTTCTCGTCACCAAAGACTCCTCAAAATCCATGGGCGGCAAGAGCCCCGGGAGCCGGCGGGCCAGCATGGTTTTGCCTGAACCCGGCGGGCCGATCATGAGGATATTGTGGGCCCCCGCCGCGGCCACTTCCAACGCCCGTTTGGCGAACAGTTGCCCCCGCACATCAGCAAAGTCGAGCCCGTTCTCCATAGGAACCGCGACCGCCACAGGGCGGGGCGTCGGGGGAGGGGACCACTCGCCGCGCAGGTAACGGAGGGCTTCTTCGAGGCTCCTGACGGGAACCAACGTCAACCCTTCCACCACGGCCGCCTCGGCCGCGTTCGAGGCAGGCAGAAGGAGGGCCTCGAAACCTTGGTCCCGCGCCGCCAACGCGATGGAAAGAACGCCCCGCACGGGGCGCACTCGCCCATCCAGAGCCAACTCACCGATTAAAACGTGCTTCGCCACGCGATCCGCGGGCACCAGACCCTCGGCCGCCAGAACCCCCACCGCGATCGGAAGGTCGAAGGCCGTCCCCTCTTTCTTGACATCGGCGGGCGAGAGATTGACCGTCACACGACGCACGGGAAAATCAAAACCGGAGTTCCGCACCGCCGCCACCACGCGGTCTTTGGACTCCCGCACGGCCGCGTCCGGAAGGCCGACGGTGGAAAACACCGGCAACCCCGGAGAGAGATCGACTTCCACTTGGACGATGAACCCGTCGATTCCGCTCACCGCGGCGCTCATGATTTTGGCCAACATCAGAGTTTGGTTCCGCTCATAACGTGGGTTGGAGTCAATCCCTCTTGATCACCACGGCGCCGGCCAAGGCGCGGGCGAGGGCGGAAGCGCCCGCGTCGGAGGCGGTGTGGATCCGGACCCGGCGGGGACGCCGGGACTCGGGCATCTGCGCGATGAAATGGGCCACGGGAAGGAAGTTTCCTCCTTCTCCGTTGCCGATGAAATAGTCGAGGCTCACTTCCTCCGCTCCGCCGGCTTCGAGGATCGAAAGGGCCTCTTGCACCGTTCGGGCTAAAAGCCACCCGGGAGGTGGCGACCGAAGGTCATCCACAAAGAGCCTCACGCGCGAGCTCGGCGCTTACGCCGTGGTTTTCGTTTTTCAGGCACGGGATCGCCGGACCAGAGACACCCTATTTTGGCGTCCCTCGCCTTCGCTTCCAGGGCGACGATGCGGTCACGAAATCCTCCATCCCGTTTCCAGGCTCTGCCCAACCCCTCCGCCACCAGCTGGGCGTCCACGCTCAGGCCCAAGTCGGTGAATACATAGGCCAGGAGCCGCCCATGGGCGTCCCGTTCGCGCTCGTCAAAAGCCAGGCGCACCGCGCCTCCGGCCAGGGCGCGGTTGCGGGCCGTGGCTTCGTCGTAGCAGGGTTGCCCCCGCTCGGTGGTGTCGACGCCGTAATAGCGCAAATAGGTCGGTTGGTCTTGCCAAAGGATTTCGGCGGTGTCGCCGTCCACGATGCGCAGGATGGCAACTTTGGGCAGGCGCTCCGGCTGGGCGCAAAAAAGGCCTTCGGGTTTGTCCAGGAGGGAGATGTCTCGCGTGGAAACGGAATGGGTTCGTTTCGGAGATCGGGGGTTCCAGAAAAAAACCACCGCTCCACCCAAAACCATCCAAGCCAAGGGGGCCCAAAGGCGCCACACGGGAAGACGACGGTTTCCGGATAACAGTTCGGCGTCCGTCTTGAAGGCGGGGGGGAGGGGTCCGTCGGTCAAAGGACGGACACCCAAGTTAAGGGCGTTGCTCCAGTGGGACGAAGGGACGGTCGGTGGGACCCACGTAATCGGTGCGGGGCCGGATCAGACGATTGTCGGCCAACTGTTCAAAAATATGGGCGCACCAACCGGCGACCCGGCCGGCGGCGAAAACCGTCGTAAACATGTCCATGGGAACCCCCATCATATAGAGCACCGAGGCGGAGAAAAAATCCACGTTGGTGTAAATATTTTTCCGCCGTTGAACGGCTTCGGCCACCTTGATGGAAATGTTGTACCACCGCATGTCGCCCCGAACCTGGGAAAGCCGGTGCGACATGGCGCGGAGCGGCACCGACCGGGGGTCTTCGACTTTGTAAACCCGATGACCGAACCCCATGATCTTGCGTTTCTCCTGAATGGCTTTTTCTATCCAGGTATCGACTTTGGCGGGATCGGCGATTTCCAAAAACATCTCCATGGCCTTCTCGTTGGCGCCCCCATGCAAAGGTCCCTTGAGAGCCCCCAGCGCTCCGGCCACGGCGGAATGCATATCCGACAAGGTGGAGATAATGACCCGCGCCGTGAAGGTCGAGGCGTTCAAATCGTGGTCGGCCAGGAGGGATAAATACATGTCCATCGCCTCGACGCTCAGAGGGTCGGGCTTCTGGCCCGTGATCATGTAGAGAAAGTTGGCGGAGTGCCCCAGGGTGAGGTCCGGCGCGATCGGAGCCTGTCCGCGGCGGATGCGGTCCCAGGCGGCGGCCAGGGTGGCCATGCGCGCCACCAGCCCCACCGCTTTCCGGCGAAGGGCCCCCGGCGATTCGTCCGAAGCGTCCGGGGCGAGCATCCCCAAAAGGGTGATACCTTCCCGTAGAACATCCATGGGGTGGCAATTCTTGGGGAATTTCTCCAAGAGGGACAGGACCTCGCCGGGCAAAGCGCGGCTCTCGGCCAGGGATTGGGAAAATATTTTGAGCTGGGATCGGTTCGGGAGGTCGCCTTCCCAGAGGAGATAGGCCACCTCTTCGAAAGAGATCTTGCCGGCCATGGCCACGGCATCGTAGCCCTTATACAACATCCGGCCCTTAATGCCGTCTAGGAACGTGATCGAGGAGGGCCCGACGACCACATCTTCGAGCCCTTTCGGGACGTGCAATTCTTTGGGGGTGTCGGTCATAGCGTGGGGATTATACAAACGCCGGGGCCGAGGCTCAAGCGGCTTGTTTCTTTTTAAAATTCAACTCAGCGACCGGGTGACCTTTTTCACGTGATAAAGCAGGGGACCGGAGGCCAGCTTGATCGTGACCTGTTCGCCTTCCTTGTGCCCCAGCAAGGCCTGGGCCACGGGGGACTGGACGGAAATGCGGCCCTTGGAAAAATCCGCCTCCGCCGCGTCCACCAGCGTATACTCGATGTCCTCCCCCGATTTCACGTCTTTCAAATGAGCCGTCGCGCCGATCCGGATCTCGCCGGACTGAACGTTCGATTCGTCGATGATTTGCGCGAAACGAAGCTTCTCTTCCATTTCATTGATGCGCCGTTGGACCTTGGCCTGTTCTTCTTTGGCGGCATGGTATTCCGCGTTTTCCTTCAGGTCGCCCTTCTCCCGCGCCTCCCCGATCTCCCCGCTCAACTCCCCCCGCCGCTCTTTCAAGCGGGCCAAATCTTCCCTCAGTTTTTCGTATCCCTGTCGCGATAAAAACGTCTCGCCAGCCATGGCGCCCCTCCCCTTAAATTAAATCACCCGCGCCAACCGTTGCGCCTTCCATTATACCAAATGGAGTGTCACCGCCGACCCAAGCAGAAAGGAACGCGAGTTCCCGGTGCCACCCCAGGATAGAGGAATGTCCCCCCATGTTCAGATCAAATTATTTCTCAATCCACCAGAGGACCGGCCAGAATCCATATTGGAGGGCCTGAGCCCGGACCGTGGCTTCCATCGCCGGAGCCCGAAAATCCCCAGATTTCTGAAGGAGCCGATAGAGGTGATAACGGGCCAGGACATTCTCGGGCCATTCTTTGAGAAGGAGACGGAGCCCGGCCTCTGCTTCTCCATATTTCCCTTGCCGGAATTCCAACTGGGCCAGCCGGTCCTGGGCGCTTGGCATTCCGTGGATTTGCGAAACCGCTTCCTCAAAGGAGACCCTGGCGGCGTCCAAACGCCCCTGGTCAAGAAGGAGAATCCCGTTCTTGAACTTCCTGAGAGCCCCCCCGAACGGGCCTGGATCGGCGACGATCCGATAGAGAGTCTTTCCGTCGAGTTCAAACCGCCGCACCGGTTCGTACCACCGCCGGTAAGAAATCAACATATTCCACGGCCGGGTCCAATCGTTGGGACTCGGGGGCCCAAGGCCGGAAGAATCCAGCGGAGGAAGGTCATCGAGCAACACGTGGGTGGCGCCCGTTTGGATAAGACCTGAAAGGAACGGCTCTGGGTCATAGGTGAGGGTCAACGCCACACCTGGCAAACCTGTGTTCAAAAACATGGTGTGAGGAAATCGGGCGGCCACGACGGCCTCTTTCGGAAGGTTTTCCTTCATCCAACGATACGTGGCCGTCGGCAAGGCGGGCCCGCGCCCGGCCCGATGCCTGGCGTTGGCGTCGAAAGTCATGGCGATGGAAAGAAAAAGGCTGGAGACCAGGAAAACCGTGGTCCATCGTGGGCCGATCAATCCACGAAGTCCGAGGAAAAGAAAGAGCAGGGAGGGGGGCACGAGCGGAAGAAAATAGCGGAAGTCCGATTGGACCCAGAACAAGAGGAACACCAGATGAAAGACGAAGAAAAAGGCCCAGGACCTGAGGGGAGTGAACAGAGCTCGTATCCACCCCCACCCGAGGGCCCCCCACACAAAAATCTTGCCGACCCAGAGGAGCCACGGCGCCGACGGCGACCACCGGCCCAGGGGAAAAGCGCAGAAGTGAAAAAAGGTGTCCCTGTAATCCCTCGCGTTTTGGGCCACCCGATTCAAATATACCCCGGCGGGAGCTCCTTCGAAAGTCCCGCGCAGAGTCGAGAAGAAAAAGTTCGTCCCTTGCGCCCGCCCGACCCACATCAGGGCCAGAAGTCCCTGAAAAACAAATCCACTGACCAAAATCAAGACACATCGACGAAAATTTTTCCGGAGCAGGCTGTCCAAAGCGAGCGCCGCGACAAGAACGAGTCCCGTGGGTCGCACCCAGCAGGCGTAGCCGGCGACCAGGGCCAAAACCAGGTCCCCTTTTTTAACCCAAACAGCGTGAAGAGACAACGCCACCACGCAAAGAAGGAGGAATAAAGGATCCGACAACAAGGTCGACGCGTAACGGGCGGGAATTGGTTGGGAAGCCCACCAGACAACTAAGCCGAAAGCGGTAAGAGGCCCAAGAGTTTTTTGGAAACACCACCCTCCCGCCACCACGGCCCCCATCGTGACGACCAACGAGAGCGCCTTTCCCGCGCCGTAACAGGTCCCCCAGCTGAACAGAGATAAAAGAAGGGGATAGCCCGGCTGGTAGTTGACCGGCGGGGCGGCGGAAGGAGCGCTAGCAAGAATGAAGGTCCCTCTGCGAAAAGATTGAGATAGAAGCCAATAGATAGAGTCATCGTGGAAATGACCCATGGGATAATAATTCCACAAGAGCGCGCCCAGGAACCCGGCCAATAAAGCAGAAAAGGCGAGTCCCCCCCGGCCCTTCAACCTCTCGGCACAATACGTTCCGTAGACTGAAAAAGGGCGGGGCATTAACACGAGACCGAGAGAGTCAGGACGGCCAAAACAACGGAAACGTCTCGCACCAAATCATGTTCTCGGCTGAAAGAACAGCGTGAAGAAACCCTTCATGGACAGGGAACCCTTACCCACCGGCCCCGTCCAGGGTCATGCCGGGTTCCGTCATGGCGCGGGCGTCCAATAGGGTTTCCAATTCTTTTTCCGTCAGGATTTTCTTTTCCAGCGCTACCTGGCGGACGGTTTTTCCGGAAGCGTAGGCTTCTTTGGCGATCTCGGCGGCTTTGTCGTAACCCACCTTGGGCGCCAGGGCCGTGCACATGGCGAGGCTCTTTTCGATGAACCCTTCGGCGATGGCTTTGTTGGCCTGGATGCCTTTGACGCATCGGTCGGCTAGGAGCCGGGAGACGTTGGCCAGGATCGCCATGGAAGACAATAAATTATGGGCGATCATGGGCTTCATGACGTTCAGCTCGAAATTGCCGGACTGGCCCCCGACGGTGATGGCCACGTCGGCGCCGATGACCTGGGCGCAGACCATGGCCACGGCCTCCGGGATCACGGGGTTGACCTTGCCCGGCATAATGGAACTGCCGGGCTGGAGAGAAGGCAACTCAATTTCGCCGATCCCGCACCGAGGACCCGAGGACAACCAGCGCAGATCGTTGGCTATTTTCATAAGGGAAACGGCGACCGTTTTGAGCGCCCCGCTGGTTTCCACGCAAGCGTCCCGCGCCGCCAAGGCCTCAAACCGAGAGGGCGCGCCGACGAAAGGAAGGCCGGTCTCCGCCCCCAGCTTTTTGATGACCCCATCGATAAAAGCGGGGTTCGCGTTCAACCCGGTGCCCACCGCCGTGCCGCCCAGGGCCAGTTCGGCCAAGTGGGGAATGCAGTTTTTTAAACGTTGAATGCTGTGAGCGACCTGGCTGGCGTAGCCTCCAAACTCCTGGCCCAACCTCATGGGCACGGCGTCCTGGAGGTGGGTGCGCCCGATTTTAAGAATACCGTCGAAAGCGATGGCTTTTTCTTCCAAAGCGGCGCGCAGGACGCCCAAGGCGGGGACCAATTCTTTCACCAACGACTCCAACGCGGCCACGTGGATGGCGGTGGGGATGACATCGTTGGAGGACTGTCCGCGGTTGACGTGGTCGTTGGGGTGTACGGGCGACTTAGCGCCCCGCTGACCGCCCAAAAGTTCATTGGCCCGGCTGGCGATGACCTCGTTGGCGTTCATGTTGGTGGAAGTGCCGGAACCCGTTTGAAAAATGTCCACCGGGAATTGGTCGTCCCATTTTCCCTCCGCCGCTTCCGCGGCCGACCGACCCACGGCCTCGCCGATGGTCTTATCCAAAAAGCCCAATTCCACATTGACCTGGGCCGCGCACTTTTTGATGAGGGCCAGCGCCCGAATGAACGACCGGGGGAAACGCCAGCCGCTCACGGGAAAGTTTTCGACGGCGCGCAACGTCTGTATCCCGTAAAGCGCATCGGCGGGAACTTCCTTGGGGCCTAAAGAATCTTTTTCAGTACGGGTTTTCATGGGGACCTCGAAGGATTGGTTTAAGGATTGAATTAAAGGAGGATTCTACCAAAATTGTTATCATAGCCCCGCCATGACCGAACCGACCCAACCCCACGCCGGGACCGCTGAAGGCTCCGATGACGGCGCTCGGCCCGGCTCCGTCCCACCTGATCCTCTAGACGTCGGGGCCGTCCCGGTCGGAGACCGGGGCAGAGGGCCGACGTCCCGCGCCGCCATCTCCGGAGACTCCGATGACGGCGCTCGGCCCAGAGGGCCGACGTCCCGCGCCGCCATCTCCGGAGACTCCGATGACGGCGCTCGGCCCAGAGGGCCGACGTCCCGCGCCGTCCTTGAGGTGGCGATGGAGATGGCTTTGACGCCGGAGGTTCTTTCGGCCATCGACAAAAAATTTGGGTTGGCGGGGGCCCAGGCGGCGGGGATGTCGACCTCCGTGGGAGGGATCGGGCCCCTTTTGAGGGAACGGGTGATCGCCCAGGCCGAGCAGGGGACGAACGTGATCGGGGTTTCCCTTCTCTACAATACGGTGTGGAGCCAGGGGTGGCACGACTGGAACCATCTTCTTCTGGAACGTGTGGCCGCGGGCCGGTATCTGCGGGAAGTTTTGGAAGACCCGGGGATCAACCTCGACCTGGAACTTTTTGATGGCCGCCACGTCTCCGTTAAGGCGTGGAAGGCCGCCTACGGCTCAGGCACCGTCTATTTTCTCGATTGCCCGGAGATCACGGACGTCGTCTACCCCTGCGCCGAAGACGCTCCCATCAAAACCCCCGACCCCAACGCCTGGGCCGAACAACAACGATTGTTTCACAGCTGGCTGGTCGGCCGGGGAGCCTTGGCTCTCTGCAAAAATATCGGGTTCCGCCCCGACGTCGTTGTTTTGAGCGAGACCCCCACCCTTTTCGGCCATCCGGAACTCGTGAACGACCCGCTCGCTGGGGACCCCCTGTTTGCCACGTCCCGAACCGTCTTCAACGACCATACCCCTTTGGAATACGCCCACCCGATCTGGCCCCAGGAAACGCTAAACCGGACGCGCATGAACCGATCCCTTTACAAACCCTTCGTGAAGGACGGGCGGATCGACATCACCCAGATGCTGGTGGCCATTTCGGACGGGGCCTTCGGCGTGGCCGAGAAACATGCCCGGGTGATGCGCGCCATGCCGTCTCTACACCCCTACGCTGAAAAAATTCGGTTCATCACCAACGGGGTCAGCGCCGAGATCTGGCAAAACCCTGTTTTTCGCCTGGCGGACCGCATGACGGACGCCGAACTCCTCGCGGCCAAGGACAAATTGAAAGGCGAGTTCGTGGAATGGCTCTGGCGCCGGGCCCTCCTCTGGCCGCAATGGGCTAAAAAAATGCGCAACCACCCCATGGTGCTGTGGACCCGCCGGATCACCAGCTACAAACGGCTGGACATCTTGGACCGAATTTTTGATGATCCGGCGCGGCGTCAGCGGTTCTTGGACAGCGGAGTGGTTCTCATCGTGGGCGGGCGGATTTACCAGCGGGACAACGTTTCCGAGAAAATGGTCTACGAACTGGTGGAGGATCTGAACCGAGACGAGGAACTGGGCGAGCGCGTGATTTTCCTTCACAACTACAACATCTGGGAAGCCCCGCGGCTCTTCCACGGATCGGACGGATCGGTGATGCTTTCCGATGACGGCCGGGAAGCCTCGGCCACGGGTTTCATGAAATCCCAGATGAACGGGGGGGGCGTGATCGCGAACCCTGACGGAGCCGTGCCGGAGTTTGTCTTCTCCCGGGAATCCGCCGCCGACGGGCGCCGCCCGAACGGATTCAACGTCACCTATTCCAACGGCCAGCCGGACCCGGATTCCTTTCTGACAGCCCTCAAGGACTTCAGCGCCGTTTTCGGAAACCCCGCCCTGCGGGCCGAGATGATCCGCGCCGCCCTCGCCGTGGCCCCCCAGGTGGGGGTGGACCGAACGGCCCGTGAAATGGCGGTCTACTTCGACTCTCTCCTCGCTCCCCGCGCTTAGTTTTTTTTGGCCGCCAGGTTTTTTCGAACCCGGTGGCGCATGTAAAGGATTCCCGCCACCACGCCCCCCGCCATTAAGACGGAGATCAAACTTTCGAAACGGTTCACGCCCTGCGCCAACTCCAGGGCCTTTCCCCCCATCTGCCAGCCCAGGATGGCCAGCAGATAACAGCGGACGATGGTCCCCAAGGCCGACCACACCACGAAGAGGCCGATGGGGAGCTCCAACACCCCGCTGGCGACCGAAATCAAGGACAGGGGAACGATGGGCACCGCCCGGAGAAGAAAGAGCGAAATTTCCTCCCCGCGCCGAGTGAAGTGGCTCCCGATGCTTTCCACATCGGTCCAACTGAACCCGATGAATTTCTCAAACCGGTCGACGAAAACTTTCCCTCCGTACCGGCCCAGATAGTAAATTCCGATGGCCCCGAGGATGGAAGCGATCACTCCGGGAAGAACGATCTGCAAAGAGGCGATGGCGATGGCGTCCGCCCAGGACGTCTCGCCGGGGATCAAAATGAAGCCCGCCCCCATGATGATCGCGGGGGAGGGAATCGGGATGATGATCTGTTCGATCAAAACACCGATGAAAACGCTCCACCCGCCGTTCGTCCGAAGGGCGTCCAAGATCCATTGGGTCAAGTGCCCGATCACAAAATCGCCTCCCGGCTGTCGCGCCCAAGCCGCTGTGTGGTACAATGAGACCATGAAAAAGAACGCTCGATTGGTTGCATGGATTCTCCCCTTATTTATAACGGCCTGCGCCACGATCCCCATCACGGGCCGGAAATCCCTTCGTTTGATCCCCGAAGACCAAGAAATCGCCCTTGGGGTGGAAGCCTACAAAGACATCATGGGAAAAGCAAAGGTTTCCTCTAACCGCGCCGCCACCGCCATGGTCCAAAAGGTGGGCGAACGCATCGCCCGCGTGTCGGACAGGCCGGATTACTCCTGGGAATACAGCTTGATCGAAGACCCAAAAAACCAAAACGCCTTCTGCTTGCCCGGCGGCAAAGTCGCGGTTTACACGGGCCTCCTGCCGATCACAAAAAATGAAACCGGTCTGGCGGTCGTGTTGAGCCACGAGATCGCCCACGCCATCGCCAAACACGGAGCGGAACGAATGTCCCAGGAATTTCTAATCGGCTTGGGCGGAGAAACCCTGGAGATCGCCATGAAGAAAAAACCCGCCGAAACCCGGAACGCCGCGATCATGGCCTACGGCCTCGGCGCCACCCTCGGCGTCGTCTTGCCCTTCAGCCGAAGCCATGAGTCCGAGGCCGACCGCATAGGCCTCATTTACATGGCCCGAGCCGGCTACGACCCCCGTGAAGCCCTGGAGTTCTGGAAACGCATGGAATCCGCTTCCAAAGGCCAGGCACCCCCGGGGTTTCTTTCCACACACCCCAGCCACGCAGACCGGGTGCGGGAGCTCGAAAAATGGATGCCGGACGCTGTACAAATATTTAACGCCAATCCTCGCTAGTGCCGTGTCTCATCGCATGCGGGGCTAAAATGCACCTTCAGAACCACCCCTCCCTAACCCTCCCCTTCGAAAGGGGAGGGGAAAATGAACCCGCCTAGAATTTTTTGGCCTTTTCTTTCCCCTCCTTCCCAAGGAGGGGATCCAGGGGAGGTCAACGCCTGGGTCCCCTTTCGAATTCCCGGGGTTCAGATCAGACGGACGGGGAAGGGAAGACCGGAGATAAACCCTTACCGAAGGATTTTCTTCCCCGTCACCTTTCCCTGGGCGTCCAGATCATAAACAATGGGCACGCCGGTATCGAGGTTCAACTCCAACACTTGTTCCTTGGTGAGTTTTTCCAAATCCATGACGATGGAACGAAGGCTATTGCCGTGGGCGGCCACCAGAACGGTCTCTCCCTTTTTCACGTGGGGCAGGATGGCGCTGTTGAAGTAGGGCAGGGTGCGGGCGGCCGTGTCTTTCAAGCTCTCCGCGATGCCCTCCGGGTTCATGTCCGTCTTATCCTTCGGCGGGGGAACATCGTAACTCCGCCGCCAGATTTTCACCTGGTCGGCCCCGAATTTCTTGGCGGTCTCTTCCTTATTCAATCCTTGAAGGGCGCCGTAGTGGCGTTCGTTCAAAGCTTTGTCTTTTTCGATGGGAACATTTTTCTGTCCCGTGACCTCCAGCAGGAGCGCCAACGTTTTATTGGCCCTCTGTAAAACGGAGGTGAAAGCCCGGTCGAACCGGGTTCCCTTCAAATGTTCGCCGGCCCGTCGGGCCTCTTTCTCCCCGGTCTCCGTGAGGGGCACATCCACCCACCCGGTGAACCGGTTTTCCAAATTCCACTGCGACTGCCCGTGCCGTACCAACACCAATTTGCCCATGATCGCGACTCCTTTAAGGATGGAAAGGGAATATTATACGAAGTTCGCGCTGGCCCGGTCACGCCCGCTGTGCTAGCATTCCCCCATGAATCGGGGGAACTTTTCGGGCGCGGCAGGGTCTAAACTGGAGGAGAGGGATTTCGAGCCCCTCTTCCGTCGGAACGGGGCGAAAATATTCGCCCTGGCCGTGCGGCTCTGCGGCAACCCGACCGACGGCGAGGACCTGGCCCAGGAAACTTTCTTGACGGCCTACCGGCGGATCGGGCAGTTCCGGGGCGAGGCGGATTTCGGCTCCTGGGTCTACCGGATCTGCGTGAACCTCTGGAAGAACCGGGTTCGCTACGAGAAGCGCCGGTCCTTTTGGAAACACATCTCGATTTTCGGCGCGGACAAGGGAGAAGACGATCCGACGCCCCTCGAGATCGCGGATCCCAAGGACGTGACCGACGCCCCGGCGGAAGCGGACGAACGGCGGCGGCTGGTTCAACAGGCCATGGCCCGGCTGGATCCCCATGAGCGGGCGGCCCTGGTGCTTCGGGAAGTGGAGGATAAAACCTATGAAGAGATCGCGGACCTTCTGGATCTTCCGTTGGGGACCGTCAAGTCGCGGATCGCCCGCGCGCGGGAATCCATGAAAGAGATTCTAAGACCCTCTTGGGGGAGACGTCATGAGCGATATCACCAAAGAACAGTTATCGGCTTACCTGGACAACGCCCTGTCGGCGGAGGAACGGGCGTTGGTGGACCGCGCCCTGGCTTCGTCCCCTGACCTTCAAAAAGAATTGGCTCAAATGAAGCGTCTGGGAGACCTCCTTCGGGCCGAACCCGTCCCCGAACCCGTGGAAAGTTTTTACGACCGCGTCATGGAAAAAACCAAACACCGGTCCCGCCCATGGATCCAGTGGACCGTCCCCCTCCTGGGCGCCGCCGCGGCCGCCATGGTCATGGTGCTGGTGCTCCACGATCGGCCGGAGAAAGGGCTCCCGGTCCAGATGATGGCTCGATTAGCGGACCCAGGCCAGCCATCTTGGAAGCAGGAATTCGATTCGGGCGCCAGCGCCAGGAATGGGAGGTCCCGTGAAGGCCTAAGCCGAAGAGGAATAGAACCGGGGGTTTCAGCATTCCCCGGCGGTCCCTTGGATCGTCAAACAGTGCAGTTGCAGGGCAGGGTAAACGTTCCATCAAAACCCCATTCCTATGCCAACGAAACGGCCAGGGGGCGGGGGGAGGTGGAGGGCATCGCCGGCCTTGGGGCGGGGGAGGATAGGAAGGCCTTTGACCCATCGGAAGTGGATATAAAAAACATATCCGCCGGTCAAAAACATATGGACCGATTGCAGACAGGACCGGGAATGACGTTGGGTGGTTCCGTCGATAAACCAGCGATGATTCTTTCTCCCGGTGCACCCCGCATCGAGGGGTTGTCCACCGCGACAAAACCAGCTGACCCCGCGCTTAATCATCCGGGGGCCGTGGTGCTAGGCCCAGGAACCAGCGTAACGGAGTCGGCAGGGTTTCCCTTTAGCCTCAAAAAAGACCTCGCGGGAAAAGAGTTGGCGGCCGTTCCAGCGGCTGTTCCTTCGGTCGATGCCTCGTTCCCGGCGAGGACCCAAGAGGTTCAAAGATCCCAAGGGAAAAAACAAGTCGAAACCCCTGCAACAACGGCGAAAACGAAGGACTCCGGTTTAGTAGAAAAACGGGCCATGGGCTATCCGGAAAAGCTCGAATATAAGAGTTTGGCTATTTCGGAGGAAAGAGCAAAAGGCCTGGCCGGTGGAGGAAGCCTCGCCCCGCCCACCCGGTCAGACGAGAAGGTGGTCGCCCTACCGGACGAAATCGCGCCGGAGGAGATAGAGAGGAAAGGAAAGACGGCGCCCAAGGCCGTTTCCAAAAACGCCCTCCCCCCATCGGCCATGGAGGAGCCACCCGCCGCGAAATGGCAAGGAGACTCCAGCGGGATTGAAGACGAACGCCAGGTGGTCATCCGAGACGCCGCCACCTGGGCCAAATTTTGGGCCGAACACCAATCCCACATGGGTATTCCGGCGCCCACGCCCGCCGTTGATTTTAAAACCCGGATGGTGGTGGGAATTTTTGTCGGAAGCCGGGGCTCCAGCGGTTACACCGTGCAAATCACCGGCGTTTCTGAGAATTCCAAAGAGATGACCCTCTCTTACAAGGAAACGACTCCCAACCCCGACATGGCGTTTTTGACCGTCATGACCCAACCCTACCACCTAAAAACAGTCCCCCGCTCCAATCTTCCGGTTCGTTTCATTAAGAAATAATTTTCGGGAACCTTTCCCAAAAACCGGGGTCCAAGGGCTGGAGAAAAAAAATGCCCTTGCGAAAAAACCGTTTTCCCACTAGGCTTGGACCTGACCCTATGAAATGGTTCCGCCACCTATTGATCCCGGCCCTCTTCGCCGGAATGATGGTCCCGGCCCAGGCCGAAGATAAACCCTCCAACGCGAAGCTTCGGCTTCCCTGGGAGATCCTCCAGGGCGTGCTGAAACTGGACTCCAAAAACGTTCGACTGACTTGGGAGGAATACCGCACCCTCCTCCGACTGACCAGTTCCACGAAAACACCGGATTTCAATATGGCGGGCGGGGACGTGGTCCTGTCCCGGGCAGAGTTCACTCGGCTGGTGCAGAGCCTGGTGCCCCCCGCGCCCCAATCCGCCGAGGCCTCCGTATCGAAGGCCTCCTACCGCGGTCGACTGGCGGGCGGAAGCGCGATCTTCTCCGCCACCCTTCGAGTCGAGGTGCCGCGCCGGCCCCCCAAACCCATCCGGCTGGACCTGTTCCCCGGAAACGTGGCCTTTCAGGAAATCACCATCGACGGCAGGCCGGCCCTGGCGGACGTGGAGAACGGACGGCTCTATGTGACCTTGGCCGAGGCGGGTTCCCGCCGGGTGGACCTCCGCTTTTCCCTGCCGGTTCCTGAATCGAACGCCGCCCAGTCCCTCACGATGCCCATCGCCCGCACCCCCATCACCGAATGGATTTTGGACATCCCAGAACGGAATTTGGACATCGCCGTCCCCCAGGCGCTCCACCGGGAAATCTCGCCCCTGGACGGGGGCACCCGGGTGCGGGCGCTCCTGCCGCCGTCGAACCACGTGACCGCCGCCTGGAACCCGCTCGCCCCCGACACCGCCAAGGGGCCCGCCCAGGTCTACGCCGACGTGGACCACCTGATTTCCGTCCAAGAAGACGCGCTTCGAGTGAAAAGCCGCATCGCGATCGAGGTCTTGCAGAACACCATCAACAACCTCACCTTGGACCTGCCCGAGGGCTTCACCGTCTTGGACGTTCAAGGCGAAGCGGTTCGGGAATGGCAGGAAAACGCCGGAAAACCCGCCACCCTCGCCATCCCCTTCCGCGCGGCGCGGAAAGGACGCATGGACTTCACCGTGGTTTTGGAACGGGTCCTTTCCGGCGAGAAATCGACGACGACCTTCACGGGGGTCACGGTTCAAGGGGCGGTTCGCCAACGGGGTTTTCTGGGCGTGGAACTGAACAGCGACGCCGAACTGCCCACCCCCGTCACCCAGGGACTGGAACCCAAAGATCCCTTCCGGGAACTGCCGGCCCACCTGGCGGGCCAAAGCGCCCGGCTTCTCTTCGGATACAAATATGTCCGCCCCCCCTTCGCTTTGAGCCTGGCGCTTTCCCGGCATGAGTCCGTGACCGTCGTCCCCTCCGTCATCGACCGCGCCGAGGGAACCACCGTGATGCGCCCCGATGGAAAGAACGTTCATCAGATCACCTACTGGATTCGCAGTTCGGCCAAGCAGTTTTTGGAGGTCTCCCTGCCGGAGGGGGTCCGGTTGTGGAGCGCCTTTGTGGACGGGGCTCCGGTCAAACCCGTCCGAGGGGAAGGCAAGAAAACGCTGATCCCGCTCGTGCGCTCCCTCCGCGCCTCCGACGCCGCGTTTCCGGTGGAGATCGTGACCTACGAGGAGCGCCCCCGCCTCTCCTTCCTGGGCCGGGAAACCCTTCGCCTGCCCATGCCCGACGTTTTGGTCAGCCGGCTCCAGTGGTCCGTCGTGACGCCGCCCGAACAGGAATTCGTCTACCTGGGACGGGACTTCGAAAAACCGCCATCTCCCGCCCAGACCGCGACCACCGGGTCCGGAGGGTTTTTCGACGGAAGAAAGTCGATGGGTTTCGAATTGGAAACTCTTGCCGAAAAACCATCCATGTCCGATAGGGGCCGGGTGGATCAACGGAACTCCATGGCAGCCATAGTCCCCCAGAGCATCGCCAAGGACGAGGCGGGGTGGGCGGGAAAAGAAGAAATGGGGGATTTCGCCGACGCGGAGTCATCTATTCCCCATGAACGTTTTGAAGGCGACCTGCCGGGCGCCCCGCCGCCGGCCGTTTCTGAATTTAAAAAGATCGGCGCCATAGGGGGCGTCGGCGCCGGACCGTCCGCGACCGCGGGCGTCCTGCCGGTCCGGGTCAGCCTCCCCCCCGTGGACACGTGGCCGACCGTCGTTTATTCCAAAACCCTGCCAGAGCCCAACGCCCTCTTGGCCTTGCCGCTCTACCACGCCGCCGGCTGGGTTCGCACCGGAGCCTGGGTTCTCGCCTATCTCTTGCTCGGGGTCCTCGCCTGGATTTTCCGCGCGCCCATCCGTCGGTGGACAGCCGCGATTTGGCCCCGCGTCAAACCCCTGGCCCGCAAGGCGGGCCCCCTGGCCTCGCCCTTCGGTGCGCTTTTCGCGGGACTCCTGGCGGTCCTGGGCGCGTCCTACGGACCCTCCTTTGTTTTCGGGATCGTCCTGATCCTCTATTCCCTGGCCCTGGTTCGCTGGGTGCTCTCCCTCTTTGATCCGGCCGAAGGAGAAAAATCATGAACCTTTTCAAACGCTGGGCTTTGGTCCTCCTCCTCGGGCTCGCCCTTTCCGGCCGGGCGGAGGAGGCCTCCCCCGGCCACCGCGCCGACGGGGACGGGGAGCTGAGCCTTCCCTGGAACGCTTTCGAGAAACTCCTTCGGTTGGACCAGGACAACGTGCTGTTGACCTGGGATGAGTTCCAACGGCTCGTCCAACAGACCGGCGTTCAGGAAATGCCCCCGTTCCAGCTTCAAAATGGCCAGGTGTCCCTCACCCGGGCCGAGTTCAAGGGCCTTCTGGACCGCATGAAGCTCCCCGGCGGGGAAGGCGCCAAAACCTTCCTCACCAAAGCGCTCTACACCGGCCGGGTCACCCGAAAGGGGGCCGTCCTCACGGCCAAAATCCGACTTCAGGTGTTGAACGACAGCCCGGTCTACACCCCCGCGCGGATCCCCCTCTTCCCCGGCGCCGTCGCCTTCGAAGACATCCTCCTGGACGGCAAACCCGCGTTGATCGAAAACGTCGACGGGTGGACCGCCGTGACGGCGCCCCAGCCGGGGGAACATGAAGTGACGGCGATCTTCTCGCTCCCCGCCGCGCTCGACAAGGAACCCTATCGATTGAATTTCAGCGTGCCCCAAACGCCGATCACCCAGGTGGATCTCCTCCTGGCCGCGCCCAACCTGGACGCCCGGGTGGACGGCGCCTCCCAGGTCCAAAGCCTGCCAGAGGAAGGCGGAACCCGCGTCCGCGCCAGCCTGCCGCAAACAAGCGGGATCAACATCTCCTGGAACGCCGTGGAGCCCGAGCGGGCCAAGGGGCCGGCCAAGGTGTACGCCACGGTCCACCAATTGGTTTCCGTCCAGGACGACGCCGTTCGCGTGACGGCCAACGTGGAACTGGACGTGCTCCAAAACACCGTCAACAACCTGTCCCTCCTCTTGCCTGAGGGTTACACCCTCCTGGACGTGACGGGCGAGGCCGTGGGCGAGTGGAAGCAGCGCGGGGAGGGCCAGCGGACCCTCTTCATCCCCTTCGCCTACGCCCGCAAAGGGCGTTTCGACGTGACCGTGAGGGCGGAGCGAAATTTCAAGGACAAGGAAGGCGCGGTCCCCTTCGACGGGTTCCAGGTGTTGGGGGCCGTGCGGGAAAGCGGGGACCTCCTGGTGGAGAAGGCCACGAACGGGGAAGTCAAAGTGTCCGAAAAGGAGGGCCTGAGCCGACTGGACGCCCGGGAAACGCCGGAGGCGCTCAAAGCCCTTTCCACCCAAACGTTCCTGGAAGCCTACAAATACATCCGCCCGCCGATCCGCCTCGGGTTGGACATCCAGCGGCACGAGGAGATCGCCGTCGTGTCTTCCGTGATCGATTCCGCCAACGCCGTGACGTTGGTCCTGAAAGACGGAAAATGCGTAACGCACCTGACCCTCACCGTGAAGAACACCGCCCGTCAATTCGTCGAGCTCAAGCTCCCCGCCGGGGCGGACGTATGGTCCGCGTTCGTTGAAGGCCGCGCCGTCCGCCCCTCCAAAAACGAGGCCGGCGCGACCTTGGTTCCCCTCAACCGTTCCCGGATCGAGGGCCAAAACCTGACCCCCTTTGAAGTCGAGGTCCTGTATTACCGGAACCTCGGCCGGCCGGGGCTGGGCGGCATTCGCCGCCTAGAACTTCCGAACCTGGACCTCAAGGTCAGCCAACTCCTGTGGTCGGTCTACCTGCCCACCAACAGCGACGTCCTTTATTTCGGCGGCACGGTGGACAAAGAAAAGGACGCCGAAGGCCTCCGCCCGCTCACTTCGGCGGCCCGCGGGAAACAGCGGATTCTAAAACAACTCTCGGAGGCGGCCTCCGATGAGCTCTACCAAAGCGCGGGTCCCCTTTCCTCCACCCTGCGGGGAGCCCGGGTCAATAAAGCGCGCCAATCGGCCCAGTACAAGATGAAAAGCGATTTCGACGAGTCCCAGGGAATCAACGAAAACGCCTACGCCCAGCAAGTCGAGCGGGAGATCAACTTCTTTAGCAACGTCAACCGACCCCAGGGCGGGGACGGGGGACCGGGCGAGTCGGCCCCCATCCGCATCCAGGTGCCGAACTCGGGGCAGGTCTACCGCTTTCCGAAAGTGTTGGTTCAGGAGAACGAGCCGGTCACCCTGACCGCCGTCTATGTCCACCGGGTGATGGTGGTCGCCGTTCGGTGGCTGGTTCGGCTCTTCACGTGGCTCGTGGTCCTCGGCCTCCTGCTCTTCCTTTACCTGAAACGGACGAAGGTCCTAACCTTCCTGAACGCGCTCACGGCACGGCATCCGAAAATGATGGGGTGGCTGAAAACCCCGGCGGGCGCGACCGCGGCGCTTTTCGCGGGAGGGATCGTCCTGTCCTTCGTTTCAACCTTTCTCTCCATCGCGCTGTTCCTGGCCTCCTTCGCCTCCGCCGCGCGGTGGGCCTGGGGAGTTTTTGAACGCGGGAGGGCCCGGCCGTGAAATCGCCCATGGAACTTCTGGTGGGACGGAGCCGGGCCGACTGGAGAGCGCGGGACCGCTGGCTCCTGCGGGCGGTGGTGGGATTTCTCGGTTTCTTCTCTTTCGTTTTTCTTCGGCTAATCTTGGTAATGCTCCAAGGACCCTACGGGGCGCCGACGGCCGCGCCGTTCCACTTTTGGGCGCTCTTATGCACCGTCGGTCTCGTGGTCCTGGCGGAGCGGCGGATCCGTTCGACGCCGACCCCGCCGCACGGACCCCTCGGGACCGTCCAACAGTTGCCGGCGGTGGGCCCAGGCCCAGGTGAACTCCGCCCCTAAAAGAAAAATCTGGGACGTGAAATAAATCCAGATCAACACCAACATCACGGACGTGGCCGCCCCGAAGATGGACCAAAACTTGATGCGGCTGAAGTAGAACCCCAACCCGTAGACGCCGGCGGTCACCAGCACCGACGTGGCGAAGGCCCCGGTCCAAACGTCGCGCCAGCGAAGTTTGAGCGCCGGGAGAAACCGGTAGACCATCCCCCAAAACAACATCAAAGACGCCAGGAACAACCCCAGGTTCATGGCCCACCAAAAGGGAAAATGTTCGAGAAAGGGCGCCCAGGGATCCAAGAAATTCCGCATCAAACCCAACCCCGCGTTGAAGGCCGCGAAGATCAGGACCAGGAAGCCCACCCCCATCACCATGCCGAACGCCACGAGACGGTTTAAGAGCGCGCCTCGCACCCCGCCCGCGGGTCGGCAATCCCACACCATGTTGAGCGCCCGCTGGAGACTGTGGAACATGATGGAAGCCACCCAGAGAAGGACCGCCACGCTGATCACGGTCGCGCCGCCGAAATCGCGGACGGAGGCCTTTCCGATCAATGTTTCGAGCGGCTGGGCGATCTGAAGTCCCACCACCGATTCCAGGGCGGGGGCGAGATGGTTCATGGAGGCCGCGGGACCCAAAATCCTCCCGCTCAAGGCCAGGGCCAGAATGAAAAGGGGAACGAGGGAAATAATGGTGTAGTAGGCGAGCCCCGCGGCAATGAGGGGGCAGTTGTCTTCGCGCCAGTGCCGTAGCGTTAAATTGAAAAGCCGCCCGGCCCGCCGAAATTGATCCGGCCATCGGCGTTGGGAAAGGGGCATGAGGGTCAGTCGGCGGGGGGAAGCAATCGGCGGAACTGGCGTTTGCCGACCTTCAAAAGGAGCGGGGAGTGAATCGCCACGTCCCGATCCTCTTTCACCCGCTCACCGGCCAACTCCACGGCCCCTTGTTGGATCAACCGCCGGGCCTCGTTCTTGGAGGGGGCCAGCTGGGAGTCCACCAAAATGTCCAAGAGCCGCCGGGGCGACGCGGCCACCCGGAACTCAAGAACCTGTTCGGGCGCTTCCCGCTTGGAAAATACTTTGTCGAACCCGGCCCGGGCTTCCCGCGCGGCGTCCACGCCGTGGAAACGGGCCACCAACAATTCTCCCAACTTTTTCTTGGCCTCCATGGGATGGCCCGCCCGAAGGGCGGGAAGATCCTCGTCCGTCAACCGCTCAAAAAAAGCCCACATCATTCCGTCCGATAAGGAAAGCACCTTGCCGAACATGTCCGCCGGCGCGTCGTTTAAGGCGATGGCGTTCCCGTAGGATTTTGACATCTTGCGGACCCCGTCGGTTCCCTCCAACAAGGGAAGCGTCAACACCACCTGGGGCGGCTGGCCGAAATCCTTTTGCAGTTCCCGACCCATGAGCAGGTTGAAAAGTTGGTCCGTGCCGCCGATTTCCACGTCGGCTTTGACCGCCACGGAGTCGTAGCCCTGCATCAAGGGATACAGGAGTTCGAGCAGGGAAATGGGGGTTTTAGCGGCCAGCCGTTTTTGAAAGTCCTCCCTTTCCGTCAACTGCTGAACGGTGTGGCGGGCCATGAGGTTCAGGATCCGGCGGGCAGGATCGGGATCCGTGTTGGCGAAAAGAGGGGTCAACCATTCCCCGTTCCAGCGGACCTCCGTCCGCTTTTCATCCAAAACCTTGAACACTTGGTCCAAATAGGTTCGCGCGTTGGCCGCCACGGCCTCGGGGGAAAGCGGCGGCCGGGTTTCCGAACGGCCGGAGGGATCGCCGATCCGAGCCGTGTAGTCCCCCAGGATAAAGACCACGGTGTGCCCGGCCTCCTGAAAGCGGCGGAGAACGTTCAACGCCACCGTGTGGCCCAGGTGGAGATCCGGCGCGGTGGGGTCGACGCCTAATTTGACGCGGAGGGGGCGGCCCGGAAGAATTTTGTCCTCCAGCTCCTTCCGGGAGAAAATCTGGAGGCACCCCCGCAACAATCCATCCAGCGGCGTCATCCCCTCCCCCCAACTCGCCCGAAGAGCTGTTTCATTTCTTCTCCCGGAACCGCTCCGGCGAAAAAGGGACGCCGACGGGATCCCAGCGCCCATCTAAAATTCCGTCGGCCATATACTGACCGGTGAACGGGGACAACAAAATTCCGTTCCGGTAGTGGCCCGCCGCCACGTAGAGGTTGTCGTAATCCCAAAGGCGTCCCAGCAGAGGCCAATGATCCGCCGAATCGGGCCGCAGGCCCGCCTGGAATTCCACGACGGGAAGGGAACTCAACCCCGGGCACCAGCGCAGAGCCCAATCCGCCAGGAACCGTTGGGCCTCCAGCGTCGCCCGCACGTCAAACCCTACCCGTTCCACCGTGGCCCCGATGATCAGCCGCCCGTCCGAACGGGGGATGAGGTACCCGGACGTGGCGTATACCGGCCCCCGGAAAGCCCGGGGAACCCCGGCCAACACCATGAGTTGGCCCTTGACCGGCTCGAGGACCAGGTGGATTTTAAGGGATTCCAGAAGAACCGGGGTCCAGGCCCCCGCGGCCACGACCACGTGCTCGCCCGAAATCGACCCTTCCTTGGTCCGAACCCCCGCCACGCGGCGGCCGTCGCGGACAAATTCCATCGTGGGGATTTGATCCAAGAATCGCACCCCTTTGCGGCGCGATGCCTCGGCCAACGCTTGCACCCACTGGGCGCTGTCGATTTGTCCATCCGTCGCGCAATAGAGGGCTCCCAAGCTTTCGCCCAACCCGGGGTGAAGTTCTTTCAATCGTTCAGGGTCATGCCATTCGACGCGCAGGGCGCGCTCTTCTTGCCAACGCTTTTTTTCCAGGAGATCTTTTTTCTCTTCCTCCGTCTCCGCCGCGCGCCACACCCCGCAGGCTTCATACTCGGGATCGATCCCGGACAAGTCGCGGACCTCTTCGACCAGCGGCTTAAAGAGCCCTTGGCTGGCCCGACAGAGGTCAAAGAAGGCGTCCGGTCGGGCGGACTCTTCCTGCGCGGCCAACATGCCCGCGGTGATGGAGGACGCTTGGCCGCCGATGGATCGCTTTTCGATCACCATGACCTTGGCGCCCTTTCGGGCCAGGTGATAGGCCGTGGAACACCCGATGACGCCTCCCCCCACCACGATCACATCGAATACCTGTTTCATCCGAGGGCCTCCCGCCGTCCGACGGGAACCGCGCGGTGCACGGCTCCGCCACCGATCACCCGGTCTTCCTCATAAAATACCGCGGATTGGCCCGGGGTGACGGCCCGTTGGGGTTCCTCGAAGAGAACCACCGCTCCCCCTCCCGTCGGTGTCACGAGCGCCGCCGCGGCCCCGTGGCGCGACCGGATTTGAACGGCGGCGCGCACCGGTTCCCGGGGGGCTGTTCCCGCAGACCACAAGACGTCCCTCACCTCCACGCGGTCGGAGGCGGTGTCGGCGTCTTCTCCCACATAGAGAATATTTGTCGCGGGATCCAGGTCCACGACGTAGGCCGGTTTTCCGAGCGATAGGCCCAAACCGTTCCGCTGTCCCCGGGTGTAATAGGCCACGCCCCGGTGTTCGCCGACGCGGCGCCCATCCAGGGTGTGGATGGGGCCAGGCTGAAGGGTGAGGGCCGACCGGTCCGTCTCCCCCGCGCGGGATTTCACAAAACCGGCGGTGTCGGCATCCGGCACGAAACAGATTTCCATGCTTTCCTCTTTCGCGGCGGTCTTCAGGTGAAAGCGAGCGGCCGCGTCCCGAACCTCGGGCTTGGTCATCCCTCCGATCGGAAAACAGAGCCGTTCCAATTCCGCTTGGCCGAGATGGTGGAGCACGTAGGACTGGTCCTTGTTCAGGTCCAACGCCCGGCGAAGGGAGCGGACCGTGCGGCCCTTCTCTTCCCGAACGTCGATCCGCGCGTAATGCCCCGTGGCCACGGCGTCGGCACCCAAAACCACGGCCTTCTTTAAGAGCGCGTCGAACTTAACGAACCGGTTGCAGGCGATGCAGGGGTTGGGCGTCTCCCCCGCTAGATAGGCGTCAACGAAAGGGTCCAGGATGTTTTTTTGGAAGGGGTCCGCGAAATCCAGCACGTAGTGGGGGACGTCCAAAGAGGCGCACACCGCCCGGGCGTCCTCGATGTCCCGGCTGGACCCGCAACAGCCGAACCCGGTCTCTTTCCGGAGAAGTTTCAGCGTCACGCCGATCACCCGATGCCCCGCCTCTTTCAGAAGCGCGGCCGCCACCGAGGAATCGACCCCTCCCGACATGGCGACGACGATGTTCATAAATTCGCCAATGCCGAGGCGAGGGCCTGCTCCGCCAGCACCGAACAATGCATTTTCATGGGCGGCAGTCCCCCCAGGGCCTCGGCGACCTGGAGGTTGGTGATGGTTCTCAACTGGGGCACGGTTTTCCCCAACGCCATGGTGGTCAAAATGGAGGAAGCCGCGATGGCGGCCCCGCACCCGAAGGTCTTGAAGGTGGCGCGAGCCACTCGCCCATTCTCAATTTTGAGGTACAACCGTAGGATGTCTCCGCAGGTCGGGCTCCCCGCCTTGCCCACGGCGTCGGCGTCGGGCAGTTCGCCGACGTTCCGCGGGTTTTGGAAATGGTCCATGACCGTCGCGGAATACATCAGGCCCCCGCCGCCGTTTCCCGCGCGCGCTCTTCCCAGAGCGGGGACAAATTCCGAAGCCGCTCCACCACGCGGGGAATGATCTCCAAGGCCGCGTCGACGTCCGCGTCCGTGTTGAAATGGCCCAGGGAGAAACGAACGCTCCCGTGGATTCGCTCCGGGGGCACGCCGATGGCCTTCAGCACGTGGGACGGTTCCAAAAGCCCCGAAGCGCAGGCCGAGCCCGTGGAAACTTCCACACCCGGCGTTTCCTCTTTCTTGAGTGTGAAGCCCGCCTGGTCCAGCGCCAGAACCAAGGACTCCCCTTCCACGGCGTCGAACGCGATGTTCGTGGTGTTCCCCAACCGTTCCGTGGGGTGGCCGTTGACGAACAGGGAGGCCACCCGGGCCTGAAGACCCTTTTCCAGCCGGTCGCGCAGGGCCCGCACCCGCCCCGCTTCCGGGGAGAGCTCTTTTAATGCCAGTTCGCAGGCCGCGCCGAGCCCCACGGCGCCCGGCACGTTTTCCGTTCCAGCCCGACGGTTTTTTTCGTGGGCGCCCCCATGGAGGAGCGCGTGGAGTTTCACCCCGACGAATGTAGAGGGCGCCGATGCCCTTGGGCCCATACAGTTTATGGCCGGAAATGGAGGCTAAATCCACGGGCCAGGTCTTGAGGTCCATGGGCTCCTTGCCTGCCGACTGAACGGCGTCGGTATGGAAAAGAACCCGCGCTTCCCGGCACAGAGCCCCCAATTCCCGAATGGGTTCCAGGGTGCCGATCTCGTTGTTGGCGGCCATGATGGAAACCAGAAGGGTGTCGGGCCGGATCGCCCGTTTAAGATCTTCCGGAGAAACGCGGCCGAACCGGTCCACCGGCAGGCGCGTCACCTCAAATCCATGTTCCTTTTCCAGGTAATCGCAGGCGTGGAGGACGGCGTGGTGTTCGACGGCGCTGGTGACGAGGTGGCGGCCCGCGTCCCGATGGGCGAAGGCGGCGCCGATGATGGCGGCGTTGTCGGCCTCGGTGCCGGAAGAGGTAAAAACAATTTCGCCAGGATCGGCCGCGCCCAGGAGAGCCGCCACTTTTTCCCGGGCCATTTCCAGGGCTGCGTGGGCCCGTTGGCCTGCGGTGTGCAAACTGGAGGGGTTGCCGTAGGACCCCTCGGAGGAGAGGAACGGGCGCATGGCCTCAAACACTTCGGCCCGCACCGGCGTGGTAGCGTTATTGTCGAAATAGATCGGCTTCATAGAGCCGTACCCCGCTGTAAGTAAAAGCGATGGACGGTGTGGGATTTTAGCATTTCTCGTCGGCCATTAATCCGGCCCGTCAAGGAAAGAGCCGGCGCCAGCCACCCAAAAGACACAGGAAATGGTAGACTGTCAAGGCATTTGAGAAGTTTTGGAGGCGAGACCATGCCGAGAATGCTCCCCCCCCTTCCCCCGGTCGGGAAGACGCGGTTCGCTGGAAGCCACACCCTTGCATCTCAAAACACCCCGTGGGTTGCTTTTTCTATCTTATTGGCGGTTCTCTTGGCCGACGGGTTTTTGGTCCGCCGGCACTCTCAGCACGCCCTCGAAATTTCCCTCCACGAAAAGGACCCCGTGAGCACCGTCTTCGCCCTCGGGCAAGGTGACTTCGTACCAGAAGCGCGACTGCTGGAACCGAATGGCCCGGGAGAGGCCCCGGCCATGGTGATTGAGCACAACGGAAAAACGGTCCTCCGCCTGCCGTATACCCGGGTCGACCGAACCAATCGAACCCATCTCGCGACCCTGGGCCAGGGACGAAGCCTCCGGATTCTGGTTTTTGACGCCGTCTCCCAAAAAACGCCCCATCGCGCCGTTTTCGCCTTTTCCGGCGAGCGGATGGCGGAGGTCTCCCCCACGCCGGAAGATCGATCCATTTTGGCGGCCCTGGCCTCGGTGGACGACGGAGGGACGCTCCTTTATTGGGATTTGTTTTTCCTCTTCCGCCCGATCTTAGCGGCGTTAATCCTGGGAGCGATCTGGATCGGGCTCCGCCGACAGGACAAGAAACGGGGGGGTCCGCCCGTCCTTCAGCCCTGGGACGGGATCAACCGAAGGTTTTCTCCATCGGCCGACTCAGGCGGAACTGTCGTCCCCTCCCCGCTCCCAACCGTCGCCCCTATTCCCCAACGTTAAAGTAGCGGGCTTCCGGATGGTGGAACACCAAGGCCGACACGGTCGCCTCGGGTTCCATCATAAAATTCTCCGTCAGGGTCACCCCGATGGAGGCGGGAGAGAGAAGTTGAAAGAGCTTGGCCTGATCTTCCAGGGCGGGGCAGGCGGGGTAGCCGAAGCTCACCCGCAAACCTCGGTATTTGGCCTGAAACAAGTCCGACAAGGAAAGAGCGGGCGCGTCGGGAAACCCCCACATGGCCCGGAGCCGTTGGTGTAAAAGTTCGGCGAAAGCCTCCGCCGATTCGATGGCGATGGATTGAAGGGCGTGGGATTTCAGATAGTCGCCCTTTTCCCGCCAATCGCGGGAAAGGTCCAAAATTCCCTGCCCGCAGGTCGCGACGAAAAACGCCACGGTGTCCCGTGGGCCGGCCGAGGCGGGCCGGACAAAATCCGCCAGGCACAACCCCTCGCCGACCGATTGTCGAGGAAAATCAAAGGTCATCCGGGGCTCGGCGCTCGTCAACGAATCGAACACCCGCAATTGGTCCCCCTCGCTTTGAGCCGGAAAAAATCGCCACACCGCCTTGGGTTTCAAGAGGCCTCTCGCCAAAATCTCATCTTGAAGCGCCACCACCTCCCGATTCAGCTTGACCGCCTTTTCGTCCCCGGCCTCCAAAAGTTTCGCGATTTGGCCGCGAAGTCCCAGGTGTTTTCCGTAAAGCATGACCGGGTTGATGGTGCGAAAAATTTCTTCGACGCTGAATACTTCCAAGACGTGACGCTTGAGGTCCGGAGGCAGGGGCGGGTCGACGTCATGGCGGATGACGGCGCGAGGAGTGGAAGCTTTCGACGGGGTCGCGACCGCCCCCACGCGCCATTCCGCTTGTCGGACGCGGTTGGTGGCGACTAATTTATCTTTGGCAACAGGGTCCATCAACCGGTTGGCGAAATCCAAGCCCGCCATGGCATCCTTGGCATAGTACACGTCGCCGCCGTAAGCGGCGGAGATTTTCGTCGACGAAAACCGCTCCGAAAGAGCCGCCCCCCCGACCAACAACGGCAGGTCGATTCCGGCGTTTTTTAGGTCCCCCGCCGTCGCCACCATCTGGTGGGCCGACTTGACCAACAACCCGGAAAGTCCCACCAAATCCGGCCGGTGTTCCCGAACAGCGCGGATCAACTCTTCGGGCGGACATTTGATGCCTAAATCGACGACGCGGAACCCGTTGTTCTTTAGAATAATGTGCACGAGGTTCTTGCCGATGTCGTGGACGTCTCCCTTGACGGTGGCCAACAACAAGGTCCCCCGGGCCGCGGAATCCGCCTTGTCCATTTTTGGTTCCAGGTGAGCCACGGCCGCCTTCATCACCTCGGCGGACTGCAGGACCTCGGCCACGATCATCTCGTTTTTGGCAAAAAGCCGCCCCACCTCGTCCATTCCTGCCATGAGCGGCCCGTTGATGACCGCCAAGGGCTTGCTTCCCTTGGACAATACCGCTTCCAGGTCTTCGATCAACCCTTCCTTGGACCCATCCAGGACGTTCCGGGCGATCCGCTCTTCCGGAGTGCCCAACCGGACAGGAGCGGCTTTCGCCGCGGTGGACTTGCCCCTAAAATGGGCGGCGAACGCCTCCACGGCGGCCCGGGCGCCCGCGGGATCGGCGAAAAGAACCGCCCGGGCTAGGGACAATTCCTCTTTAACGATCGACGAATAGCGGGCCAGCTTTTCCGCGTTGACGATGGCGAAATCCAGGCCGGCCTCCACGCATTCGTGGAGGAAGACGGCGTTCAATACTTCCCGGCCCGATTCCGGCAGACCGAAGGACACGTTGCTGATTCCCAAAATCGTTTTGCATCGGGGCAGTGCCGTTTTGATCAGCCGTACCCCCTCGATCGTTTCGCGGGAAGCCCCGATGTAGTTCGCGTCTCCCGTGGCCGCCGGAAAAACCAACGGGTCGAAAATAAGATCTTCGGGCCAGAGCCCGTATTTCTCCGTCAAGAGAGCCAAGGACCGGAGCGCCACGGCCAGTTTCCGGTCCCGGGTGACCGCCATGCCCTGGGCCTTGTCTTCGTCAATGCACCCCACGACAACCGCCGCCCCATAGTTCCGGAGCAGGGGCGCGACCTGAACGAACCGTTCCTCCCCGTCTTCCAAATTGATGGAGTTGATGACCGCCCGCCCCGGACAAAGCTTGAGCGCCGCTTCCATGACGGCGGTGTCCGTGGAATCGATCATGAGCGGAGTTTTGACTTTTTTCGTCAAAAACCCAAGGAAGGCTTGGACATCGGCCCGCTCGTTGCGGTCCGGGTTGGCCAGACAAACATCGATCACTTGAGCCCCGGAGCGCGCCTGCTTGCGGCCGATCTCAGAGGCTTCCTCGAAGGCCCCGGCCACGATCAGTTCCTTGAATTTCCGGCTTCCGATAACGTTGGTCCGTTCACCGACGATCACCGGGCGTATTTCGTCGGTCACGACGAGGGGATCCAGCCCCGAGAGGGCGAAACGGGACGCCGCGGGGGCCCGCCGGGGTTTTTTTCCCTGGGCCATCTGGGCGATGAGCCGGATGTGATCTTCCGTGGTCCCGCAACACCCCCCCAGGAGGTTGACCCAACCGTTCTCCACAAACCGTTCGAGCTTTCGGGCGATCATGTCGGGGGTTTCGTTATAGCGTCCCTCTTCATCGGGGAGCCCGGCGTTGGGGTAACAGGACACGCCGAACCGGCAGATCTCCGACAACGTCCGGAGGTGGTCGGCCATGAAATCCGGCCCCGTGGCGCAGTTGATGCCGAGAGTGAGGAGGTTCCGTTGCTGGAAGGAATAATACAGGGCTTCGATCCCCTGGCCCCCCAGGGTGGTGCCCATGACCTCGATGGTCGCCGAAACGCTGACCGGCACCCGCCGGCCCGCCTCGGCCATGGCGCGGTCCAACCCGATCAAGGAGGCTTTGACGTTCAGGCTGTCCTGGGCGGTCTCCACCAGGAACAGGTCCACTCCGCCCTCCAATAAACCGATCCCCTGGATGCGAAAGTTGTCCACCAGCTCATCAAAGGTGGCGCCGCCGGTGACGAAAAGGGATTTGGTCGTGGGCCCCACCGAACCGGCCACGAACCGCGGCTGGTTCGGCGTGGAAAACTTTTGGGCCGATTCCCGGGCCAGACGAGCGGCCTCGCGGCTGATTTCCAAGGCCTTTTCCCCGAGGCCGTATTCCGCCAACACGATCGGCGTCGACCCGAAACTGTCGGTTTCAATGATGTCCGCCCCCGCGCGCAGGTAGGCTTCGTGAACCGCTCGGATGGCCTCGGGTTTTGTCAGGACCAAATACTCGTTGCACCCCTCAAAAGCGGCCCCGCCGAAATCCGCGGCGGAAAGATCCATTTTTTGAAGGGCGGTTCCCATGGCCCCGTCCAAAATCAGGATTTTTTCCTGAAGAAGAATCTCTAATTCGTTTTTGTTTTTCACCTCGATCCGGCCTCCCTATTCGCCTTCAAAAAATCCTTGGTTCAGAAGAATCCCCGTTCCCTACGAGATTATACCAAGAAGGACCGTGGCGATCCGGGCTGAAGGGAAGGGCTCTGTGGAACAGAACGGGGAAGGACCCGGCGGGAAAAACGCGACTACTTTCCCTCACCCCGGTGGTATTGGCCTCGCGTGAAACGTTCGGCGGCGGACATGGACGTCGCGGTGCCCATCTTAATGAGGGATTCGGCCGCTTCGCTCTGAATTTCGGGGTCGGGACTTTCTTCCATGAAAAAAATGATTTGAGGAACCGAAGCCTCGGCCACGGACCCCATATCGCCGAGGGCCCGCATGGCCCCCAGGATCACATCCTTTTCTTTAGAGGCGAGGCTTGGCGCCACCCGCTTATAAACCGACGGATCTTTCTGGCCCAGTCGGCCCAAAACAACGGAGGCTTTCAAGCGTAGGGTCCGCTGGGGATCCTTAAAAAGGACGATCAACGCCTCCACCACCTCGGGGGTGGGTATACCGATTTCTCCCAAACCGTCCACGGCCCGTTGGCGAAGATCGACGTCCGGTTCCTTCAAGGCCGCCAAGAAAACGGGGATGCCGACTTTCCCCATGTTCGTGATCCGCATGGCCGCGTCCCCGCGTTCAAATTCGTCTTGGCTTTTGAAAGACGGGAGGAGAACAGCGGCCACGCGCGACTGGATTTCCGGGCTCATGCCCCCCAGGGCCGAGGCCGCGCCTTTGCGGAGGGAAATATCCTTGGACTTGAGCGCCTCCAAAAGCGGAGGAACCGCGGGCTCTCCGATGGCCCCCAGGGCGAAAGCGGCTTTCTCCGATACGCAAAAATCATGGTCCCGAAGCGCTTCCACCAAGGCTGGGACGGCGGCCCCGGCCGAAGGCGCCATGGTCCCCAGGGCGGCCGCCGCGCGGCAGCGAACCCAACTGTCCCGGTCCGAAAGAAGCGTCGCCAAGGCTTCCGCTCCCGGTTCCCGCAGAGCCACGAGGGCTCTTTCGGAGGCGCGATAAACCGGTTCCCGCCGATCCCTGAAATTTTCCATGAGGGCGGGCAGGGCCTTTTGGGCATCCGGTCCATATTGGGAAAGACGGTTCATGGCGCGGACGCGCATGTCCGGATTGGGATGATGCAGTTGGCGGATCAATGAATCCACCGGGGGCCGCCCCGTCGCGCAGGCAAACAACACGCCGGCCATGGACACGGCCATCATCCGAGTGAAAAAGAATCGTGGATTCACCATATTATCCTACCATTTTGTTAAACTTCTTCTCCCCACCATGGACGCTATCGCTCTCCCCGCTCCTGGCCTCAGCTCAGAGGAAGCCGCCCGCCGCCTCCAACGGTTCGGCGCCAACGAACTGCGCGGCACAAGCGGGCGCTCCTTTTGGCATCTGGCCTTCGAGGTCCTTCGGGAACCCATGTTCTTGCTCCTTCTTGCCTGCGGTCTGCTCTATTGGTTTTTGGGCGACCGGCAGGAGGCCCTGATCCTCTTGGGGTTTGTTTTCCTGATCATGGCGATCACCATCACACAGGATTGGAAAACCGAACGGGCCCTCTCCGCCCTGAGAGATCTTTCCAGCCCGCGCGCCCTGGTGGTCAGAGACGGCGTGCAACGCCGCATCGCCGGCCGGGAAGTCGTCGAAGGAGACCTCCTGATCCTTTCGGAGGGAGATCGGGTTCCGGCGGACGCCCGCGTGGTGACCGCCAGCCACCTGGCGGTGGACGAGTCCCTGCTCACGGGAGAATCGGTTCCCGTGCGCAAACTCCCCGCGGACGAACAGGTGTCCACGCCCTCCCCCTTGGAAAAAATGGGGACGGGGCACACGCCCCCGACCGGGGCCCGGCCGGGGGGAGAAGACCTGCCTTTCGTTTTCGCCAGCACGTTGGTGGTTCAAGGCCAGGGGGTGGCCCGCGTCACCGCCACGGGCGTTCGCACCGAGGTGGGAAAGATCGGCGCCGCCTTAAAATCCATTTCGCCGGAATCGACCCCCCTGCAAAAGGAAACCCATTCGCTCGTGGGGCGGCTGGCCATCGGAGCCCTGGCGCTTTGCGCGGCGGTGATCGTGACCTACGGCCTCACGCGCGGCGACTGGCTGGGCGGCCTTCTGGCGGGCCTCACCCTGGCCATGGCGATCCTTCCCAACGAATTCCCCATGGTTCTCGTCATCTTTCTTTCCCTCGGGGCTTGGCGCCTTTCCAAGAAGCGCGTGCTCACCCGCCGCATGGCGGCCGTGGAAACCCTCGGCGCCGCCACAGTCCTCTGTGTGGACAAAACCGGCACCCTCACCCAAAACCGTATGGTGCTTCAAACGGTGTTTTGTGAGCAACAGACGCACCGCCTGGGAGCGGACCCCCTGCCGGCGGCTTTCCACCCCCTCATTGATTTTGGACTGTTGGCCAGCCAACCCAATCCGGTGGACCCCATGGAACAAGCGGTTGAGCGAGTCCACCGCTCCGCCATCGGAATGCCCGCCCGGTCCTGCCTGGGATGGACCCGCGTACACGAATACCCGCTGTCCCGGGGGCTCCAGGCCATGTCCAATCTTTGGTTCTCTCCGGAAAGCCCCCGCGCTTTCGCGGCCGCGAAGGGCGCCCCGGAAGCCGTCTTTGACCTGTGCCATTTGCCGGAACCCGAACGGCAACGGCTAACGACGGTCCTCGACTCTCTGTCGGCCGAAGGGTTGAGGGTTTTGGGCGTGGCCGTGGCCGAACCCCCGGCCGATACCCGCCCCACCCACCAACACGATTTCGACTTCCGTTTCGTGGGCCTGCTGGGGTTTTTGGACCCGGTGCGGCCGGGCGTTCCGGCCGCCGTGGCGGACGCCCAGCGGGCCGGCCTCCGCGTGGTCATGATCACGGGCGATCATCCGGGCACGGCCATCAGCGTGGCTCGCGCCATCGGGATCGCCCAGGCGGATGACGCCGTGACCGGGCCTGAACTCGAACGCCTTTCCGAACAGGACCTCCTGTCCTTGGTGCGGAAGGTCCATGTCTTCGCCCGGGTGGTGCCTGAACAAAAACTGCGGCTGGTCCAAGCCCTCAAGGCCAACGGAGAAGTGGTGGTCATGACCGGCGACGGGGTGAACGACGCCCCGGCCCTCAAAGCCGCCCACATCGGGATCGCCATGGGGGAGCGGGGGACCGACGTGGCGCGGGAAGCGGCGGACCTGGTGCTTTTAGACGATGATTTTTCCTCCTTGGTCGCCGGGGTTCGCCTGGGTCGGCGGGTGTTCGACAACTTAAAAAAAGGGATGGCCTATATCCTGGCCGTCCACATCCCCATCGCGGGGTTGACGCTGGTGCCGGTCGCGCTCAAGTGGCCGCCCCTGATCCTCCTGCCGGTCCACATCGCGTTCCTTCACTTGATCATTGACCCGGCGGGTTCCGTGGTGTTCGAGGCCGAAGAAGAAGAGGCGGACGTGATGTCCCGTCCGCCGCGGAACCCGCAGGAACCCCTGTTCGGCCGGGACCTGTGGAAAAATTGCCTCCTGCAAGGCGTCGTCGTCATGGCCGTGGTGCTGGCGCTCTACGCCATAGCGCTCCACCGGGGCCAACCCGACAACGACGCCCGGGCCATCACCTTCACGGCCCTCATCGTGGCCAACGTCGGGCTCATCTTCGCCAACCGATCCTGGGCGCGAACGGCTCTGGGGACCCTGGGCTCTCAGAACGCGGCGCTGTGGTGGGTTACCTTTGGGTCCGCGGGATTTTTGGCCCTCGTTCTGTGGGTCCCCTTCCTTCGGACCATGTTCCATTTTTCCAAACTTCACCCCGTCGATATCGCTCTCTGCCTCTTGGCCGGCACCGCCAGCGTGGTTTGGTTTGAAGCGTTGAAATGGTGGAGAGCCCGTCGATGAAAATGACGGCGCCGGTTCGGATCGGCGTCTCCTCCTGCCTGCTGGGCCAAAAAGTGCGTTACGACGGCGGCCATAAACGGGACGACTTCGTGTCGGACCTCTTGGCGCGATTCGTGGAGTTTGTCCCCGTCTGCCCCGAAATGGAGATCGGCTTGGGGACCCCCCGGGACTCCATTCACTTGGCCAAGATCAACGGGGAGGTTCGCTTGGTGAACCCCAAAACGGGGCAAGACTCCACCGAGCCCATGACCCGCTGGGCGGCGATTCGACTCGCCGCCTTGGAGAAAGAAAATCTCTCCGGGTATATCTTAAAGAAAGATTCTCCCAGTTGCGGGATGGAGCGCGTGAAGCTTCGCCAACCGGGAAAACAGCCGACGAAAGACGGGGTCGGCCTTTTCGCTGGGATTTTAATGGCCCGTTGGCCCACCCTGCCGGTAGAAGAGGAAGGGCGGTTGAACGATCCCCGCCTGCGGGAAAATTTCATTGAACGGGTGTTCGCTTACCACCGTTTGGCCCAATTCTTCAGGGAAGGCTGGACGGGCGGCGACCTCGTGCGTTTTCATACGGCGGAGAAACTCCTCCTGATGGCCCATGAACCTGTGGGATATCAAGAACTCGGCCGCCTCGTGGCAACCGCGAAAGGGGTCCCGCGGGCGGAATTTGCCCAACGCTATCAAACCCGGTTCATGGAAGCTCTGGGCCACCGCGCCACCACGCGCCGCCATGTGAACGTCCTCAGCCACGCGGCCGGTTATTTTCGCGACAAAGCCACGCCGGAAGAACGGCGAGAGCTCCGATCCGTCATTGAGGATTTCCAACGCGAGCTGGTCCCCCTGGTCGCGCCCATCGTCCTATTAAGAAGCCTTGTCCGCACCAAAGGCATCGCCTATCTGGAAGGCCAAACCTACCTCTACCCCCATCCCAAAGAAATGATGCTTCGCAACCATGTCTGAGATATCCGAGGCACCCCCCGAAGCGGCCGCCTGGGCGGAGCTCAGCCGGACATTGGGCCAGGACCTGTTGCTGACGCAGGCCAGCGGCGGCAACACGTCGGTCAAACTGGACGACCAGCATTTTTTGGTGAAAGCTTCGGGCCTTCGGTTGGGCGAGGTGACGGCAGAGAAAGGATGGGTTTTGGCGGATTACCAAAAAATCCGAAACGGCGTTCCGACTCTTGATAAAGAAGAGGACGTTGAAGCGAAGTCCAGAGCCTACCAAACCTTGCTGGCGTCCTCCACCGTCACTCGCGGTCCCAAAATTTCCCTGGAAGCCGGTCTTCACGCTCTTTTACCAAATCCCTGGGTGGCCCATGTGCATAGCATCGCAGGCCAACTCTTGGGCCTCATGCCGGAGGATGAAGCGCGGCGTTTGGCTTTCAGCCTCTTGGGAGAAGACCTGGAATTCCATTGGATTCCCCCAGCCATTCCAGGCCACGACCTCTGCGCGAAAACGGCGAAACACCTGTCGGCCTCTCGCTCCGGAAAAACCCTGAGCCTATGGATTCTCCAAAACCACGGGGTCGCCTGGGGAAGTCATTCGGATAAAAATATCCTGGCCGCGGTGGACGCTTTTGAAGGACCGATCCGGAAACGTTTCGGCCTTGACCGATACCCGCCGCCCGCCATCGAACCCTTGGCGCCGCAACGATCGCCAAGGCCCCAAGGGCAAACCTGGTACCAAGTTCGCTTGCCTCAGGGGCCGGCATGGGAATTCGACACCACCCCGGCGCTCACCGACTTTGCGGGCCATTTCGATCTCTGGTCGGACGCCCCGCCCGATTTCGTCCAAGCCGATGACCGCACCGCGCACATCCTCGCCGCATCCCCCCGCGACATCGAAGGCCACGCCCAAGTCTTTTACGCCCACGCCCTTGTTTCCACCATCTCCCGCCAAGCAGGCTGGTTCCGCCCCCTCCCCCCGGACGCCGTCCGCGCCATAAAACTTCTCCTGCTCGAGCGCCCGACAGAAGGCTATTGAACCCAGATTTCTCCTTGTCCGAATCCCCCATTTGGATCGGGGAATTCGACCACGGGAGAACGGCCTTTTCTTCCTCAAACCTTCGCCCGAAGAATATCCACCTTCACCCGTTTTTCGTTTTCCTTAAAACATTGTTTGCGGATACGGGGCGTTGAGGAGGTCTGCGCCTACGCGGATTCGGCGATGGCCTGGAGGAGTTTTAGGACGCCTTTCCAGTGGGTGGGACCGGCGGGGAAGGCCCGCATCGTTTCGAGCAAAATGACCAGGGGATTGTCGGCCGCTTGTCTCAGTGGGTCCGTCTGACTCAAGTCGGAGGCATCCAATAGAAGGCTCGGCGTTTGGACCAAATGGAATGGCTGTTGAAAGCCCCACCGATTGAGCACGCCCGAACGTCGAGCGGCGGCCAAAGAGACGGGGCGAGCGAGCTGATTTTTCGCCTCCCTTTCCCCAAAAGCGGAGGGAATCTTAAGAAGTCGATCTGGGGGGACCCCGCTCAATTCCCGATCGGTCAACAGGAACACATGGCGATCCTTGCTCATCCACTCCCGAAGATTTTCCAAGCCCTCTTTCGTCAAGCTGTCCGCGTCTGAAATTAGCAACGTTGGGTCCATCCCCAATAAAACCGGTGGCGCGGCCGGGTCGACCGATAACCCCGAGGGACCACGGGCATATCGCTCGGCCGTTTGCCCCACCCATCTCCGGCCTCCATCCACACCCAACGGAATCGGCCGATCCCCAAGGTTTTTCAAAATATCTTGGACGATCTTTTTTTCCGCCTCTGTCAAAACCGGAAGATGGGCAAGCACCGCGCCTGAGCGGGAGGAATCTATTTCTCCGGGAGATCGCGGTATGAAGCTGAGCAAAACGGAAGTCTGATCTCTCGCATTTTCAACGCGCTGTTCCGTTTCACCCTGAAACAGGACAGTGTCTTTCCCATTGGCCACCACCATGGCGTAGACAAATCCTTGTCGCACTAACTGCTCGGCCAAATTCGCTAAAGAGGCACCCTGATAATTGGTTGCTCCTGGCACGAAAACAACGGCGATGGTCCCATCTTTTTTTTGGCCCACCGCCGTGTGGGGATGAATCCCTGGGAGCAAACGAATCGTGACTTTGTTTGTCGCGGGATCGACGAAATAATCTCCTGGGGTTTTTACGTTCGCGAGCTCGGATTTTATTGAATACCCCCAGGAGGCGAAAACGGTTTCGCGCCGTTGGGAGGAAATCTTCTGATCATCCAACGAAGCCAGGGAAAGCGTGATGGGCTCGCCTCGAAAAGCCGCCTGCCGAAGACGGGCATCCTTGGTCAGTTCTCCCACCCCATCGGCAAAAGCCCAGGTCAACATCCCTCCCGGAAAACCGTCAAGATCACGAAACACGGGCAACCGAAAAACATGGCGCAAATCGTCCCATTCCAGGGGATCCACCTGCACTTGCCCGTCCCTCACCAGAGTCGGCCCGCGAAAAGCAGAGACGATCGACCCCCTTAAATTTTGTTCTTCATAGGACGGCTCCCATTTCCCATCCTCTTCTTTTCGGAACCTCAACATCGCGAATCCTGTTCGGCCCTTTTGGTCTGTCACCAACCAGGGGCGGGGCCCCTCCCAACCGGATTCCCTTCGGTTGCGGTAGACGATCCCCTCTTGAAAAGCGAGGTACCCCGTATTCATGCCCACGTTCCCTGTCGGCAAACCAATGGCTCCCGAGTTGGAAGTCACTCCGGCGTCCCGGGCCATTTTTTGCGAATTCTCCCAAAGGGCGTTAATCGTGTCGTTGGATTCATCCCACGGAACAACCTGTCCATCCCTTAGCAAATGATTCGCCAAACGATCAAAATCCAAACGCCCCTCCCCCTCTGGATTAAAAGCGTTGTTCGCGATGGTTATCCCCAGGAGTGCCCCGCTGGCCAGGGGGAAGAGGCGGGGAGGGAAGACTTGTCCCGTTAATACTGTTCGTTTTTTCATCTCTATCGAAAATGCTTCCCAAATGAAACGAAGTTCAGTGGCGTTTAATGGGATCAAAGAGTGTTGGTTAAACCCTTTCAAAAGGGCTTCCCACATCTCTTTCTGACCCGTTCCGAACCCAATGTTTGTCAATTCTTCGCAACGATTTCTTTGGCGGGGATGATCCAATGGGCAGAGATCAACCACGGCCATGTCCCCCTTTTCCGTTCGTTCAAATCGCACATTCCAAAATTGGAGACCCACGATGATTGACGGGTTTTCCAGGTCATCAACGAGTGGAGAGGACCCGAACCGCTGCCTCTTCTTAAAATCCCTGAGGGCCATTTGTATTTGGGCCGCCAGAGCACCCAGGGCATAAAAGTGCTCCTCCTGAACCTCTTCCTTTTTAACACGCTCTCCTTTTCCGAATAACGTTCCAAAACCATCGGTTGCCCACCGAGCGTAAGAACAAAATCCTGATAATTTGACTTGGGACGAAGGAGGGGCATTATTTCCCGCACAGGAATGTGGTGAGAATAAAGATGGTTCTGAACCTCCGCATGAAATAGGGCCTGCGCCATGTCGGCGCCCCCGTTTCGCAAAACATATTGATTTCCTTCTCGAGTTTTTATGAGGAGAGAGGGCTCGTCCCCCGCCAAAGGGCTCATGGAAATGACGTGCACAATTCCATACTCCCGCTGAAGGATCTCGGTCAATAGGGCAAGTCGAGTGGCCAGGGTGTATCCCCCCACTTCTTTGAGCGCCTGGGCGTAGGGGACCCACCGAAACCCTATCGATTCAAAATTCAGGTTTATATCAGGCTCCTTCACAGAACCAAGGTCAATAATCGCCACCTGTACCGACCGATATTGGATCTCTCCATTGGGTTTTTGGATGCGGTGAACAAAAAGCGGGTGTTCCTCCCCTTCCGTGAGGAAAGTGGCTTGGCCCAGATCCTTCCAGTCCGGCCCCAGCTCTTGGAACAATTCCCTTCTCAGAGCCGCGATGCGCGTTTCGTCCCCCTCGGCGCTCCCCCCCGGGCCCTCCCACCCGCCGCTCCGGTTTTCCAATAAAAGATATTTTCCGTCCCACTTCACGAGGACCCGAACCGAAACCTCCCCCGCGACCCCGGTGGGACATTTATCCAACAGCTTAATCTCATACCCTTTTCCAGTGACTTCAGGGCCGGAAAAAGATTTCCGAACCGGAGGGGTCCGATCGACCACCAGTTGATAAAAATCCATCATTCCATGAACAACGGGCCCCAAAACTGAACCCGCGACGCCAGGCACGAAATAGAGAAGAAAGACGCCGAGCAGTCCAAGTTTTTGTCCTGGAGTCGGGGGAAGTTCGTGACGAAGCACCGCCACTTGTTTCATCAAAATAAAATGCGCCCCGGCGAAAACGGTTAAACCGATGGCAAAGACAACCCCCCAAAGAGGATCGTATCCCAACAAGGAAAATAGACTGCCATCGGTGTTCGAGGGATTTTCTGCCGCCCATTTCAATCCCAGCAATAAGGGAATTTCCACAGCCAAGCTCGCCATTCCCAGTCGCCGCGCCACCATCTCTTCCACGCCCCGCCATCGCGCCACCCAATAAGCCAAAGAGGCTGGGGCCGATTTTTTTGGAAAGGAGTAGGTCCCGTCCACCGAATGAACCAAGGGCTCGAAACGAACGTAGGCTTCTTGGTCATAAGAATCGGCACCGACAAAATGGGCCAACCATTCCCGGGAGTGCCTGTCCAAGGTTCCCGACCTCTCGGTGGTGAAATTCGACTTGGGCCCGAGAGACAGAAGCGCGAGCACGGATTCCCCGCCCATGGTTGTTTTTGGAATGTAACGAACGTAAATTCGAGAGTCCCCTATTCGCCCACGGTAAATTCTTGGGAAATGCCTCTTAAACTCGGCCCAGGAACCCGGGAGGAGACCGTTTTGAATTCCGTCCACGAACCGGCGAATGGACTCGACGCTTCTGGAACCAAGAGCGTCCCACTGGACTTTGGTCACCTGGGGTGAAATACAGATGTTGAGAGGTAAAGGCTCCGCGATTTGAACGGGTTCCCCTTTAAGGGCTAGGGGGAAACTCCTCCCCAGTTTATCCTCAAGATTTCGGATCACCGCTGGGGAAACCAAAAGGCGCCGACCGCCATCCGTCCCTGAATCAGCGAAGCGGTTGAGAACATCGACTTCGACCGGTTCAAGCCCGAATAGGTCCGTGTTCTCCAAAACGAATTTGACAGGGAAAGGTTTTTGGGTCATCAAAAGACCGCGGGCTCCCGCCAAAGAATCATCGAGTTCGAATTCGGCTTCCGCCGGAAGAGCGTCCAGGAGAACTCCCTGGCTCCCCAATTCGAGAAAACCGCGAATGGCCGCCATCACCTGCGCGGGGTTGATTTGCCGTTGCAGTTCGTCCAGCCGGTTTCTGAAGATGGCCGCCGCGGCTTCCCGCCGAACCTCTTCCGCCAACGACATCAAATCCACTGAATCTTTGTTTCCTTTTATCTTCTTATCTTGGAGTATTTTGCGCAGGTCCAATAACTGGGACGTTAAATTCGCGAAATTCCCGCCGGGATCCGACCCCGTGCATAAATCCTCCAAATCGGCGGCCAATCGAAGAACCTTCTCGTTAAAAGCGGACACCTCCGGGGGAACAGGCGAGCTCCTTATGGATTTCGCGGTATCAGTCAGTCGAACCAAAAGAGACTGGAGCGCGGTGCTGATCCTCCTCCCACCCGACACCACCTTCCTTTTTCCAGGGTCGTTCTTGGGTTGTATTTTCGAAGGGGTAGCCAGGGTAAAGTTGGAGTAGAGGACATCCAACTCCTGCGGGGTGGGAGCCTTTCCATAGACCCGGAAGAATCGATCCTCAGGTGAAATAATGATCGAATCCCGAATCTCTTCTAAAACTCGAAGCAAGGTTCGGTAATCGCTCAGGTCCCCGCTGATCAATTGGTCGGTTAATTCAACCAACCCATCTTCCCGCAAGGACCCATCCGCATAGGCGGTCTGGATGTGGACGTGCCGTCCGATCAAATTCAACAAATAGGTTTGGCCTAGCACCGACTCAGGGTCTTCCCCCCGGGACAATTTCACCATTTGCATCGACCCAAACAAAACGGAAGTGACGATGGCGTGGGCGAACCATTGTTTTTTCTCATCCTCATGGAGAGGGCCCCCCTTCTTTGCGTTATTTCCCAGGAACCGCAACAATTCAGCCAGGGTTTCCAGCCCTGCCGCCGCGTCCCAAGCGCCTTTGACGATCAATTCTTCTTTTTCAGTTTCGTCCATAAAAGAGAGGTTAAACTCCTTCACCAGCAAAGAACACTCTTCCCTCCATGCCCATTGAGGCGACCCCAATACCCCGAGGACGTCCCGAGAGGTGGTGTTTTCCAGGGCTTTGCCTAAAATCACGGCGGAGTAGATCCGTTGTTTTTCCCTCACCAACAGTTCCCGAATAAGTTCCTCCATGTAGGCGTCCGAAAAAGCATGAACAGTGTCAACGGCCCGCTTGAAAAGAGATTGCCAGGAAAGGAGTAAACCTGTTTTGCCTTTCTCCATCAAAAGGGTCCAAATCATTCGGGTATAGGCTTGTATGCCCGCGGGGTCGATCATCACAAAACCGGGGGCGCCGATGAAGGAAGGGAATGCGGTCTTATTTTGCACGGACGCGTCGCTGGAACCTTCCCCCACCCACACCGTAAAGCCGAAATAATCCACGCGACGCCACCGATCTTGGTTGATCGTGGGAACCAATTTAGTTTTCCCCACCTCCCGGGCACACCACCCAGAGGGAATGTAAATGAACCGAAAAACTCGTCCCAGGAAGACGTCCCAGTCGTCCCCGTTCTCAACGGAATCCGCTTCCCTCCCCTTGTAGGTTTCGGCGAGCCGGGGGCTGATTGAAATGGCCTGCTTAAAGAGGGCGGCCCTTGAGATTTCGTATCTTTCCTGAAAGTGGCCGTCCTTCCTCCTTTCGTCCCGTTGTTTCATGGTTTTTAGAAGCAGGTGGTTGAAATCCCTTATTTGTTTTGCCCCACCCGATAGTTTTTGGGTCGACTCGAAGGGAACATCCAAAACCTCGCTGGGAAGCGCGTGTGCCATCCCTGGTCGGATCTCCGGAACGGGGGGCCCCCCTGGCGAAAAGACATCTGACGTGGCGGGGGCCTCAGGAACAAGAATGAGGTGTAAATAATGCGCGAGGGCATAAGTTCCAAACAGGGTCACGGGAAGGAACCACCAGGATAAGGTGAGGGAAAGAACGACGCCAACCCCAAACCCGATGTCGGAGGCCTGAGCGATTCGTTGCATTCCCATTAACCGGAGAGAGAGAATGCGGAGGTCGGTGTTCCCTCGGGCATGGTCCCGAAAGACGAACCGGGTCATTCCCCGAGCCCACCGCGTCGCGAGAAAATGGGGAAATTCCAAGACAATCGCCCGCCAGCGGGCCGAGAGTGGTATCGCGGGAGGGACGGACAACGTCCTTTCGAAATCGAACAAGAACTCTCCCCGTTCTCCGAAGACGGCCACCTCCTTTCCGTCGAGTCGAAGGAATAGTTTCCCCTTCCGGTAAACCAAGTGATCGGTGGCGACAGTCGGGTTGGCTCTTAACCTCTCCAATTCCGCCTGAACCTGTCCGGAAACCCGCCCTTTCCCCAACCAAAGTTCCCGGGCCCAGGCCCAAAACCCCAACCGGAGTCGAACGGGTTCCGAAAAGGGATTTTGGGCTAGAAAAAGTTTTTCCCCTGAGAAAATCTTTTCCAGCGGCGCTTTCTCCTGTGTAAAAACGCTCAGATAGGCGGACCCCTGAACGGCGTCTGCCTTCTCGATTTTCGGGACATAAGACACCACGGTCACGCCCTGGCGGGTCAGTTGTTCGGCCACCCCTTCGGCATGGTAGCCTCCCGTCACTAAGACCGCCACCGAGCCTTCCCCCGGCGGGGGGAGAGCGTTCATAAGATTTTCGGCCATGGCCCCGTCCCGCGCCTGGGCCTCTTGGTAAAAGGACTCAAAAGAGCGGCGGCCGGCGCTTCGGACGTTGGTGGACCCCTGGTATTCTTTCCATTCCGTTGGCGTGAGCGACAGTTCGATCAGCTTCCCCGTAAGCCAAGCCTGTCGTGAACCGACAATCAAGTTCTTTTCTTCCTGACTTCGGGCGAGCCCGTTGTAGATCTTTTTTTCTAACCCATCGATTTCTCCCAGGAGCCTTTCGGCGTTGATCCCATCGGCCAGGAGCACGTAACGAACATAGGCGTCCATGGTTGGGTAATCGGATAAAAAAATTCCTTTCCGGCCGCATATTTCCTTCAATGACTCATAAAAATCGGCATAGCCTATTTGGCCGCAGCGGTAGGCCACGCTCTGGACCATGAGGTTCTGTCGCTCTTCCGGCGAAAGCCGTTGGGCCAAGTTTTCGATCATTTGACTTCGTTCCGATTCGACCTGGGAAAAATTCAATGTTCGCTCGATTCTGAGAGCCTCCGCGAAATGAGCCGTCGTCGTTGTTTGGGGTTCCCGAGGCGAACGGGCCAGGAGGATTTGGACATAGTCGCCCAAGGAGCTCCTTCCGGACCGATAGTCCTGGACCTGTTGATCAAACGCCCGCAAGGCGGGAGAGAAAACCGCTTTTTTCCGATCTTCCAATTCGGTTTGGCGGGCGTTTTGATCTCGGCGGCATTGGTCAACGAACGGCCTGGAATCAACGTAAGCCTTCACATTGGCCCGGTAGTGGGCGGGATCGTCGATTCCCAGGAACCGGGGAAGGATGGCGCGAGAGGTCAGAGCGGCGTGGACGGGACCGGATATTTTATTTTCTTTGAACAATTGATTTGCCGTTTTTTCAATGGAATCCGGTCGAGGGTAGGAGGCAAACGGTTGAAGCGGGAGATCTTCGGTGGATCCTTCAAGAGCCACCAGGTTCACCCGGCCCGTCCCGATCAAGGCCCTCACCGATTCCCGAATGTTCCATTGGGCCTCGGCGTTCATATGGACATCCTGAATATGGATCACCACGGGCCCATGGGCGGTGAGATGGGGAGGCAGGGATATCTTTCGGACCGTCCCATAGGCGGGAGAGAGGGCTTTTAATAGGGCTTCGTTATCTTTCAACAATTTCCTGGGGAAGGTCCGAACAATGGAAGAAGGGAGCGTGAAACCGCCGCTTTGCAAGATTATTTCCGGAGGGGTTGGAAGGAGGAACCCCGAAGACGCGGATCCATCGGGAAGCGAGGCGTAAAGCGGGGAGGATGGCCGCCGCGTGGCCCTCCGTCGATCCGCCCAGAAACCGCCTTCCGCTTGGTAGGCCCAAAGACACTGGGTGCCAAAAACGGACAAGGACAGAACCATTGAAAGGCACTTAATGAAATGTCGTAGAGCGCTTTTCACGACCATAGTATAGGCCATGAACCCGAAAGATCGCCTTGCGAAGTTGTAACGGATTTGTAACACACGGGCCCGCTAGAAGACCCCTTGCCATGGGGCCAAGGGGCCAGGTCGAGCGATGGAGAGAATATTACAAAGGAACGGCGTTAATACCCCGGGCGGCGATGTCGGTTCGGTAATGAACCCCGTCGAATTGTATTTTCTTGACGGCGCTGTAGACGCGGTCGCGGGCGGCGGGAAGGGTTTCCCCGAACCCCGTGACGGCTAAAACGCGGCCCCCCGCCGTCTTGAAGGGCTCGGAGCTGGACCGTTCCGTTCCGGAATGGAAAACAAGGACGTTCGGTTCCTTGGAGGCCAGGTCCAGGCCGGTGATGAACTTCCCCTTCTCGTAGGGACCGGGATATCCGCCCGAGGCCATGACCACGGTTACAGCGGATCCTTTCTTTAAGCGGAGCGAGACGTCTTTGAGTCGGCCCTCGGCCGTTGCCAAAAATAGTTTCGCCCAGTCCGAACTCACCAGCGGGAGTAGGACCTGGGTTTCGGGATCCCCGAACCGCACATTAAACTCCAGCACTTTGGGCCCCTCCGGGGTCAACATGATCCCGATGTAGATGACGCCGCGGTAGTCCAAGCCCTCCCGTCGCAGACCGTCGCTGAAACGGACCAAAATCTCTTTCTCAATCCTTGCCCAAAGCCCTTTGGACACCTGGGGCACGGGGCCATAGGCCCCCATTCCCCCGGTGTTGGGTCCTTCATCTTTGTCGAACACGCGCTTATGGTCCTGGGTGGTGGGCAAGGGGAGGAACGTCTCCCCGTCCGTCAAAACCATGACACTCAGTTCCTCGCCGACCATGGCCTCCTCAATGACGATCCGGTCCCCAGCCGGGCCGAAGGCCCGCTCGATCATGAGACGTTCCACCGCCGCCTGAACTTCCTCGCGGGAGCGGCAGACCAGGACGCCTTTCCCCGCCGCCAACCCGTCCGCCTTCACCACGCGGTAGGACTCCGGCCACTTTTCCGATTGAACGAACCCCAGCGCCTCGGCCGGGGTGTGAAACGACCGAAACCCCGCTGTCGGAATTCCGTGACGCGACATGAATTCCTTCGCGAACGTTTTGCTTCCTTCCAGTTGCGCAGCGGCCCGCCCGGGGCCGAACACCGGATGCCCGGCGGCGCGAAGGTCGTCGGCCAATCCCTCCACGAGGGGGCCTTCCGGACCGATCACGGTCAAGCCCACCGCTTTCGCCTCGATGAATTGCAGAAGCGCGCGGCCGTCCCGCACGTTCAGGTCCGAACACTCGGCCAGGCCGGCAATGCCCGCGTTCCCCGGCGCGCAAAAAACCTGGCGCACGGTGGGACTTCGGTGAAGCGCCCACACGATGGCGTGTTCCCGGCCCCCAGACCCGATCACCAAAACGTTCATGGGACCCTCTCGGCGTCCGCCATGGGGATGGGGTAACGGGCGGTGAAACAGGCCGAACAAAAATCCCCCGGTTTTTTCCCGGCGGCCCGTAGCATCCCATCCAAACTGAGGTATTTCAGGCTGTCGGTGTTCAAATACTTCCGTATGCCATCGACGGACAATCGGGTGGCGATCAACTCGCGCGGCTCCGGGGTATCGATGCCGTAAAAACAAGATCCCATGATCGGGGGCGAACTGATGCGCATGTGAATTTCTTTCGCTCCGGCCCGCTTCAACATTCGGATCAGCTTGCGGCTCGTCGTCCCCCGCACGATGGAATCGTCCACCAAAACGACCCGCTTTCCTTTCAACGCTTCCACCACGGCGGCGTATTTCATTCGCGCCCCGAAATCGCGGATGGACTGTTTCGGCTCGATGAAGGTCCGTCCCTTGTAGTGGCTCCGGATGAGCCCCATTTCCAAGGGAAGTCCCGCCTCCTCCGCATAGCCCATGGCCGCGACGGAAGCCGAGTCCGGCACGGCGACCACAATATCCGCCTTGGCCGGAGCTTCCCGGGCCAGCTGGCGGCCAAGCTCCCGCCGCACCTCGTAAACGCTTTTTCCAAAGATGTGGCTGTCGGGCCGGGCGAAATAGACATATTCGAAAACGCAATGGGCCTGGGTGGGGCGGCCATTTGCGCCACGGTCCGCACCCCGCGCTGATCGATGGCAATAATTTCTCCCGGGCGGACCTCGCGGGTCAGCTTGGCGTTCACGATATCGAAAGCGCAGGTTTCGGAAGCCACCACGTGGGACCCGTTCAGCCGCCCGATGTGCAGGGGCTGCACGCCCTAGGGGTCCCGCACGGCGAAAATCATTTTGGGCGTTTGGAGGACGATGGAGTAGGCGCCGGTGACCTGTCCGAAAGCGTCTTTCATGGCGTTCACCAAGTCCCGGGCCGGGGATTTGGCGATCAGATGGAGCACGACCTCCGTGTCCGAAGAGGTCTGGAAAATCGATCCCTGGGCCTCCAATTTTTTCCGAAGCGTTAAGGCATTCGTGAGGTTCCCGTTGTGCCCGATGGCCAGGGGGCCCCGGGCGGTCATCACCACAATGGGCTGGGCGTTCAATAGCGAGGAGGCGCCCGCCGTGGCGTAACGAACGTGCCCGATGGCCATGCGCCCTTTCAGTTTGTCCAAGGCGGCCTGGTGGAACACATCCGCCACAAGCCCCATGGACACGTGGGTGAAAAACCGTTTTCCATCGGAACTCACGATTCCCGCGGACTCCTGGCCCCGGTGTTGCAACTGCTGAAGCCCAAGATAGGTGAGCCGCGCCGCTTCCCTGTTGTTGTAAATCCCAAAAACCCCGCACTCTTCGTGCATGACATCCAAGGGGTCACGCTGAATAAAAACCGGTTTCATAATTAGTTCACCTGGGCCGCGTAACGGACCGCGTTTTTGAACAGTCGGAGACCTATGCCTTCTTTTGTCAATTTCAAGCGGGTCCATCGTGAGTTTTGGAACGGGAATGAATTCCGTTCCGGGTGGGGCATGAGTCCCAAAATATTTCCGGCGGCGTTGGTGATGCCGGCCACGTCGCCCAGGGAACCGTTGGGGTTCGCGGGATACGCGGGTTTCTGGCCCCCCTCCTCCACGTAACGAAAGATCACCTGCCCGTTTTTCTCCAACGCCTTAAAGATGGTCTTTGTCAGCGGGACGAACTTTCCTTCGCCATGGGCCACCGGGAGTGGGAAAACGTCGGGCAGACCTTTGGCCCAAAAACTTTTTTTGGAGCTCGTTTTCATGTAGACCCAGCGACATTCAAACCGGCCGGAATCATTGTCGGTGAGCGTCACCGTGGGGTTTCCGTCCCACACGTCATCGATTCCCGGAAGGAGGCCCGCTTTGACCAACACCTGAAACCCGTTGCAGATTCCGAGGAGGGGACGACCGAGCGAAAGATAATCCCCCAACTGCTCCCGCAAACGAAAAACCAATCGGTTGGCCAACACTTTCCCCGAAGCGATGTCGTCCCCGAAAGAGAACCCACCGGGAAACACCAAAATCCCGAAATCCCGAGGTTTCACTTCCCCGCGCAGTAAAGCGTTCACATGGACCCGCTCCGGAACGGCGCCCGCCGCTTCCAACGCCCAAGCCGTCTCCACATCACAATTCGTCCCTGGAGCCCGAAGAACCAACGCTCTGACCGTCATGGGTTTAACCCTCCCCGCCAGGCGGACTCAAGATCCTTGGTGGACCATGTCGATTTATTTCCGTTCAAGCCGACGATTTCAAGTTTCTTTATCGATTGAACTTCCCCCAGCTTTGACATCCGGACCCCTTTCAAGACGGACAGGAATTCCCGTTGGGCGCGGGGGGCCACTTCGACCACAAACCGGCCGTTGGACTCGGAAAAGAGGACCTTGTCCGTTCGCCCTTCAGCGGCCAAGGACGAGTCCATGGGAACGCAGCGAAGGTCCACCCGCGCGCCCACACCGCCGCCGAACGCCATTTCAGCCAGGGTGACCCCAAGGCCTCCCTCCGAACAATCGTGACAGGACGCCACGAGCCCCTCCTGAATGGCCTGGGCCAGCTTTTCGTAGAGCGGCCACGTTTCCTTAGGATCCAGACGGGGGACAACGCCCCCCTGGGTGTCGAGATGAATTCCGTACCGCGATCCTCCGAGCTCGTCCCGGGTTTCGCCCAGCGCAAAGAGAAGGTTCCCTGGCTTCTTCAGGTCCATGGTCACGAGCTTGGACACGTCGTCCACCAGGGACAGGGCGGAGATGAGGAGCGTCGTCGGGATGGCGCGGCGGGACCCGCCCACCACGAACTCGTTAAACAAACTGTCCTTGCCGGAAATGAACGGCGTCCCGTAGGCCAAGGCGATATCGTGGCAGGCCTGGGCGGAGCGGACGAGTTCCCCCAATATTTCGGGCCGCCAGGGGTTTCCCCCGCAGAAATTATCCAAGATGGCGATGCGGTCCAACCGAGCGCCCACCGCCACGAGGTTCCGCACGGCTTCGTCGATGGCGGAGGCGGACATCCAGTAGGTGTCCCAACGGCTGTAATGGGGGTTCAGACCACAAGATAGCGCCACCCCCCGCCGTTCCCGGGGGTTGAGTTGCAACACCGCGGCATCGGACGGGCCTACGCCGGTGGGACCCACAAACGGTTTCAGCACCGTGCGGCCCTGAACTTCGTGGTCGTACTGGCGCACCACCCATTCTTTGGAAGCCACCGTGGGTTGAGCCAAAACGGCCAGCAGGCTGGATTCGAGCGCCGCGCTTTTCTTTTTAGCGGGCTCGGGAAAAACCTGAACGGCGGGCGGCGTCCAACGGGATTCCATGGAGCGTTTGGGAACGCCGTCGTGCAAAAACGCCATGGCCATGTCGACGAGCACCTCGTCTCCGTGTTTCACCCGCAGGCGTCCGTCGTTCGTGAACGTTCCGATATCGGAACAGTCCACGTCCTCATCGGCGAACAGCTTTTTAAGTTTTTCAAGCTTTTCCGGCGGGACCGCCAGCACCATCCGTTCCTGGGACTCGGAAAGCCAAATTTCCCAGGGGGCGATGCCGTCGTATTTGAGCGGCACGCGTTCCAAGTTCACCTCGGCGCCGGTTTTCTCCCCCATCTCGCCCACGGCGGACGACAACCCACCCGCCCCGCAATCCGTAATGCCGCGGTAGAGCCCTTGATCCCGGGCGGCCAAGAGGACGTCCATCATTTTTTTCTGAACGATGGGGTTGCCGATTTGGACCACGCTGGAGGGGATCCCCGTGGTCAAGGTGTCCGAAGAAAAGGTCGCCCCGTGAATGCCGTCCCGGCCCACCCGACCCCCGGTCATAACGATTTTGTCCCCCGGTCGGACCTCTTTGGGAATAGTGGACTGGGGCATGAGGCCCAGGGTGCCGCAGAAAACCAAGGGGTTCTCTTTGAAATCCGCGTCAAACACCACGGCGCCGTTCACGGTGGGGATTCCCATGCGGTTCCCGTAATCCCGCACCCCCGCCACCACGCCCTGGACGATGCGACGGGTGGAAAGGCCCGAACCCGTTTTTTTCTCCGCCCCTTCATCCAGCGGGCCGAAACAGAAAACGTCCGTGTTGGCGATGGGCTTGGCTCCGAGGCCGGCCCCCAACACGTCCCGGATCACCCCGCCCAAGCCGGTCCCGGCGCCGCCGTAGGGTTCCAGAGCCGAAGGATGGTTGTGGGTCTCCACCTTAAACGCCAGGGCCTGGGGCCCGCCAACGTCACTCACGTTCGCGTCCACGATCCCCGCGTTGTCTTTGAATACCGACAAGCACCAGGGCTTCTTTAGCTGGTCCGTGACTTTGACGATGGTTTCTTTGAGAAGGTCCGCATACCGCCGCTCGAGTTTCACCCCGTGAGAGTCTTCTTCCATATGATGGATGGCGGCGCGAAAGGTTTTATGTTTGCAGTGCTCCGACCAAGTTTGGGCCAGGGTTTCCAGTTCCGGATCGGAGGGGCTTCGGCCCTGGGTCCGAAAATAGCTTTGGATGGCTCCCATCTCTTCGGCGTTCAAAGAGAGACCACGGTCTTTGCTGAGCCGCGTCAGGCCTTCCGCATCCAAAGAAAGAAAATCAACGGGTGAAATCACCGATGTCACAGGACCTCCACGGACTGAACCAGCGCGTTCATCAAATGTTCCTCGCAAAATTGTCGGATGGCCTTGGGGGTCGGATCGCCCATAAAATCGAACACCTGCCCCGATCTTACCCCCGCCAAACCTTGGACCCCCAGGTCCGCCGCCGCCAAACGCACCGTGTCGGCCACCGGATCCGACACCCCCTTCTTGAGCCAGATTTCCGCCAGACGCCCCCCTTTGGGCCGCGCCACATGGTCCGCCGGGAACACGCCCGCTTCCTGGGTCACGGGGTCCACGAGAAGGCGATCGGCCAACCGGCGGGCGTTCGCTTCATCGATCTCTCCCGAGATTTCATAGGCTTGCCCCACACGGACGTGGTGGACCCCTTTAAGGCGCGCCATCCGCCATTCCTTTTTGATGCCCTCTCCCCGATGATCCACGAAAGCCGGTTTCATGTGCACCAACACGCGCCAGTTCATTTTGACCCCTGCGTCAAAGCCTTGGACCTCACAGGAAATGTTTCCCCGTCAACCGTTCGTAGGCGGCGATGTATTTCTCCCGGGTTTTTTGAACGACTTCCGCGGGCAAGGCGGGAACCGGCGGCTTTCGGTTCCATTTGATCTTGTTCAGATAATCCCGCACGATCTGCTTATCGAAGGAGTCCTGGGATCGGCCCCGAATGTAATTGGCGCGGTCCCAGAAACGGGAAGAGTCGGGGGTCAAGGCTTCATCAATCAGAATGATTTTTCCGTCCAACTCCCCGAACTCGAATTTCGTGTCGGCAAGATAGAACCCCCGGGCTTCCGCGTAAAAAGACGCGGTTTTAAAAATCGTCAGGCTCAGTTGACGAAGTTTCGCCGCCAAGGGTTGACCCACGCGGGCCGCCATCTCCTCGAAGGAGATATTCTGGTCGTGTTCGCCGTCAGGCGCCTTGGTGGCCGGGGTAAAAATCGGTTCCGGAAGCTTGGCCGATTCCACGAGACCCGCCGGAAGCTGGACCCCGCACACCGCGCCCCCCTCCTGATACTCCTTCCAGCCGGAACCCGCCAGAAACCCCCGGACCACGCATTCGATGTCCACCCGCTTGGCCTTCTTCACGAGCACCGAGCGGCCCTCCAGCCCCGCGCTGTGACGCCGAACGTCCTCGGGAAAATCGGCCACGGAGGTTGCCACCAAATGGTTCGGGCAGACGTCCTTCAATTTCTCAAACCAGAAGTTGGACATTTGGCAGAGGATCTTGCCCTTGTCCGGAACCGGCGTGGGCAGGACGAAGTCGTAGGCGGAAATCCGATCCGTCGCGACGATAAGAAGCTGATCGCCCAAATCATATACATCGCGCACTTTGCCTTTCGTCCATAGTTTAAATGGAAGATTCATTGAATCGGTCTTATGAGTCATCACTTTTCTCCCGGTCATTTTGTCATGCCAACCCAGACACATTATTTTTGAACGTGAAGCCAATTCACAAATTTGAGACCCTATGTTCTGCGCGAGCGGATTCGTTCTTTAAACCCAACGACTTCCCTCGCCCTAAGGCACGTCAGGGTTTAAACCCAATGCGAGGAGTGGATGGTATTGGCTCGACCAGTTCTTTAAGAACATCCAGGATCGACTGAATATCTTTGTCGTGCCCGGCATATTTTCTCTCCAGGGCCTCCAGACGGCGACTTAACTCCTTACTCGTCCACGAGAGCTGTCGGAGGCGGACAAAAGCCCTCATGACTTGGATATTGACCTCCACCGCACGCCGGCTCCTCAGGACACTCGAAAGCATCGCGACCCCGTAGTCGGTAAAAACCTGCGGCGTACGCGCGGAATGTTTTTGAGTTTTGAACCGGTCACAATTTGTGACCAGTTCCCGCGTTTCTGCCACTGTTAAACGAAAGCAAAACCCCTGCGGGAAGCGATCATGGTTTCTTTGAACGGCCTGATTGAGCGCTTTGACCGGAACCCCATAGAGGTCGGCGAGGTCTCGATCGATCATCACCCGAACCCCTCGGAAAATAAAAAGACGGTCTTCGATCTCTTTCGGAGTCAACGCGTTCACCTGTTTCATTCCCATTCAATGGTGGCCGGAGGTTTTGAAGAAATATCGTAAACCACCCGATTGATCCCCCGCACCTCATTAATGATCCGAGTGGAAATTTTGGCCAGCACGTCGTAGGGCAACCGGGCCCAGTCGGCGGTCATGGCGTCCACGGAGTTGACGGCCCGGAGCGCCACGGCGTTTTGGTAGGTGCGCTCGTCCCCCATGACGCCCACGCTGTTCACCGGAAGGAACACGGTGAAGGCCTGCCAGAGTTTATCGTAAAGGCCCGCCGCGCGGATTTCCTCTTCGACGATGTAATCCGATTCCCGCGCCATGCGCAATTTTTCTTCGGTAATATCGCCCAAAACTCGAACGGCCAAACCAGGACCCGGGAACGGTTGGCGGAAAAGAATTTCGTCGGGCAGGCCTAACTCTTTGCCCAGGGCCCGAACTTCGTCTTTAAAGAGGAACCTCAGGGGCTCCACCAGCGACATTTTCATTTTGGCCGGCAGTCCCCCCACGTTGTGGTGAGTTTTGATCACGGCCGACGGGCCTTTAACCGAAACGCTTTCGATGACGTCCGGGTACAAAGTCCCCTGGGCCAGAAACTTCACCCCCTTGAATTTCTTGGCGTGTTCCTGAAAGACCTCAATGAACTCGTGGCCGATGATTTTACGTTTCCGTTCGGGGTCCGTAACCCCTTTGAGTTTCTTGAGGAAACGTTTCCGGGAGTCCACGATGTGGGTCGCGTAACCTTGGGCCTTCCCGAACACCTTCCGAACCCTTTCTTCCTCCCCCGCGCGGAGGAGACCGTTGTTGACGAAGACGCAAATGAGCTGTTTTCCTAGAGCTTTGTGGAGGAGCGCGGCCGCCACGGAAGAATCCACCCCGCCGGAAAGACCCAGAATCACTTTTTCCTTCCCCACCTGTTCCCGAACGATTTTCGTCTGTTCTTCGGCGAAGGACGCCATGGTCCAATCCGCCTTCAACCCGCACACCCGGAAAAGAAAGTTGGCCAGGAGCTCTTTTCCCTTGGGCGTGTGATGAACTTCCGGATGGAACTGGACGGCGAAAAAGTTCCGTTCCGCGTGGTGGATGGCCGCGTAGGGCGCGTTGGCCGTTTTGGCCACGATCGAAAAACCTGTGGGGAGATGTTCCGCATGGTCCCCATGGCTCATCCAGACGGGGAGCCTTCGCTCCAGTCCCTGGAAAAGCGCATTGTCCGTTTCCACGGCAATATCCGCCGGTCCATATTCCCGCCGGGGCGCCCGGGCCACTTTCCCGCCGAAATGCGTCACCATCACTTGAAGGCCGTAACAAATCCCCAGGATCGGCACGCCCAAGTCAAATATTTTTGGGTCCGGTTTCGGAGCCTTTTTGTCATAGACACTGGAAGGCCCCCCGGACAGGATCAACCCCTTGGGGTTGGACGCCCGGATTTTTTCCGCCGAATAATTGAACGGGTGGATCTCACAAAACACATGGGCCTCCCGAACCCGGCGGGCAATCAATTGCGTGTATTGGGAACCGAAATCAAGGATGATGATCACAAAAGATCCTTTGATGCGAGTTTATGAACCGGTATCACAACCTGTGATACCAACGATGTGGCCCCCCTATTCTCTACTTCTGGAACAGCACGATGCGGTTGGTGTTGGTGCCTTTGCCGTTGTTGTGGACGCCCCAAATGTTGGAGGTTTTGGTGAAACGTTGGCTATTGATCAAAACTCCGGCGAATTGGAAACCGGCCGCCGCGCCGAGGGGGACCACGGACTGTTCCAACTGCAAAGAGCCGCCGTGGACTTCTCCCACCTCAAAGGCCACCCAGCCGCCGGGGCGAACCACGCGATACAGCTCCTGAAAAACGTCGCCCATGGCTCGGGCCCAGTCTTCCAACTTCCGATGCATGGTCAGGCGGCGGGCCGCGTCTTCCATGGAAATGCCGTTGAACCAGAAACGGAGCCAGTTGTCCTGGGCGTATTGGACCACGTCCAGAAACGGGGGAGACGTCACGATCAATTGAACCGAACCGTCCTCGAGCATGGGCGTCCAACCGGCGTCTTCGCTCAAAAATTGGCCGTGGATTCCGGCATAGCGAAGACGGAAGGCCTCCTCCAGGGAGACGTCCGAAAGCAAACTCTTGGACTTCTTTAAAATGATCTGAACCACGTCCCGGGGTTCCGGGGTCTGTTTCAACCGGGCATTAATTTTCAGCTGGCTTTCCGGCGATGCCGCCTGGTTGGGCGGAAGAGAATAGACGGAAAAAAAACCCTTCGAGTGGCCGGTCAATCGGTTCGTGGCCACCATGCGGATCCAATGGTCCAGATCGTCCGCCTTGCCCGCTCCTCGGCGTTCCTCCAAATAGGTTTTCAGACCGACGATTTCCGACTCCGTGGTTGGATGGTAAAACATGGAAAGGTCCCGGTCGGCCTTTCGACTTTTCGTCAGGTCCATGGAGCAAAGTCGTTTTTCCAACTCCCCCAGATCCGGGATGAAAAAACGCGGCCGGGCCAGGAGCGCGCCCAGAGGGTTGACGTCGTTTAAGATGACGCGACGGCCCAAAAGACCGGCTTCGATCCCCGTGGTCCCGCGCCCCGAGAAAGGGTCGTACACCACGTCGCCCGCCCGGGTTAACCGCTCGATGAAATAACGCGGGAGCTGGGGCTTAAAACAAGCCCGATAGGACACTTCCTGAAGAGAACTGGCCTGCCGCTGGCGGGCCGTCCAAAACTCCGCGGTCGCCCGGAACCCCCGGGCCCCCCCCAACTCCATGGAATCCCAAAGAACGTCCGGAGAATCCACCCACCCCGGGCGGGGAATTTGGGACGTCCCGATGGAGACAACGGGAGGCGGTAGCGCGAGAACGGGAGACATTTACGGCGTGGGTCTTTCCGAGGGGGCGGGAACCGCCCGAACGTAGAGAGGAAGCGACCCTTCCTGCCGACCGTCCACGGCGAGGTCAATGGAATATCGGCCGAATTTCTCAAAGCGCAACTGCTGGAAATTTAGGATCAGGTTGGCCACCGCGGATTCGTCCCCTTCCGTGGGGCGAATGTCGATGGACGTCTCAAAAGCAGGAACGTTGGACCGACCGTCTTCATCCACCACGTTCACTTTGATCCGATGAGGCCCGGCCTCGATCCGTTTAAAGCGGATTCGAAGCGCCACGGCGCAGGACGGGTGGGCCAGGGGCAACTGGGACGCCAGGATAACGTCAAAAGCCCCCAAGAGATTCAGCTTCCCGCCCCCCTCCGTCGCCGCGTCGCAAAGAGCAAACACCTCGATATTCATGGGATTATCCGGGCCGACCCGCCCTATTTTTTCCCCATGCCGACTTTTTGGGCCTGTTGGAAGAGTTTGCCCTCGTGTTTGATTTCGGGGGCGATGATGATTTCGGTGAGTTGGAACTCTTTCATGTTGGTGGCCCCCACGGCGCCCATGCAGGTGCGGATGGCGCCGACGAAGTTTTGGGTTCCGTCGTCCAGGGAGGCGGGGCCGAAGAGAATCTGCTTCAAGGTCCCCACGGTCCCCACCCGAACGCGGGTGCCACGTGGGAGGTTGTGGTGGGGCGTGGCCATGCCCCAGTGGAAACCCCGGCCGGGAGCCTCTTCCGCCCGGGCGAACACAGAGCCCACCATGACGGCGTCGGCGCCGGAGGCGAAGGCCTTGCAGACGTCGCCGCCCGTGGTCATGCCCCCGTCCGTGATGATGGACACGTAGCGGCCGGTTTTTTTATAAAAGAAATCCCGCGCGGCGGCGCAGTCCACGGTGGCGGTCACCTGGGGAACGCCCAGGCCCAAAACCCCGCGGCTGGTGCAGGCGGCGCCGGGTCCGACGCCGACCAGGAGGGCGGCGGCGCCCGTTTCCATCAGTTCCAGGGCGGCGCTGTAGGTGACCACGTTTCCGATGATCACGGGGATCTTCATGCGCTCGCAAAATTTCCCCAAATCCACCACGGGCCCTTTGGAGGATTTAAAGCGCGCGGTCGTCACCGTGCCTTGAACGATGAACAGGTCGGCCCCGGCGTCGGCGGCGATTTTACCCACCCGTTCGGCGTTCTGGGGAATGGAAGAAACGGCGCAGGAGGCTCCCCCGGCCTTGATCTCTTTGACCCGCTGGGCCACCAGCTTCTCTTTGATGGGTTCCTTATAAATTTCCTGCACCAGCTTGGTGGCGGCTTCGGGAGTCGCCTCGGCGATCTTTTTGAACAGGGGCTGGGGTTTTTCGTAACGGGTTTGAACGCCGTCCAGGTTAAGGACGCCCAAGCCGCCCAGACGGCCCATGGCGATGGCGAACTCCACGTCCACGACGCCGTCCATGGCGCTGGCCAATATGGGAACCTGCAGTTTAACGGGACCGATGCGCGTGGAGACGTCCGTGTCCTCGGGGTTCACCGTGACGGTGCCCGGGACCAGCGCGACTTCGTCAAATCCATAGGCCCGGCGGGCCTCCCGATCACGACCAATAAAGAATGCCATAGGTGCGTCTCCTTTTAATGAGTCCTTGTAATGGGTTCGGGGTCACCGTTCCAACGGAAAAACCATTGATGCGGCCCGTCCCGCCGTTTTTTCGTAGGACAAAACGGGGCCGCCAATTCTCTGTCAACCTACTTGACCACCACCACCGAGCATTGGCCGCCGAACCCATCGCTTTCAAAAACTTTCGCGGTGGGGTCCGCCGTCCAATGGGCGTTGTTGACCAAAAACTTATAACGGTAACGGCCCGGCTTGAGGGCCAGGGAAATTTCCCACTCATTGCCCGTCGCCTGGCGAACGAGGCCGTGGGTGCGGTTGCACCAATTGTTGAAGTCGCCGACGACGGAGACTTGGGTCGCGTGACCGTGGCCTTCCGTGTAGCGGAATCGAACCGGGCGGAACAAGCACACCTTGTTTCCCCCGAATTCCTTAGCGCGGTACAGGAGCTCGTCGGCCGCCGCGATCAGGTCTTCCCGGGAACTGGCGTCCACAGGATATTGGGCCAAGCCCAAACTGATGGTGACATCCACGGTTTGACAGTTTTCCTCGATTTGGCGGCAAATTTTCTCCGCGATCAGTTCCCCCTCGGCCTTGGCCGCTTTGGGGAGCAGGAGAGCGATTTCGTCCCCGCCGTAGCGGGCCACCATGTCGGAGGCCCGGACGCAACCGCGCAGGAGCCGAGCGATTTCCTGAAGCAGGAGGTCGCCGGCTTGGTGGCCGTGCTCGTCGTTGAACGGTTTGAAATTGTCCAGGTCGGCCATCAACAGCGTCACCGGGGCTTTGACGTGGCTGGCCGCTTCCAGCACCTTGGCGGTGTGCTCCAAAAAGTATCGCCGGTTGTAAAGGCCCGTGAGCGCGTCCGTGCGGGAGAGGCGAACCGTGCGCTTGAAATCGTGGGAGTTGATGATGCGGGGGGCGATCAGGAGTTTCCGAACGTTCAAGAGATAATCGAAGGCGGAAACGCGGATGCCCACGTTCCGGCCCAGCCGCTCGCTCATCAGGAACTTGTGGTCTAAAATTTCTTTCCAGAGGACCTGCGCCTGGGCCTCCGCATAGCGTTCGGAGGTGAGGTAGAGTAAAACCTCGCTGAAAAAACTGTCTTTCCTTTCCGCCCGAAGGTTCGCCACGAACTCTTTGGTGGTCTCGGTGGGGGTCACGTCGCCGCCCAGGACGTCGACGATCCGGTGGCCTTTGTCCTCCAAGTCGGCGATGTCGGTCAGTGCGGCGGGGCTTTTCTCGATGAGTTCCATGGGATCCTAAATTTTCGGCAGAGTGATCATGGTCTGCCCCTGGTATTTGCCTTTCCGGTCCGCGTAAGACACCTCGCAGACCTCATCCGATTCGAGAAAAAGGATCTGGGCGATCCCCTCGTTGGCGTACACCCGGGCTGGGAAGGGTGTCGTGTTCGATATCTCCAACGTCACGAATCCCTCCCACTCGGGCTCGAAGGGCGTGATGTTGACGACCAGGCCGCAACGGGCGTAGGTGCTCTTTCCGAACGCCACGGTGACCACGTTCCGCGGAATCCGGAAATACTCCACGGACTGTCCCAAGGCGATGCCGTGGGGCGGGATTTCCACGTAGGTGTCCGTTTTGACGTCGACAAACGCTTCCGGCGCGGACCGTTTGGGGTCCATCACGGACCCATTCCCCACCTGGGCCACCTTGAAGCAGGGGCCCACCCGCATGTCGTAGCCGTAACTCGAAAGCCCGTAGGAGATGACGCCTTCCCGCTTTTGCGCTTCCACGAAGGGTTCGATCATCCGGCGCTCCAGCGCCATGGAGCGGATCCAGCGGTCGGATTTTACCGACATGCGATCAGGAACACTCCGAATGGCCGCAGTCGAAACACGTCACCCCGGTGCATCCGCTCTGTTGGGCGACGTTGGCGGAGAAACAGTCCGGGCAGTAGAGCGCGGCGGATCGGTCCCACAGTTCCAAACCGCCCTTGGCCTCCGCCACCGCCGTCGCGGGAGCTTCCATTTTCCCATGCTTTTGGAGATGGGTGCGAAGCGCGATGGCGATGGCGTGGGGGATGGAATCCACCCGTTGGGCGCCGAACCCGAAGGGACGGTCTCCCTTGACGGAGTTTAAGTGCTTGAGGATCCGCTTGGGGTCGCCGCCGGTCTCCAGATATTTGGAGATCATGATGCCCACCACCGAGGTCAGGCCCGAAATGTCGGTCCCGAGGGGCGAGAGGCTGGTGAAGAGCCGGTAGGGCCCGGTTTCGTCGTAGTCGATGTGAACGTGCAGGCCGCCGTAACCCGTTCGGATCTCGTAGTACTCCGAGGACATGCCGCGGGAGGCGTCCCGGGCCTTGGGCTTCTCCTCCGCCGCCGCCCCGCTTCCGATGTTCAGGACCTGCTGACTCTTGGACCCGTCGCGGTATATCGTGATCCCTTTGCATCCCTGCTGGTAAGCCAGCCGGTAAGCGTCCTTCACGTCGTCCCGGGTGGCCGTATGGGGCATGTTGATGGTCTTGGAGACGGCGTTGTCGGTGTGGGTTTGGAACGCGGCCTGGATCTGCACGTGGAACGGCACCGCGACGTCGTGGGACGTAGCGAAGAGTTTTTGGAAATTCTCAGGAATTTCCTTGATCCCCCGCACGGACTTATGGTTGGCCTCGATCTTTTTCCACAGGTCGATTTCGGAGAGCCCGAAATACTTGTGCCGCCGGGCCACCTCGCGGAAGAGCGGATTGACTTCGAAGAACACGTCCCCGTCGGCAGGCTTCTCGCCCTTCTTCAGAGCGTCCAGAGCCTTGGCATTGTAGCGGGTGTAGGTGATGGCGAAGAACGGCTCGATGCCGGCGCCCTGAAGCCCCGCGGCCAGACCGATGGTCCCGGTGGGCGCGATGGTCGTGCGGGCGCAGTGGCGGGGAAGGCGGTCTTCCCCCCGGAAGTGCGGGCTCTCGCGGTCGAAAATGGAGCCTTTCCAGTTCGGAAACACGCCCCGCCCCTCGGCCAATTCCTCGGAGGCTTCCAGGGCCTTGTCATTGACGAACCGCATCACGTCCCGGGAAGCCTTCAACGACTCCTCGGAATCGTAGGGGACGCCCATCTTGGCCAGGGCTTCGGCCCAGCCCATGACGCCCAACCCGATCCGGCGGTTGCCTTTGGAGAGTTCTTCGATCTGGGGCAGGGGGTAGTTGTTCACTTCGATGACGTCGTCCAAAAACCGCACCGCGAGCTCCACGGTTTGGCCCAATCGGCCCCAGTTCATCTGCCCCTGGCCCACCTCACCTTCGACGAAGTTCGAGAGGTTCAAGGAGCCCAGGTTGCAGGGCTCGTTCGGCAAGAGCGGCTGTTCGCCGCAGGGATTCGTGCTTTCGATCTGGCCCAGGTGCGGGGTCGGGTTGGAGGGGCTGTTGTTGATGCGGTCGATAAAAATGATGCCGGGATCCCCGGAACGCCAGGCGCCGTCCACCATCTTTTCGAAGACGTCCCGGGCGTTCAGTTTTTTACCCGTGGGGAGCATGGTGCGGGGATTCAAGAGGTCGTAGTCCTCCCCCTTTTCCGCCGCCTCCATGAACTTGCCGTCCACGGTCACGGAAACATTGAAGTTCTCCATGACGCCGGGCTTGGATTTCATCTCAATGAAGGCCTCGATCTCCGGGTGCCAGTAGGGGAGGATGCCCATGTTGGCCCCGCGGCGGGTGCCGCCTTGTTTGACCACATCGGTCATCTTATCGAAGATCTGCATGAAGCTGATGGCGCCGGAAGCGGTGCCCGTGGTGGACTTCACGCTGTCCCCCGAGGGGCGAACCCGCTGGAACGAAAACCCGGTTCCCCCGCCGGATTTGTGGATCAACGCCTGGGACTTGAGCGCGTCGGCGATCCCTTCCATGGAATCCGGGATCGGGAGGACGTAACAGGCGGAGAGCTGTTGAAGTTCCCGGCCGGCGTTCATGAGCGTGGGCGAATTGGGCAAAAAGTCGAAGTGGGACATCATCCCGTAGAACTTCTCCCGCCATTCTTCCGCCAAGGCCCGGGCTTCGGGGATCTCGGCCGCCGCCCGCTTCAAGTTTCCGAGGAATACGGCGAAATTCTTGTCCCGTTCATCGGAACTCGCGATCCCCGCGTGGAGCAGGTTCATCCGGGATTTCTGGTGCTTTCGGGTGGGCACGTCCACGGCCTTGCGCTTGACCCCGTCCCAGAGACGCCAGCCGTCGGCCTCGGGCGCGTGAAGCAGTTCCGCCAGCGCGATGTTGCCCGCCACGCGGTCCAACCACACCTCGGCCGAAGGATCGTTCCGGAGATACTTGTCGTGAATGACCTTGCGCTGGTTTTCCGACAAACGCATGGGCGGACGAGCCCGCGGAACATCGGCGGGCGCGGACGAACGCGGCGTTCCCGGAGCCTGGGGAGGCAGGGCCCCTGATTCAACGGAACCGGCTGGACGGACGGGCATATCAACAGGATTCATGGGCTTACCTCTCTCGGTCATGGACGGAAATGTTCACTTAAACTTTTGCCAACCGATCCGTTTCAACAGAAACAGATCGATCGGCGATCGGGTGCAACGAAAACGAAGCAGAAAGCGCCGGGTCGGACATCGGGCCCAAGGATGCGGACGTACCACTGATCCGGCTGGTCAACCGGGCGCGCTTTTGGTGGGCGCGCTTCACTTTACGGAGTTCCGACAAAAAGGTGTCCACGTCTCCAAACGACCGATAGACGGAGGCGAAACGCACGTAGGCGACCGCGTCCAAATCATAGAGGCGCTTCAAAATCCGCTGGCCGATCTCCACCGAGGGGACTTCCAGCACATAATCTTGAAGGCCGTATTCCACCTCGGCCATCAGTTTTTCGATGGCGGCCGGCGAAATAGGCCGCTTCTGACAGGCCCGCTGAATGCCCTCCCGCATCTTGTCCCGGCTGAAGGGCTCCCGCCGGTTGTCCCGCTTGATCACCATGAGCGGGGTGGACTCCACGCGCTCATAGGTCGTGAAGCGTTTCCCGCAGTGCAGGCAAACGCGGCGACGTCGAATGACAGAGGCCGATTCCAATGGCCGACTGTCAAGCACGCGGTCTTCAGGATGGTCGCAGGATGGGCAACGCATACTACAGGTAGTGTGAATCCTCCCAGGATTATACCACATCTTGTAACAGGGCCTCCATCCGCGGGGGCCCAGGGCTTGTGGCGCACCGCATCTTACACCACAAGCCCTAGAGGGTGTCAAGACGGTCTTCCATCGTCGGCAGAATGGGTTTTCTCGGCGGAAAAATAAAGGATGTAAATTTTTAGGGGTGAATTTTTCCGTCGATAACAGAGGGAAACAGAGGCCTTGCAGGGATTCGTTGAATGATTCTCCCGACGATCATGACCCCGGAGTCATCCCTCGCGCATTTCCCAAAGGAGGACTTCAGCCCCGGCGCCCGGATCCGTCTCGACCCTCCGGGACCCGGCGCGGGTCAGCCGCGCGGCGTCCCCCTGGCCCAGGGACCCCGAACCTTCGAGGCTCGCCCTCCCTTTCGCGACGAAGAGGTGGACGAAGGGGGCGTCGGGCACCCCCACGGCGCTCCCCGGCGCGAGACGGGCCGCCCAGAGCGTCGCTCCCTTCTGACGGATCGAGATGGCACCCCGGTGGCCGCGACCCGAGGCCACCGGGACGAGTCCCCCTCCCGCTAAATCCGCCGAGATGTCCAACTGTTCATACCCCGGGCGGAGGCGGCGGGTGTCGGGGGGAACCCACATTTGCACAAGGCGGACCGGGTTCTTGCCGCTCGGGTTCATTTCCGAATGCCAAATCCCCGTGCCGGCGCTCATGCGCTGGGCCAAACCCGGCACGATCACCCCCGCGTGTCCCTCCGAGTCTTTGTGTTCCAACTCGCCTTCCAACACCCAGGTCACGATCTCCATGTCTTGATGCGGGTGCGTTTGAAACCCCGTGCCCGGCGCGATGACATCGTCGTTGCTGACCAGGAGGAGTCCGTGCCGGGTATTTTCCGGATCGTGGTGGGGCCCGAAACTGAAACTATGAAAAGAATCCAGCCAGCCAATTTTTGTCCGGAACCGTTCCACCGCTCGACGAATTTCCACAACCCCTTCCGCTGATCTCCGCATCTCCGCCTCCTCGCACAACCCTCATGGTCTCAAGAGAACGGATTTAAGACGGAAAAGTTCCCGCAGAAAAACCGGGAAAAGCCCGTCATACGGCCGTCACACCGAATTGACCTGGCCACAATGGTTTTCCCTCCCAAGCTCCGCTACACTCCCCGCAACAAACCAAAAAGGAGAAACCATGAGCCCACGAAGATTCAACCCCGATATCGTCCGGGCCGCGCTCCGGGCCGCCGCCGTTCGGCTGGCGGAGACGCTGAAAGACCTGGAAGAAAACGACATGGACGACCAATCCATGGCCGGACGAATTCAGGAACTCGAAAAAACCTTCCGCCGCTTCGCAAAAGCGGCGTAGATTTATTCAACCAAAGGAGAAAAACGAAATGCCTACCATTCATAAGGGAAAAGCGGCCGGATATTTGGTCGCGGCGGCGCTGGCACTGGCCGGCTCCGTTCAAGCCGCCGACATCAAACTCGGCGCGGCCGGGGAACTGGAAATCAAAGGAGATTTAAGGCTCCGCCAGGAATCCAAAACGGAAGAAGGCGCGACCACGAGCGCCAACAAAACCAACAACCGCCAACGGTATCGGCTCCGGGTGGGAATGAATTACAAGATCGATCCGAAATTGAGCGTCAAGACCCAGCTCGCCTCGGGCACCGGAGAGCAGACCTCCACCAACCAAACCATGGGGAATAACGCCTCCCAAAAGCAGGTCTGGATCGACATGGCTTATTTAGAATTTAAGCCCATCGATGTCTTGACCCTGTACGGCGGGCGTATGAAGAACCCCCTGTGGCAAGCCTATGCCTCCGACATCGTCTGGGACACGGATTACAACCCGGAAGGATTGGCCGAAAGCTTCAAGATCCCCCTGGGGAATACGCGCGTGTTCTTTAACGGTCTCCAATCCGTGATCAACGAAGACGTGGCCGGGTCGGGCGCTTACAACAAACCCCAGTATCTGTTCTCCAACCAGGTCGGCGTCATCGTTCCCACCCCCATGGACTCCAGGATCACCCTGGCGGGGGCCATTCACGACTTCGTCAACGAGTCCTCCCGCACGATCACGGCGGCTCCGGGCAAGGCCCAGGGGACCAACACCTTCCCCAACGACATCCGGGTGGCGGAGCTGACGGGTGAATTCTTCACCACCCTGCCAGCCGTGGACCTCCCGCTGTCAATCCAAGGGACTTACATTAAGAACACTGCCTCGCGGGAAACGATCACGCCCAATGACAACACCGGTTACCAGACCGGCGGAATTTTGGGTAAAGCCGACCGGAAGAGCGGGTGGGAAGTCGCCTTCTTCCGCAAATCTTCCGGAAAAGACTCCACCGAGGACGATATCGCGGACTCGGACTTTCCCGGCACCAACCGAGTGGGCAATATTTACTGGTTGGCCTACGGGGTCACCGACGGCGCTCAATTGAAGGCCAAGTACTTCGACACCAAGGCCATCAACGGAACGAAGAAAGACATTCAACTGGCGCAGATCGACCTTCAAGTCAAGTTCTAAAAGGAGAATAAAATGTTTAAGACCATGCGATATTTTCTGGCGGGGGCTTTGATCCTCGCCTGGGTTCCCGGCCTCAAGGCCGAAAAAAACGTGATTAAAATCGACGGATCCAGCACCGTGTTCCCCATCACGGAAGCCGTGTCCGAAGAATTCATGAAGACGGAACCGACCCAGGTCACCGTGGGCATTTCCGGTACCGGCGGCGGATTCAAGAAATTCTGCCGAGGGGAAACCGACATCTCCGACGCCTCCCGCCCCATCCTCCGTAAAGAGATGGACGCCTGTTTGGACGCCGGCATTCAATACATCGAGCTCCCCATGGCCTTCGATGCCTTGACCGTCGTGATCAACCCCAAAAACACCTGGGCGAAAACCATGACCGTGGCGGAATTGAAAAAAATATGGGAACCGGCCGCCCAAGGAACCATTAAAACCTGGAAACAGGTGAATGCCGCTTGGCCGGACAAACCCTTGAAGCTCTATGGCCCGGGAGCCGATTCCGGGACCTTCGACTACTTCACGGAAGCCATCGTGGGCAAAGCCAAATCCAGCCGGGGCGATTTCACGGCGTCGGAAGATGACAACGTCTTGGTTCAAGGCGTTTCCAGCGACGAGGGAGGGTTGGGGTATTTCGGCTTGGCCTACTATGTGGAGAACACGGACAAACTCCAAGCCGTGGCGGTGAACGGTGGAAAAGGCGGGGTCTTGCCTTCGATGGAAACCGTGAAGAGCGGTTCGTACGCCCCCCTGTCGCGGCCGATCTTCATCTACGTCGCCAAAAAAGCCGCTCGGCGACCGGAAGTGAAACGCTACGTCGAGTTCTACCTCCGTCAAGCGGCGGAGCTGGTCAGCGAAGTGAAATATGTTCCTCTCCCCGCGGCGGAATACACCGGCGTGGAGGATCGGTTTCAGAAGGGCCAAACCGGCACCGCTTTCGGCGGCAAAGCCGAAGTCGGCGTCTCCATCTCAGACATCTTGAACCGTCGTCCAAAATCTTAACCCGGATAATTCAGTTGCACGCGAGGACCGAGACGGAAAAGATGGCCCTTTTTACGAAACAAAAAAGTGAGAGCGTAGCTGGGACTACGGTCGAACTTTTTTGTGAAGAAAAAAGGGTCAGATTTTACGTCGAATCCCGTGGGCAACTGAATTGTTCGGGTTTAGGGCGAAGGCCCCGCTCCTTCCCAGAACGCCTGCCCTGGGAGGAGCGGGGACCTTTGTTGAACCCCCGGCCACCGGAGGTTCTGCAAAGGTGTTAAAATGAAAACGGAATTAGACACGTCAGCTTTTAACCGGGCGACCATGAGCCAAAAAACCTATTCATTCCCTCTAAAGAATCGCGGAAGTCTTGCGCCCCGCTTGGCGCCCTCGCCCGCGCCAAAAACGGAGTCCCCCCTTCCCACCCTTCCTCGGCGCAAAGGCCCCGGACGGCTCCAACGGTGGAGGGAAAGGGCCATCCAAGCGGGCCTCTTCGTGGCCGCGGCCTCTTCTATTGCCATCACCTTGGGCATTGTGGGCATATTGGGGTTTGAATCCATCTCTTTTTTCCGTCAGGTCCCTCTCCTGAACTTTCTGACCGACCCCCAGTGGACCCCGCTTTTCGACGACGCCCATTACGGCATTATGCCTCTGGTGGCCGGAACGGCCACCGTGGCCGCCGTCGCGCTTTGCTTGGCTCTTCCCGTGGGGACAGTGACCGCCCTTTACCTTTCGGAATACGCTCCCCATCGGGTCCGGGAAATAGTGAAACCATTTTTAGAACTGTTGACGGCCGTTCCGACGGTCGTTTACGGATATTTCGCCCTTCTTTTCGTGACCCCGCTTCTCAAACATCTCATCCCCTCTCTTCCCGGCTTCAACATGCTGTCGGCCGGGCTCGTGATCGGGGTGATGATCATTCCCTATGTGAGTTCTCTTTCCGAGGACGCCATGCGGGCCGTGCCCATGCACTTGCGCGAAGCCAGCTACGCTATGGGCGCCACCCGGTTTCAAACCTCTGTCCGGGTCGTCTTTCCGGCCGCCTTGAGCGGCGTGGCCTCGGCTTATGTGCTGGGTTTTTCCCGCGCCATCGGGGAGACCATGGTGGTCGCCATCGCCGCCGGCATGCAACCCAACCTCACGTTTAATCCGCTCCAACCCGCGGCCACCATCACGGCTTATATCGTACAGGTCTCCCTGGGGGATCTCCCTCACGGAAGTTTGGGTTACCAAACGATTTTTGCGGCGGGTCTCACGCTGATGCTGATGACCCTGGTGTTCAATATCGGCGGGCATGTTTTGCGCAAACGATTCCGGGAGAAATACTAATGGCCCTTCGCAAAGATATTGCACGGCGGAAACGCACGGACAAAGTGTTCTCGCTTCTGGGGTTGATGGCGACCCTGGTGGGGGTCGTCACGCTCCTGGCTCTGATGATCGATTTGGCCTGGGACGGGACATCCCGGCTGAACTGGGCCTTTCTCTCCGCGTTCCCTTCTCGTTTTCCGGAAAAGGCCGGGATCCTGTCCGCCTGGGTGGGCACCGGCGTTGTCATGTTCGTGACGGCCTTGGCGGCCGTCCCCATGGGCGTGGCGGCGGGCGTCTATTTGGAGGAGTACGCGCCGAAAAACTGGATGACCACCTTGATTGAAATCAACATCGCCAACCTGGCGGGCGTGCCTTCCATCGTGTACGGCCTCATGGCCCTCGGGCTGTTCGTTTATAAATTTAAACTCGGCATGAGCGTCTTGACGGCGGGCCTCACTCTCGCCCTCCTGATCCTGCCCATCGTCATCATGGCCACGCGGGAAGCCATCCGGACCATTCCGAGCTCCATCCGGGAGGCGGCTTTCGCCGTGGGAGCCACCCAATGGCAGTTGGTACGCCACCATATTTTACCCTACTCCGCGGGGGGCATTCTGACCGGGGTTATTATCGGCCTCTCCCGCGCTATCGGTGAAAGCGCCCCCCTCATCACCATCGGCGCTCTTACCTTTATCGCTTTCCTGCCCGCCTCTCCTTTCACGGGGACCTTCCCTTTCATCTCCTTCGAATGGTTGAAATCCCCCTACACCGTCCTGCCGATTCAAGCTTTTAACTGGATATCCCGACCCCAAAAATCTTTTCATTTGAACGCCGCCGCCGCTGGAATGGTTCTCATGGCCATGACGCTTGCCATGAACGGCGCGGCCATCTGGATTCGATATCGTTTCCGAAAGAGGATAAAATGGTAGAAACCTTAAACGCCCCCGCGAACGTGCTGGCCGGCGCTCCCGTCAAAGCGGACGTGAGCGCGCTCAGCTTCTATTACGGGACCCACCAAGTGTTGAAAAACATCACGCTGTCCATTCCGGAAAAGAAAGTCACCGCCCTGATCGGCCCCTCGGGATGCGGGAAAACCACACTCCTGCGTTGCTTTAACCGGATGCACGACCTGTACCCCGGGAACCGATACGAGGGAGACATTCGTCTCTCGCCGGAAAACATCAATATCTTAGGCAACGACGTGGATCCCATAGAAGTTCGTATGCGGATCAGCATGGTCTTCCAGAAAGCCAATCCCTTTCCGAAAACCATCTTCGAGAACGTGGCCTATGGCCTTCGCGTTCGAGGAGACCTTAAAAATTCTGCCATTGCCGAACGGGTGGAACAGGCCCTGCGCGGCGCGGCGCTGTGGGACGAGGTGAAAGACCGGCTCCATTCCTTGGGCGCCAATCTCTCCGGCGGACAGCAACAGAGGCTTTGTATCGCCCGCGCCCTGGTGACCGACCCCGAAATCATCCTCTTCGATGAACCCACCAGCGCCCTGGATCCGATTGCCACGGGCAAAGTCGAAGAATTGGTGGCCGATCTAAAAAGTCGAGTGACCATTCTCATCGTCACCCACAACATGCAACAAGCCGCACGGGTTTCGGATTTTACCGGTTTCATGTACATTGGGGAGTTAGCGGAGTTCGATCGGACGGAAAAGATTTTTACCAACCCGTCGAATAAACTGACCGAAGACTACATCACAGGGAGATTCGGATAATGGACCGTCATTTTGACCAAGACCTGAAAGCGCTGGAAAAGAAAATTTTGGACATGGGCGCGCTCTGCGAATCCATGATCCAGAAAACCGTCAAAGCCCTCGTCGCGCGGGACAGCGCCCTGACCGAAGAAGTTTTTTCCATGGAGGACGAAGCCAACCGGCTCCACATGGAGATCGACGATACCGTGGTGAAACTGTTGGCCCTCCATCAACCCATGGCGGTGGACCTGCGGTTCTTGACCGCCGCCATGAAGGTGAACAGCGATCTGGAACGCATCGCCGACATGGCCGTCAATGCCGGGCAGACGGGGTACTACCACCTGTTCAAAGAACCCCCGGTTCCCCAGCTGTCCATGATCACCCGCATGGCGGAAATCGCCCAGAAAATGTTGCGGGAAAGTTTGGACGCCTACGCGCGGCGGGACGTCCAACTGGCCCAGCGCGTTCTGATCGAGGACGAGGAGGAAGACCGGCTCAAGGCCAAGGCCTTGACGGAGTTGATCTCTCTTATCCGCTCCGACCCCCCGCGCTCGGAGGCTTTTGTGGAGTTGATTTTGCTTTCCAAGAACATGGAACGGATCGGGGACCACGCGACGAACATCGCCGAAGATGTGGTCTACATGGTTCTGGGAAAAGACATCCGGCACCGAGGCCTGGCGGGCCGAACCCCAGCGTCCACTTAACCCAGCCGGTCGTCCCCCTTGACCCGGTTTCTCCCGACGCTTCCCCATCTCCTCAGTTCCCCTGGCCGCCCATTTATCCACCGGGACCTGGGGGGGCTTCAGTTCAACGAACGCGTTTTAGCGGAAGCGCGATCGAGTTCCAACCCCTTGCTCGAACGCCTGAAATTCCTGGCCATCACCGCGTCCAACCTTGACGAATTTTTTATGATCCGTTACGCCTCCTTGGACCGCTCCATCCGAACCCAACGGAACCGGCGGGCCGCTCGGCACCTCTTGGAAACCCGAAACACCCTCCTGGACATGGTGACGTCCTTGGCGGCCAAACAGGTCGAAACCTTAGACTTGCTGGCTTCGGCGTTGGAAGCGAAAGGAATTCAGTTGGTTCGACGTCCCCAATTGAATAGCGACAATTTTCGGATCGGGCAGGAGATTTTTTCCCGGGATATTTTGCCTCACCTCTCCCCGCCGGAACCGTTTCGGCCCAACCGGTTAAGTTTTTTGGAAAACCTAAAATGCGCCGTTGTTTTTCCCTCCGGCCTCTGGATCCCGGTTTCTCGACGTCTTGCGCCCCTGCACATCCACGCCGGCGAAAACGGCCCTTGCCGACTCTTTTTTCTCGACGATCTCCTGCTCAGCCACGCCGGGGCCGCCTTCCGACTCCCCGGTAACCCCGCCATTTTTCGTTTGACCAGAGACGGCGACATTCCGGTGGAACTGTCGGAGGAGGATCCCTCCTTGGTCCCCGACATTATCCGAACCGGCGTGGGGTCCCGGGACCGGGGCCGGCCCGTTCGGCTCCAATACGGGGGCGAGGCGGTTTTGGATCTCCTGGAACGGTGCGTCGCCGCCCTCCGGCTTTCGCCCCGGCAAGTTCATCCGGCCCCGGGCAGTCTTCATCTTTCCGGCCTCTGGTCGGCCCTGGGACGGTTGCCCGCCCGGTTTCGTTCCGAATCCAGCCTGACCACCCCGCCGTTCAAACCTTTTCTCATGCAATCGTTGGCCAAGCGGGACTCGATCTTTAAAGAACTTCAGGGGCGGGATATCCTTCTGCACCATCCCTATGAGAGCTTTGACGGTTACGTCAATTTCATTCAAGCCTCCGCCAAAGACCCGGCCGTCACGTCCATTCAACAGACGGTGTATCGCATGGACGCCCTCTCGCCCGTGATCGCGGCGCTGAAAAACGCCGCGGCGGCAAAAAAACGGGTGCGCGTGGTCATTGAACTTCGCGCCCGCTTCGATGAGATGAACAATCTTCGACTGGCTGACGAGCTTCGGAAAGCGGGGGTCGAAGTGGCGTTTGGGTTTGGTCGGCTCAAAATTCACGCCAAAGTGGCGCTCGTGACGCGGAGGGAAAACGGCGTGGATCGTCTATACACCCACCTATCGACAGGCAATTACAACGCCGCCACGGCGCGCGCCTACGAAGACCTGGCCATCCTCACCGCCCGGCCCGAATACGGGGAAGACGCCCAAATATTTTTCGACGCTCTCTGTCACGGCCAAGTCCCGATGGGGTTTAAAACCGTCATCCCGGCCCCCGCCCGGCTCCACCGACTGCTTTTGCAATTGATCGAGGCGGAAACCGCGGCCGCGCGCGCCGGGCGCCCCGCCTCTCTTTTCGCCAAAACCAACGCGTTGGTCGACGAGGGGATCATCGAAAGCCTCTACCGCGCGTCCCAAGCCGGGGTCCGGGTGGACCTCATGGTGCGGGGGGCTTGTTCGCTGATCCCGGGAGTCAAAGGCTTGAGCGATAACATCCGGGTTCTCTCCATCGTCGACCAATTTTTGGAACATAGCCGGATCTTCTATTTTGGCGATTCCAACCGCATGTATCTCTCCAGCGCCGACTGGATGCCGCGGAATTTTTTTTCGCGCCTGGAAATCGCCTTTCCGATTTTAGACGACCGCCTGCGCCGGTTCATTCGGGACGTGGTGATCCCGATCTATTTGGCCGATACCGTGAAAGCCCGGGAATTGACCCCCCAAGGCACCTGGCGAAAACGTTCCCCCTCGCTCGTTCGTCCGATCCCCAGCTACCTTCGCCTTCCTTCCCCGGTCCGGGCCCAGGCGTGCTTCGTGGAACTCGCCCACCGCGAGTATCGAGGCACCCCCCTTTGCCGTGAAATCCCCCCCCTTCCCTGAACGGACCTGGATCGTCCTCCGCCACGCCCACCGCTCGCTGAAACATCGGGCGGCCGACAATGGGCTGAGCCGGAAGGGGAAGGCGCAAGCCAAACGAATGAGGGATTTTTTTTAGAGGAGTTCGGAAAAAAAGCCCGTCCGAAAATTTATTCGAGTCCCCAGCGCCGGTGCATGGAAACGGTGGGCCCTCTGGGGGACCTCTGCGGGGTCGAAATTAAAACGCTGGCCACGTTCAGGGAACAGGGTTTTTTTGAAAGCCATCCTCGGTTCCGGACCCGGACCGCACGGGCGGTTGATTCTCTTCAGCGGGATTTATCTCCGCTGATGATTATTTGTTCCCACGGGGACTGGATTCCCATCGCCATGGAACATTTAACCGGGGCGCGCCTCCGGCTCAAAAAAGGGGGATGGATCCAGGTCGAGCTCACGTCCCCCCCGCGGCTGGCCTCTCTTCGACAGACGCTCCCGTAGTATTTTATTTTCGGGCGCGGGCCGCCAGGGAAAGATGGAAGACTCTCTCGAACAGTTCTTTTTTTTGTTCCACCCTCAAAACCGCCAGGTCCACCGCCGACCGTTCACCTTCCAAATCCAAATAAACCCGGCCCCGTTCCCGCTGGACGGCTCGAAGCGTGACCAAATGGGCTTGGGGTTTCTCTAAGGCGTCGACGATTCGAAGTAGAGAGAGAAGGCGAAGGAACGCCCCGCGGCGGGAAGCCTCTTGGAACGGGATCTCTTCTCGTTCCAATTTCCCCCCCTTGTGCCAGAGCACCAACTGGGCGACAAACTCAAGCTCCCAAGCGTCCACCCCAGGAAAATCTCCGTTCTTGATCATGTAGTAAGAATGGCGCTCGTGGTGAACCGGGCTCACCGCTTCACCCACGTCCTGTAGCCAGGCGGCGGCCACGAGATAATCCCGCCAGGCTCGGCCCAAGCGGTGAAGAGGCGCCAACCGATCAAAGAGGGTCTTGGCAAACCCTTCCACATGTTGAAGATGACGCGCCGGTTGGCCCCAGAAACGGGCCTTCTCAAACACATCTTTAAGGTGGAAATCCAAAGCCGTCCCCACGCCACGGCGGATCGTGGAGACCTCCTCCTCCAGCATACCGTCCCGCAAAGAGAAATCCGTGGGTTCCACCCGTTCGGCCCTCAGGGCCTGGACAATTTCATCCAACACGATGGCCCCCGCCAAAATCGTATCGATCCGCTTGGGTTCCATGCCCGGCACCCGGGAGAGACCGGCCCGGGAAAGAGAAGCGAGCCTCTCGGCCCAACGTCGAAGGGACTTGTCCGTCAGCGCGCCGCCTTTGGCGGTCCGCTGAATCCGGTCCAAGGCGCGAATGGTGCCCGCCGACCCGATGATTTTGGACACGTCCGGCCAGCCGCCCCGGGGAGCGCCTTCGGCTAACAGGCTCCGGACATGGCGGTGAAGTTTGGTGACGGGGGAATGCTCTCCCCGGGCGGGACGGGGAGGGACCGTTTTCAGATAAACCTGTTGAAGCCGCGCCACGCCAAATTTAAAACTGGTGGACCGGAGGATCCGCTGGCCGCGACAGAGGGTGATTTCCACACTTCCCCCCCCGATGTCCACCAGGGCGGTGATATCCTTGGCGTCCCGCTCCTCATGGGTCAAGATGCCTTGGGCAATCAGACGGGCCTCTTCTTTTCCGGAAATAACTCGCACATCAAACCCGGTACGGCGTTTAAGGAGAGCGAGGAACACGTCGCTGTTGGCCGAGTCCCGCAGGGCGCTCGTTCCGAAGGCCGTGACACGGGCCACGCTCAAATTTCGGCAGGTTTTTTGAAAGCTTTCAAAGGCCGCCAGGGTCCGCCCCATGGCCGCCTTGGCCAGTCGGCCTGTTTGGAAAACACCCTCCCCCAACCGCACCGCCAGCCGTTCCCGATGGAGCCGGCGCGCCGTCCCGTTCGACGTCACGTCCACCACGTCGAACCGAACCGCGTTGGTGCCAAGATCAATCAGAGCCATGCGCATGAGAGGATTGCTCCAGGTTTTCGGAAACCGAACCCCGCGCCTCGGGGCTAGGGATAAGAGACATTTTCGCAATTTAGACGAGGCAGGGAAAGGCAGGTGACCGGAAATCCATCGTGCGCCGACCCTTCCAGGCAACTCGGGAAAGTGGTACATTCTGGCGTCGTCGCTGGTTTCTCTTCCGGAGACGACCCATTCGCGTGACGGGAGAACCATGAAGAAAGGCGCATTCCTTTGCTCGTTTTTGTTCGCGGTTTTTCCGTTGAGCGCGGCGCCCACGGTGACCCTGAAAGGGTCCGACACCATGGTCATTTTGAACCAGAGGTGGGCGGAGCGGTACATGGCGGAGCGCGCCGACGTGGTGGTGCAGGTGACGGGCGGGGGTTCCGGCACGGGAATCGCCGCGCTCCTGGCCGGTTCCACCGACATCTGCGCCTCCTCCCGCCCCATGAAAGAAAAAGAACGGGCCGCGCTGGAAGCCAAGACCGGGCGACCCCCCGTTGAAATTTCCGTGGCCAAGGACGGGATCGCCGTCTATCTCAACGAGGCCAACCCGGTCCATGAGCTCACGCTGGAACAGGTGGCGCGGATCTACCGGCGAAAGGTGAGCAACTGGCGCGAGGTCGGCGGAGCGGACCAGAAAATTATTCTCTATTCCCGAGAAAACAATTCCGGCACCTACGAGTTCTTCAAGGAACACGTATTGAAGAAGAAGGATTTTACCCCCTACGCCCAATGCCTCCCCGGAACCGCTTCGGTGGCCAACGCCGTGGCCCGGGACAAACGCGGCATTGGGTACGGCGGCGCGGCCTACGCCAAAGGCATCCGATTTTGCCCGATCCAACCCGGCGACGGGAGCCCTGGCATTCCCCCCGACGAGAAACACATCCTGGACGGAAGCTATCCCGTGAGCCGGAACCTTTATTTCTATCTGCGGGGCCCCGCCGAAGGACCGCTGAAGGATTTCATCGATTTCGTTTTGAGCCCGGAGGGACAGGCCATCGTATCTAAAGTGGGCTATTACCCCGTCCGCCCGGGAAACAAAAAATGAACCGCCCCCCGATCCTGGAACAGTTGATTGAGTGGGGAATCCGCGTCAGCGCGGGGATGGCCATCGCGGGTCTCATCCTGATTTTCGTCTTCATCGGGAAAGAGGCCCTGCCTCTTTTCACCTCCCCGGAAGCCCGGCAAGAGGCCAGCCTCTCAAAACTTTTCGTGGCGCAGGTCCCCGAAGAAGGCGAACCACCGGGCCACATGTGGCAACCCGTGTCGGAACTCCCAAAATACTCCCTGTGGCCCCTCATCATCGGCACGCTCAAAGTCACCCTGGTGGCGTTGGTTTTCGCTTTCCCCTTGGCGCTTGGCGCCGCCTTATTCACCTCGGAATTCGCCCCTCCGTGGCTCCGGGAAATCGTAAAACCCGTGATCGAACTTTTGGCCGGAATCCCGTCCGTGGTGTTGGGGTTCTTGGCTCTCATCGTCATGGCCACCACGATTCAAGACCTGTTTCACCTGGACTACCGGCTGAACACGGTGAACGCCGGGATTGCCCTGGGCCTGGCCGTCATCCCCATCGTCTTCACCGTGGCCGAAGACGCCTTAACCGCGGTTCCCCAGGCCTACCGGCAGGGGGCCATCGCCCTGGGCGCCACCCCGTGGCAAACCGCCCGTCGGGTGGTTCTCCCCGCGGCCTTCCCCGGCATTTTCGCCGCCGGTATTTTGGGGTTCGGGCGGGCCATCGGGGAAACCATGATCGTCCTCATGGCTTCCGGCAACCAGGCCATTCCCAGTTGGAATCTGGGCTACGGATTCCGAAGCCTGTCCGCCACCGTGGCCTCGGAGTTGGGGGAAGTGGTGCGGGGAAGCCCCCATTACCATGTGCTCTTTTTCATCGGGGTCCTTTTGTTCATCTTCACGTTCTTGATCAACCTCTTGGGCCAGGTTTGGGTCGGACGATTGAACCGCAAACTGACGGGGAAAAAATGAAACGGCGTTGGATCAACCTGACGAGCCTTTTTTTTACGGTCCTTACGGGACTGGCCTGCCTCACTCTAACCCTCATCGTGGTTTTGATCCTGGGTAATGTGGTTCGTTACGGAATGGGCCACATTTCATGGGCCTTCCTTTCCCAGGCTCCAAAAAGCGGCATGACGGAAGGCGGCATTTTTCCCGCCATTTTCGGCACCGCCGTCCTGGTTCTCTTAATGACCGTGGCCGTGGTGCCCCTGGGCGTCTCCACGGCCGTCTACCTGCAGGAATACGCCCCCAAGGGCTCCCGCTGGGTGCATTTGGTCCGCCTGGCGATCCAGAACCTGGCGGGGGTGCCCGCCATCGTGTTCGGCCTTTTCGGGTTGGGATTTTTCATTCAGTTCCTGGGGAGAGGCCTGGACAAGATCTTCTTCGGGGGAACCCTTTATCTGGGACAACCGGCCATCCTATGGGCGGCCCTCACCCTGGCGCTGTTGACGTTGCCCACGGTGGTGGTGGCGACGGAAGAAGCCCTCCGCGTGGTGCCGCAAAACCACCGGGAGGTGGCGTATTCCCTGGGCGCCACGCGCTGGCAAATGGTCCGGCACGTGCTTCTGCCCCAATCCGTGGGCGGGATTTTGACGGGGACCATCCTGGCCGTGAGCCGGGGCGCGGGAGAAGTGGCGCCCATCCTTTTCACAGGCGCGGCGTATTTCCTCCCCTATCTCCCGACGCGGGTCAACCACCAGTTTATGGAGTTGGGCTACCACGTCTACGTGCTGGCCACCCAATCCCCCGACGTGGACGCCACCTTGCCGATCCTTTACGCCACGGTGCTGGTGCTCCTGGCCCTGACCTTCGGGCTCAACTTTACGGCCATCATCATCCGCTCCAAGATTCGGCGAAGGCTCCGGGGCCGATGAGCTTAAGCACTCCCCCGCTTGAGGAAAAAATACGCGCCCGCGACATCACGGTGCGCGCGGGGGAGAAGCTTCTCCTGAACGACGTCTGTCTTTCTCTTTTAAAAAACGAAATCCTCGCCATCATCGGCCCCGCCGGAAGCGGCAAAACCACCTTCCTCCGGTGCCTCAACCGCCTGACGGATTTGGAGGAAGGGCTCACGGTGTCGGGCGAACTTCTCCTGGACGACGCCAACATCCTGGGTCCCGGGGTGGATGTGGCGGCGGTCCGTCGGCGGGTGAGCATGGTGTTCGCCACGCCGACGCCCCTCCCCATGTCGATTGAAGACAACATGAATCTCGGCCTTCGGTTTCAAAACAAACACGACGCCGGGGAACGGCTGGAAGAGAGCCTCCGCGCCTCCTTTCTCTGGGACGAGGTCAAAGACCGACTCGGCCTTTCCGCCTTGGCTCTCTCGGGCGGCCAACAACAACGGCTCTGCCTGGCCCGAAGCCTGATGCTCCGGCCCGAAGTGTTGCTCCTGGACGAACCCTGTTCGGGCCTCGACCCCATTTCCACGGCGAAGATCGAAGAAGCCATGCAAGGGCTGAAGAAAAACATGTCCATTGTTCTGGTGACCAACAATGTCAAACAGGCCTCCCGCACCTCGGACCGGACGGCGTTTCTCTTGATGGGCCATTTGGTGGAAGTGGGCGAGACGGGCCGGCTTTTCACCAACCCCGATGAACAAAGGACGGCGGATTATGTCTCCGGACGCTTCGGTTGAACGCCCCATGAAAACGGGGCCCCGCCCCGCCCCCCCCGCCTCGGGAGGGGTCTTGCCCGTCATCGAAACCTGGGGGCTCAGCCTTTTCTACGGAAACTTCCAAGCCCTCAAGAACATCAACGTGGCCATCCCGCCCCGCGCCATCACCGCGTTCATCGGGCCCTCCGGATGCGGCAAATCCACCTTACTGCGAACCTTTAACCGCATGAACGATTTAATCCGCGGCGTGCGGGTGGAAGGCGAGGTCCTCCTGGACGGGAAGAATATCCTGGCACCGAAAACAGATTTGATCTCTCTCCGGAAACGCGTCGGCATGGTGTTCCAGCGCCCGAACCCTTTCCCGATCACGGTCTTTGAGAACATCGCCTTCGGGCCCCGCGTCCACCACTCGGCCCAGGGGTCGTCGCTGAACGACATCGTGGAACGATCGCTCCGCGCCACCGGCCTCTGGGAAGAGGTCAAGGACGCGCTGGAGGCGCCGGCCCTGGCGCTCACACCGGAACAACAGCAACGTCTCTGCATTTCCCGGCTCCTGGCCGTGGAACCCGACGTGCTTTTGATGGACGAACCCTGTTCGGCCTTGGACCCCATGGCCACCCACCGGATTGAAGAAATGATTGTGGACTTAAAAGAGCGCTATACGATCATCATCGTCACGCACAACATGCAACAGGCGGCTCGGGTGTCTTCCAATTCAGCCTACTTTTTGTTGGGAGAGCTCGTGGAATTCGGCCCCACCGGCCGGCTCTTCACGAGTCCCCAAGATACTCGCACCGAGCAGTACATCACCGGAAGATTCGGCTGAGAGGGGAAAGGGAACAGCCACACGCCGTTCGCCCTGTACAAGGGGCGGCGGACCACGGGAGGAACGAAACAAATGGAACGACATTTCGACGAAGATTTACGGCAGTTGAAAGAACGTTTGCTTCGCATGGGCGCCATCGCGGAGGAAATGATCCAGAAAGCCGTTAAGGCGCTCTACGAACGGCGGGACGCCCTGACCGCCGAGGTCTTTGAACTGGAAAATGAGGTAAACCAAATGCACTTGGAAATCGACGATCGGTGCTTAAAACTGATCGCCCTGCACCAGCCCATGGCCGTGGATCTGCGCCTGATCACCGCCGCCATGAAGATCAACACCGATCTGGAACGCATCGCCGACCAAGCCGTCAACGTCGGGCAGACCTGCCATTACCATCTTCTGAAAGAAACCCCGGTCCCCGAGGTCGCACTCCTCACCCGCATGGCCGAGATCAGCCAAAAGATGCTTCGCGAATCTTTGGACGCCTTCGCGCGCCAGGATGTGGAACTGGCCAGGCAAGTCTTGGCCCAAGACGAAGAGGAAGACCGGCTGAAAGCGGAAGCCTTGACCAGCCTGATCGGCCGCTTAAAAAAGGATCCGGAACGTTCCTCTCAATACGTGGACTTGATTCTCCTTTCCCGCAACATGGAACGCATCGGCGACCACGCCACGAACGTCGCCGAAGACGTCATCTTCATGGTGCAAGGCAAAGACATCCGCCACCACAAGGGCGATCCAGTTTAACCCGGCCTTTTCCCCGCCTGGATCCTCTCCCCGGCCGTTATCGGGAAGACGGTTTCCTGAGACAAACCCCCGGTGACGGTCGGTGAAAATCCGTCGAGCCACACATTGATTTCGCTCCGAACCCCGAAGTCTTTCAGATAAATCCCGGGTTCAATGGAAAAAACGGTGTTCGCCAGGACCCGCCGGGTTTCAAAGGTCTCCAAACTGTCCATGTTGGCGCCGTTGGCGTGGTCTTCCGTCCCGATGGAATGGCCCGTTCGATGGAGAAAAAACCGCCCGTAACCCGCTGAAGAAATGAAGCCCCGGGCCGCCCGATCCACCTCCCACCCTTTCAACGGTCGACCCTTGTGAAATCGGGATTCGACGAGGGAGAGAGCCCTCTGCCGGGCGTCCCGCACGATCTTGAAAATTCGCTCGTATTTCTCGGGCACCCGTTCCCCTACGAAACCGCACCAGGTGATGTCAGCGTAAATCGCCCCCGGTCGATCTTCCTTGGCCCAAAGATCCAACAGGACCCAACTTCCCGGACCGATTTTTTTCCCACCCGACCGAGGCGTGGCGTAGTGGGGGAAAGCACTGTTCTTGTCCGCCGCCACGATGGGAGGCGCGCTCGTGACCAGGCCCCGTCGCCGAAACTCCTCCAGAATGAAGCGCTGAACCAGAGACTCATCCGTTCTTCCGGAACGGGCGATGAAAGAAAAGGCCTTTCCAACGATGGAGTGGAGAGCCCGGGCGGCCCGGACATGGGAATCGGCTTGGGCAGGCGACAAAGAGGATTCCATCGCCGCCACGAGGTCCCCGGAAGAAACGACGTTGACGCCGAGTGACCGTATCAACTCCAGCGTCCCGGCATCCACCCGGGAGATGGAGGGCACCGCCGCCCGGGGGGAATACTGCATGGCCACGCGGGATCCCTTCCCCAGCACGCGGACCAAAGCGGAGCGAAGTTCCTCCTGGGATCCATAGGCCACGATCTTCCCCGGAAGATGGTCCAGGGACCCCGGCTCAACCCGATGGACAATTTTTTTCGGCGCGCCGCGCCGGGGGACAAAATAAAACCAGCGCCGGGTGAACCATTTGTCTTCGGGAAGATGGAGAATCCTGGCCGCGATGGGGTCGTTGGCTTGAAAATAATAGAAGAGCCACCCCTCCAGAGCCGCGCCTTTCAAAGCGGATTGGACGGTTTTTAGGGAGAAACCGGCTTTACCCATTCTTTCCACCGCCGTGCGATAAAAGTTTTTTTGTCAGCGAGGAGATGGCCATGCCACGGGCGGCGGAGAGGCGAACCCATTTATACCCCGGCGCCTTCCCGGTCGCCACGCCCGCCCAAAGATCCACCCGGAGGTCCCGATGGGATAGAACGTGGCGTAAACTCCCCAACCGGTTTCCCGCCTCCACCCGTTCTCCCCCCACCGAGCACACCCCCGCCGCCCCTGCTCCCTCCTCCATCGGAAGTTCCCAGAGTCCGCTCCAGAGGCCTCCCGACGGACGACGGCGGAGAAGAACCCGGCCGTCTCTTTCCACCAGGAACGCGCGGAGGCGAACGACGCGAGGAGCCCCCTTTCGCCGCGAAGCCGGAAGCCGGTCCACCCATCCGTTTCGATAGGCCCAGCAAAGCGATGTCATGGGACAAGCGGCGCATTCCGGAATTCCGGGTTTGCAGACGGTCGCCCCGAAATCCATGAGGGCGGAGTTGAAATCCCGGGCGCCCCTGGCCGGCACCAGGGCCCGCGCCCTCTCCCAAATTGTTTTAAGAACCGCCGGGTGGCGCGCCTCTCCTTTGATGCCGAAAACCCGGGAAAGGACCCGGACGACGTTTCCATCCACCAGCGGTTCCGGCAAGTCGTAAGCAAAGGACAGGAGAGCCCCCGCGGTGTAAGGTCCCACTCCCGGAAGGTCCAGGACCTCTTCCCGCCCCCGGGGCAAACGGCCGCCATGTTTTCCAACGAGGATCTTGGCCGTGGCCTGCAGGTTCCGCGCCCGGGCGTAGTATCCTAAACCCGCCCACTGCTCCAAGACCCGCTCCAGCGGGGCCGACGCCAAACGACCGAGGGTCGGAAAGGCTTTCAGGAAACGGATGAAATAGGGGAGCACCGTGCTCACCCCGGTCTGCTGGAGCATGAATTCCGAAAGCAAGATATGGTACGGGTCGAACTCTCCACGCCACGGGAGATCGTGGCGTCCGTTGCGGACAAACCAATCCTGAAGCTTTTTATTAAATTTCAATTTGAAGGGGAAGTCCTCTCAGAATCCAGCCCGAGCTGATAAAGATCCGTGCGACGTTCACTGAAAAGATTGTTACCGGAGCCAAGGCGTTTGTCCCGGGCGAAAGCGGAATCGATCTCCACCACGGCGACCGACGGCTCCGTGGACGGGAGCCGTGCCAGAACCTCGCCGTTGGGAGAAACAATCTGGCTTTGTCCGATGAACGTTATTGGGCCGGCCCCCCCGGATTCGGTTCCCACGCGGTCCGCCGTGGCGGCAAAAACGCGGTTTTCAAGGCACCGGGTGATCATGGCCGCGGGACAATGCGGGAGAACGAGATTGGCCGGATGAAGGAGGACCTCGGCCCCCGCCAAGGCCAAAGTCCGCGCGGCCTCAGGGAAAAACCAATCGAAACAGATCAAGATTCCCACCCGGACCCCCGAAATATCCCAAACGGGAAATCCGTCGTTACCCGGCGAAAAGAAAAGTTTTTCCCGTCCAAACAAGTGCGCTTTCCGGTAAACCCCCACGAGCCCCTCGGGGCCCACGAGCGCGGCCGCGTTGTAAACCCGGCCGCCGGCCGCCTCGGGAAATCCGTAGACCACGTGAGCGTTTTTCTGCCGGGCGAAATCCGTCCAAAACCGGGAACTCTCCCCCGAGGCCGGTTCCGCCAACCCGCGGACCTCCTCCACGGTGGTGAAGTTGTAGCCAGAAAACGCCAATTCCGGCAGGACGTAAAGGTCCGCGGAAACCCCTTCTAAAAGAGACTCGGCGCGGGCTCGGTTTTCCTCCGTTTCGCCTCGCCGAGGATCCGTCTGCGCCACTGAAATTCGCATGGGTCGGGCCTCCACTTTCCCCTTGATTTTATACGAATCCGGGGTTAAAAGAGTATAGAACGATTCGAGACGGGAGGGAAACCAAAGAAATGAGGACGGAACAGCGCCTTTGGACCGCCGAGAACGGGTGGTCCGCCCCCCTGGGTCCCCTGGGAGGGGCCCAGTGGGTTTTGGTTTTCGGAAGTCCCGAACGCCTTCGCCTCCCTGAAACGTTTGAGGAACTTCGGCGCGCCTATCCGAAGGCGTATGTGATGGGCTGTTCTTCCGCCGGGGAAATCATCGGGACCGAAGTGAATGAGGATTCACTCGTCTTGACGGCCGTTTGCTTCGACCGAACCCGCGTGCAAGGAGTTTCGGACACTCTTCAAGATTCCAAGGAAAGCCAAACGGTCGGTGAACGCGTGGGTCGCCGGTTTCCCGCGGAAGGGCTTGTCCATGTTTTTGTGTTGGCGGAAGGCGTCCAGATCCATGGGGCGGACCTCTTGGCCGGGCTGGTCTCGGCTCTCCCGCCAGGGGTTCGCGTGACGGGCGGTTTGGCCGCTGACCGGGCTTTCTTTCGGGAAACCGTGGTCATGGCCGACGGGCCCGCCATGACCAACCGCGTGGCCGCCGTTGGTTTTTATGGGTCCTCTCTTCACGTGGCCACCGGGTCGCACAGCGGATGGGAAGCCTTCGGACCCGAACGGTTGATCACGCGATCCAAAGACAACGTGCTTTTCGAGTTGGACGGCCAGCGGGCCTTGACCCTTTATCAACATTCCCTCGGCGACCAAGCGGAAGGGCTTCCGGCGGCAGGTCTTTTGTTTCCTCTCCGGCTCCGGGCTCCCGCCAGGCGCACCGGCGTCCTACGGGCCGTCCTGGCGGTCAACGACGCCGACCACAGCCTCACTTTCGGCGGAAACATGCCCAGGGGATATTTCACTCGCCTGCTAAAAGTGAGCTTCGACCGATTAATCGACGGGGCCGTTCAGGCGGCGGCCCGGATTTTAGGTCAACTCGGCGGATCCAGCCCGAACCTCGCGGTCTTGGTCAGCGGTGTGGGACGGAAGATGGTTCTTCGACACCGAACGGAAGAGGAAATCGTTACGCTGAACCGGGGGTTGGGCCAGACCACCGCCATGGCTGGTTTCCACGCCTACGCCCAGTTCGCCCCCTTCGAGGGGGGGGCCGGTGGCGAGCTCCATAACCAAACGATGACGATCACCGCTTTTTCGGAGGATTGAATGGCGAAAGTTCACGACCTCATAAAAAGTCAGTACAAGAAACTCTTTAAGAACCGCCAGGGCCCCGTGGGTGTCTTGTGGCGTCGCCTGGTGCGCTCCATGAACGAAAGCCTCCTGCAAGAGGATCGGAATCGAAAACTTCTCGAACGAACCGCCGACCTCAACTCCCATGAAATCACTAAACGCAACGCTCAGATCCGCGCCATTTTCGAAACCTTCCCGGACATCTTTTTTGTGGTCACTCCCGCTGGCGTTATTGTGGAGGCGAACGGAGCCGCCCTCTCCGGAACGGGCCAGAGTCCGGGTTATTGGCTCGGTAAATCTTTGACGGAATTTCCAAATGAGGAGATTGGCCGGCGTTTCGAGGTTACGCTGGCTCGCGCGCGCGACACCCAGGCGGCGGCGACGCTGGAATACGCCTTCCTGTCCCAGGCGGGCCTCGCGTTCTACGAAGCGCGCGTCCGGCCGACCGAAGACGAACAAATGATCGTCCTGATTCGCGACATGACCGGCCGGAAAGCCGCGCTCGAGGCGCTGAAGGCCTCTGAGGAACGGTACGCGCTCGCCGCCCGCGCGGCCAACGACGGCCTTTGGGACTGGAATCTGCCCACCAACCACATTTATTTTTCGCCGCGCTGGAAAAATATTTTGGGTTATGGCGATGGCGAACTCGAGAACCACACCGGCGCTTGGTGGGACCGCATTCACCCGGACGACGTGGAACCGGTCAAACGCGCGCTCACCCAATTGGGAGAGAACGGGAAAGACACGGTGGAGATCGATTACCGAATTCGGCATCGGGACACCAGTTATCGCTGGGTCACCACGCGCGGCATTGCCGTGCGCGACACGGCCGGCGCGGCCTACCGCATCGTGGGGTCCCAGACCGACATCACGCCTCGCAAAGAAGCCGAAGAACGGCTGCGCCACGAGGGGTTTCACGACAAGGTCACCGGCCTCGCCAACCGAAGTCTTTTCATCGACCGGTTAACGAACGTGCTCGATCGCGTCAAACGCCAGCCGGGATATTTGTTCGCCGTGCTCTACGTGGATTTAGACCGTTTCAGCGCGGTCAATGAACGCGTCGGCCATGAACCCGCCGACCGGCTGTTACAGACCGTGGCGGCTCGGCTACGCTCTTTCGCGCGCGTCGGCGATACCGTCGCGCGATTGGGAGACGACGAGTTCGGGATCCTCCTGGACGGCATTTCCAACGACCGCGCGGCCGTGGTGTTCGCCGAGCGCATGCGCGAGCTGATCGCCTCCCCTGCGACGTGGGGCCGGAAGAGGTGATCGTCACAGCCAGCATGGGCATTATTTTGAACAGTTTCGACTCCTCCAGCGCGGAGGTCCTTTTGAATGAGGCGGAGAGCGCCATGCAACGGGCCAAACATGCCGGAAAAAACTGCCAGGAACTGTTCAGCCGTGAAACCTATTCCCGCCTGGTCTCCAAGCTCCGGGTCGAAACCGAACTCCGCCACGCCGCCGAGCGCGGGGAACTGCAGTTGTATTATCAACCCATCTTCAGCATCGCGGACGCTCGCATCCTCAGTTTGGAGGCTTTGATCCGATGGAACCACCCCCAGCGCGGAATGGTGTCGCCCTTGGAATTTATTCCCGTGGCGGAAGAAACCGGGCTCATCTTGAACGTGGGGGATTGGGTCATGAACGAAGTCTGCGAGCAAACGAGAAAATGGCACGAAGCCGGACATGCCCCGGTCGGCATTGCGATCAATTTTTCTCCGCGCCAGTTTCAACAACAGAACTTGCTCACCATGATCGGCGCCACCCTGGCCAAGTGCCGGAGTTCCGGCTTTCCCCTGGAACTGGAGATCACCGAAGGCGCCGCCATGCACGATGTGGATCAGTCCGTCAAAATCCTCCGAAGTTTACGGGAAATGGGCCTGCGGATTTCCATCGACGATTTCGGCGTGGGATATTCCTCGCTCAGTTGCCTGCGGCTCTTCCCTTTGAACACCTTGAAAATCGACCGCGGGTTCGTTCAGGGCGTTCCGAAGGTGAAAGACAACACCGCGATCACCAACGCCATCATCGGCATCGCCCACAGCCTGGGTCTCACGGTGGTGGCGGAAGGGGTGGAGACAGAAGAACAATTGAAGTTTTTAAGAGACCAAGGTTGCGAGGAAGCCCAGGGGTACCTCCTGGGCCGCCCCATGCCCGCCAAAGACATCGCGCCCCTTCTCCCCAAATCAAAACCCTCTTGACCCACCTGCTATAATTCTCTCCCCGGGACGCCGGCGACCCGGAAGCCCATTGTTCAAAGGAGTCACCATGGAATGGAAAATATTTTTTACCGTTTTCGGGACCGTATTCTTGGCGGAACTGGGAGACAAAACTCAGTTGGCCACCCTCCTTTTTTCCGCCAACCCCAACGTCAACAAGATCCTCGTTTTCGCCGCCGCCGCCTCGGCCCTCACCGCGACCTCGGCTCTTGGCGTGTTGGGGGGAACGCTCCTCGCCAAACACATCAACGAACGGCACCTGTCTATCTTGGCGGGAAGCGCGTTCCTCCTTATCGGAGGGTGGACGCTGGTGAAAGCCCTCCGAGGCTAGAATAAGGGAACCGGTTTATTGTCCCGCGGATCGAATCGCGGCAAAGGCCTTCGCCACTTCCGCCCAGACCCGGCGGGGGTCTTCGGAGAGGACGGGATCCAGGAGAGCGCCCCCGTCGTAGCTCCAGGCGGCGAGGTGGGTGGCGCCAGCCGCCACGGCCGCCCGGCAGGCCGTCCCGATCTCCCCCTCCGCCCCCTTCGGAAGACGCATGGCCTGGATCCAGACCTGCACCCCTTTCCCCTGAGGCCGTGCCAGGGCGGCGGTGCGTTCGGTGAAGCGGCGGACGTGTTTGTCCGGGTCCTGCCGGGTGGGGCGCCAACGCCAATAGGGGTCGGAGCCGAAGATGTCCAGGTCGGTTAAACTTCCCAAGCGCTCCCAGATCCGATCGTATTCCTCGTATCCTTCGAACGCATAAAGGCAAAGGGCGTTCCGTAATTTAAGCTCCCGCGCGTGTTTCAAGAGTTCCGACAGGAAATCGGCTAAACAATCGCGGCGGAAGGCTTTCGCCTCGGCGTCCAAGCGGGCCGGAGGCGGTTTCCCATACCGTTCGTGAAAAAGTTTTCGGCAGGGGTCGCACACACAACTGTAGACTCCTTCCCACTCCAAATCCCAATGAAAAAAAACGTGGGGCTCATCCCAAAAGATGACCTGCGCCCCGAGTTCCTGGGCGGCCCGAAGCCACTCCAGCATGAAATCCCGAAACACACGATGGTTCAAGCAGGCGGCCGGGACTCGCCGCCCATCGGACAAGACTTGCCAATCGTCCCGATGATCCAAAAGGAACTTCGAAAAAGATTCCCCGCCAAAAACCCCTCCCACCCCCCAGGGATCGACCCAGACCTCCATTCCCGCCCGCCGGGTGGCGCCCACGATGGCCCCCAGGGCGGACTTATGAAAATAAAGGTCGGTCTCGCTCAACGTATGGACCACATAGTCCGAAACTTCCGCCAACCGCGCGAGGTCCCTTTGGGCATGTTCCAGAAATCGGTTTCCCAGATAGGCCGCGCCGGTCTTGACCCGACTCGGTTCAGCGTTCTTCATCGACGGCCTCCCTTCGTTCACGCAAAAAGGCTTCGGGAATCCAGTAATCGTTTTGGGGGCGCCACCCGGACTCCCGGTTCAGATGACGGAACAAAACTTCCCGGAGTTCTCGAACGCGAGCCCGCCCGAGCGGCGTCCCGGCCAGATTCCGGCGCGCTTCTGGGTCAAGGTTCAACTGGAAATATTCAAAAGACACGCGGTTCGGACCGGGGTGATAAAGAATCCGTTCGTCTCCCATTTGCATCAGCCGATCGCGAAAAACCAGCGCCCCGTCTTCCCAGGCGGGGTCCAGCCGCAGATGTCCCGGAGCCTCCCGGTCTTCCACCAACAGATCCACCAATGGCGGCGGAAAGGTGTCCGGTCGAGTGGGCGTTGAAAGAGCGGAAGCGAGAAAGGGGGTCGGCGTTTCCGCGTAGACAATGCCCGGCTCCCCCGCCGGAAGGCCCCGGAGGAGGGGAATGCCTTCCCATCCCGACGGAGCGGGCAAATCCAAAAGGAACGCCGCCGTGGGAGCCACATCCACGGCCCGGCCAAGACGGACGGTTCGGCGACCGCCTCGACGGAGGGCGGTGTCCTCCGCCAGGAAGGGAGCGCCGAACAGCGCCGGCCCTTTCAACGACCAAGCGTCGGCCTCTTCCGCTGCCGTCAGGGGCAGGGCGCGGGCCGACCAAAGGATGACCGCCGTGGTTTGATCCAAACGGCGGTCTGCCAACGATTGGAGGAGCCGCGCGATGGATTCATCGAGAACCGCCACGTTCGCCTCGTAGAGACGTCGAACGGTTTTCCATTCGGCTTCCGTTAAAGGACGATCCAAGCGCCCGTCCCCTGGACGACGAAAGAAACCAGGGACCCCCGGTCTCAAACGAAAGGCGGCGCGAGGGGAGACCACCGCGGTCAACGGGCCCGGCGAAGAAAAATGAACCCAGAGGAAAAATTTTTTCTTCGAGGCCAAGGATTCAATGACGCCGCCCACCTCCTCCGACAAAAGATCGGAATCTGCGAACAGGGGCGATCCGAGCAGAAACGGGAACCTCCGTCCGAGGCGCCCGGAGAGGTACGGCAGGAGATGGGGAGACCGTTCCACCCATCGTCCCGCCAAGCGAGGCCAAAGACCGCTGGCCGGAACCCGGGCGTTATCGAATTCCTCCGCCATGCGTCCCAGAAAACCGCAGGGGCCATCCGCCCGAAACTCCGTCCACCATCCGTTCTCCCTCAGGAAAGCCGGCAAGCTTCCCAGAGGACCAGCAACGTCCTGGGCGGCGGGGAAATCATGGCGGAGACCGTGGGTTAAAGGGGACCTTCCCGTTAAAACTGTGGCGAGGGAGGGGACCAGGTCGGTGGAGGGAGGGACGGTGCGCGTCAACACCCGGGCGGAACGGACCATCCGGCCGAGAGGAGAGGGATCGGGCCCGTCTGGCGCTTTTAGGCTTTCGGCCCGCAGACCGTCCACCGAAATCAAGAGGAGGTTCGGTCCCGCGTTCCGGCCCGTCTGGGTCCAGACAACGAACCGCAGGCCCGCTCCGAAAAGGACCAAGGCGCTCCCCAGAACGCCGATGGCCACCCGCGTCGGGCGAGAGAACGCTAAAAACCAGGAATAGAGTCTTTGAATAAGCCGCAGACCCGCCAGGAGAACCAGAGTTCCAGCGAACACCAAAGCCAGCGCCCCGCAAACCCTTGGCGCTCGAACGGCCGCCAGTTCCTGAACCCAACCGGGAAACCCGCCCCGGTCTAAAAATGTTTCTTGGTACAGCGCCGGATGTCGCCCTAAGTCCCGGGCCAGCAGAAGCCCATGGGCCCACAGAGTGAGAGCCCCCGTCGCCCCGGCCACCACCCAGGATTTCAACCGCTCTGCTTTGAGTCGGGGCCAGAACCCACTCAGAAAGGCCCAGGCGTTTTGAACCGTGACGCCCCAAAGAACGCCCGCGAGGAGGTGGGTCCCTAAGAGAACGGCCTGAAAGAGGACCAAACGGCCTGTGAACCACGCCCGCGCCGTCGGAAGAATCTCCCCGCCCAAATCGGGGCCTAAGATCCGCCAGGGACCCGATTGAAGGATCCCCAGCACCCAAAGACCGACAAAAACGGCGGCGCCGGACCGGCTTTCCACCGAGAGGATCGACTCGCGGGTGGTCGCCACCACGTCGCGACCGCTGGCCAGAACCCACCGTTGCAGAAGGACCAGCGAACCCCGCGGCCCAGGCCACCTCGTCATGGCCGCCCTCCCACCGTCCCCGTGGAAACCACGGGAGGAACAATGGTCGAAGCGGGCCGGGTGGACCCCAGAACCACCGGACTCTCTATCGCCAATGCCCGGGGAAGGGGGACGGTCGGCGTCGATGTTGCAACGGCGGGGGGCGCGGCCTCGGCCGCGCCGACGGAAGGACTTTCCATGGGCAAGACGTCCGGCTCCGCCGTGCCGAGGACCGGGGGAGCCGAGGCCTTCTCCGCAAACCCGTCGTCCACCCAGGTCGAAACACGGCCCAGGGACGCGATCGGAGCGGAAGAAAAAGCGACGGGCGGAGCCCATCCGTCCATCCACCCGAACTTTGTCTGATCGTGCCACTCATCTCCCGCCGATTCAAAAAGCGGCAAACCCAGCCGCGACACCCGCCATTGCTCCACCGGAAGGTAGCGGCCATCAAAGACCACGTGCATCATGTAAGAGGATTCCGGAGGCCAGGTGCGGAACCGCACCGTTCCGGACGTCGAGGAAACAGCGAAGGACCATTCGTAGGCCCCCCGGCGAACGATCGGCACCGTTCCCTCGACCGCATCGATCCGACCGGCGGAACAAGTCACGACGCCGGCCAGTCGCGCGCCCTGGGGGTTCCTAAAACCCAACCGAACCTCCACGGGATCAGGGTCCGCCTCCTCCATCACGGATCGCAGACGCGCCAACAGATCCCGACGCGAACGCGCTAAGTTTCGGTGCTCTCCCGGGTCGGTCCAAAGGTCAAAAATTTCCTCGGCGGGCCAGTCGGTCCTGACGGAAGAGGAACACAACCACGCCGTCCGGACGCGGCGAGGTTCGGGGGGCGCATGGCGGATATACTTAAACCTTCCGTCAATAATGAGCGCCTTGGCCCGCGGGGCGCGAATCGCCACGCGGGCGTTGGCCTCTTCCAGCCAAGGACCGCCCCCTAGATCGCACGCTCGCCCGTCGCCGGCCGGCAGGGGAACGCCCAGGGCGCTTAGGATCGTCGGACCGACATCCACCAGCTGGGCTGGAAGGGTCACCACGACCGGGCCGTTCAGAGCGGGATGGCGAAGAACGAAAACCGTTCGGATTTCCCTTTCCCGCAACCCAAGGCCCGTTTCGTTCCAAAACAGGGTTCCTCGCCTCCCGGTGGGGGGCCAGCGCACGGGATTTTCCACCGCGGCGGATCCGCGGAGGGAAACCAAAGCCAGGACCGGAGGGGCCCGATCGGTGCGGAGCTTTTCGGCCAGACGGCCCAGCGTGTCGTCCAGATAGGCGGCGTCCGTCGATTCCCGCCATAGAACCCAACGAGATCGAGACCAGGGCCATCGCTGGAACGAAAGCGCCCAGAACCGCGCGGGAGACCAACGGTGACGAGGCGGATCCCGAAACAAGACAAACACCAAGACGGGGCCTCGCCTTCCCCCATCCCGCGCCCAAGCCAAGGCTCGGTTCGAGGCGAGGAGGGGATCGTAGCCGTCGTGGGGCACCGCGTGAATCTCGCTGAACCCCGCCTCGGCCAGGAGAGCCACGGTCGCTTCATCGAAAGGGCCCACCGCCAGCGTGCGGTAACCGAGAGCGGCCAAGGCGCGCGGCCAAGCGGACTCCTTCAACGGAACAACCAGGGGATCGGGGGATTCGCGCCGAGAGTGGAAAAGGTGGGCCAGGGCGCGGGGCGTCCGGGTATCCGTCGTGTAAAAGCGGCTGAACGCCACGGATTCCCGGATCAGTTCCCGGAGCCGGGGAGGGACGAGGCTGGAGGACTCCTCCAATCCGATCCCGTCTCCCGGACCTTTTTCCAGCGCGGCCAACACGATGTTGCTTCCGGGCGGAAGACGGTTCTGGCGTGATCGGAAAGGAGGCGGCGTCGCGGCCGGGGACCAAAGCGCGGGGGCGCCCCACAAAGCCAACGCCGAGCCGGAGGGGGATGAACCTCGTACGATCTCGACGCGGAGACGGATTCGAGCCGGCCGACCGGCCCAGGCGGAGACGTCCACCCGGAATGGAATCCAACGTTCATCTGGGTGTTCGGCACCGGAGATCGCTTCGCGCCATCGACGGGGAAGGCGCGCCGTCCATGCGTGGAGTTCTTGGTGACGGCGAGGAAGAACCGTTTCAGAGAAAAGGCGTTGGGGATCTCCGCGCTCGTCCATCCGTTCCACTAGGAAATGAAACCCCGGACCGCCGGAAAGAATTCCCGCCCGAAAATCAAGGGAAGCCGCGACGGGAAGGACGCCGGACCACTCGTAAAAACCGCCGTCTTCGGCGGGCAAAGCCTCCAAGCACGTTCGACCGGACACGTCAGAGAGCGTGACCCGAACCACCCCCGGCTTTCCGGCCGCCCATTTAAAATGAGCTTCGGGATGCTTCGTCCGCAGGGCCGAAAGCCCCTCCCACGCCGGCCGCCCCGCCGCGGAACGGTAGGGCGGCGACGGGTTGGTCCAATCCAGGCGGACCTCCCGCCGTGTGGAGTTCGGTTCTTCGCCTGACGGGGAAAGTCGACGGCGATCGTCCACCAAGACCACGGTTAAAAAATAAAAGAGCCCCCCGCCCGCGGCCAGAAGAGCCGCCAGCGCCGCGAACCAAAACCCCCGCTTCAGCGGGGAGACGTGCATGGGCGGCCCCCCCCTTTATTAACGGAAATTCACGAACTGAAGCGCCAAACCGAAGTCCTTTCCCCGGAGGAGGGCCATGGCCTCTTGCAAGGCGTCCTTGGACTTCCCGGTCACCCGAAGTTGGTCCCCCTGAATGGAGGAAGTCACCTTCAGTTTTGCGTCCTTGATCGCTCGGACCATTTCCTTGGCTTTCTCGGAGGCGACGCCCTGGACGATTTTTGCCGTTTGTCGGACAGTCCCCCCTTCCGCCGGGTCCACGGAACCAAAGTCCAGCGCTTTCAGCGACACCCCTTGCTTGACCAGGCGGTTTTGGAGGATGTCCAACACGCTCTTCAGTTTCCCATCGTTATCGGAAAAAAGCGTGAGCGTACCGCCTTTTTTGTCCAATTCCAGACGGCTCACGCTGCCCTTGAAATCGAACCGGGTGGTTATTTCGCGGAGCGCCGAATTCACGGCGTTGTCCACGGCCTGCAGGTCCACTTTACTGACGACATCGAAGGAGAATTCTTCCGCCATTGGGAACCTCCCATTTGACCGGAATCGTCTTCCGGAAGATCTCCGGAGCGCCCCGCGAACGGGGGCTCCGGGTTTACTTCAAAAGCGCCACGCCCAAGGCCACGAAGATCACGCCGAACACCTTGCTCCGCGTGAGCGGTTCATGGAAAAACAAAACACTGAAGACCAAGGCGACCACGGGCCAGGACCCTCCGACCGCCGCCACGCGGCCCACGTCCCCCGCCTTGAGCGCCCGGTAGAAGAAAACCTGAGCCACGACGCTCGCCAAGACCCCCCCGCCCATGAGAGCCATCTTGGCCCGCCCGTCCATGGAAAGGAACCGGCCAGGAAGCCCGGGCGATAGAAGGAGGAAAGCCACACACCCGATACAAACGCCGAGGGTGCGGGCCAAAACGCCCGCCGTGGGGTCGGTGTTTCTCAACCCCCATTTTTCAATGAAAGAGGAGAAACCCCAGATGAACGCCGCCACCAACGCCAGGGAAAAGGGAGTCATCGCGGGGTCATTCTAGGAAATCCGGGAGAGGTTGCGGCGTTGCCGATCGGGGAGAGATTTGAGAAAATGCCCCCATGCCCAAGCCCCCCGTTTCCCTGCGTTATGAAAAAGCCGGCCGCGGGGGAAAAGCCGTAACGATCCTGGCGGGATTGCGCCTTCACCCGGAAGGCAAAACGGCGCTTCTCGCCGAACTTAAGAAACGGCTGGGGGCGGGTGGCACCGTTAAAAACGGCGTTTTGGAACTGCAAGGCGACCAACGCGAACGCCTTCCCCCCCTGCTGGCCACCCTCGGCTTCCACGTCAACGGCGACCGTTGAACCCAGAAAGGACGAACCCCGCCCCCCTCCGCGGGAGCGCCCATCGGAGGGGAGCGGGGTTCTTGAAAGACAGCGGAAAAGGGATCAAGCGACCCCGCTCACCGCGTCCACGAGCGTGCGCGCCGGAAAGCGCGCGGAGGACCGTCGATTATCGACGAACCATCTTAGCGCGGGAAACGTCCCCTTGCTTGTCCAAGAAGTACAGGTAGCCCTTTTCTTTCTTGACGCCCACCTTTTCAACCTTCTGGATTTTGCCGCCCTTCTTGCCGCCGCGGGCCATCTTCGCCCGAGAGACGTCGCCCTGCTTGTCAATGAAGTAAAGGAACCCGTCTTCTCTCTTGATTCCAGCCTTCGCGATTTTTTGTGCCATGTGTTTCACCTCCCCGGTTTTTGATGTGTTCCCTCAACGGGAAACACTGTAGCATTTGAGAAACAAAAAGCAAGCCCCTTTCCGTCGATCTTCCAAACGGCTTCCGTCGGCCGACGAGCGAAGCGTTTTACCGCCGACAAAAAGCTAAACCCGACCCTCGAAAAGCCGGCCCTGGGGTTCTTCCGGCTGGGTGATCAGGCTCTCGCGAAGCCAGGAATCGATGACCTCTTTGGAAAAGCGGTATTGCCGTCCGATGCGGGAAGCGGGGATTTTTCGCTGGCGAATGAGACCGTAAATTTTAGATTTCCCAATACCTAAATAGGCGGCCAGTTCCCGGATGTCCATGACCTCTTTAGCCAACTGCCCGCCATCCTGTGCCATATTCTGCCGAAGCCCTCCATTGGTGTCCAACAAAGAACTTATAGAAAATACCTTCGTCGAAAGTCAAGGTTATTTTTCCACCTTTTGTCAGGAATTGTTTTCCGTTGCCGGGAGACGTCTTCTTTCGCCGAACGGGAAGCGGTCACCAGCGAAGGCGACTCTTGTCTCTTTGGCCAGGTGAAGTAAAAAGGGAGAGATTCGCGGCCCAGCGCCTGCGCATGAAATAAGCCGAGGCAAGGGCAGGGATGACGGAACGGTTTTGAATTCCGATGCCCGCACGTAAAACGGGTCCGCGTCTCCCGAGGGAAGACGCGGACCCGTTGGAAAAACAGACGATCGAGTCTTACTTCGCGACCCGGATATCGTTGATCAGCACTTTCCCCGCGCCGCCCGTTGATCCGCTGATGGCGACATCCATATAGCGGACCAGCGAAGCGTCGAGGCGGTTGTCGACCCCGCCCCACATGTAGCTGAAATCCGAGAGCGGGATGGTGACGTCCACCCATTGACCGCCGCCCGCTAGGCCGGTGAACACTTTCCCGAACACGGAGTCGTCCCGGTCGATCAATTTCACCTCCATATCGCAGGGATCGCCTTCCCCCTTCAGCCGAAAGACGAGCCGAGGGTTCCCGCCGGAAAGATCGGCGTTGATCGCGCGCCGGATGGAGACCCATTGGCCCGCGGGAATGGAATAGCGGACGGCCATCGCCTTCGTGCCTTTTTGGCCGGTCCCTGATTCCAGGGTGATGGAGGAACTTTCGCCTTTCGCCACCATCCAGCCCTCTTTCGTTTGGCCGTCAAAGATCACGCCGCCCTTCCCGATGTTGCCTTCCTTGGAAGCCTGGCCCATCCGCAGGTCGGCGACCAGGAGTTCGCCCGCTCCGCCATCCCCGGCGGAAATGGAGAAATTGATATCCTTGATCCGCCCGAGCACCGGGTCGCCGCCCCACCAATAGCTGAAGTCGGCTTCGGAAAGCGTCATCGTCGTCCAGTCGCCGGACTCGGTCAAGAGCGGTCGTTTGACGCCGAAATTGCTGTCGTCTTCATCGATCAGCTTCACCTCGAGGTTATTGTTCGCCCCCTTGGATTTGATCTGGAAGGTGAACGCTTTTCCCTTGAAGTCATCGATCGCAAAATTCTTGCTGATCGACACCCATTTCCCGTTTTTCAGGTCATACGAGATCCGAAGCGCCGAACCGCCCGGGCCCGCCACTTGGCTTAGTTTGATTTCAGAGCTGTTGTCTTTGGCCGTCGCCCAGTCCACTTTGATGAAGTTATCGAGGAGCTGGGGGGCCGCCGAGGAACGGGCGCTCGCGGGGGGGGCGCTTTTCTTTTGCGAGGCGGCCGGTTTGGGGGCTGGCTTGCTTTGAGCGGCCGCCAACATTCCGGAAAAGGCGAAACAAAATGCGAGTGGAATCACCGTTGCTTTACGACAGAGGTTCATGAGAGCTCTCCTTTGTTTGGGAAGATTGAAAACAGAATCTACTCTTTCAGGCCCGTTGTGGCAATGCCCTGGATCACGTATTTTTGCGCCGCGATGAACACCGCGATCACAGGCAGGACCACCACCACCGCCGCCGCCATGAGCAGGCCGAAGTCGGTCGGGTGTTGGCCGTTCAAGTTGGCGAGGGCCACCGGCAGGGTGTAGCCGTCCTCCCGCACCATCACGATCAACGGCCAGAGGAAATCGTTCCACGACCCCATGAACGTGAATATCCCGAGCGTCGCCAGGACCGGCCGGCAGAGGGGCAGGACCACGCTCCAATAGATCCGGAACTCCGAACAACCGTCGATGCGGGCCGACTCGATCAGGTCGTTCGGGACCGACATCATGAACTGCCGGATGAGAAAAATCCCGAACACGTTGGCGCAAACGGGGACGATGAGCCCCAGGTAGCTGTTCAAGAGGCCCATCTTTTTGAGGAGCAAAAAGACGGGGATCATGGTGAGTTGGCCTGGAACCATCATGGTCGCGAGGAGCAAACTGAACAGGCGGTCCCGGTGCCGGAAACGGTGTTTAGCGAAGGCGTAGCCGGCCATGGAGTTAATGAAGAGAGAAAGCGCCGTGACGCACACCGATACCATGACGCTATTGCGGAAGTGCAGGAGGAAATTCACTTCTTTAATCAGTTGAACGTACCACTGGAACGTGGGCTCTGTCGGAATCCAAGTGGGCGGATAGGTGAACAGGCCCCCGCCCGATTTAAAGGAGGTCGACAACATCCAAAAGAACGGAAGGAGCGTCGCCGTCGCCGTCAAAGCAAGCAGGAAATGCACTCCGGCGGAGGAAAGCGTGTCGGCCAGAAGCCGCCTGGCGCGCGGCGTCATACGATCGCCTCGAAACCGCTTTTCTTCAACCGCATCTGGACGAAAGTGAAAACGAAGATGAGCCCGAACAGCGCGTAGCTGACGGCGGAGGCGTAGCCCAAGTTGAAGAAACGGAAGCCCTGGGTGTACATGTAAAGCACGATGGAGGTGGTGGAGTCCAGGGGGCCGCCTTTGGTCATGACGTAGGGTTCGGCGAAGAACTGGAGGTAGCCGATGGTCGTCATGATCAGAACGAAAAGCAGGGTGGGCGCCAGTCCCGGAACCGTGATGTAGCGGAAACATTGCCAGGGGCTCGCCCCATCAATCCGGGCGGCCTCATACTGGCTTTCCGGGATGGTCTGGAGTCCCGCCAGGAAGATCACCATGTTGTAGCCGAAGTTTTTCCAAATCGCCATGAGGATGAGGGAGGGCAAGGACGTGCGCGGGTCCGAAAGCCAAAAAATTTTCTTCAGCCCCAGCCCCGATTGGAGGAACCAGTTGAAAACGCCGTACTCCGGGTTGTAGAGCCAGCGCCAGACCACGGCCACCGCGACGATCGTCGTAACGACCGGCGCGAAGAGCGACATCCGAAAAAAGGACTTTCCCTTGACGAACTTCTGGTTCAAGGCCACCGCGGCCAGGAGAGAAACCGCGATGGTGAGCGGAACGCCGACCCCCGCGAAATAGAGCGTGTTCCACAGCGCCCGCCAAAACACGGGGTCCTGAATGATCTTCGCGTAGTTCTCGATGCCGATGAACTGCGTCCGGTGCCAGGCGTTGATGCTGAAAATGTTCAAGTCCGTCAGGCTCATGACAAAAGACACCGCGATGGGGAAGAACAGAAAAATGCCCAGGAGGGCCACGGCGGGAAGCACGAAGAATACCCCCACCAAGTCCCGCTGAAAAAATTCCCGCCAACGGAAAGGGGGAACCTCCGGACCGTGACCGTTCCGAAGCCGCAGGTTCCAAAAGGATTTCGCCCATAGCCCCAAGAGGGCCAGCGCGCCGGCGCCCAGCGCCCACCAGAAAAAAGTTTTCCAGGTTCCCGGTCGATAGGCCCGGGAAACCCGCAGTTTCACGATCACGGTCTCCAACTCGTGGAGCGCCAAATTGACTTGATCCTCCGTCATGGCGGGGTCGAGGACGACTTTCTCCATGGTGTCGTCGATGGCGCTAGCGATTTGTTCCCATTCGGGGACCGTGGGCGGGCTGGCGGTGTCGAACATTTGCTGGCCGAACACCTGGATCATGGGTTTGTCGGCGAAGAAGGGGTCTTGCCAAGCCGCTTTGACCGAGGGGAGGTCGGTGGTGTCCCGCATCCATTGCACCTGGGTGCGGGGATCGCTCATGTATTCGATGAAACGGAAGGCCAGATCCTTCTTTTTTGACTCCCTAAAGACCACCAAATTCGATCCGCCCACAAAGGACGTCCGGGTCTTTTTCCCTGGGAGAAGCGCCACTCCCCATTTGCCGTTCAGTTCCGGGAGTTCCTTCCGGGCCAGTTCCACCATCCAGGGCCCGGAGATGAACATGGGGAGATACCCCGTGCGAAACGCGTGAAAAATATCCACGTCGGCGCCCTCTTTCGTCGGGGTCAGTCCCTCCCGAAAGAAACTCCGGTAATAATTCATGGCGCTGTAAAACCCCGGCTCCGACGGCTTCAGCGGATCGCCGCCGTTCTGCCAAACCGCCGTGAGAAGATCCGTCCAGGCGCGGGACCCGAGCGAAATGCCGTAGACCTTCTTTCCATCGGCGGTCTTCCGCGCGGCCAGCCGGGCGGCGGCTTCCTTCAATTCCTCCCAGGTCTTGGGCGCGGCCAAAAAACCCACCGAGGCCAGAAGGTCCGTTCGATAAAACAGGACCCGCGTATCCACATACCAAGGGACGCCGTAGAGCACCCCGTCCACCTGACACGTTCGAATGGAACCGGGGAAAAAAGCGTCGGGTTTGGCGTTGGGGGAGGCGGCCGCGCGATCGTCCAAGGGTTCCAGGGCGCCCATGGCGGCGAACTCCGCCATCCAGGTGGTGCCCACCTGGCTGACGTCCGGAGGAATCCCGCCGACGACGGCCGTCAAGAGTTTCGCGTGGGCGGCCTCCCAGGGGATGGCCTGGGTTTCCACCTGAAGACCCGGGTTCTCCCGCTCAAACCGCCGGGCCACCTCCGCGATCTTTTTGCCTTCCTCGCCCATGGCCCAAACCACCAGAGCTTTTTCCCCCGCGGATACCCGCGCCGAGAAAAGGGCGACGGCACCGAGAACGGCCAACGGGAAACGCCGGGACATTAGAACGTGACTTCGAAAGAAACCTTGGTGAAATTGTCGTCGAAGGGAGTTCCCTTCGGTTCGTTGGCGGGATTGTCGTAGCGGGAGACCTTGTGGTCGGCGAAAAGACGGGCGTTGTTGGCGATGTAATATTCGAGGCGGGCTTGGAAACTGTCGGCGGTGTAGTTGCCGTTGGTGACCGGGTGCCAAATCCGTTCCTGGCGGGGTTTCACCCAACCCGCGAGCTTGGGCGTCAGTTGGGCGCGGACGTAAATCTCGGTGCCGATGACCTTTTCGTTCTTGTCCGTGGTGAAAGCCGAACGGTCGCTGGTGAACGCATAGATTTCCCGCCGGTAGTCCTGGTTGAATTTCACGTCCACGCCGCGGTAGCCGGAGTGGCCGATGCCCCAGAGAAATTTGTGCCGGTAATCGGCTGAATTGGAGTGCCGTTTCATCGCATCGTATTCCATGGACGCCACCCACCCCCCCCGGCGTTGGACCGCTTGGATGTTGTGGGCAAACTGGTCGGAGTCCGTGTCGTCGTAATACTCCGGGTTTTGCCGGTAGTGCGGTTTATACCCCGTGCCGATGTCCCGGTACCCGTAACCCAGTTCCAGTCCGGGAAGCAGGACCCCCGTCGTCCTGGCGGAGGTGCGCCAAAGGTGGCCCCCGGCGCGATAGGCCGGCTCAATGAACCGCGAGAAAACGGGGTTGAACGAGTCGGTGAAGTTGCCCTCGGCGTATTGGACGTAGCTGTTGTAGCCGTAGGTGCCTTCCAGGCGGAGGCGCTCGTCAAACAGCCGCCCCAAGGCGGACAGGTTGTACACCAGGTCCTGGGCCAGCCGTTCCAATTTCAAGGTGTTGGGATCTCCGGCGGGCTGGAGGCTTCCGTTCACGATGGTGGTGGCCGACGGTTGTCTTCCGGTCTGTTCCCAGTAGACCCCGTTGGCTTTCAACTGCCACTGCGGCAGATAGTAAACCCCGCGCCCCCCCAACGAGTAGCTGTTTTGGGAATGTTTCAAAACGAAGGCGTTGTAGTTGAGCCGGTCCACATCTCCTTCCGCCGAAATCCCCTTGAACCCGAACAGCGGGGCCATGACGTCCACGCCGTAATCAATGAATTGGTTCCCGAGGGTTACCAGCGACAGCGCCGGATGGAGGTTGGTGGCGAACACCTGGTAACTGGGGACTTCCATCTTCGCGGGCCGATTATCCGTGGACGTCACCGTGGACCCGACGTAGGCCGACGCCTGCCCATATTCCTGGGACTCCGAAGCGAACTCCACGCGGGCGCTGAAGTTGCCCAATTTCCCGGTGGTGACCAGCTTCACGTTGCTGTTGACCTGGCTTTGCTCTTCCGGGGTGTGAAAATATTCCGTGTAGGCGATCAAGCTGAAATCCAAGTTGCCGGCGCCCAGCCCTTGCGGTGGAGTCGAGGGAGCGGCGGCCGGCGCCACCGGCGGCGCGCCCGCGGGGGCGGGACCCTTGGCGGGAACGATGCCGCTTCCCCGCAACCGTTCCCCCGTCACGAACAGAAGGTCCACCCAGATTCGTCCCCCCCGAGGATTTTGCCCCCGCCGTGGTGCTGGAGGTGGGGCTCACGATCCGCAGTTCGAACGACTTGATGCCGACCAACTTCGGCGCGACACCGCGAGCCTTTTGGTCCGCCAAAGTGAAGTCGCGGATCGGAAACGCCACCAGCGTCCAGCGGTTGCTCGACAAGACCTTTTTATCCGTGTTCTCCCAAACCTGGCCGTCGGCTTGGGTGAACCGGAACCGGAAATAATTATCCGAACCGTCGCCTTTCACCCACACCTTCACCGCGTCCACCCCGGACCAATCCAACGGCTGGGCGGGGGCGCGGAGGGCGGAAACCCAGCTCCCCCAGGAACTCTCCGTCAGAAGCTTGTACTGGATCTCCATGGAATAATCGCCGTCGTAGAGAATACGGGAGGAAGCCAGGTTGATCTGGGAGGCATCGCCGGAGAACGTCCGATAGGCGGTGTCCGGGTTGGTGCGGTCAAAACCGTCGACCACCACCTTGTTGGCCACGTCGCCCGTCACCGGGACCGCCGGGGAACCAACCGCTGTCGGTGCGGCGGAGGGGGCCGCGGCGGCGGGGCTTTCCGGCGCGCCTTCGAAAGCGATGTTGTCGAAGAAAACCCGCCCTTTCAGTTTGGACCCAAAACCCAGGTTCAAATTATCCAAACTCGCCAGGTTCACGCCGGCGAAATCCGCCAGGGGGACGTAGACCCTCTGCCAGGTGGTCGGGGTATCCACATAGAGGGAAATCGCTTTTTTCCGTTCCTGCCCCTGGGTGTCCCGAAGACCGAGCTGAAAAATTTCCCCGCCCTTCTCGCCCCGCAGATCGAAAGCCAGATAACGATATCCAGACACGTTGGCGCCCTTCAACACCAAACCCCAGCCCCCCCAGCCCCCGGCGAGAATATCGTATTTGATCCCGGCGACCTTCCCTTTCTCCGGGTCGGGGTAAGCGCCGCTGGTGTTGAGGAGACTGCCCTTTTCGTCCTTGAACGAAAACACCTCCGGGGTCACCGCGTCAAAGTCGGCCACCACCAGCGAATCCGCCGCCCAGGCGCCGCTTCCGCTCAAAACCAACAACGCCAAAGCCCAGAAGCGAGCGCGATTCATTGCAACACCAACCGACCCACTTTCACGCGGGCCGTGCCCACGCTTCCGATGCTCCAGGTGAGCTTGCATTCCGGCGTTCCATCGAGCAAGTCCCGATCATGAAAAGCCACCGCGAACCCCATGTCACGGTTGACCCCGGGCGTCACCCCGAGGAACGACCAAGCGATGGCCGCTTCCATCACGTTCCCCTTCTTGTTCCAAACCACTTGGGTTTCTTTGTCGGTGGGAGCCCGCCGCTGAAACCAGGCCCAGCGGGCCGGGTTCCCCGCGCTCGACGTCGGGGCGAAACCCAGCTGGAAGGCGGAGGGATCACCCCAGGCGAACTCACGCCCGTTCGGGCTCACGTAGATCTCCACGCAGTCGTCCTTCCACAACCCGTCGCCGATTTCCCGGTTGACCACTTCGTTGTCCTTCAAGGCCACGGCTACATAAAGGTATTGGGCGTCCCAGCGGACCGCCCAGCGGGCCGAGGCGTCGGCCTTTCCGCTCCGGGCCCCCTTTTCCACATACTCACTATCGGAAATGTCCCGCCATCGTTTCCGCGGCCAGTCGTTGATCGCTCCGTCCACGGCGGGGGCTTGGGCGCCGCGCGCGGCCGCGTAGGACTCTTCGGGAATAGAAATATTTTGCTCGGCGGTTTCGGAGAAATAGAAGTCGTCCAGGTAAAGCGTCCCGTCTTTTCGGGTCACGTCGCCCTGGGCGAAAACAAAAACCAGTTCTTTGACGTTGGCCCAATCCTTGATGTCCCTGAATTCACGAAGCGGGACGGCGTAGCGCCGCCATTGATCGGTGATCCCGGTCACCCGATAGCCGGCGTAGGCCGTGTTTTGCCCGTCTTTCAATTCGATTTTGAATGAACGGGTGAACCCCTTGTCCGCATCCCCCTTGACCCAGAAAATCAGGTGAGTGTAGTTCGTCAAATCCTGCGGCGGGAAAAGGGAATAATAGCCGTTGAAGGCCTGGTTGTCTTTGGTGGCCGGATTGGAGACGGAATAGTTGGTGGGCACTTTGACGTTTTCCCGCTGGCTGTCGATTTTATAGTCCAGCCTCAAGCTCCGGCCCGCGGCGCCGAAAAAGACCTTGTCGTCGTAGTCGGCGTTGCAGAATACGCTTTTGTCCTCGGGGTCGAACCACGTGCCGGTGGCCCCCCCCAGGGCGTTGTCTTTCTTGGCTTCGTTAAAGTTGTCCAAAAGGATCGGAGCCGCGCCCGCCGCCAGGGGCAGGAACATCACCGCCGCGCCCGCCAGAATAAGTCGTCTCATTTGCCGAACCTCATGGCCAGGGAAAGGGTTTGGGTGTTGCCCAGTTGGTCCGTGGTGTCCCAGGCATAATCGAAATCAAAGTTTCGGTAGCGGAGCCCCCCGCCCAAGGCCAAGTTCCATTGATCCTGGTCCCCGGACCGGTGCAGGCCCCCGCGGAGGGTGATGGCCTCGCCCAGAAACCGCTGGGCCGCGCCCGCCCGCCAAACGGAGGGCTCGGCGTGGCGTTGGTCGAATTGAAGGGAAAGGTCCGTGGCTTTGGCGAGTTTCCACGCGCCGCCCAAGCGAAGCGTGTAGGGGAGGCTGTCCCGGGCGCCCGTACTCCAGCTGATCCGGGGGCGGTTCAGGTCCTGCCAGGCGAAAGCCAAACGAAGCCGGTCGTTGAACGGGCGGAAAAGAGCCCCCACATCGAACCCCAATCCCGTGCCCTTGACGTCGTCCCCCGTCGCGGCGTAATAGCGCATTCCGACGCCCATACTGAAACAGTCCTGGCAGAACTTCCGGCCGTAGGCCAGGAGGTAGGTGCTCTCCGCGTAATTAAAAAAGGAGGCGTCCCCTTGGGTGTCCAAATGAAGCAGTTGGGCGCTCAACGTTCCCTTCCCCACGTCCGGCTGGGTATAGCCCACGTTCGCGGCGCGGAGGAGATCTAACCCGTAGGGGATTTCGTAGGAAGCGGTGAACTGGCGCGATTTCACTAGGGCCAGCCCCGCCGGGTTCCAATAGGCGGCCGTGCCGTCTTCCGCCAAAGCCACGTAAGCGCCCCCCATGCCCTTGGCGGCCGCCCCGTACCCCATGGGCTCAAAAGCGGCGCCGAAGGCCGACGTCCGCAGAAACAGCGGCATCGCGAGGAAGAAAAGGCCGAGCGCGCGGAGGAGTTTCATCGCATCACCGCCACGACCTGCTTGACCGTGTCTTTCCCGGAAGCGGCGCCTTCCGCTTCCACCACGAAAAAGTAAAGGCCGTTGGCCACGAGCCGCCCGTCGTCGCCGACCCCGTCCCAAGAGAAAGCCCGGCCCCCGGCCGCCTGGGTTCCGCCATCGATGGTTTTGATCGGCACCCCCTGAAGATTGAACACGCGGAGGACCACTCGGGCGGCCTCGCTCAAAGTGAAGTTAAACGCGAAGGTGTCTTTCGTTCCGTCGCCGTTGGGGGAAAAGGGATTGTTGGGGGTTGAATACTGCGTGAGCACGTTCCCCACGCCGGATTTTTCAAGAGCGATATCGGGAACCGACTCCAGGGTGTCCAAAAGGAGAACCCCGGGTTTGGCCTCCCCCCGGGAGATAACGAATTCCACGGCCGTCACACGGCGGAGGTTCAGGAGCGCGTCGCTCCCCACGGCGTTGAAGGAAAATTGATCCACGGGGATGGACGCGGTCTTCCACGTCCCGCCGGTGTCCGTCACGTCGGTCACTTTCTTCACGTAAACCGTCCCGTCGACGTCCACGAGCTTCACCTCCACCGTATTGTTTCCCCCCGTGCCGTTGAACCCGAACCGGACCATGGGCTCGGCCAGAAAGTTGGCGTTCAGAACTCGGACGAACCCGCCGTAGTCGCTTCCGGTCGCCAGGGTGTAGTCCACCCGGCCCACCTGGTTCCCCGAGGAAGCCCCCGGGGCCGTGTTGTCGATTTCGATGGACAAGGGGAAGGGCACGCCGGGATTCTGGGACCATTCCAAATACACCACCTCGTTCTTAGGAAGGGAAAAGGTTTCGAAAGACCGCACAACGTTCCCGCCTCCGTTCACGAACTCAAAGTTGTCGAGAAAAACCGACCCCGTCCCGTCCGAGCCGACCCCGCGGGCCACCACGAAGATAAACTGCGAAATCTCTCGGTTATTGAAGGAACCGTTCCCGGGAAGGCTCCAGGTGGAATTGGTGATGGTGGAGAAAGAAGCCGTAGAGAGGGTGATCGAGCGCCAGACGCCGTCGGCAATCGGGGTAAAAAAAGCTTTGGCTTTGTCACACCCTGCGTCCTGGGCATTGTCCCCATCCACCAGCTCAATTTCCAGTTGCCGGGCCGGTCCCGTCATACGGTATTGGAAGCGGAGGCCGGTCGCCCCCAGGGCGACCAAATCGTAGCCTTTCACCCCCAGGCGGATCCCGGCGAAGGACCCGCCGGTCAAATCGTAGGTGAGTTGAAGGGCGTTTCCATTCATTCCCACCGCGCCGGAGGAAACGATGGTGGCCCCCCCATCTTGAAAAGTCGTTAAAAGGGGAACGTTCTCGAAATCGTGCAAAACGCCGGCATGGAGAGAAGACGCGGCCAGGACCGCCGCGAAGAGCAAGGATCGTCGACACAACACCGTTGTTGGCACCCGTTGCCTCATTGGTTGCGAAGGTTCGCTCGAACCCGGCCCCGCTATTTTAGGGGCCTTGGTTCCTCATCCATGTCCGCGATCAAACGGCTCGCTTTCGCGTGCCAGCCCGCGCGGGCCACCACGCGGCGAAGAGCGTCCTTCGAGAGCGCGTGGTAAAAAAGGTTCTGGTTGAGGGAAAGAGCGCGGCGGTTTAAGACGCCGCCCGTCCGGGGGTCCACGGCGTCCGGAAAAGGCGCCGCCCCCGCGAGGGATGGAGAGGATTGTACGAATTTATGGAAATTTAGCAAGGCCTCCTTTTCTCCGACGGTGGCGAGCAAGGCGACGGCGTAGGGGCTCACGACCTCCGGGTGCGACAACCCGTATTCTTGGTACGTGTCCCCGGGACCGTAACAGGGGGCCCACCCATAGAAGCGAAACCCTCGACGGAACGCGATCCGCCGCGAGGCTTCCACGTAGCGGAGGTGGTGGGCGCCCAGGGTGCAGGGGGCGATCGCCGCCTCGTCGAAATAGATGTTCCCCGCCAGTTCCACAAAGGCCGACAGTTTCCAGCCGTCCGCCACGGTGAGTCCCTCCACCTGGACCGTGTCATAGGTCATCGCCCGCCAAACGTCCGGCGGGATTTTCCCGGCCGCCGTCAGAAAAACGATCAAGAGACGGGCCTCGCTGTTTTTGTTGTCGTAATCGTAGGGCCACGCCTCCGCCACCGAGTCGTCGTCGGCGAGCACCGTGACGCCGTGGCGGAAACGGCGGTTGTCGTCGTGGAGAAAAAGGGAGTAGTCGGCCGCGTCGACCTGTTTTTCCATGGCGCGGGCGAGGGCGGGATCCACGGGGCGAAAATAATGTCCGGCCACGCTGAGCGCGAAGTGGAGCCAGGCGGAATCCACCGAGGAGTAACGGATCCGACCGTCCGCCACGTCCGCCACGGCGCCGTCCTCGTTTAAATGAACGTATTCGGGAAAAATGCCGCGGTGGGTGCGGAGCGTCGAGAGGCCTTGGACGACCCGACGGACATGCTCCAGGCCGAGGAACGGATCCTCTTGCCCTTGTTCCAAGGCGGCCACGGTCGAAAGAAGGTCCAGCCCGATGTTGGTGGATTTCGTGTAGGTCCGGCCGCCCGGGCCCGTGTTGTCGACCGGGAACTCAAACTGGCGGGCGGGAGCCCGGAGAGTCTTCAGTGCCTGGTAGACCGCCGGAGCCATGCGGTCCAACACCCGCCCCGACCGATTCGGGGGAGCGTTCACCAAAATGGAAACCATCAGCAGAACGCCCGCCCAACGCAAGAAATGGAGACGAGCGCCCATGGGGGATCTACTCAAAACGGGGACCGGAGGAGGAGCGGACGATCAATTCGCCCGGAACCCGCACTCGCTCGGGATCGGGCCGTCGGCCGGACCGGATCCACCCCGAAAGCCACTCCCCGGCCAGACGGGCCATGGAGGAAAGAGGCTGGCGGACGGTGGTGAGGCCGGCGGTGGCCGCTTCGGGGATATCGTCGAACCCGGCCAGAAGAACGTCGTCCGGCACCCTCCGCCCTCGTTCGAGAAGGACGTCCCGGGCCCCCAGGGCCATGTGGTCGTTGGCGGCAAAGACGGCGTCCGGGCTCTCCTCCAAAGCGAGAAACCGTTCCATGGCCCACCGGCCCCCGGCCCGCGAGAAATTTCCCGTTTCCACCCGAGCGGGATCCCAGGGGAGGCCCGCTTCCTCCAAAGCCCGCTGGTAGCCGGCCTGGCGGGCCGCGCCGTTGGCCGTTTCCAATTTCCCGTTGATCAAGGCGATCCGACGGCCGCCGTTTTTTAACAGGTGCGACACGACGGCGTGGGCGGCCGCGGCGTTGTCGAGGTCCATGGAAGGAAGCCCCGCTCCCTCGCCGTTTAGGATCACGGCCGGGAGCCCCGTTTCCACCGCCCGCGCGAGACAGGGGTCCTGGGCGCCGGGCGCCAGAAAAAGGAGCCCGCTCACGGGCGTTTCCGTCGATGGATTTAAAAGGAAATGGGGGATCGTCTGCCCCAGGCCGGACAAGGTTTCAGCGAAATAGGGGGCCGAAAGGTCCGGCGCTGGATGCGTGACGACGCCGATCGGATGGATCACATCGCCTCGACTAGAAAAACACCTCGTCCCGAAGGAGGTCCAACTGCTCTTGAATGGGGGGATAGCTCAAGAACCGTTTTTGAATGGCGCCGTTCTTCAAATAATTGACGATGGAAATAAAGGTCATGCTTTGGTCCAGGGCCAGAAACCGCGCGGAGGCCCGACCCGTTCGGACGTTGACGCTGTCGTAAAAACCGTAGGGCCCATAGAGGCCCTTCATGCGGGCCAGACGACGGATGTTTTCGATGGCCTGGGGAGCGTCGACCATTAAGGCCAAAAAACTCACGTGGGGGGTGACCACTCCTTCGTCGGGATATCCCTTGGCGCCTAGATAGGGCACCCCGTATTCCTTATACCCCTGTTGGCTGTCCGGCGTGGCGCAGGGGGACATGCCCCAGGCGGGATAACGCCGCTCCTGCAAAGCGTAATGGATTTGGGCGTTCAACGCGATCAGGTTGTTGGCGCCCAGGCCCCGCTTGGAAAGTTGTTGCTCGTCCAAAACGAGGTTCGGCATGAGGAACTCAAAGAGACTGCCGCCCCAGGAGGGAACGTAGCGGATCCCATTGTGGGAGTAGGTCCCGTAGAACACGTCCTGCCCGCCGATCGTGCGGAGCTGGCCCTGGGGCTTTTGGTTTTGCCAGTCCCATTCGTCCGGAAGAACGCGGAAGAGCCGATACCAGTGTTCCCGAGGAAGGTCGCCCTTGGCGATGCCGATGTAGGAGGCGATGCGGGGTTCGGTGCAGAGGAGCCCGTAATGGTTGGTGGAGGGCTTGTTTTGGGCCGCGTCAAACCCCCCCCACAGCTGGCCGATCTCCGGGTCGTAAAAGCGGGAAAAATCCATTTCCTCCAAAATCCGATCGATATCCTGGGCGAGGGTCGGAAAGGACTGCCGCGCCACAATGAGCCCCGCCGCCAACCAACCGTTGTCGACGGAGGAGGCAAACCGGCGGCTGACATCCAACGTGATGGTCTCGTAATAATTGAAATATTGGCCCCGCCAGTGGTCCAGCTTGTTGAGGGTGAGAAGGACCAAGCGGATCCGGGCCTGAGCCTCTCCGGGAGAAATGAGCCCAAACTCCACGGCGCCCGCCACAGACATCAGGTAGAGCCCGATGTTGGTCGTCGAGGTAAAACTTCCGACGCGGGATTGGGCTCCGGCCACCAAAACGTTATCGATCGGGATGCCGTTCTCCCGGTCCACCAGGTCCCGGAAATAGACCCAGGTATCCTTGGCGATGGCCTCCAACAGGGCGTTGTCGGGCAGGGAGAGGTCCAGCGATTTCGAATCCTCCGGCTTGAACGCCAACAGCCGAGCCTGCTGTTGGGCCTCCGGAATGGGCGGCTTGGCGGCCAAGGCGTGCGCCCATGCCGGCAGGAACGCCAGAAAGAGGAAACATTTCTTAAGGGGGTTCGAATTCATATTTAACGTTTGAAGGCTTCGGGGAGTCTAGCAAATCAACTTCATTCGGGGGAGACCGCGTGTTTCACATAGCGGAATCATTCAGACTGTGGGACGGCGCGGACGCGGGTTCCCTTGGGTCCGTCGCGAGCTTCTCCGATCAGAAAACCGCTCTCTCGCGCCGTTGCCGATCGCTCCCCTGGTGGGATTTCCGGACGGATCTGGACCGACCCCTGAAATTCCCGTAAATTCCCCCCACCCGCGCCCCCAAGCCATCTCGCCTACGTTGCGCTCGTTCCGGATCTTGGTTTTCGCTTGCAGGCGGATCAAGGCCTCGGGTTGGGCCGCTCCTTCCAGGGCCTCGAGCGGGTTTTTGAGCGCTTTCAGGCGAACGGCACCGTGACCGCCGGGTTAAGTTGGTGAAGGAATTCTTCACAGGGGATGCAAAGAATTTTTCCGAACCGTAGTTTCTTGTCGCCACGATAAAGCAAGTACCCTTTCGCCTCCGGATAATCCTCCAGGAAATTCTTGAGCCCCCGGAGGTCTTCGGCCCGGATTCGGTTTGTATTCTTGACTTCAATGCCGAAAAACACGTCGGGCCCATAGACCACGAAATCGACTTCTAATCCCCATCGGGTTTGCCAAAAGAAAAGGTCCGCTCCTCCCCGCCGATAGGCCGCCCACGCTCTCAAATGCTGGGCGACCAAGCCTTCCAACGCCAAGCCGTCGATTTCCTCGGGCCGGTCCAGGGGGCCTCTCTTCCTCAAGGATCGAAAGACTCCCGCATCAAAGTAATAGAATTTGGAGTGGGAAATCAGGTCCCGTTTTGCCCGTTTGGAAAAAATGGGAACCCGAAAAGCCAACAGGAGGTCCTCTAATATTTCCACGAAGGATTCGACCGTCTTTCTTTCAACCCCGCACTCCCGGGAGACGTTGCTGATGTTTAATGGGGAGCCGTGGGAAAAACCAATGGCCTCCATGAATCTAGAAAAATTTCCCGCGTCCCGCACCAGCCCTTCCATTTTGACCTCCTCCTTAAGATAAACCCCTGAGTAGGCGGCCAATGTTTCTTCAGGATGCTTTGAACTCCAGACCATGGGTAGCAAACCTTGATCCAGAGCCTTTTGCATTTTGAAATCCTTACCCAATTCAACGGCCATAAACGGATGAAGGGTGCAATAGAGAGCTCGACCACCAAGGAGGTTGGCCCCCCCGCGTTTCAATTTACGGGCACTGGACCCCGTTAGGATGAACCGTCGGTCTTTTTTTTCCTCGATAAGTAAATGCACCATGTCCAACAACGCGGGAATTTTCTGGACCTCATCAATCACAATGTCTTTGGCTTCGGGGTGGGCGTCAACCCATGGTTTAAGGTTTTCAGGATGGGCCCCGTAGGCATGTTCATTGGCCGCATTCAGGAGGTCGAGCCAAAGGGCCTGGGGAAACATGGATCGAACCCAGGTGGATTTTCCCGTTCCCCTCGGCCCGAAAAGGAAAAAATGTCCGTCGGGAGGCTCAAATAATCGCCGTATCGTTTCCATATAAGCAGGCATTATGGAACAATACGGCCCGAAATGTCAACGCACTCAGGCCGTTGTTGGGTCGGTAAGTCGGCTTACGCTTGCAGGCGGATTAAGGCCTGGGTTTGGGCTTCCCCTTCCAGGACTTGGAGCGGCGTTTTGAGGGCTTTCAAACGGATGTTTTCTCCCTCTTTTTCTCCCAGGCCTTCCCGGCGGGCCATTTCGGCCAGGTCGCCGGTGAGAACCACTTCGGTTTCCACCGTGAGCGCGTTCAGGAAAGCGACCAGGACCGATAAGGTCACCCCGAGCCCGGCCCAGAAGGGGACGCCCTCCCGGTCGGTGATCACTTGGACCCGATGGGTGGAAGAGAGCTCGGCCAGCCTCGCCCGGATGGCGTCTTGGTTTCCGGAGAGGACCTCAAAGCGGGCGCGTTTCATGATGGAAAGGTCCATGCCGCGGCCTGCCAGAACATTTCCCAGAGCCTTCGAAAGGGCCTCGGGGTTCAACAGGCCGTCCGGGGATCCGGAGGGCAATCGAACCTCGACCACCAGACTCTCCGAACGGTCCTGATAATCCCGCCCCAACTGGGCGATCTGGGCCGCGAAGGCCGTGCCGATGGCGGTGGGGATTTCCAAGACGCCATTTTTCACCAGCGCCCGATCCAAATCCAAAACCACGGCGCGGCCGGAAGGCAAATTCGCTTCGTGGCCGAAGAACCCGCCGATCTGGATCGGAAGTTTCGTGGCCGACTCAAAAACCGCCGCGCGAATGGCCGCGCCGATCCCCGCTTGGGTTGGCGTGGCGGCGATCGCCATGCCGAACAACAGGGGCATGGCCAGCTTGGCCGCCCCCACGCCGGTCGCCGCCGCACCGGTGCCGCTGACAACCACCGCCGCCAGCGCCGCCACTCCGAGCGCGATCAAAACGGGCGCCGTTAATAGTTTTTGCGTCGCCCAGGCCCCGACGCCGGTGACCGCTTTCCCGAGCCGGGAGAGGGCGGCCTTCGCCGGACCCCAGTTTTTGACCACCCCCTCCCGCAGGGACGCGTAAGCGCCCGCCAAAACCGAGCGGTTGATCGCCAGGGCCCCGATCAGCGCGAGGGCGCCCAGGGCCGGGTGAAAGAGATAGGCGATGGGCACCGCCGCGAACGTGGTTTGCGCCTGGGGCGCTAGGCGCGTTGCCGCCCCGCCCTGCCCGGCCGCGAACCGCGCCCTTCGCCTCGGCCCATTGATCCCGGGTCAACCCGACCACCGCGAACCGATCCTCGATGTCCGCTTTTGTCATCCGGTCAAACCGGTCTTTTTCCGACAACACCATGAGGCCCGTGATCTCAAAGGCCCCGAAGGTTCGGCCGAAAGCCTCGCTCAGGGCGGGTTCCGTGCGCCGTGGCATCACGACCACGCGGATCCCCTCCGGCCGATGGAAGGCCAGGAAGCTGGCGCCCTTAACGTCCTCCAAGCCCGGCACCGCCGCGTTCATCTTTCCAAGCCCCAACGCCTTTAAAACCTCCGAAATCGCCCGAGCCAAATCCGTCCCGGAAGAATCGGTGGTGATGACGAACCCCGGCGCCGGCCAGTCCGCGAGGGCGGACACCCGGGCGCGCCCCACCCGCCCGAGGAGTTCCGTCGCAGCGTCCTCCACGGGCATCCGCCCCGTCGGAAGAACGGCGCCAAGGGCCGAGAGTGGAACGAGCTGGTTGTGGTCGTGCATCGGAACCGAAGCCCCGGACGACAGAGGGTCGGTCCCCTCGTTGCGAACCACGAGATACCCCGGCGCCGCCGCGATCAACCGCGCCAAATGGGCCACCCCTTTCGGGTCCAATATCTGGTCCTGGGCGGTCAGCGCCACGTCCAACAGGTGCCCGTCGAAGATGGGGTTGTCGTTGCTCCGGAAGAACCTCCCCTCCTCCGCATCCACGATCCGACCCATGGCCGGATTCAAATTCTCAAGCGCCAGGGGGTTCTCCCTGTAATTCTCCGCGCGAGCCTTCGCCCGCCCAGGGTTCCACATCGCCGCGGCCGCAAAGGACCCCAACGGAATCGCGCGGGCCTGAAGACCGGCGTTCACCGACGGGACCAACCCGTGGTTGCGGTCCTGGGCCGCCAGGGCGCCCAACCGGGTTGGGTCATCTGACGGTTTCTTTCTGCGGCCAAATATCCACGGGGCGGTGATGCCAAAAAGGCCAAGACCTTCCAGTCCCTTCCCAGCCAAGGGTGACTGGGGGACCTCCATAAAACTCACGGGTTTCATGGCCGGGAGGGCCTGGGGGGGAAGGAACCCCGGGTCCTCGTCCATTCGTTTCAACTGATCCGAGGCAAAACCATACCATTGCGTCTTCTCGACCAATTCCCGGACTTTCAGATAATTGACGCTTAAGTAGAGAAGGTTGTGGTCCCAGGTGAGGGAATCGCGGTTCAGGACACGCCCCGTTTGCGGGTCCAAGGCCGACGGCGTGGGCCGGCCATCCTGCGGAAGGGATTGAAGCACCTTGGACAAATTGGCCTGCGCACCAGGCTCCCCGGTGGTGGCCAGGAGAGCCGCCCCGTAGGGGGTCACGACGCGCGGTTTATCCAACCCGAATTCCTCATAATGCCCGGCACCCAAAGAGGTCGGGGCGGATCCGTAGAGGTTTTGTCTCAGACGGGCGGACTCGGCCTGGGCGAATTGGACGTAATGGCGATGGCTTCCCCCCAACGTCTTTGGGGCCAGTTTCATTTCATCCATGAAGAGATTTCCCGTCATCTCCACGAAAGCGCTTTGACCGAACCCTTCCGCCACATAATTTTCCCCGCGCCGAACCCATTGGTAGTACATGTTGTTCCAGGCCTCGATCGGCAGTTTTCCCATACCGATAAGCCCCAACACCACCGTGCGCGCTTCGCTGTTTCGGTCGCCGTAGTCGTAGGGCGACAGCGCGAGCACTTTGCCGGTGGTCGCCTCCACCTCAATGCGGTGGTTCATCAACCCCTTGTTCATGAAAACCCCGTAATCCGCCTTTTGAATCAGCGCATCCGCCGACCGGGCAATCCCGTCGTCCACTCCTTTGTAATTGTCGCGCAGAACGGCCAGGGCTTTTGTGTGCAAGAACCCCGAATCAATGGAGGAGTAAAATATTTTCCCGTCCTTGACCTCAGGCCGAACGCCCCCTTCCAGTTTGATGAATTCTGGAAAAATGCCATGGTAGGTGGGCAACGTTTCCAGAACCTGGAGGACCTCCCGGATGTGGGAGCGGGCCGCCTCGGGGGACGCGTGTCCTAATTTCTCCGCCGTCAACGTCGACAGCAAATCCAAGGCGATGTCCGCGGGTTTCACGTAGGTCATTCCAGCGGGCCCCGTGTTATTTCCCACCAAGGGTCCGCCACCGGAGCGCAAAGAAGCCACCCCTTGGTACAAACCTCGGTTGACCGTCTCCGAGAGGACGGCTTCCCCCCCGGACACGGCGGAAGGGAGGACAGCGGCGACGGGAGCTTCCGCCGATGGCGCCGTCAACGCTTTGTATTCCCGGTACATCCAGGGAACGCGGCGAAGGTTGTTTTCCCAACGCTGAATAATCTCCGGGTGGTCCAACTGGGCCGCTTGGTATTGAACGAGCGGAATCACAGGGGCGATAAGTGCCCCCAGAACAAGGAGACGAATCCCATTTTGCCGGACCTGGGCGGCCGAAAACCGACCCAACTCCCTGATCCCCATACGGAACAGGTGTGGAATTTGGGCGAAGGAAGGCGCCAGAGAGTTCCACGTCGCCACGGCAATGCCTATAACCGTGGCGGCCAACCCCAAGGAGACGCCTGTAAAGAGGATGGCGGCGAAAGCCGCAACGAAATACCACAACGTCCGGATTTGTTCCGCCAAGGAGAAAAAGTAGAACCCCGTCGTTCCATCGGACGTGGGAACGGCTCCGCCGGCAAAGACCCCTCCCAAAAACTCCCCGATATACTCGGGGAAGAAAGCGCCGAGGATGATCATGGATAGGGAGAAAACACCCAAACCGATGGTCATAACAAAGACCACCTGGTTTCCCCAATAGGTCGCCCGATCCGCTGGCATTTTTTTAAACCAGTCCCGGGGATTTACTCCCTGCAACCAGGAAAGGGCCGGCATAAAGAGGAAAGACGCAAACACAATGGACGCCGCCCGCAGGATTGTGCCCAACGGCAAAACCGTGTTCAAAAAGGGCGAAAAGAGGCCGAAGCCAAACACCATGACCATCAAGATGGCGCTGGAGGTTAGAATACGCCGTTGGTCTCCCTTCACCAATTTGGCGGCCCAAAGGTCCTTCCATAACACCGACCCAAACTCTCGCCAAAAAACCGGTTTGGCAAGGGCGAGCACGAAGGAGCCAGGAGTCCCCACTTTTTCCTCCGCACCTGCGACAGCCTTGCGGACCACGGCCGTCCACCCCAATTTGTTGTATCCCAAATGGAAGACCCCGCCCAGGAATAACGCCACTCCAGCCGAGGTGTAGGCGACGGCCGCATAGGGCATGAAGTAGGGCAGGATCGTGACCGAAAGAATGGAAAACCCCACCGCAAAGGGCCAGCGGAACCGCCATAAATAGGTGAAATAGCTGGGGTTCTCCCCGCCGACCACGGACGGAATCCAGGGCGCGGCCGGGGCCAAGGCCCCCAGTTCCGGAGAAAGGTCCCGTTGCATGGCCCGCCAGGTGCGCCAGAGCCGCTCCGCGATAAAAAGAGGCTTCTTGACGATATTGATCATCAAGACCATGTTGGAGGCGACCCATTCCGCCATGCCGAGGAGGACAAATCCCCCGGAGTGAAAGGCCCGAACAATCAACTCCCCCTGGGGCCCCCCCGTCCATAAAACAGGGACCAAGAGCAAGAGGGAAATCCCAATGGCCGGCAAGGGGATAACCCCCAAGGCGGGGACGAGAAGTCCCAATCCGGTCAAAAGGACGCCCCCGATGATCATTGTTTTCATGATACCGCCGGTGGTTTCCCTCACCGAGGAATGGAAGTGGGCGCTCAAGAGGGAACGATTCAATTCGCGGAGTTCCGCGGATGACAACGAACCCCCTCGGAACCCCCTGGTATAGAGGTCCGTCATGGTTTCACTGAAACTGCGGGAAAGATGGAAATCCCCGCTAATGACGACCTTCGGCAACAGTTGGTTTAAGATGTCGCGGAGCTGGCCCGCGCTCGCTTTGTTGGGGTCCGTCACCCCCAACTCCTTCAGGGCCCCGAGCACGACCGCATCGATCCCGACCGGCCCCGCCTCCATCGCTTCCGCTAACTGTTGGCGCATCTTGCCCCAACGGACATCTCCCCAGCGAAAATCACGGCCGCCGACCGATTCCACGTCGAACACCTCGCGCCGGGGCGGCATCCGTTTTCCAACGACCAAGGCCTTGATCGCGGGAGAAAACTTCGGCAGGATCATGAGGACGAGGGTGGCGGTGAGCGCCCACTCCAAGGGGAACGGGAAGAGGATCTCGATCCGACCGGGGAAGAACATCGCGTCGAACATGATGAGGAGCTGGAAGAACCACACCAATTCTCCCACCAGGCCGTAGAGCATCAGGTTGGACTCGAATTTGTGGCCGATCCCGAGGGGCGGCGCCCGTTTCAACCCCTCCGCCTCCTGGCGACGCACGAGGGCGCTGATCTTTCGGTAATCGGCCCCAAACAAAAACCACGTGGCGACACCCGCCGCCAGGGTAAGGCCCACGGCGGCGGGCCACTGGGAAAGGAGCGCTTCCAACCCCGGCACGAGCCCGAAGGCAACACTAAGAACCAACGGCAAAACAAAGAACGCCGGAACCAGCCCCGTCAAAACCGCCGCGAGGTTGGGACGATCGCGCACAAGAGGGGTCCAGCGCATGCCCACGATCTGGGGAATGTCGAACACCGGGATCCACTTGGTCTCCGACCGGTTGGTCTCGGAGGGTTGGTTGTACATGGGATCTTCGCTCATCATCACGTTGGCCAGTCCCATCGTCCCCAGGAGGTTCCCCATGATTTCGTCTTCCCCCTTCAACCGGAGGTCCCCGGACTTCTTGAATGTCCCATCCTTGGCCGGCGGCCAAAGTCTCTCGTAGGCCTGGTTCTTGATGATGCGCTCGAACACCGCATCGGATCGATAGCAGTATTTCCCAGGCGCGCGAAGGGTGCCGAAGGTGTAGTACTGGGCCTCCTGGATGTGGGTCAACATATCCTGGGCGAACCACTTCATGAGGAACGCATGTCCCGTTGCATAAAAATCGTTGAACGTCATTTTGGTCCGCCAAATGACGGTGGGATGGCCGTTGGGATCTTTATTCCGATCGTCCAGAACCGTCCCGGCCCACTTCAAGAGACCGTCGTAGGAGAGCATGTTGCCTTGATCGTAAACAGCCATCGCCCGGATGGGATTGGTTCGCTGTTCCAACGGTCGGCTCACATTTTTGTCGCGAAGGCGGCGCAGATCGTCGTCTTCGGCAGGGTTGCCCCCCACCACGCGTCGGATGCCGTTGGTGTAGGGGTTGCCCTGATTGGGACGCATCGCCAGAATCTGGTTGCGGAATTTAACATCTGAGAGGAGCATGTCCATGAGGGCGCTTCGAAGCTCGGGGTTTGCCTCCAGTTGAGCCTTCACCCCATCGCGCGCCTCGTTGTATCTCGATTGGGCGACCACTTTGCCGAACCCCAAGCCCGCGTCGGGATTTAACCTCTCCCACCCTCCATCGCCGATGGCGGACCAAAGAGAGCGTTCCTCCCCCGAACTCTTTTCCTCGGCGAGGGCGAGGACCTTTGAACGCCAATCCTTGTTCAAAAGAGCCAAAGCGGCCGCATCGGTGTTTTGCTCTATGTCGTCCCGGGCCATTTGGATCATCGTGGCGAGCACCTGGGGATCCTCGAGGGCCGGGCGGAGGTCGGGATCCACGTTCACGTCGGGATCGGTTCGGGTGTATTCGCCTTCTCCTTCCATCATGTAGCGAACGAGCTGTAAATGGGTGAACGGTTTGATCAGGGGGCGGTCCCGAAGCATGAAATAGAGCCGGGATTTGATGGCCTTCGCCGCCTCCTGGGCCTCTTGATCCGTGAAGGGCCGACGGAGAAGCGCGCGCAGAGAATCGGGCTTGAGGTTGTCGTCCACGTATTTCTCGAAGTTCTTGGCGACCGCGTCGAAATCCGCGTCGCTCGGATCCCCCCCGTTCTCGTTCCGCACTTGGATCATTAAAGCGTAATAAAGGTTTTGAGAGGCGTTGGGGTCCTTCTCCTTGCTTTCCTGTGTTCGGCGGTAATCCTCGTAGATTTGCGGGATGGCTTGGGCCAAAACGCTTGGCGTCAAGTTGGCGATGTCCTCGTGGGAGAAGTGGAAGGGATTGCCGTCTTTCGGATTGGCGGTGTTCTTGATGAAAAAGGCCATGGTCGCCAGAGTTTTCGTCTCCTGGGTAAACCGCTTGGCCTCCATCATTTCTTCGTTCACGTAAGGCTCTACGAGGGGGTGATCCCGCTTTCCGATTAGACGCCGGGCCCGGCTGTAAGTGTACATGCTGAGGGCCACCACGGGCGAAAGGACGTAGGGACTTATGAAACCAAAATAGTAGAGGATGTAGCTCACCACGATCATGGGGCCGGCGGAAAGAAAGACCGAAAATGTCCAATTAACCCCAAGGAAAAGCAGACCCGCAAAGGTGGCCGCTCCCGCGGATAAGGTCGCGATAAAAAAGATGGACCGCCGGTGGGGACGCGTTTCTTCCTTGACATGGGCTTCTCGGGGAGCATCTCCGGATTTCGGCCGCAGGGTGAACCGGCGCCAAAGGAGCTTCCCCGCTTGGAACGCGGTGATCGAACCCACGATCGCCGCCAGGAAAGGCAACAGGGTGAAACCATTCTGTTGCCTTTGGAAGAAGCGCCATCGATCAAAACCGTTCATGCCCTTCATCCAGATGGAGGGAGGCATCCACTCGTAAAGACGGTCCCGAACCAAGTGGCTGTTCATCGTCACAACGGACCGCATGACCCGTTTTTCCACGAAATCCCTGAATTCGGCAGGGGTGTAGCCGATCATGGGAGCGAAAACTCGGTCCAAGCCCATGTTCACTTTTTGGTTGGGGTTCATGGCATCCAGAACCAGCAAAAGGCCCAGGCGATTGTTTGACTCGGTTTTACTGCCAAAAATGATCGCTCCCAGTTTGAGATCGTAGGTCCCGCGGGGGGTCTTGGTGATCGAATCAACCGATTTGACCTCATCTCTCTCCCGCGCTTCAGCCAACAACTTTTCCGTTTCAAGCACCCGATCCACCAACAATCGCAGACGCACGGGAGAAATGCGCCGCTGAACCATTTGATCAATCAGACGGTCGGTCGCATCCGCCGGCAAAGTGGCGCCGAGCCGCGAGAGCTCCTGTTGGATCGTGTTTTTGAAGGTCTCCCTGGGGAGAGTTTCTTGGAGAATCTCCGACCGGGGGAGTTTGGCCAACCCCAACTTGAAGTTGTCGGCCCAAAAAAGTGTATCCATGACCCGGTCTTCCCCCAGCGTTACCCCGAGCTTTTTGGCTTTTTCCCGAAAGACGGAGGACAAGGAGAGCCACCCGTGGATGTCCTTTAACTCAATCCCGCCGGACTGCGCATTCGAGGCCATCACGAGCGCATCCTGAGGAGTGAGCGCCCAATTCGCCTCCGCGAATAGTTTCGTCAATCGGTCCGCCATCGCATAACGCGCGGTCATTTGCGCGAGGTCCCTTTGGATCGCCGCATCGAGGCCCAACCCCAGTTCTTTTTCCAGGGCGGCGACCTGGACGGGGTCCGTCACACCGTATTTGCGGAACAGCTCCGACGCGTGCGCGCCCACCACGCCCTTCATCTCATCGTTCTGGTTGATCTCCTCCATCGTGCGGCCCGGGTAAATCACCTGGGCCACACGCTGGCTAAGTCCGACGAAGCGCAGGAGAGTCTCCTCCTCCGAGAACCCTTCCGATTGCATTTGACCTAAATAGAACTCGACCTCGCCACGAGAAACGCTCTTCCCATAAAGAGCGTGCGCTTTTCGAACAAGAGATCGGACGACGTCGCCTCTCCGATCCAGGTTTTCCAACTCCGAACGCCAGTATCCCCGGCGGGCCACCCGCTCCGAGGTCCGCTGTTCCTGAAAGGGCTCCAATAGCGTTTGTTCGCGATGTGCGGTGTCCCGAAGCGCCCGCACTCGGTCGATGCGGGCGTCCTGGCCCGCCAAGAAATCCACCAGGAGGGGCGTCGCTGATTCCTCCAACTCCAACAGGGTGGATTTGATCCCCGCCGCCAAATCGACCCCCGGATTCTGGCGGGCCAGATCCGGAAGGATAAGGTCGGTGAAGACTTCGCGGATTTGGGATTGGAGTTCCGCCATTTGGTGCTGGGCCCCGAAGATTTTCCCTTCCTTGACTCCCTCTCCGCGAAGACGGCGACCCAGATCCTCCCAAGCCCGAGCGATTTTTTCCATCCGAGCCCGGTCGGGCACCTCGCCTTGGGTTTCCTGCGTGACCACCATGACCCGGGCGCGAAGCCCCCACGTTTCTCCCTTGGGCATCGTGTAAATGTCCTGCCGTCCCGTCGCCTCGAACCGACGGCGGGCATAGGACTCGAGGTAGTCGTTCATTTTATCCGCTTCTCGCCGGTAAGGAATCACCAGCGCGTTGACGACTTCGGGCGTGAGATATTCGCCGTAGGTGGCCTTGGCGGCTTTTTGGAGCTTGGCCAAATCTTCGAACCAGGCGCGCAGATGGGGTTCACCCTCCCCACGCTCATGAAGGCGGACGGAAAGGCCGAACCGCTGAGCCTCGCTCATCTGGGGAACGCCGGGAAGGCTCTCGATGTTTCGGGCCTCCAATTGCTTCGCCTGGGCGTCGTAGCGGAAGATGCGCGCGATGTCGCTCCGCGTCTGGATCTTGTTCCGAATCAGATTTTGGAAAGCGGCCAAGTCGCCGCGGGCCAGCTCATCTGGGACCGCGGTTTCCTGGTAGATCCGCTGGTACGCCATATGAACGGCCAAAAGGAAAAACCGGTCTCCTTCCTCCCGCACCAACTCCTCCGGTCCCATCCGTCGAAGCCGCATCCACTGAGACGCCATGTAGACGGCGTCTCCGCCGGCCACCTTGCGGGCGTAAAGGGCCTCGCGGCGAGGGGGAAGGACTTTTCCGTCGGAAAGCGTCACGCTCTCCCCTTTTAAAAAATGGAGGACGAGACGCTTTTCGTCCGCCGTCATCCCCGACGGCCAGGCCTTTGCATTGGTCTCCAAGTCCCGGGCCAGCTCCGCCCCCCCCCGAGCCGTCGCCCGGTAGGCCTGGGAAAGGTCGCTAAAGAAAACGTTAATGTCTTCTTGAAGAGTGAGGCGAGGGTCCCGGGCGAAGGGGGCCTCGGGCCGGAGACTGTTCAAAAGCTCAAAAAAGTACTGCCCATCGCCCGCTTCCAAAGGCACGGAATGCTTCCGGGCCGCTTGGTGGATCCACGTCAATTGCTTTAGGCCGGTTTCCAAATCCTCCCCCGTCAATTTCTCGAAGGTCTTTTGTTTCAGCTCCATCGGAAGCCGGAATATGTTTTCCAGCATACGCGTTCGGGCGGCCAATTCCCCCCAAGCCCGAACGCGCTCGATGGGGTTCTCGCTGTCGATGTCCATCTTCCCCGGCAAGCCGATCAATTGAGAATATGCCTCGATGGGTTTCCGAAGGTTCTTGGCGGTGTAAAGAACCCGCTGGAGATGCGCCCGCATTTCAGCGTTGGACCAGTTTTCTCGCGCCCAGTCCACCGAGAGGGAGGCCAGGATTCCTTGGTTGTCCGCTGAAAGCCAGTTGAGCGCGCCTCCTTCCCGGGAACTCCGGGAGAAACGAATGAGTTCGTGGACTTCCGGCATAGCGCTCAGGGCGTACGCATGGTTCATAAAAGCGTCGTAGGCGGATTTCAGGCGCGCGCGGTTCTCCGGTTTGGAAGCCTCGCGGGGGTCGGTGATGCCGAGGTCGCGCATGAACTGGGTGGCCCAGTAGAGAGAGGTGGCCATGACCATCTTATTTTTTTCCACGCTCAGTTCGATGGCGATCTGGGATTCGAGCTCGCGGATTTGGCCGGCCCGTTCCTGCCGGACGCCCTTGTCCTTGGCGGCCGCATACTCGGCGTGGAGGGCGGCCAAACGCTCATTCATGAAGCGCAAGCGAACGGCGTCCGGTTCCTGGGCGAGTTCCGCCATTCCCACCTTTTCCGTGAAACGCCGGACGGCGGGGGCGAAGACGTCGCTCACCAGGTCCATGAAGGGCTCCATCTTCTTGGAATCCAATCCGTTGGCCACGCGTAGGCCACGAAGGCGCTGGTCAACCTTTCCGTATGAATGTCCCCGTAAAGGAACGATTCGGGCGAAGACCCGTCCCCGTTCATGCCGTTCAGTTTGGCGATGGCGGGGAAGGATTTGTTCAACGAGCGTTGAATGGCCGCGCGGATTTCTGTCCGCTCCCCTTCCGGAAACTTCCGGAGGAGGGCGAGAGACATGGTGTCGGTGATATCCTTTTGCCAGAGGATGTGCTCTTTCCGCTCCGCCGGCGTGATGGACCGGTCCCCGTGGCGCTCCCGGATGCCCAAGCGGATCTGCTTTTCGTCGATGGCCAGCCGGGCTTTCAACCACCCCCGTTCCTGTCCGGGCAAGACTTTCCCGCGCGCCCGCTCCCCCTCCAGCCACATGGCATAAAAGAAGGGAAGGACGTAAAACTCCGCCACGAAGTTGCGGTTCGATTGCCGCCCGACCTCGGCGTCCGCCATCAGGGTGCTGTGGTGGGGGAACCGTTTGTTGTAGGCGGCCTCCAACGGGATGGAAAGGAACGTCGGGAGGTCCCGGGGATCGGTGATGTCTTTGAACCGGTTGTAGACCAGCGGAGCCATCCAGGCGTATTCTTTTAAGGCTTCGGGGGAACGGTAGAGGTCGAGGCCGTCCTTCAAGACGAGGGCCACCTCGTCGGCGTTCAAGAGATGGTCGTCGGTCGCCCGAATTCTGGTCTTCGCCAACGCGTCATCGGTTGTTTTTTTGATCTCCCCCGGGCCCGTGAACTTCAGGTGGTCCACCGGGACGGAGTGACCCCGTGGGTCGGCTGGGGTGGAGATGAAATTGACGGTCCGTGCGCCGATGGCGTTCACGACGGGGACCGTCGGTTCATTCCGCACGGGCGTCAGCTTTCGCGCGAGGGTCCAATCGGCGGGAATCGCGGACACGCCGTCCCGGTTCGAGGTGGACATGGATTGGAGGTCGTTCAACAAACTGTCCGTCCCGGACCCCTCGGAAGGAAAGCCCATCGTATCTAAATGTTCCCGCAAGGTCGGCATCCGGACGTTGTAGGCCGCCATTTGCTGGGAGAACGTGAGGTAGAGGAGCCCCGTGCGCATGACCAGGTAAGATCGTTCCGTCGTTAAACGGACCGCTTCCGCGATCTTGGCGATCACGGGCGCGGATTGAATGCCGCCCTTCTTGTATTCTCGGACCAAGACGTCCAGGGACTGGCCGCCGGCCAGGAGCTCTTTCAACTGTTCTTCCACTCGGTTGAGGCGCAAGAGGACCCCTTCGAGGTCCTTTTTGTATTGTTGGGCGAAGGACTCGATGTTGAAGACCGCCTCCTCCTCCAACAAGCGGACCTGTTCCCCTTCCAAGCCGATGATTTTGATCCGCGGGCCCGCGTCCCCGCCGATCAACCTGGAGCTGAGCGTCAAACGCAGGAGCGTCTCTCCCTCCGGCAATTCGACCTCGATTTTCATGTCGGGAATCCATTGTTTCGTCCGCAACTCCGCGGCTTCAAAATTCAAGGACTCTTGTTGCCGTCGGAGGTTTTGGACGATGGGGCTGAAATCAGGGCGGCCGCGCGGGCCTTCCGTTGTCTGGGCGATTTCCTCGATGGCTTTGATGGTTTGGCGGACTCCGGGCACGCGGCCCAGGAGATAATCCACCTGGGTTTCTCCTAAAGTGGAGGCCAAATTCTTCTTTTCCGCCAAAACGGCCGCCCGGGCCTTTTCGGCCTGCTCGCGCAAGGCGCTCTCTTGAAGTTGCGCGATGGAAACGTCGATGTCTTCGCCCTTCGCCCCGGCCGCGCGGCCCAAGCGGTCTCGGCTCACGTTCGCCATCATGTCATACAACAGGGATTGCACCCAGGCTTGCGTGTAATCCCCGCCCTGCTTTTGAATTCGCGCGGCCTGGGTGTCGGCGATCAGGTCCGTCGCCGCCTGGGCGGCGCCCAAACGGGCGCGCTCCGCGTCCACGGCTCGACCCGTCAACGAATTCCCGCGGCTAAAGAGGTCCGCCGACAGGACCGGGTTGGGGCCCCGGGTTTCAAACGTGGTCCGCATACGCCCCAAGTAACTGGACGCCTCAATGTACTTGAGTCGGGAGGCCTCCGTCCCCTCGCGGAGTTTCGCCAGCCGAGTCTCGAAGGCCTTCCGCGCGCCCTCGGACCCTGCCGAGATCGAAAGTTCCTTGGTTCGGTCCGCTTTGGGGACCGCGGGAAGCGCGTCCGGATCCACCCCGAGGAAGAGAAGCTCTTTTTCCACCCGCTCCAGTTCGCCCCGAACCTCCCGCGTTCGGCGCAGGTCGCCCAAATGGTTGGTTTCTTCAAAGTAATACCGGTTCTCCTCCGCCAGCGAAGCGAATTCACGGAGCGGGGGCAATCCGTTCTTGACCCGCTCTTCCATCACCGCGGAAATCCGGCGAAGGGCCTGGACGTAGGCAATGGTGGCGTCCCGGAGGTTCAGCCATTCCATCTCACGCTGACGGGCCGTTTCCAGGTCTTCCAACGCTTTCCGCGTGTTCGTTTCGATGGCGGCGGCGCGGGCTTCCTTGGATTTCAGGTAGGGGATGAGTTCCCGAACCACCCCCTGGAACCCCTTGTCCTTGTCCGGACTCTTCGAATCGAAGAGAGCGGAGTACAACTGATGGAAAGGAGAAAACAATCCCTCCATGACCTTGGCCGGCAAGGGAAGGGCCGTCGCGATTTCGTCCCGGAACGCGTTGGTGAGGGCCTTTCCCCCCTGGCCACCGGCGGCGAAGAGCGTGATGAAATCGATGTTCAGCTTGAGGGGTTCCATTTCGTTGTCGATGACGGATTGGAGCTGGTGGCCCTCGGCGGATTTCAAGGCGATCCGCTGGCTGATGAAAGGGTCGAAGCGGCCCATGAACGTTTTGTCCCAGGCGTCCGCCATCTGGCGGAGGGCGAACCCCTCCGCGGTCTTCCATTTGAGGGCCGGAGTCAGGGAAGCGATCGTGGCCGACAGTCGAACGGAGTGCTCCGAGAGGGCCTGCAAGCCTTCGATGGGGTTTTTCTGGACCGAGATCCGGGTCTCCTCCATCCTCTCCAGGTGATTCTGGATAAGGATCAAGAGCCCCGCGTCCGTGGAGGACGTCTCCCGGCTGAGAGACAAGAGCGCCGCCACGTATTCGCGCACTTTCGGGATTCCGGCCCCCAGATCCTCCAGGTCCCGGCGGCCTGATTCGGTCAGTTCCGCGCCCCGGGCCGTGATTTCCACCGACCGGTCGAACCGCCGGGCTTCGATTTGTTTTTTGAGGCCCTCGGTGGAAAAATTGTCCTCGAACGCCACGATGTCCCGGCTCGTCCCACCCACCAGGTCCTTGATTCGGCCCTTCAAGGACCGAACCCGCGTGTCGATGTTGATTTTCTCGTCTTCCAGCCGGGCCAGCTCGAACCGGACTTTCGCGATTTCCCGCAGCCGGTTTTGGCCATACACTTCGAACCCTTCCGCATTCAGCAAGCGTTTCTCGGCGGCCCGCCGCTCGGCTTCCACCTGGGGCCGTTTGGCCAACTCCCGGCTCAAATCGTGAAGCAAGTCGGCCAGGCTCGAGTAGCCCTCCTGCTCCGCCTGCGCCACCGCGAATTTCGCCTTGTCCAGTTCCATTTCCGCCAACGACCCCTTGAGGAGCGCCGCCGGGTCATGGAGCGTGAAAGCCACCGTCAGGCCCACGGAGAACCGACCCAACCGGCCCAGGTCCTTCGCCTGATCCGCCCCGGACAACCATCGGAAATAGAGCCCTACTTTTGGATCCCCTGCCGCCGCTTGAGCCGCGCGCTTGCTCTCTTGCTCCTCCACGTAGGCCTTTCCCTGGCGAAGCGTGGGGTTCCGGCTCTGCATGAAGGGGAAGAGCTCGTCCGCCGTCCCGTTCTTGACGGAGAAGGGCGTCCGTTCTCCTGGGGGAAGAATTCGGTCCAATTTTTCTTTCCGCAGGGCGTCCAGCTTGGCATCGTCAGAAGCGATCGCCCGGAGGAGGGTGCCCGGGAGGTCCAGGAGAACCGCGAAAATCGACTCGAGAGCGCGGGAACCGGCGGCCGCTCGGTCCGACTCGGTCAGAACCGCCGGGCGGTAGGGCGCCGCGAAGGAAAGGGCTTCCACTTTTTGCCGGGCCTCTTCCCGTTCCGCCTTCGCCAGGTCCCGGGTGGCCTTGGAAGATTCCCGCAAAAGATCCAACCGGTCCCGGGCGGGGCTGAGACCTTGGAGCATGCGCGCCGCCATGGCTTGGTTTTTTTTCTCCAGCTCCGCCGTTTCCCGGCGGAGGTTTTCGGAGCGCATGGACGTAGAAACAACTTGTAGAGCCGACTCCCGGGCCTTGCGGGTTTCGTTGTTCCGGACTTCCTCGGCCTGGATCACCGCCCGCACGTAGGCCCACACCGACGCCTCCCGAACGGCCTCCCGTTCAGGGTCGGAGAGCGTGGCGCGGGCCAGGAATTCGACCACCAACCCCGCCCCCAGCGTGACTTTGTTGCCCAACAGTTTGGCGAGGCTCACCACCCCGCTCAAGGTCGAGTCTTTGCGGAACTGGTCGGGCACGGCCGCCTTCATTTGTTCCACCTTCAAGTCCGCGATCTGACGGACCCGCATGGACCGCTCGCCGACCTTCGTCTCGACGAGCGCGCGCAGGGCCGCCTCGGCGGCGGGCCCCGGCCCCAGATCGAAACGAGTCTCGTCCGGCGATGGGAGGGCCAAACGACGAGCCAAGTCAAAGGTTTGGCTCCGGCGTTTCGACTGGGCGTCTTCCAGATCCCCTTCCAACGTCCGAATGTCCTGGGTGAGCTCCGCCAACACTTTTGGATGTTCGATCCGTTCGGGGATTCGTTTTTGCTCCAAATCTTCCCGGAACGCCTGAAGCACCGCTCTTTCCTTTTCAATCCGGGCGATCGTCTTTTCCGTATCGTTGATGTCCAAAAGTTCCTGGGCGGTTTTGATGGTGAGATCCAGGCGGTAGAGGTCCGCCGCGATCTCCAATTGTTTCGCGGCGTAGACACCGGCCTTGCGTTGGGTGGCTTGGTCGGAATCCGCCATTTGGAGGCGCGCCAAGAACTCCGCCCGGGTTCCGGAGTCGTTGGCGATCTCCTGGGGCGATTTTCCCCGCGAGCGGGCTTCCTGCGCGAGCACGTTGAAATCGAGGACGAAATAGCGCGAGAGAAGTTCATCGACCACCACCCGGCTCTTCTTGGCGTCCAGATCCTTCAACCGAACGCTCGCGGAACGGTCGCTCTGTTCCATCACCGTTTTCAAATCCACCCGCTCGGCGGCGTCCGCTCCGACCCCTCCGATTGAAAAATGGGCGTCCCCGGGCGCAACCGAATCGTTGACGGCCAAGAGGATAGGTTTTTCTTTTTCCGCCAGGAAGTCCAAGGGACTGAGCCGCGCCAACATGGGGTTCAGAAGGCCGGTCGGTCCCCGCACTTCCACGTGGGCGTGGGGATGGCCTTGGGCGTCCCCGGAATCCCCGGTTGTGCCCACGATGGCGCCGGCGGGGAGCTCCTCGCCGGCCTTGTAGGGGAATTGGTCGGACGTGTGGAAGAACCGGTAGCTGTAGCCGGCGCGGTCCCGGAGCTCCAACCCGTATCCGGCTCTCGCCCCGAAGTCGCCGACGCGAACGACCCGCATGGGTTCAGGAGCGCGAATCGGAGTCCCCATGGGAACCGGAACGTCGACCCCGGCGTGGGCGTACCCCTCGCCGAGATCATTGACCCGCGGCGCCCCGAATTCGCCGCCGATCGGGACCCGCGCGAGATTGGCCGCCGAGGCTTTCAGTTCGGAGGAAAGGTTGGGGGTTGCGCGGGACTCAACGGCCCGACGAACCTGAGCGGCCACGCGCTCCACCGGATCGGCGGGGGCGAGGAACCGGACCGAAACCCATTTTCCTTCGCCGATCCGGGCCCAGTCTCCTGATCGTTCAAAAACCGTGACGGGGTCGCCCTTGGCGAGCGAGGCCACCCAAGGAGCGTCCTTGCCCGGCGCCCCGCGCACATTGAGCCCGGAAGAGCGGGTGGCGACGACCCACGACCGAGAAACGGACGGCGCCTCCGAAGATTCGATGGCGGGAACGGAAGAGACGGGGGGTGAGGCCGATTCGGGTGGAGGCGTTGGGGCCGCGAGGGCCACCACCATGGTCGCGCCAGGTTCGTCGGCCCTCGCCGAAGGGATGAACCAATCAAGAACTTGTTCGAGTAACGGTTTCGGCCCCCGGGTTAACTCGAGGGTGTGCGGAACGATGGGACCGTTCTTGGCTTCGAAAGCGTGGACGGCCTTCGCCCGCGCCCGAACGAACTGGACGGCTTCCCCGTGGGACGTCGCGCGATCCATGACGGAAGGGGTCCGTTGGGCTTCCACTATCTCCGGGAGGTAGCGGACCTGGAAATACCAATCCCCGACGCCAGGGATTGACTCGATGGCGTTTTGCACGGTCGACGCCAGATGGTTGAACACGCCCAACATGCCGCCCCACCGCTCGGCGAACTGGCCCATGAAATCGTCGGGGCCGTAGAGGCGCCAGCCCGTCCGGGCCACGCCGTGGCCGTCTTGGGGATGGGCGCCTTCGATGGGCTGGAAGAGCTGTTCGACGAAGTGGATTTCAACCGGCTGTGGGGAAAGGGCCGAGGCGAACCGCGACAGCCAACTGTCGAACCAGGCCCCTTGAGCCAGAACGGCGGAAACTTCGGTGTTGACGAACCACATGGAGAACCAGCCGGAAGGCAGGACCTGGCGCCAGAACCGGGGGTCCTGAAAAACCTGCCGGCGGGACGCGCGCCCCTCGGTGCGGAGGGACTGAAGAACCGTTTTGGCGTCTTTCTCCAACATCGGCCCCGCCCGCGCCTCCAACCCCTCCAGCAGTTTCCGGATCTGGAGCTTTTGCAACTCGGTTCCCCGGAGAACCCGGCCGTAAACCCTATTTAAGGAAGCGTCGTGGAGGAGAACCGCGCCGATTTTCGCAATGGCTTGCCCGGCGTCCGCGGGGGAAAGCGACGGGGTGTTTTGAAGCGATTCCAAATAACGGATCACGGCGGCTCCGTCCCACGACCAAAGGCGGGCTTCCCCTTTCCCGGCGTCGGCGGGCGGCCGATAGGCCAGAACCGGGACCGTTCCCGGACCCTCCGCTTCCACCATCGCCCCGGCCTCGGACCGCTTGAACCGAATGGGTTCAACCAGCGGCGGCGCCAGCGCCGTCGACTGGTCCAACCGTTGATTTTTAACCGATGCCACCTGCCGCGCGTAGGACCGAATGAACACCGTGGCGAGAGGGCTCAATATCCCAGCGATGGCGAAACTTTGGATGAAGGTCCCCAGCACGGGGACTTTTAAGTACCCCTCAAGACCAAAAATCTGGAGGAGCGGGTTGAACCGGAGGAAATCCACCCCGAAGCTTCCGGCCAAGGCGTAAAGGGCCAACCCCAGCACCGGGATCGCCAGCATTCGCATATAATGGGCCCGCCGCGCGCTGGTCCCGCCTAGGCCGAAAAGTTTGGGAATGAGGGCCCCTTTCTCCGGGGCGTAGCGCGCCAGCGCGTACAGGTAAAAGGCCCCCGGTAAGAGGATCAGAAGGGGGACGGCGGCCATGAGTGAAATCCCGCTACCTACAATCACCGTGCTGACCAGCCAGAGCCTCCCCCGCTCGGTGAGGAAGCGCAGGTGCGCGGCCACCGTGGTCACCTCGGCCCCCCAACGCGCGGCGCCCAGGGCCCGGTCTAAAACGTGCCGGAGGCCGGCGAAGGATCCCGAACGAACGTTCTGCTGGCGAAGGATCTCATCCAGGGTCAGGCGGTCCACCTGGTCGGCCGTCAGGTAATTTTTTCCGCCCGCGCCGCGAATGTTTAAATGGTATCGGAGGGCACTTTCCGGGTGGCGCAGATAGAACCCGCGAAACAGGTGCAGGGCGAACCGGTAGAGAGCGAAGGAACCCACCGTCCACGCCGCCCGAACCTGAAGGCTCCCGGCCTCCCGGCGGGCCTGTTGCCACATTTCTTTGAAATTGATGTCGGCGGCGTCGCCTTTAAAGTTCGTCTCGCGGTAGGCGGCGTAGTTGAGGCCCTCCAACGACCGCTCCACCAAGGACCAATCCGTCGCCTGGCCGAGCACGTTCGCGATTTCTTTTTCCGAAAGCCCCTGTTTCGCCAAGGAACCCCGGAACCGTTCCCGGCGATCCGCCGCGGCGGCCGGTTCGTCATATTTTCGAGGCATCGTTTTTGGCGCCGACCCCACCGCGGGAGCCTTCGTTCCAAAACCCAAAATACCCGCCGCGGGCTGGTAGCTTTGCCACAGCACCACCGCCCCCATCGCGACGACCATCCAGCCCACCATCAAAGAGGACAACCCGACGGAGGTGAGCGCCGCCGCTCCGCCGGCCGCGTGGGCCGCGCCGATGCCCGCTCCCATCAACGCGACGGATTTTCCCGCGAAAACCAGACCCCGTTTTCCGGCGGCGACCAGGGAGGGAACGGCCCCCGCGAGCCGGGAACGGAAGTTCCGCGCCGCAACGGGAACGGCGCCTTCGGCCTGATCAATGATTTTTTGTCCTTCCGCCGCCGACGACGTCGCCGGAACTTGGATCGCCCTGGCGGCCTGTTGCACCCCTGAAAGAGCCTGAGCCCGGAGGGAGGCCAACTGCTCGCTCTTCAACGGGATTCTGGCCGACCGGATCGATTGGAGAACCGCCCAGAACGATTTCAAACCTTCCCCCACCGTTCCGACCAGGCTGGGAGCGGCCAGGAGCGCACCCAACTTCTTGTTCAGGGAGGTCTCCGAACCGGAAGCGTAGCTTTCAGAAACGAAGGAGATGGACTCCCTCTCGTCCAGGCTTTGGGCGATGATGAAAAGTTCTCCGTTGAAAGAACCGTAGAGAACGAGAGCCTGCTTTCCGCCTTCGTCCAAACTCACCACCGCGCGGCGGATTTCGCTCTTAATTCCAACCGACTTCATGACGCCCGCGAAAACCTCCAACTTCCGTTCAATCTCGGCCGCCTGCTTGTTGCCCGGCTGGACCATCCCTTTGATGGCGTAGGAGAACATGCTCAGCGCCATTCGCCCGGTCAGGCTTTGTTTCAAGGACGGGAGGGGCGAGCCCGGCGCCGGCCAGGTCGCCAGGTTGGCCTCACGAACGGAGTGCGCAAAGGCGTCGGGAGCCTGAGAAATGGTGAGGTCTTCGGACGAAGGGGCGGCCTCGTCGGTCTCAAACCGGGGCTGGATCACGGCGTAGCCGACGTCGGACTGCCGGAAAAGGCGGGTCAGACCCGGCGTGTGGAACCCGCCCGCAATCAGGACGCCGCGTTGGGCGCCGGTCCGAGCCATGTCCGCCAGGGCATTCTTGACCAAGGACGCGTCCCGTTCCAGGGCGAGCTCGTAGTACGCCCGCACCTCGGGGAGCGAGCGGGTCCAAGCCAGCGGGTCGAGGAGCGCCGGGACCGCGCTCGCTGAAACGCTCAGGCCCAGAGACGCTTCTTGGAGGGCGATGTATTTTTCCACCTCCGCCCAATCCAGGGGCCCCGCCTGCCGGAAAGCGGCGTATTGGTCCGGGGTCATTTCCTGCTTCCAAAGCAACCGTTCCAGGGCGACCCGCCGATCGGTGTCGACGAGGCGCCACACCCGGTCGTCACCGGAGTATTTTTCGAACAATCGGGCGCGCCATTGCTCGGCCTCCACCAACAGTTCATCATGGCGGAGGGAATCCGAAAGCCTCAAGTATCCGACATACCTCCGAAGTTCACGGGTGGGAAGGTCCTCGCCCTGCCGCTTAAGCTGGGTCGCCATGGACAGGAGGGCCTGGTAGAAATCCCCCTGGGTGAGGCGGCCTTCCCGGACATCGATCGCCTTCGCGGCCAAGTCCTTCACCGCGTCGACGGAGAGCGAGGCCGCCATTTTACGCACCAAGAGATCCCGTTCCTCCGCCAACGCCCGAGGATCCATTTCGGTTTCCAGTTTGGTGAGCCGAAGGAGGGCGTCCAAATTCGGGTAGTCCGCCGCGCGGAGAGGGTCCGGGGACAAGGCCCGAATATAGTCGATGAACGTGAGGGTTTGGTTCGTGTAGGCTTGAAACGGCTGGTCGAGTTTCAGGAGCGAAGGGGGATACACCTTGGTTTTGATCGCGCTCAGGCGGGCCTGGATCCGGCCGATGTGGGCGTCCGCGGCGGCGCGGGCCTGGGCTGTTTCGTGCCGCGCGGCCAGGTTCTGTTTGTAGAGGTCTTGGTTTTCAACGCCCAGGAGGCGGAAGGTTCCGGACGAGGAAACGATCGCGCGGTATTCCTCTCCGGTGAGCTCTTTCTGACGAAGGTGAACCCGGGCCACGCGCTCCTTGATATCGTCGAAAGGAAAGGCCGACAGCCAATCGAGGTTAGCCGGTCCCGCCCCGCCTTCCTGATAGACGGGCACGGCCCCCGCGCCATTCCACCCCGCGCGAAAGAGCCCGTCCAAAATTTTCGACGCGTTGAGTTGTGCGCCGTAGAGCCCGTGGGCGTCTTGCATGTGGAGGAGAACCGGCGCCCCGGGCCGGGGAACACGGGTCTCGACCACGGTGCCGAGCGATGAGGGAAGACGATAGGCGCCGAGGATCGGGTTGAGGGATTCTTTGGGCCAGGAAATGGAGGAAAGGAGGTTCCGGGCATCGCCCTCCCCGCTGTTCGGCCGGGAGTGGGACCGGGCCGTTTGGCGGTCCGCCCAGAATGTGGATTGGGCGAAGGGTTCCCCAACCGTGGTGAAAAAGAAAGCACCCGCCACGAAACCCGTGACGACCTTTTTCAGCGTCATTGACGACAGCCGAATTATCATTTTTCCCCTAGACTTAGGACCGACCGATCTCTGGCGTGCATACACCCGCGCACGGATATCAATGTATCAGAGTTACTCCGAATTTCGCCTTAAGGAATTGTAAATTTTCTGTAAACGCTTTCGCCCGAAATGAAGAGGCCCGGCCAGGGGGAAATCCAATGGCCCTCAGATATTTCGCGTTTTCGCGGCCCCTTATTCGGACCGCCACTCCCAGGCGCTTCGGTGTTCTCCGTGGGCTTGGACGTAATCAAGGAACGCCTCGTAAAAACGATGTCTTCCAATGGTGGCGGAGTCGCCCACCACGACCAGGAGGCGCCGCGCCCGCGTCATGGCCACGTTCATCCGGCGGGTGTCGGAGAGGAACCCCACTTCGCCCGTTTCGTTGGAACGGACAAGCGAAAGGAGGATGACTTCCTTTTCGCGGCCCTGAAAACCGTCCACGGTGCCCACCTCCAACCCCCGCGGCACTTGATGGCGGAGGAGCCGCACCTGGGCCGAATAGGGGCTGATGAGGGCGGCCCAATGGGGTTTCACCCCGGCCTCCGCCAGTTCCCTCCAAAGTTTCAATAAAAGGCCGGCTTCGCCTTCGTTCTCGCGGCTGTCCAAAAGCTCGTTCCAGGTTTCCGTGAAGTTCGTCCCCGCCGTGTCCACGAAAATCAGGCGGCCGCCCGTGAGCCCCGTCGGGGCGACGTTCGGAATGTCGAGCAGGGTGTGGTTCCGCACGGACTCGTGGGCGATCAGTTTCCCTCCGTAAAAACGCTCGGAGGAGAAACCCATGATCTGTTCGTTCATCCGGTACTGGACCCGCAGGAGGGTCTGAAGGTTTTCCGGCAGGTCCGGCTGGAGCCGTTCCATGAGCGTGACCTTCAAGCCCCGCTCCGCGGCTTCGGGCGAATGGATCGTGGGCGGCAACTGCAGGGGGTCCCCGGCCATGACGATCTTGTCCGCCAGCAGGATCGGCACCCAAGAGAGGGGCTCCGCCGCCTGGCTGGCCTCGTCCAAGCAGACCAGGTCGAATTTCTCCGAGGCCAACAAATGCCCGATCCCGCCGTGGGTGGCGAGGACCACTTCCGCCTGTTGCACGATCCGTTTCGAAATGGATTTCTCCATGGCGCGGGCCTCTTTCCAGAGAGCCTTGATTTCCCTCTTCAGCGCCTTGTCCTCTTCCGGGGTCAACCGGCCCCGCTCGCGTTGCAGGACCATCCGTTCCCGGTCGTGGTCCATAATGCGGATGACCTTCTGGTCCGGGTGGTCGTCCAGCTGAGCCAAGAGGGTGGCGTGGCGGAGGTTTTCCAAGATGCGGGCGGGATGGCCCAGCCGGACCACGTTTAACCCGGCGTCCAAGAGTTTCTCCAGCATGTTGTCCACGGCGATGTTGGAGGGGGCCGTGGCCAACACCGACTTCCCCTGGAGGACGGCCTGGCGGATGAGCTCGACCAAAACCGTGGTCTTGCCCGTGCCCGGCGGCCCGTGGATCAGGGCCACATCCCGGGCCGCCAGGGACGACCGCACGGCGTCCCGCTGGAATTCGTTCAACCGCTCGTTAAAAAAAACCAGCTCGGGGAGGGGGTCCGCCTGGGGCGGTTCATGGCCCAAGAGGATTTTCCGCAGTTCCCCCAACCGCCCGCCCTGGCGGCTGGCGATGTCCAGGGCGCGGCGCATGCGCTTGTAGGTCGCGTCCGACCCCAGGAGGTCGATGCGGCACTTTCCGACGGGCTCCTCCCCCAACTCCTGGTTGAGGGCCACCGTGACGCGGTATTCCTCCACGTCGTAGAGAGTCCCTTCCCGCGAAAACTCCCCGTTGACGAAGGTGACCCGGACCAGGTCGCCGGAATCCATGGCGTGGAACGGCGAAATGGTTTCGCCCTGGGGAGAACGCGACAGGATGAGGAGGGGCAGGCCGCCGACGCCCACGTCCCGCCGTTCGATGACGAGGCGGGTGACGGTCTTGCCCAACTGTTCCCGCATCTCCACGGGCCAGCGGTCCAGGGCGCGTTTGTTTTCCTCTTTTTCGGCTTCCCGCTCGATCTCGAGCAGGTCCAGGAGGGTATGAAAATGGTTTTCGGGGTCCAGCACGACGGGGATTCTAGCAGTTTGACGTCGGGGAATGGAGCCGGCGATTACGATCGGTGGGGCGGCTTGGAGCGGGGAGAGCGGGCGACGGATTCTTCGAGAACGAAATCCAGCTGTCGTTTTTCGGTGTTGGCGGCGGCCAGACGAACGCGGACGGGTTGGCCGAAACGGTAGATGTGGCCGGTGCGGCGGCCGCGGAGTTGGGCGCGGAGCTCATCGTATTGATAGTAGTCGTCCCCCAGCTCCGCCATGGGGACCAGGCCTTCCACGAAAACGGCGGTGGGTTGGACGAACATGCCGAAACTGGTGACCCCCGTGACGATGGCGTCGAAGGTTTCCCCCACCCGACGGGTCATGAGCTGGGCGCGCTTCAGATCCAAAAATTCCCGCTCTGCCTCCACCGCCACGCGTTCCCGGGTGGAGGCGTCCAGGGTCAGGTCCGGCAGGCGCCCTTTCCATTCCGCTTGGCGGCTGGGCGTCAGGAGGCCGTTCTCTTTTTCCTTGGCCAGGCGGTGGACCAGGAGGTCGGGATAACGCCGGATGGGCGAGGTGAAATGGGTGTAGGCCGTGGAGGCCAGACCGAAATGGCCGGCGTTTTTGGGGGAATAAACCGCCTGTTTCAGGCTCCGCAGGATCATCATGTGGACCATGGGCTCCACGGGTTTTCCGCGGACGCCGGCCATGACCTTCTGGAGGGAGGCGGGTTTGCCGTCGTGGAGACCCGCGGGGATCGCCACGCCCACGGCGCGCAGGGTTTTCTCCAGCGCCTCCATCTTGGCCGGGTCGGGCTTTTCGTGAACGCGGTACAGGAAAGGCACGGCGGCCATGCCCCGGGCCACGGTCTCATTGGCCAGGAGCATGAACTCTTCGATCAACTTGTGGCTTTCCCCCCGCTCGCGCCGACGGGCGTCCAGGGGCCAGCCCTGGTCGTCCACGACAATATAGGGTTCGGGGAAATCGAAATCCAAGGAACCGCGCCCGAAGCGTTTCTCCCGCAGGAGGCGGGCCAGGGCGCCCATGCGGGAAACGGCCGCTTGAACGGGGGGGGAAACGTCGATGGCGGTCTCGCCTTTCAGAAGGCTCTCCACCTCTTCGTAGGTGAACCGGCGGACGCTCCGGATGGCGCTTTCAAAAATTTGATGGCTCGTGACGTCGCCCGCCTGGTTCAGTTCCATGAGGCAGGTGAGGGTGAGTCGCGGCACGTGGGGCCGGAGCGAACAGAGATTGTCGGAAAGGGGAAAGGGAAGCATGGGGACCACGGCCCCCGAAAGATAAACGCTGGTGCTCCGGCGGCGGGCCTCCTCGTCCAAGGCGCTTCCCTCCCGCACGTAATGGGATACGTCCGCGATGTGAACGCCCAGCCGCCAACCGCCCCCGGCCAGCTCTTCCAGGGATACCGCGTCGTCGAAATCTTTCGCGTCGGCGCCGTCGATGGTGAAGACGGGGATGTCGAAAAAGGTTTTCCGCCCCTGCCAAGCGGAGGCGGGGACATCGTCGCCGAAAGAGGCCGCCTCCCGTTCCACCTCGGCGGGAAAGGCCTCGGCGATGCCGTATTTGCGGAGGAGGAACTTCAGGTCCACGGCCGGATCGTTCCGCCGGCCCAAAATCTCGGTGAGGACGCCGGCCGCGGATTCTTTGGGGGTGGGCCAGCGGGTCACGCGCAGAACGCAGAGGTCCCCCGCGGCGGGAGTCAACCCGCCCAGGTCCAGGATCGACACGGGATCTCCCGCGCCTTCCGGAGCCAAGGCGGGGCGCGCCCCGGCCACGAACGAACCCACCAACGTCGTTCGCGCCCGGGAAACCACGGAAAGGATTTCCCCCTCCGGCCGGTCGCCCGAACGAAGGACGCGGGCGGAAACCCGATCCCCGTTCATGGCGAGCTTAAGCGTGGGCCCCGTGACAAAAAGGTCGGGTTTTCCCGTGGTTCCCGACAAAACGAAACCGAAACGTCCCTTCAGCTGAAGAACGCCCTCCAGAACGGAAGAGGCCCCCGAAGCGGCGGGAGGCGGCGGAGGGCCCCGTCGAATGGGGCCGGCGGGAGCTGGAACGGGCTTCCTTTTTTCGTGGGTCCGGTGGGGATGTGAATCACGCCGGGACGGCGTGGAGGGGGGGCCCTTGGGGCCCTGGGGCCGCGATCCTTGGGGACCGGACGGGGCCCCGTGGGGTGGATGCCCCCCGGAACGACGGTTTTTTCCATGCGAATTTCGAGCCATGGGGTCAGTCTACCATTTTACCCCGGAGTTACCTAAAAGAACCGGGGCGAGGGCCTTTTGGGCGGCGGGAGGAAAGGGCAGGGACTGGGCGGCGGCCCGGCCGGCGGGAGACATCTTTTTCCAGGTTTTCCCCAGGATCTCGCCCATTTTTTCCTCCGTCGTCTTGACTAAAAGGTTTGGGAAGAGGGTTTCCAGGAAGACCAGGCACAGCGCGTCTTCCAGAACCACTCCTTCGGGATCCCCGGCCCGGTGGGCGGCCTTGGTGATCAACGCGGCCACGCGAGAAATCTCCTCCGGCCCGTAACCCGCCCGCTCCATCGCTTCCCCCGTCCGACGGGCGTGGAACGCCTTCAGATCTTCCCGCCAACGCAGGTACCCGGCCCGACCCTCGGGATAGGCGGTTCGCGGCGAGGTCCAACGTTCGATGTGTTGGCCGCGGGCGGCGATCCGCAGAAGGTCCGAAGCGTCGGGTTTCAATCGCAGGACCCAGGCCGTCAAACGGTCCGCATGGTCGATTTCCATCGGCTGACCCTCAGGGGTCAGGCGCGGGTCGGCCCTGTTGGCGGCATCCAGGGCGGCGAGGGCGACGGGGAAACGCGGATCGCTCAAGAAAATTTGATGCCCCGGATGGTGACTCGGCCCCGCCCCCCCTGATCGCCGCGCCTTTTGGATACGGCGAAGGAAATCCGGCGAACGTGCCGCCAATCCAACAAAGGATCGCCACCATAGAGGTACAGGAGATCGGCCAGCGGAAGGTCGACCACGGTCCAGCCGGTTTTTCCCGTGCGTTGGGGCCAATCGACGCCGACGTTGGTCCCATCCAAATCCACGACCTTGAACTCCAGCGTGTTGTTGGATCCGTCTCCCATAAAGAGGAATTGCACTCGGGAAAAGCTTCTAAAATCTTCCTTGACCTCCAGGAAACACTGAGCCCATTCCCCCCTGGAAAGATCGTAATTCAACCGGATCGCCCGCTCCCCCACCGCCTCCGAGGAGGCGGCGTTGAGCTTCGCCCCTCGGTCCACCAAAATTTTCAAAGGCCCCCCGTCCTGCGGGATCTGGAAGGCTCGGCCTTTGGGTTCCGGCGCCCGGAGGACCGGCGGCCGCTCCCGTTTTGGCTCGGGGGCAGGGTCGGGCGATGCAGGAAGAGGAAAAGGAGAGTCGGCGGGCGGCGGTTCAGGAACGACGGGCGCGGTCTCCGGAACCGAGGGCCGGAATATCAAAGAAGGTTCCTCCTGCGGGAGCGCGACCACGGAGGTCTTCTCGCCACCCGCCGGGGCCGGGACAATCCTTTGGCGGAGGTAAAGCCCGACGAACACGAAGGCCGTGACCCCGGCCGAGAACATCATCAGCGTCAAGAGGAACCACGCCAGGTCGGTCTTTCGTCGAAAAGACAAGAGGGCGCGCTTCCTGTGGGCGTTCAGTTTTTTCTGCGGGGAAAGGTCGCTGGGCGGCAAGTTCATAGGGTTCCTCTCGTCATTCCTTTAAGCGGCCTGGGCCGAAACGGGACCGGATTCCGATAGACGGCGTCGCATCCCCTCCGCCTCCTCGCCACGGTCCTGGGTCTCATACGAAATCATCAAATTCGTGAGCGCTGCCCGGACCATCGGGTGGCGCGGATGGTAGGAACGCTCCGCGGCCCGGAGCAAATGAGTTAAAAGCCGATCCGCTTCCTCGTAACAGGCCCGTTCAAAATAAAGAGCGGCCAACCCGCTTTGGGTGCGGAAGAGGTCCGGCGATTCCGGGCCGTAGGTCCGCTCGTAAATTTCCCAAGCCCGAAGAAATCCAGCCTCCGCCCGCTCGAAGCGATGGATCGCGGCGTGGGCCTCCGCCAGCGGCCCGAGCGTTTCCGCCACCTGGGGGTGGCCGGGCCCCAGGAGGTTTTCACGAATGGCCAACGCTCTTTCCAAGGCTTTGAGCGCTCGCCTCGGACGCCCCTCCGCCAAATAGAGGACCCCCAGATGAAGAAGGTCGAAGGCCGCACTGAGACCCCACGCCCCTTCGGTCCGCTCATGGACACCCAACGCCCGCTGATAGAGAGATTCTGCCTCAATGGCGCGTCCTTGGGCCTTTTCCAAATGACCGAGGCGCACCCAAACGGTGGCGGTTTCCGCATGGCGTTCGCCCAGGGACCGTCGAAAAATATCCAGCGCTTTCTCGAAATGGGCCCGCGCGGCCGCCGGGCGGCCGCCGGCCGTCTCCAGGTCCCCCTGAGCCAAGAGAACCCGGCCCATGGACGCGTTGTCTTCCCCGAACACGATGCGCGTGATCTTGCGCGCGCGCTTCATGTGAATGTCCGCCTCTTCGGCGCGCCCGCGCCGGGCGATGATCCGGGCCAACGACTCCAAATCCTGGGCCACCTGCACGCTGTTTTGGACCGCGTCCCGCTCGTGAATCTTGAGCGCCAACAGCAAAACCGCTTCCGCTTCGGCGAAGCGACCCATGGTTTCGTAGTCCCGGGAAAGGCCTGCCATGGGATGAGCGAGACACTGGTGTTCCGGCCCGTAAATTTTTTCTTTGGCGGCGAGAAACTGCAACCGAAGGGGTTCGGCCTCCAAGAGCCGGCCTTGCTGGACATAGAAATCGGCCAACGCTTCCAGAGCGTCCATCCGCCGATGGTTGAAACGGCCCAACCGCTCGGCCGTTTGCACGGCCGCTTTCAATTGATCTTCAATTTTCTCGGATGCGGCGGGCGAAGGCATAGATGAGTCCCAGGCTCCTATTTTACTATAGCGGCGGCCAAGAGGGGAACTTTCCCACAACCCAAACGTTCCCTAAAGCGGAGGAAAAACCATGACCACCCCCCGCGACCTGTTTCCAGATTGGATTTCGGACGAGACGTACCCGCCGCCCCCAACAGACATGGAGGCCATGGACGCCTATTCCCGGGCGGTGGGCGGCGCCGTGGACCGCGTGGGGCCGGCTGTGGTTCAAGTGGAGGTGACGCGGTCCGCGGGGCCTAACGCGTGGCCGGGAGGGACCCTGCGAGGGGCGGGGTCCGGACTGCTCTTTACGCCGGACGGGTTTCTGGTGACCAACAGCCACGTGGTGCGGGAAGCCCAGCGAACCGATGTGACGCTGGCCGACGGGCAGAAATTCGAGGCGGAGATTGTCGGCGACGACCCGCACACGGACCTCGCCGTCCTCCGCATTCACGGCACGAAACTCCCCGCCGCGCGTTTTGGAAATTCCAACCGCCTCCGGCCCGGTCAGCTGGTCGTGGCCATCGGCAACCCCCTGGGGTTTCAGGCGACGGTCACCGCCGGAGTGGTGAGCGCCTTGGGGCGGTCCCTGCGGAGCCAAACCGGACGGCTGATCGAGAACGTTATTCAAACGGACGCGGCGCTCAATCCTGGAAATTCGGGAGGCCCGCTCGTCACCGCCTCGGCCGAGGTGGTGGGCATCAACACCGCCATCATCCGCCAGGCCCAGGGCATCTGCTTCGCCATCCCCTCCGACACGGTTCAGTGGGTGGCCGCGAGGCTCCTTCAATTCGGGAGGGTGGCGCGCGCCTTCCTGGGCGTCCAGGCCCAGGACCGGGCCGTGCCCCTTCCCCTGGCGCGGCTCCATCGCCTCGCGGAACCCCGGGGCGTGGGCGTGCTGGGCGTCGAACCCTTCAGCCCCGCCAACCTCGCCGGACTTCGCCGCGGCGACATTCTGGTGGGCTGGAACGAAAGCCCCCTGACCACCACGAACAGCCTCCTCCGTCTGTTGACCGAAGAGGCCATCGGCCGGGAACACACCCTGTCCGTGCTCCGGGGAACCGATCGGATCAGGATCCCCATCTCCCCTTCCCCCGAAACCGTTCGGGAATCCCGCTAACGGGAGAGGTGCGGCGGAAGAGAATGGAGACGTGCCCCTATGGGGAGCGGAAACGAAAATTCAACGGGGAAGTTAACCGATTACGGACGAACGTCCGCGCCGGGGCGGGGGACCATGGTGATGGCGTCCCAGGGACAAATCTTGAGACAGAGAGTGCACCCCGTGCAAACGTCGGGCTGGACGTCACAGACGACCAACCCCGTCGGAAGGGTGATGTCTTGGGACACCTTGACGATGCAGGTGTCGTGGGGGGCGACCGCGATGCAGGCTTCGCAACCGGTACAACGGTCGGCCGAAATGTACGCGATGGTGCGGGACTTGCGGGTGGGGGTGGCCATGGGGAGAGAGTGTACCCCCTCCAACGGCCGCCTGTCAATTTTTTCGTGACGGTTCGTCGACCGCTCTCAAGCTCCGGGAAAGCGCCGGGCGGACCCCGCCTCCCCGGCATTTGACAGAGCCCCCGATCTCAGGGTAGAATGCGTTATTATGCCTAAGCGAACCTTTCAACCTCACAAACGTCGGCGCAAGAAAACCATCGGTTTTCGCGCGCGGATGGCTACGCCCGGCGGACAGCGCGTTCTCAAACGGCGCCGTCAAAAGGGCCGTTGGAAATTGAACCCATAGTCGATCCCCGACTCATCCCGCACGTGCCTTCCTGAGCCGACGATCTCGTTTTTCTTTTGAAAAACCGGATTTTGGCCGGGGGTTCGTCGGAACAGCGGCAGGAGGATCGGATGACGGATTCCCCAGCGGCCGTGGGTAATTTTTCATTTCAGCGCCACGAACGGCTGACGGGCCCGGATTTTAAACGGGCCCAACGGCAAGGACGGCGACGGGTGGGAAAACTCCTGACGCTCTGGGCCTTCCGCCGCCCGGGCGCGCCGGCGCGAGCCGCCCGGCTGGGGATCGTCGTGGGGCGCCGCCACGGCGGGGCCGTTCAGCGAAACCTGTTCAAACGCCGGACGAGGGAAGCCTTTCGAAACAACAAACCTTGGCCCCGGGGTTGGGATTTGGTGGTGGCGCCCAAAACACCCGGGCCTTTCCCCCCCGCCTTCGCTCCCCTGCGGGACGACCTGCTGGAAACCACCCGGAAATTGGGGGTTTTTAAAGAACATGTTTGATCGTGGTTTGAGTGTGATGCTCTCTTTTCTGGTTCGACTGTACCAGGCCGCCGGGTTTTTCTGGAAACCCCGGTGCCGGTACTGGCCCACCTGCTCGGAATATTCCCGGGAAGCCCTGGAACGGCACGGCGCCCGGCGCGGCGTTCTTCTAACCGCCCGACGTCTCGCCCGTTGCCGCCCTTGGGGCGGCCACGGCTATGACCCGGTACCTCAACTACAAAAGGCCCTCTCATGAAGAAAAATTATGTTTTGGCGTTCGCTCTTTCTTTCGCGGTATTGATGTCCTGGCAATACATGATGGGCCGCCACAAGCCCCCCGCGGGGGAGCCGGACGCGCCCGCCTCCATGGGCGCCCCGTCCCCGGAAAAAATCGACCGCGTGGTTTCCCCGTCGGCCGGAGCGAAGGCCCCGGACATCCGCCGGGAAAACGCGGTGGTCTTTGAGATCGGCGACAACCGCGTCACGGTGAACCGCTGGGGCGGCGCCGTGGCCCAATGGGAGATCAAAGAAGCCAAAGAAGACGCCCAATGGCTGACCCTGTCCCCGGTTAAGGAATTTGCGGTCCAACCCTTGGCCACCTTTCCCGACCTTCCCTTCGAAGTCCGCCGCGAGGGGGATCGACTGCTTTTAACCGCCAAACGGGACGACGGGCTCTTGATTGAAAAATCGATCCTCGTGTCCCCCCACAGCCATCTGCACCAGGTGTCGGTGACTTTGACCAACCGGGGCAAGGCCCCCCTTTCTCCGACTTACGAGATCGGTTGGGGGCCGGGCGTTGAAGCGGGCGATGAGAAGGGAAAAGACGGTCGGGAGGCCAAAGGGTTTCAACGAGCTCTTGCCTTCGAGGCCCCCAAGCTCGTTCACCTGAAACCCGGGACTACGACGAGACCCTATCGTTGGTGGGGCGTGGACGGCCACTACTTCCTTGCGGCCTTCATCACCCCGACGGGTCGAGAAACCGCCGACGTCAAATTGCATGTCGAAAAAGAAGAACATTACTTTTCCGTCCACCGAGTCGTTTCCGCTCAAATGGAACCCGGCGCCACCCAGGAAGAAACCGCCGCCTTCTACCTGGGCCCCAAGGGATACCAAAACCTCAAGAGCCTGGGGTTCGGATTGGAACGGTCCGTCGACTTCGGGTATTTCGCCCCCTTCGGGAAAGTGATCCACCGGGCCCTCTTCACCTTCCACAAGGTCACGCGGAATTACGGCTGGGCCATCATCGTCCTGACGGTCATCATTCAAATCCTGGTCCTCCCCCTCACCATCAAAAGTTTCCAGCACGGCCAAAAAATGAAGTTGATTCAACCCCAGATGAAACGGCTTCAAGAACTCTATAAGAACGACGCCCGTCGGTTAAACAGCGAGATGTTGGCGCTCTATCAACGGCACGGCATGCGGTTCATGGGGATGGAGGGATGCGTGCCCATGTTGATCCAATTGCCGGTCTTCTGGGCGCTCTTCTCCACTCTCCGGAACACCTACGAGCTCCGCCACGCCCCCTGGTTCGGCTGGGTGAAGGACCTCTCGGCCCACGATCCGTTTTACGTCCTGCCGGTCCTGATGGGCGCCGGCATGTTCTTCCAGCAGAAAATGTCCATGAGTTCCGTGGACCCCTCCCAGAGGCAGATCATGTACATGATGCCGATCGTCTTCACCTTCATCTTCCTCAAAATGCCGGCGGGCCTCGTGATTTACTGGCTGACCAACAGTCTCGTGACCATCGGGGTTCAGTTGATCCTCATGCGGCGGGCCGCCGCCACCGCGGCCGCGCGATGAAAGATTGGACGGGAGAGGGAAAAACCGCCGAAGCCGCGGTGGCCCGGGGCCTGAAAAAACTGGGGCTCACGGCGGAACAGGTCGACGTTAAAGTTTTGGGCGAACGGGCCAGCGGGCTCCTAAGCCTGTTCGGGTTCAAGCGGGTGAAAGTGCGGTTGGTCGAAAAAGTCCGTCGGTCCGATCGGGCCGATCGGGCGGAGATCCCCGAGCGGGAGTTCCGCCGCACGGGTCCACGGGGCCGGCGGGACGAACGAACGCGAGAAGACAAACCGCCGCGCTCCGATGAAAATGGTCGCCGAGGCCGGTCTCCCGAACCCCGTCCGGAGAAGCGGGCGCCCCAACGGCCGGAGGGACGACGCCACGAGCCACGTCCGCCGGTTCGAGAGGAACGCCCGGAACGCGGGAGGAATCCGTCGCGGGACCGCCGGGGGGAACGCCCGGGCCCCCAAAGCGGACCGAACCCCGCCTCTCGGCCTCCTGAAAGGATTCCTGAACCCCCGACGGAAAAGAACCGCGACCGATCGGCGCCCCCTCCGGAGGCTTCGACCCGGGGATCGTTTCACCCGTCCATCCCGCCGGAATCTCTTCTCGCCCAGTGGCGGGATCTGTTGGGCTGGGAAGACCTGGCGTGGGAGTTTCACCCCGCGGAAAACCGGCGGCTTCCGGTGGATTTGAAAACCTCCCGCGGCCAAACCCTGGCCGGGAGCGGGGGAAAGGTATTGGAAGCGTTTGAATATTTGTTCAACCTGGTTTCCTCGGGCGGGGACCGGGAGAAACCCTGGGTGTCTTTCCGCGTGGCGGGCTTTCCATCGGCGGATGAATCCCGTCTGGTGGACCAAGCGCTTTTCGCCGCCTTTCAGGTCCGGCGCACGGGCAAGATGTTCCGCATGGACCCCATGCCTCCGGCCCACCGCCGCGCCGTCCATCAAACGCTGGCTAACCATCCCGACGTCGAAACTTTTTCGGAAGGGGAGGGGCCGCTCCGCCTCGTCGTCGTTAAACCCAAAGAGAAAAAAGAATAGGCGGCCCGGGCGCCCTGACTTGAACCTGGACGACACCATCGTGGCCATCGCCACGCCGTTGGGCGCCGGGGGTCTGGGCGTGGTGCGGCTCTCCGGATCGGCGTCCCTTCGCTTGGCCCAGGGTCTGTTTCGCGGCGCGACACCGCTGGACCAGGCCCCCTCCCACACCCTGCACCACGGCCTCCTGCGGTACGGCGAAGAAATTTTGGACGAGGCGGTGGCCGGCATTTTCCGCGCTCCCCGATCCTACACGGGGGAAGATGTGGTGGAATTTTCCTGCCACGGCGGGACCCACATCCTCCACCGCGTCCTTGAGAGTTGTCTTCGCGAGGGGGCTCGGCTGGCGGACCCCGGCGAATTCACGCGCCGCGCGTATCTGAACGGCAAAATGGACCTGGCCCAATCGGAAGCGGTGGCCGATTTGATCGCCGCCCACACCGACGCCCAACGCCGCCTCGCCCTGGAAACCCTTCGGGGAGGTCTTTCCCACCGACTCCGGCCCACGCGGGAAAAATGTTTGGGCCTTCTGGCCCACCTGGAAGCCAACCTGGATTTTGTGGAAGATGAAGTTCCAGGACTTTCCCGAAAGGACCTGGGGACCTCCCTGGAGTCCCTGGAGACGGAAATGGCCGCTCTCATGGGACCGCCTGGGCAAGGACGGCTCTGGCGGGAGGGGATCCGGGTCGCCATCGTCGGCCGACCGAATACCGGAAAATCCTCCCTCTTTAACGCCCTCCTGGACCGGAACCGGGCCATCGTCGCCGACGCGCCGGGAACCACGCGGGACACGCTGGAGGAGTCTTTGGTGTGGAACGGACTGCCTGTGACTTTGGTGGACACGGCGGGCCTGCGGGACACCGACGACGCCGTGGAACGGGAAGGCGCCGAACGGGCCCGCCAATCGTTGGAAGGCGCGGACCTGGCGCTTCTCGTGGTGGAGGCGGGTTCGGACCCTCGCCCGGAGGACCGGACCGCGGCACGGGAAGCGGGGGCGCGCCCCACCGTTCTCGTGCTGAACAAATCGGATCTGGCCGCTCCGGCCACGGCCCCCCAGCGGGAGATCCGCTGGAAAACGGAACTGGGGTTGTTCAAATCGCCCGCCGTGCACGTCTCCGCTCGAACGGGCGAAGGACTCCAGGGACTCCGCCGGGAAGCGCTCGGGCTGGCCGGGAACGGGGAAGAACCGAAAGAGCCGGGGATGGTTTTAAACGCCCGGCAGGAACAACGACTGCGCGAGGTCTTGGAAGCCCTCACGCGGGCCCGCGCGGCCTGCGGCGACGCGCCGGAAGAAACACTGGCCATGGAATTGCGACTCGCCCTGACGGGCCTCGACGCCGTTACGGGCCAGGGCGCACCGGAGGAGGTCTTGGATGCGATTTTTTCGCGCTTCTGCGTGGGCAAGTAGTCTCACCGCGTGGGTTCTAATAGGGGCGGGCCTGGCGCCGGGCCACGCCGGGGGCACCCCCGAGTTCCGCGTGGATCCCTCCACCGTCACAGCGGGCCGCACCCTGGCCGTTCTATGCCGCACGGGTAAACCCTTGAAGGAGGGGCGGGTCCTCGTGGGGGCCGCCGAAGCCCATTTTTATAAGACCGGCTGGAAACGCTGGAGGGCCTTGGTGGGAATCCCCGCCACCGAACCGGCGGGACCCCACACCGCGATCCTCACCGGCACGCTCGGATCCGAGGAATTTCGCTCGGAAATCGATTTCTTCGTGGCGGAGGGATCCTACCCCGTGAGCCTGATCCAGCTGGCTCCCGCCAAAGACGCCCTTTTCACGAACGGGTCCGTGGACCGGGATGCGGAACGGCTGGCGTCTTTTTTCAGCGAACCCGGATCGCCGAAAAAACTCTGGGACGGCGCGTTCCTTTGGCCCTCCACCGGCGTCGTCTCCTCGGTGTTCGGCGCCCGGCGCAGTTACGGCGGCCGCCCGGCCACGGGGTCCCATTCAGGGGTGGACCTGGCCAACGCCGCCGGGACGCCCGTCCTGTGCCCCGCCCGCGGCCGCGTGGTATTGGCCGAATGGCTGGAGAGTTTCGGGAACGTGGTCATGCTGGACCACGGGCAGGGCGTTTACTCCTATTACCTCCACATGCAATCCTCCGCCGTCAGCGTGGGCCAAACCGTCAACCGCGACCGGTGTCTCGGACGGATGGGCCAGGAAGGGATCGCCACAGGCCCCCACGTCCACTGGTCGGTGGCCGTGGCCGGGGTGCGCGTCGATCCCATGGAATGGGTGGAAAGGTCCGTCCCATGACCCCCGCGCACCAGCACGCGGAAACCGGGCGGGCCCGATTTCCACTCCTGTTCGCGGCGGGCGTGACCGCCGTCATTTTCGGCTTGGAACTCTGGGGGGGGCTCCACAGCCGATCCCTGGCGCTCCTCTCCGACGCCGGGCACATGCTGATGGATCTCACGGGGATCCTGCTCACGCTGTTCGCCGTCCAGTTGTCGTCCAGGCCGGTGTCTCACCGTCGAACCTTCGGTCTCCACCGCCTGGAAGTGTTGGCGGCTTTTGGAAACGGGATTTTAATCTCCATGGTGGCGGTTGGAATTCTGTGGGAATCGGCGCGCCGAATGGGATCTCCGGAAATGCCGCGGCTGGGGACCATGATGGGAGTCGGAACGGCGGGGCTCGCGGCCAACCTTTGGGTCGCCTGGACCTTGCGCCGGTTCGCCGGAGGGGACATCAACCTGCGGGGGGCTTTTCTCCACGCGGCTTCCGACGCGCTCGCGAGCGTGGGCGTCATCGCGGGGGGGGCGGCCATGGCGCTCACGGGTTGGCCCCTCATCGATCCGCTGGTCGGGGTCGGCATCGCCGTCATCATTTTGTGGAACGCTTTGCGCCTTCTAAAAGAGGCCCTGAACCTTCTCTTGGAGGGGGTCCCCCGCACCCTTCGGCTGGACCACGTGCTCGCGGCCCTCACCGCGACACCGGGAGTGGTGCGCGTGACCGACGCCCATCTCTGGGGCCTCTGCTCTCACCTGGTCTCCTTGTCCGCCCACATCCTCCTCGCCCCCGACCGCTGGGCGGACCAGCGCGCCGTTCTCCATCAGCTCGGAGAAATGTTGCGTTCCCGTTTCGGGATCCACCACGTCACGCTCCAGCTGGAGTCGTCGGCCTGGCGGGAGTCTCCCCCGAAGGAATGATCGCCGCTCCGCGGAAAAGATTTATTTTTGGTTGTGGAGACGGGTCTGCTGAACCAGATGGCGCACGGAGAGTTGTCCCGGGGCCAAGGGTTTTCGGACGAAACCGTAGGTCATCGCCGAACCGGATGAAAAGCCTTGCTCGCGTGCCGTTCGGCCCAGGGGACCCAGGGGAATAAACACCCGTCGCCGGAAAGAAGCTTCCTCGCAAAAAGACATAAATCTTTCCACATCCTTTTGCCGAAGGGGGCGCGCCGCCACCTTCAAAATGTCGCCGCCCAACCGGCGGGCCTTCCGAACGAAACCCGACAGAACGGCGTTGGTGGGCGTGCGTTTAAAGTCGTGGGTCGAGAGAACCACGAAGCGTCCCCGTTTGTGGGCTTCGAAGACGACGTGGCGGTTGATCTCGTCGGCGGCCAGCTCCACGTCCACTCCGTCCACTTCCGCCAGCGCCGCCCGGAAAAGGTTCAGCCGGTCCACCTCGCGGAACTTGACGGAAAGGCCTCCCCCCTCTTCTCCCATGCGAAGCGTCAGCAGGATGGGCCGACGGGTTTCCCGGCGAAGAGATCGCAGGGTTCGTTGGAGCTGTTCGGGTTTAAGTTGTTGTTTGGGGAAGAGATCCGCCCGCACTTCGAGGACGTCCGCACCCTCTTTGAGCGCCCGGCGCCCGTCGGCGGCCAGATGGGAAGCGTCCGGTAAAGACGCCACGATGAGGGCCCGGCGGCCCAGACCGGAGGGAAGTTTCGCTCGTCCCATTCTTTTAGAAGGAAAAACGGAAACCGTAGCGGAGAGAGTCGCCCAGGGCTCCGTAAGGCGCCCAGGACACATCGAGGCCCCAGCGGGAAAAACCGAGCCCCGCCCCGAGCGTCAGGCCCGTTCCGCCCGCGGTGCCGGCGGCGGAATCGTATCCCCACGGAGAGAGCTCCGGTGCCGTCTTTGAAAAGACGGGGAGCGTATTCACACCCCAGGCCGAAACTCGCGTCCTGGTCTCGAACCGAACGGGCGTCCAGCGCGAGAGCTAGACGATCTTTTAGAAAACGGGCGGCGGCGCCGACCGACGCAGTCATGGGCAAAGGGTCTCCTTCCTCATTGAACGTGATGTCGCCCCCTATGTTACGAAGGCTGGCCCCCAGGGTCAAGAAGGAAAATGGCGTTTTCCATTGGGCGCCCAGGGAAGCGGCGGGGGCCGCCGCGGAAGATCCGTCCAAGGTTCGGCGAATATACTGGGCGGAGAGGCCCAGGGCCCAATGGGTTCCCACGGTCCGGCCGTACCCCAGTGAATAGGCCGCGTCCCGCGAATCGAAGGTCCCATCCGCCGCGTCGGTGTCCGTCAACCGTTTCGGAATATCCGGAACCGAGAGGGTGACGGCGCCCACCGCCAGGGTGCCCCACCGCGTGGGAATGGCGCCGGCCAGAAAATCGTGATCCGCGTTCTGGAGCCATTGGGTGTGGGTGGCGGCCAGTTCCCCGCGCTGAACGCGGGCCAAACCGGCGGGGTTCCACATCAGAGACGAAGCGTCATCCGCGAGGGCCGTATACGCCCCCCCCAAGGCCGCCGCCCGCGCCCCGGCGGCGATCTGGAGGAAGGGGGCCCCGTTCGTTCCGGCTTTGCCTCCGGCGAAGAGCGAGGAAGGACCGAAAAGGGCGAACCCGGCGACCAACGTCGCCCAAAGGTTTCCCCCCGGACTCCGACATTCTCGCTTCATTTGACCACCACCATTTTAAAGAACCGCTCGTCGCCGCCATTGACCGTCAAGCGGCCCAGATAAACCCCCGAAGCCACCTTCTTCCCGTTTCCGTTCCGGCCGTCCCACTCGATGTAGGAGTAAGTCCCTCCGGCGGCGGTTTCGGTCATCTCCCGAACGAGAGCTCCGGCCACATCAAAGATTTCAATGGTCAGCGTCCCGGACTTCCCCGCCGGAAGGGCCACTTTGATCAGCGTTCCATCGGTGGTGCGGTCCGTGGTGCTCCCCCCGTTCACCAGAGAAACCAGTTTCGAGTCCAGGTTGAACGGATTGGGCACGTTGTGGACCAAAATGTCGCTTCCCGCGAAGGCCCCCCCTTGCACGATGGACGCTTGGCTCGGCAGAACCACGAACGTGGACAAATGGCTGACGCCCACCGTGATGGTTTTGTTCACGTCGTCGATGGTTCGACCGCTTTTTTCCAGGAGGAACACGTTGTTCTGGGGGTCAAAGTAGTAGACGTTGATCTTGGAAGGATCGGTCACATCGTCCGCGTATTTCAACGTCAGTTGGGCTTCCTTTTTGAGCGCCCGGCGGACCCCGGCCGGAAGGAAAACGTCGTAGAAGGCGCTGAAAGGATTCACATCGGCGGCCGCCGACACCGCGGCGAAGAGCCCCCCCGCGGGAAAGGCGGCGGGGCCCAGGCGCCGCGCGGCCGAGGAAAGCGCGGGACCCCGCGCGATTCGCGGCGCCGTGTGGGGAAGCGTTTCTCCGTCCGCCGTTTCGGCGCTTAAAATTCCGACCTCAATGGTGGAGGAAGAAGCCACGTCGAAGGCCCCGGAGGGAAAACTCGCGCCCGTGGCCACGCCTTCCAACGTGCAGTCGCCGCCCGTGACGTTCGGAATGCCCACGGACCGGCGCAACCCGATGCCCGTGTAGAACGTGAAGGTTTGGGTAAATCGGTAATCCGCTCCCGTCGGGTCGTCCGGGTCCACGGTGTCGGTGTAGAAGGCCAGATCGAGCCCGAAGGAACTGGCCGCGGGGTTCGCGTCAAAGGTGACGGTCAGGGAATCCCTCGACGCGCTCAGGCTTCGCGCCGTGATGGCCCCGCTGGTTCCTGACGATTCCATCACGATCTGCTCCAATTGATTGTCCGCCGCCGCGGTGTTGCGGAGCGGTTGGCTGGAGAAGAACCGGAGGGTGTACGTGTTTCCCGAACGGGTTTGGTTGACGAACACCTTGGGGGGCGCCGGCCGAAAGATCAGGGGCACGACCTTCGTTTCGGTGGAGCTCTCAAAGGTCACGTTGGAGGCCGCTTCCACGATGTCGCTGGTTTTGGAGAGGATCAGGATCGAATAGGGTTTTCCCACCGAAAATCCACTTAGCTCGTAACCGGTGACGAGGCCCGTGTCGCTGTCCGCATCGACGCGGCCGAAAACAAAATCTTTGAAATCGTCGTCCACCCCGACCACCGCATCCACGTCGGCCCGGCTGGGCGAACTTCCGTCGGGCTTGACGATCGTTCCCGACACGGAGGCCCCTTTCCCTAAGACGATCGTGCCCGCGTTGGCGGTGGCTCCGTTCGACAGAACCGCTCCCCGGATCGCGGTGGCGTAGCCCAGGGCGATGGCTCGGATCGTGTAGCCGCCCGGCCGGAGACCGTCGATGCGGAAAGTCCCGTCGGCGGCGGAACGCTCTTCAATTTCCCCCAGAGGGTCGTCCCCCAAAGGAGCGCCGTCGCGGTGGAGCACCAGGTCGGCCCCGCGCACTCCCGCCTGGTTCTGGAGGTCGCCAAAGACAGGGATCAGGGGGCCGCCGTCATTGGGGACCACGCGGCCCACCAAACTCGCGTTGGCCTCCTCTAAGGAAAAGGAGATTCCCGTCGTCTTCAGGGGGTCGTTGACGTTCAACATCCGCACCCGTTCTTCCCCGTAGCGCTTTCCCGACAATTGGGAAAAGGTTTCCCCCTGTTGGAATCGAGGCGACGCCACCACGTCGTAGAATTTCTGCGAACGATCGATCCCGTCGATTTGGAAAATCCCGTTGCCGTCGGTGAATGTTTCCACCATAAACTTGGTGCGGTCGGAATGGTTCGACACCGAAGGCAGGGCCTGGACGCGAATGTTTGGAAGCGCCTGGCCGGCCTTATTCCGAACCGTGCCCGAAAGGGCTCCCCCCTGGTTTAAATCGATGGTTCCCAGGTCCAAAACCTCGCCCGACTGCACGCGAACCCCCGACAGGACCGTCGGTGCATACGTCCGCCGGCCCTGGGCGCGGGCCTCTTCGCCCAGAGACTCATGTCCTCTCAAGAAAACGTTGTAGGAGGTGTCAGGAATCAGGCGCGGAATGGAAATCACCCCCGTCTGAGCATCGAAGGCGTACCCCCCGTTGGTCATGTCTCGTTCGGCCTGGGCCCACCCCCCGGGGACCCAGGGCACGGCCTCCGCGGCGATTTCAAAGGAATCGGATAGGAACTGTCGCGCGTTCTCAGCCGTCAGCAACGTTCCCGTATCCGCGTCCCGGAGGAGGGCGATAATCGTGCCTCCGGCGACCAAAGTCACGTTTTGGGTCACGTCCGCGTTGGCGATCCGGACCGACGTGGAGGCCGCGGCGTATTTCGGCGGCCGGGCATCGTCGACCACCTCCAGGATGTAATCGCCGGAGGCCAGGTGGGAGAAGCGGTAGTCCGCCGTTCCCGTGCCGGAGGTGTTGGTTTCGGTTTGCCAGAGCGACAAATTGTCGGCCCTCCGGAGCCGCAAAACGAGGTGCCGGGATTCCTGGGACGCGTCCCCCGCGGGCCGCTGGATGACTCCGGAAAGGGTGGCCCCGTTCGTCACGGTCAGAGGGATCCCGGCCACGTTAGAGGTTCCGATGAACACCACCTGGCCGGAACTGGCCAGCTCCGGCAGGCCGGGGGTTCGGCACCCGCCGCAGTTCGCGGGCGGAGTCGGCGGATTCGCGTCCTCTGTCAGGCGGAGGAAATATCCACCGGGGGTCAACCCCGTGACCAGAAAGCTCCCGGAACTGACGTGGGGAAAGATGGGCACTTGCCTCAAGGGGGTCAAGCGTTCGTCGAAATAGTTGGGAAGCGGATAGGCGTAGACGGCCAATTCGGGGCGAACCCCAGCCGCGTCCAGACCGGAAACCGAGCTCACCGTGACGTTCCAGGTGGAACCCAAAACGACGTTGCCTTGGACGTCCACCGATCCGCCGATGGCGAAGGTGGGAACCGTCATGTCCACGGTGACGGAAGAGACGGAACCGTTGGTCACGGCCACGGGAACCGTCCGGATCAATCCTCTTCCGGGTTTCGTGTTGGTGACGGTCAACCGATAGAGGCCGGTGCCCAATCCGGAAATGGACGCGTTGGCGGTGGGGGAACCGGAAAAAACTCCGGACCGTTGGATGGGATCCGGCCCTTCCTTGTTGAGTTGATAGGTGATCCACGCCCCCAAATCCCCCGCGGGAATATTGGCGACCACATCCAACCGTCCGGTCAATGCCTTCAGAAGAAGGTCTTTGCGGCCAACCCCGCCCGTCACCGTGACTTGTTGGGACCCCGCCGGCCACATTTGAAATCCCGGGAGGAAGACGTTCAGGTCGTAGGTTTCGTTTTTGAGCCCGGTGATCTGAAAGGAGGCGGAGGTCGATGTCAGGGACGTGGGCACGCACTGTTGCCAATAGGCGTTGGTGAAACTGGTCCGGGAAAAGGCATTGATGAACAGAGAGAATTGGTTGGCCGGACATCCGCCCCCGCCGCCGATGCCCAGAGCGGAGGAGTTTCCGGTCACGGTGATGGTGCCGGTGGCGATACCGCCTGTTCCGAAGACGGGGAAATCGAGGTTGAACAGATCGCCCGCGCCCACCGTGACCGTCTGGGTGCTGGTGGCAAACCCTCGGACGGAGGCCCGGAGAATGTACGTCCCGGCGTCCATTCCAAACAAATGAAACGTTCCGGTGCTGAGTCCGTTCGGTACGCCGGCGCCCCCCCAGGCCACCGGTCGCGTCGGGGCGGTGGACAACGCCGCGTCCACGGAAACCCATTCCCCGTTGTACGGGGTGTTCAGAGCCGCCGGGAAAACCACCAGGCCGGACAGGTTGGCTTTCCGCACGAGCGACGTGGAGATATCCACGGAACTTCCGGCGGGCGGGGCCGTCAACGTCCCCAAATTCACATGCCCGTATTCCGGCAGATCCACCTCGATCGTGTAATCCAGGTTCGGCAGAACGCTCAAAACGGTGAAAGTGCTGAAGAGCGGGTCGGCGATGGGGAACCCGTTATCGGTGAGTATGGAACCGGGGCCCAGGTGGAGGTTCCCGTTGGCGCTATGCGTGGCGGTGCTGGCGCGGACGGAGGCCCGCCCGTAAATATCGCGGGACGGTCCGGAGCTGACGCTCACTGAACAGTGAAACTCGGCGCCCGGATCCACGTCCAACACGCCCAAGTCCAGAGTGGCGGTGTTGGTCTGGGTGGAGAGCGACAATTGGGCGAACCCCGGCCTCGAAAGTTGTACCGCATAGGTTTGGTTCGGGGCCAAACCGCTGACAAAAAAGGATCCATCCGCCGCGGACAATCCGTAACCGCCGCCCCGTTGTCCGAAGACGTTCACCGTCACGTTGGCCAATGGACTCAAGGTGTTGCTGTTGCGCACGAAACCCTTTAAAGATGCGGCCTGAACCGTCACGGTGACGGTGGACGAGACAAGCCCCAACCCCTCGGTTTGGAACCGCGCATAGTAGAGGCCGTTGGGCACGGTACGGCCTTCCCAACCGTCTCCGGACCAGTAGACATCGTTTTGGCCCTGCCCATAAAATCGCCGCACGACGCCCGGGCCGAAGGAGGTTTCCGAAGAGATCACCGCTTCCCAAAACGTCACTCCGGCGGGGGGGTCGACGGAAAGGACGGCGGTGTCGTCCGCCCCGTCCCGGTCGGGTGAAATCGTGACAGCCGTGGCCGTGGCGGTGGAGGGTTGGGACGTGGTCCGCGCGTTCAACGACGAGAAGCCGGCTCCCTCGCCCAGCACGTCGAAACTATAATAAGCGTATCGGTCCAAACCAAAGGCGGGAAAATTAACGGCGTGGGCCTGGAGCGTGACCGTGCCGGTGGAGCGGTGCAAGAATTGAAACGGAGGCGACAGGGATTGCCCCACCCACCAGAAGGCCCGCCAGGGGCGAGCCGGTGTCGTCCAGCGGCGTGAACGGACCCGTGGACCCGTAGGCCGAAAAAACGACGGACACCGACGCCGCCGATTGGGTCAGGGAGTCATTGAAGTCGCGTATTGAAATTTGGAGCGGGGCCGAGGCCGACCCCGAGGAAATGACTTGACGCCAACTGTTGCCAGGGCCCACAATCCGAATGTGGTCGGGAGAACCGCTCACCGCCCCGGGTTGGATCAATAGATTCGCGGGCTGGGAGACCCCGGCGGTGATGGCGAAGGGGCCTTGATAGGCCTTGTCTTCAAAAGGATCCGGATTGTAGCTCCCGTTCTCCCCGTCCCATTGGGTGTCCACAAAGGCCTCGGCCAGGTAATCGACGCCGGGGAGCAAACCGCCCAAACTGTAGGCCCCGCCGGGTCCCGTGGACAAGGCCACGCGTTGCATCTTGTCCGGGTCAAAAGGCACGGGAGTGGCCTGAAGCACCAACCGTCGTCCGGGCTGATTGCTGGAATTGGTGAGGGTGCCACTGATCTCCCCCCGTTCGAACAAAGAGAAAGAAACGGAAGGAAAAACAGCGCTCGCGGTGGAAGCCGTGACTTTGGCCGAAAGGGCGCTGTAGGGGAAAGGTCCATATCCGCCCATGGGTTCGGTGTGGTTCGGAACGTTGTCTAAATTAGCGTCCCGGAAGGAATACAAATAGTAATCCGTTGAGCCGCCAAAGAAGGGCAGTCCCGTGAAACTGTAAGGACCAACGGAAACGAGCGACACCGACGCGCTGGCGATGAACACCGCTGGGTCCAGAGCGTGTAGCGGATCCTTGACGGGCGCCGTGGTGACGACCACGGCCACAAAACTGGGCACGGTCCCGCCTCCGGACTGGGTGAGCGTTCCCGAAATATCCACCGCCCCGAGGCGGGGAACGAGGCCGGCGAGGAACAACGCGGGCAAGATCCGTCGGAATGGGTTAGAAGTCATAGGAGAACCCCACCAAATAGTTGGCCATGCGATAGTTATAGGTGTAGACCTTTTCGTAATCGGTATTGGCGTCGCCCCACCCCAGGGAGGTTTGGAACCGGAAACGAAGGTGTTTGGACAGGACCCGGGTGACCCCCAACTGAGTCGTCAAGGTGGAGACCTTGAGCTTCGCCGCCAAATAGTCGCCGTTGGCGTCCTGGGCCGGGCGCTCGCCGTAACTTCGCTCATCGTACATCCCAACCAAGGAGACCCACCAGGCGCCGCCGTCTAAAACAGCCGTCACGCTGGGCGCCAGGCGCCATTGGGTGTAATCGTAATAGTCCGCCACGAAAACCGCTTTTCGCGCGTCGTAATGGTTCTGGTTGGACGATTGGACGTTGTAACCCAATCCCAGTTCCCCCAGAAAACGGATGTCCGCCGGACCCCGGAAAGGCCGCGAAAGGGAGGCCATGAGTGAAACCACGGTGTCTTTCCGGTCCGTGGCCGTCAAATCCCCGGACGGGGCCACCACCGGCTGGTCGTCGTATCCTCGCTGGTCGTAAAAAGCGTTCAAATCAACACTCCCCCGGGCGGGCAAGGGCGACCAATAGCCCAGGGTCATCATATGGTTGCGGTTGTCCAAGACTTTTTCCCCCACCAGCTCCCGCGACAAGGTGGGATCCTGGGCCGACTCCAGCGAGCGATAATTGGGGAACGCCAATTGATAATAATCATAGGCCAATCGAGCGCCGGCCCTCTGGGAAAACGAGCGTTCCACCTCGAGACCCGCGCTCCCCTTACGATAGTCGAACAATCCCTCTCCCCAATCTTCATCCTTGGTTTCCCGCAACCATTCCATACGGCCCCCCACCGAGGGCTTTATTTTCCAGGATCCCACGGTGTGAACGCTCTTCACCAAAAGGTTTTGCGACGTGGAGTCTTGGAACAGGGTCCCCCCGCCCGCCAGCTCCTGAATGTCGCGGTTCCCTTGGTAGGTCCCCTGGTAGGTGGGGAAGAGGCTCCAGCGGTCTGAAAACTTAACCACGGGCGTCACCGAAACGTTCACGTCCGCCGCCAAATCCGAGGCCGTCCCCTCCAAAAAATGTTGGCCCCCCATAAAACCAAAGGTCCCTATTGTCGTCACCTCGGCGGCCCGCGCCGCCGTTCCCATCACGATGAAAAGGAGACCCCAGGGTTTCATGGGATGAGCCCGGACCGGATGAGGATTTTGGGGTTCCACCACCAGGTCGATCGTACGGCCGTCGAATTCGCTGGCCGTGAGAATCTGCTGATAATTCCATTTGAGTAGTTCGTTCTTGAACGCCGTGCCGCTGGTGAGCCCCGCGAAAGCGGACAGGGATCCGATCTGGCCGTCATCTGAAATAATGTAGGTGTCGGCGGATTCGAAGGTCCCGTCTCGGTAAAAAAGCGTGACCCGGTTGTGAAGCGCGTCTTCCCCCGACGGCGTTTCATTGATCGCCACGACGGTATCGTTGGTGGGGTCCGAGGGATCCGTGGGAAAGGTAAAGGTCGCGTCTTGGTCCAAAGCCAGGATGGTGGTTACTCCCACGGTGGGAAGGTAGGATTGTTTGGTGAAAGCGGGCTTCCCCTCCCCCAACACCAAATGCGCGTAACTATCAAAAGAGGTTCGGTAATAGATGTCGTTGCTGGCCATGGGACGGAATACGTCATTCGCCCCGTCATAAACCGCCACCTGGCCCCCGCCGGCCTGGAACTGGGCATCCGTCACTGTCACGAACCGATCGCCCACCGGGTCATAGAGCTTGTGTAAAAGTTCACCGTTCGCGGTGGAGACCTCGTCGGCCAGGATGATCCGGGTGTGGGCCAGTGGATCGTCCGGGGCGGTTAAGGTGTATTGAGTTCCATCGAAATCGACTTTGACTAAATGTCCGCCCGTGGCCACGTCTTTGATGGAATCCCGCGTGTTGGACATTCCCATTTCGTAATTTTCAAGGGAGTAGCCGGGACGGTCGTTCAGTTTTCCGCGGACGTCATTTAAAGCCACGGAAGGTCCGTGGGGAGCGTTTGGTTGAATTGCCCCAAATAGTAGAAATAGTCGAACCGGTCGGCCCGTTCGTTCAGCGTCACCAGCTTAAAGGCGCGGTCCGGGTTGACGGTAATCTCGGCGGGGTTGCGGATGATGTATTCCTCCAGCCGCACCCGGTTTCCGTTGACGTCCATGAGGGTTTTTCCCTCCTGGTATTCTGCCGCGCGGATTTCTTCGGCGGCGGCGGCCATGACCATCTCTTTGGACATCCCGAGCCCCACCTCGTGCCGGAGGGCGTCCCGGGCCAGGTCTTCGGACGACGGCGCGGCGGAGCCCCGGGACTCACGGCTCGGCGCTTCGCCCAGGGGCACATCGGTCAGGAAATCCATGCGCTGGCCCGCGCGAACGTCCAAGGCCCGCCCGTCTTGGGAAAGGGCCACGACGCCCCGGTCCACGTCCAAGAACCCAGCCTTGGCCTCCTCATCGAAGCCCATTTCGAAAACCGTCCCTCGAACGGCGGCCGTGGCCAGAGGGGTGCGGATTTCAAATTTGCTTTCGGGTTGGAGTTTCTTGACGAAGGATTTTATGCGGCCCACGGCGAGATTGAAGATTCGGGACGGGGCGGACTCGGCCACCTGGACCCGGCTTTTGGACCCCAAAACCACCCGGGATCCATCATCGATCTTCAACTCCAACCGGGCGTTCTTCCCGGTCCGCACCGTGTCGCCCGGCTTGACCGACGCGCCCTTCTGCAAGGCGCGCCAGCGGTTGGCTTGGGATTTAGAACGGTGGATTTCCGCGTTGCCACGAACGGATTTGACCACGATGGGCTCGGCAAAAACAGTTGAAAGGAGGAGGAACGGACCCGCCAACCCCGCGAAGAGGGCGTTCAGACGATGATTGTTTCGTCGGCGCATGGGTGGATAACCGCGAAATCGGCGGTTGTATTTGAAGTCTAGGGCCGGAACCAGATTCTGTCAAGATTATTTTTCGCGGGCCGATCCCGCCCCGGTTTAGGCCGTGGGGCGGGGTGGGAGGCGGAACAGGCGCCGAGCGTTGGCCGAGGTGGTCGACGCTATTTTTTCAACGGAGAGGTGTTTCAATTCCGCCAGGGCCCTGGCCACGGCGGGCAGGTGGGCGGGCTCGTTGCGTTTTCCCCGATGGCTTTGGGGCGGGAGATAGGGGCTGTCGGTTTCCAGCACCAGGGATTCCAGCGGAAGGTGGGTGATGAGGGCCCGAAGGGAGGAGGCGGCGGGGTAGGTGATGGGGGCGTCCACGCCGATCAAAAATCCCCGGTCGATCAGGGCCCAGGCCGTTTCCGCGTTTCCTTGAAAACAATGGGCCACGCCCAAAGGAACGGTGGCGGGCCCCACGGGGAACAATTTCCCGAGGATTGAGAGCAGATCCCGCTGGGCATCGGTTTTTTCGACCCCGGACTCCCGGCAATGGAGAACGATGGGTTTGTCGGCGCGCCGGGCCGCGCCCGCTAAATCATGAAGCACCCGGCGCTGGACCTCGGGAGGAGAATCGTCCCGGTGATAGTCCAAACCGATTTCGCCCACGGCCACGCATTTGGGATGCCGGACCGCCTCTTCCAACCGCCGGACCAGCCCGTCGTCCGCCTTCACGGCGTAGTAGGGATGAAACCCCGCCGTCCAATAGACGTCCGTTCGAGCCTCCGCCAGCGCCCGGGCCTTGGGCCACTGGGGTTCGTCTTCGCCGATTTCCACGAACCAGTCCACGCCGGATTCCTTGGCCCGCGCAAGAGACAGGTCCCGGTCCTCGTCAAACTTCTCGTCGGTGAGGTGGGTATGGGTTTCGAAATAGGAGGGATTCACCGGGGCGGCGTTTCCTTCCGCGGGAAGAGAGGCGCCCCTTTTTGGACTTTCTGACCCGGCGCGAAGGCGAGGGTCCCCGAGGCGAGAAGGGCGGGCGCGGCTTGGGCCAGCGGGTCGGGTTCCCCCAACTGCCGCCACATTTCCTGGGTGATCTCGGGCATGACCGGATGGAGCGCCAGCGCCGCCAGTTTGAGGGCCCGCGCCATTTCGACCAACACCCCCCGCGCCCGGTCGCGGTCTTCTTTCACCAGTTTCCAGGGCGCGCGGTCCTCGGCGAATTTGTTGGCCCGATTAACGAGGGTCAGAACCTTCTCCAACGCTTCGTGGAACGCCAGGCGGTTCAGGGAATCGTCGAATTCGGCCAGCCAAGCGCCGGCGTTTTCCGGCACCAGTTCCCGGGTGGCGGCGGCGCCGTCCAACAGGCCCTCGAAGTTTTTTTCAACCAGAGTGAGCACGCGGTTCAGCAAATTGCCCAGCGCGTTGGCCAGTTCGGAATTGTACCGGCCCAGCAGGGCCTGGAGCGAGAAATCCCCGTCTCCGCCGAAGGGGACTTCGCGCAACAAGAAGTAGCGGAAGGCGTCCACCCCGTAGACCTCGGCCACGGCGTGGGGGTCCACCACGTTGCCCCGGGATTTGGACATTTTCTCCCCTTCCACGGTCCACCAACCGTGAGCGAAAACCCGCTGGGGGAGCGGCAGGCCCAGCGCCATGAGCATGGCGGGCCAGATGACGGCATGGAACCGAAAGATTTCTTTGCCGACGAAATGAACCTCCGCCGGCCAGGCCTCGGCGAAGAGAGGGGCGGACCCCGAGGGGGAGTATCCCAAGGCCGAGATATAATTTAAAAGCGCGTCGAACCACACATAGACGGTGTGGGGCGGGTGGGACAGGACCGGAATTCCCCAGGGGACCTTGGTGCGGGAAACGGATAGATCCCGCAAACCGGACTTAACGAAGTTCGTGATTTCCCCGGCCCGGGATTTGGGCGCCAAGAAATCCGGATTTTTTTCGTAGTGCGCCAGGAGGCGGTCTTGGTAAGCGGACAGTCGGAAGAAATAGCTTTCTTCCTTCAATTTTTCCACGGTCCGGCCGCAGGTGGGGCACTGGCCGTTCAGCAGATCTCCCTCGGACCAAAACGTTTCGTCCGGCACGCAGTACCAATCCTCATAGGCGCCCAGATAAATGTCCCCTTGGGCCTTCAACTTTTCGAAAACGGCCTGGACGGCTTTTTTATGCCGATCCTCGGTGGTGCGGATGAAATCGTTCTGGGTAATGCCGAGGCGGGTCCAAAGGGCTTTGAACTTTTCGACCACGGGGCCCAGATATTCCATCGGGGTTTTTCCGGCCGCCCGGGCGGCCTGGTCGATTTTGGCCCCGTGCTCGTCGGTCCCGGTCAGGAAATGCACCTGGTCGCCCTTCAGCCGGCGCCAACGCGCCAAAACGTCGGCGGCGATGGTGGTGTAGGCGTGGCCGATGTGGGGGACGTCGTTGGCGTAATAGATGGGGGTCGTGATGTAAAAGGGTTTCATGAAACCTCCGAACGTCGCCGGGCTCGCCGTCGCAAATGGAGCAAAAGGTGTTCCAGCGTGAGACTGACACCCGCGTTTTGGCGGAGGCGGGTGAGCGCTTTTAAAACCCAGCCCAGGTCGTCCGGGTCGCGGTCTCCGGCCCGGGCCTCCCCTTGGAATCGGGCCAGAAGAGTTTCCAAAAACCGTTCCGCCACCGTGCGGCCCAGGCGGGGGTTCTGAAACCCTTCGCACCACGCCAGAAGCTCGCTTAAAAGGCATCCCTGCCAATCAAAATCCAATCCCGTTCCCTCCTCCAGCAAGGTTCGCGCCCGCTCCACGGAACCGTCCGCACTCCGGGCCGCGAGCTCGAGTTCGGCCACGGGGCGATCCCCATGGTCTCGAGCCAAGAGGTCCTGCACCACTTCCGGCGCCAGGGGCCGGAACCTCACCCGCTGACAGCGGGACCGGATCGTGGGGAGCAAAGACCCCGCCTCCGACGAAATTAAAATGAGGTGGGTTCCCGGGGGCGGTTCCTCCACGATCTTTAGCAGGGCATGGGCCGCGTCGTCCCCCAACGCGTCCGCAGGCGTGAGAACGGCGATCTTTACCCGGCCTTCGAGGGGTTTCAAGCGGAGCGCCCGTTCCATCTCCCGCACCGTGGAAATCTTGAGGGACTTTTGCTTTTCCACGGTCTCTTTTAAGAGCGCCGCCTGGCGAACGAAATCCACCCAAAGGAGGTCCGGATGGCCGCCCGTTTCCACCCGCTCACAACCCCCGCAGACCCCGCAAGAAAGAACCGGAGACGGCGGATTTTTGCATAACAGGATTTTTGCCCAGGCCCGGGCCGCCGTGCGTTTTCCAACACCGGCCGGGCCGGTGAACAAATAGGCGTGGGGCACGCGCCCGGCGGTGAGGGAGGCCGCGAGAAGATCCACGGCGGCGGACTGGCCGAGCACGTCCCGCAGAGGACGATTTGTTTGATTCAAAAGCGTCACGGTCGCCTCCGGGGGAGACGGCGATCCACGTGGGCCCAAATCCGCCCGCTCACCTCCGCCACGGATCCCCCCCAGGGGATCACCCGGAACCGGCGGGGTTCCCGCCGGGCCAAAGCCAAATAGCCGCGCCGCACGCGCTGGTGGAAGAGCGCGGGTTCCCGTTCCATGCGGTCCCCCCCGCTGGTTTTGGCTGTCCGTCGGGAGAGCCGTTTCGCCAATCCGCGAGCCGCCGAAAGGCCGCGCCGAACGGGAACGTCCAAGAGAAAGGTGAGGGAAGGCGTGAGCCCCCCCGTGGCGATCTTGTTCAAAATTTGGATTTCCCGGCGGGGGAGACCCCGGCCATAGCCTTGGTAGGCTTCGGTGGCGTCAGTGTACCGTTCGCAGATCACCACCCGGCCCGCCAACAGAGCCGGGACCACCACCTCCGCCAAATGTTGCGCCCGGGCGGCTTCGTAAAGCAATAGTTCCGTCATGGGGGCGATGCGGCTTTGGGGGTGGAGCAGGACCCGCCGCACGGACTCCGCGATGGACGTCCCGCCGGGTTCCCGCGTATGAACAACGGGAATCCCAAGCCCCTGCAGTCGGGCGGCCAACAGGTGGGCCTGGGTGCTTTTCCCCGACCCCTCCCCCCCCTCAAAAGTGATGAACAGTCCTCTTCGCACGACGGAGATTGAACCATTTCCGTCGAAGGAGGTCAAAACCCGATTTCACCCTGGGCCCGCGTAAAAATTGGTAACCTGAAATTCCCAGTTGGCCCGCAGAACCGAGACGAAGGAGATCCACTTTTTAGGACGAAAAAAGTGAGGTCGATGGCCGCTCCCACGCGGCACTTCTGGCTAGAGCCGTCGCAGGGACATCGGACGAACTTTTTGAGGGTCCCAGGCGCCAGTGGCCCCTGTTTGGGACGGGCCGAAGAGGCCCCGGCCCCGAAGGGGGAAAAAGTGAGAGATCCTTCGTCGAATTCCGGGTCCAACTGGGAATTCCAGGTTAAGTCCATTTTCAGCGAAAATGGGTCCTGGCGGGGCCTTCGTCCAATGACCAGCAGAGACTGAGAAACCTCACACAAAAATGCGTCCCTCTGATTTCGTGATCTTCTTACGGGTGGAAGGAACCGGGGAGAGCGGAGGGGTTGCATACGCGGACCGTCATTTCTTTATACGAACGGTCGTAGAAGGGGCCCCCCCTGGGTGTGACGAGGTAATTTTTTCCTTGGGGATAAGCGGTCCGAAACGCGCGGAGGGCGGCGGGGTCGAATTGGTCTGGGTTCCACTTGCATTCAATGGCATCCACGGTGTCGCGATCTTGCACGAGGACGAAATCCACCTCCCGGTCCGATCCGTCCCGCCAATAGAAAATGGGATGCTCCGGCCGAATGGCTCGAAGGAATTCCAAAACCATATGCTCCCAAAGGGCGCCGAAATCGCTTGGACGAGGAGGATCCCACCCCCGACAAAAGCTGACGAACCCCGTATCAAACCCATACACTTTCGGTCGGCGGACCAATTCCGAATTTCCCCCACCGTGGAAAGGGCGAACGATGGTGATGGCTTGTGTGACGGTCAAAGCCCGCAGGTGGCTTTCCACCGTGGGCCGTGAAATCCCCAAATCGCGGGAGGCCTGGCTGATCTCAAAAAGGCCCGAGCTTTGCTTGAGCACATATTCAAGGAACCATTGGAACTTTTCGATATCTCGAAAGCGAAAGAGCCTTTGAATGTCCCGGGCGAAGAAGGAATCCATCCATTCCCGGTACCAACCCGCTTCTTTCTTCGGGGCAAGAAGGGCGGGGGGCAAACCCCCTTGGGTCAGCCTTTTTTCTAGGCTCACGTCGAAGGATTCGAGCTCTGTCCAGAGCACGGGCACCAGGTGAACGGTTTGTTTTCTGCCCGACAAGGTATCTTTGAACAAATCGCTGGCCGCCAAGGTGGACGACCCGGTGGCGAGGATTTTGAACTGGGGGTAATGGTCAGCCCCAATTTTCAAGAGCCGGCTTGGGTCCCGCAACCGATGGATCTCGTCCAAAACAATAAGGGGTTTTGAACGGGATTTGAAAAAAAGGTCCGGGTCTTTTGACATTTCTTCGAGCGCGGGCCGCTCGCAGTCAAAATATTCCGTTCTCCCCTCATCGAGACTTTCCGCCAAAATCGTTTTACCCACACGTCGGACCCCTGCGAGCCAAACAATCGGGGCTGTACGCCACGCGGCTTCAAGCCGACGTATCCAGAAAGCTCTCTTTATCATGATAGTGAACTTATCAAAAATTCTATTAATTTGTCAACTACAGATACACTATTTCCAACGAAGGAGGTCAAAACCCGCTTTTTGCCATTCGTCGCTCGTGTCTCTTTAGCGTTCCGAAACTCTAGACGGAACAAAAAAGTGTATTCCTTCTCCCCTTGGGAGAAGGTGCCCCGAAGGGGCGGATGAGGGAAAGATGTTTTCCGTCGAAGCCGAATCCCTCACCCTACCCTCGCATCAGCGGCTCTGCCGCCCCCGGTGCCGTGAGCTCTGCGAACGGCCTCCCAAGAGGAGAGGGAAATTCTTTTTCAGAGGGCTAAAGAGACACGAAAATTGTAACCGTTCAGATCCGTTTTGGAAGCGGTGGTATTTTTGGGCCACACACAGCCGATTAGCGCCCCTTCGGAAAGCGGCGAAGACGATCAAGGATCATATTGCCAACATCATGACCTACTTTCATCATCGTGTCACCAATGCGATGAGTGAAAGCATCAACAGCAAGATTCAGAAAATCAAACAGATGGCCTGTGGCTTTAGAAACATAGAGAACTTCAAAACATCGATCTATTTCCATTGCGGGGGGCTGATTTATACCCATGCTAAACCCGGAAGCCCCCTCTTTGGGTCTTCCGGGTTTGGAGTGGGTCGTTTTTGACTCTTTGCCCCCCCTTGAGGCGTTTTGAGCACGATTTTTCGTCGCTAGCGGGGCCGGACCTGTCTGATCCGGCCCGAAGATGTTTGAGGGCCGTCCCTTCCGACAAATTTATCAATGTTGGGACGGCACCGACCATGGGAATGAACAGAAAGACGGTGCCGACGAAAAATCGCGCGGAAACCGACCGGGGCGCATTTCTTTTCCGTCCCCTTTCTTTGGGCGTGCAAAGAAAAGGGATCCGCATCAGCGGCTCTGCCGCCCCAGGTTCATGAAGCTCTGCGACGGGCCGGGGTCGGAAGGTGGAGCCCCCTTGCCTGAAGGCAAATGGCGCCCCAGTGATTTCCCCTTAGACCCACCGGAAACCAAGAAGCCTCAAACTAAATAACTAAATACGTCCCCCTGATTTCCACTCACGCAAAAAGGGTTCCATCAAATAATTGGCTTGAAAATTGCTCGAACGGGCAAATTCGGATCCGGGAATCGGAGAAGGCCCGGGTTCCACGGTAGACCCCATAGGCCGCCTGAATTTTCCCTTGATCCAAGAGGTCGCGAAGCCCCTTTCCATATTCCGACCGCCATTCCGTGGCGGATTTGATTTCAATTCCAATGGCCTTTCTTCCCCGACTCCAGATAAGATCGACCTCAACCCCGGCGGGAGTTCGGTAATAGAAGATCTCTCCCCCGACGTCCAGATAGTGCGCGGCGGCGCGAAGCTCATTGTAAACAAACGTTTCAAACAATAATCCCCGCTCAAACGATTCCATGGGATCTCGCACCGTTCCCAAAATAGTTCGAACAACCCCACTGTCAAAAAAATAAAATTTCGGATTTTGTTTTTCACGCACTTTCAGACGGGGCTGCCACCCCGGGACCCACGAGCCAATCAACGTATCAACGAGAACCGAAAAATACCGTTCAACGCTGGGCCGCGAAACCCCGGCGTCCCGGGACAGGCCGGCCACGTTGACGACCTGGCCATTCATGAGGGCGGCCACTTTAAGAAACCTGGAAAAGGACTCTAAATTGCGAGAGAGTGCCTCCTGCTGAATTTCCTCTTTTAGATAGGTACCCACATAGGCTTCGAGGGTTTGAATCGCCAACGGAGGCCGTGTGTAAACAAGAGGCAACGTGCCATAGCGAAGACAACGTTCCAAATCAAAATCGGCGCCCAGTTCTTTGGAGACCAGGGGGAAAAACAATTTCTGGATGGCCCGGCCGGCCAGTAAATTGGCTTGGCTTGATTTTAACTTCCGCGCACTTGAACCGGTGAGGCAAAATTTGATTTTGTCATGCCGGTCGTGCATAACCGATTGCACTTCATTCAGCAGAGAGGGGACCTTCTGAACCTCGTCCAGAACCACCCAAGAACCCTCCTCTTTCCCTTCCACTTCCCGGCGAAGGCGCTGAGGCTCTCCGATGTAACGAAGAAGGACGTCGTTTTTTAAAAAATCAAAGCGTTGCGCTCGGTTATAATGCGCGTCAATCCAGGTGGACTTCCCCGTCCCCCGGGGCCCAAAAAGGAAGAAGGAGGTGGATGGAGGCATCAACAATCGTGTATACATAGTGAGCATAATACAATGGAATTTGACCGCTGTCAATGCATTTCAACTCAGCCGTTCGACTGAGTTAATTGTAAATGGAGGTCAAAACAAGATTTTAACACGGGGCCATCATGGGCCCGCGTGAAAAACCGGTAAATCCAATTTTAAAGGAAATGGGCCTGGCGGGGCGAGCGTCTAATGACCATCAATGGCTGAGAAAACTAAATAACTAAATGCACCCCCCTCGTCCGCTGACGGACAATCGCCCGATAAATCGGGCAGCTACAAAAATCGCTTCGGAGCACTAAACTGTCACGGCGAATGTCATGCATCTATTCCCCGGACCCTTGAGTGATTTCGCGGGGGTTACCAGGCGATGTTGGAGGCGGGGATTTCGTCCCAGGTGACGCGGGCGAGGACCACGTTTAGGAGCGGGATGTTGGGGTTATTCCCCTCATAAAAGACGTTCACCCGCTCGCCGCTGGTGTCGTTGTTGACGGTGTTGCCCACCACCCACACGGTCCCGGCTATGTCGGTCAGAGAATTCAGGGTCAGGGCGCCGCCGACGTAGACAAACCCGCGGAAACCAACGTCCGTGTTGGCGGCGATGGGGCCGCCTGTCCAGGTTTCGCCGCCGTGGTTGAAGGTCAATCGGTTGGTTTGGAAACCGTTGTCGGCGGGATACTGGTTCGCGACCGCGGTATCGTTGCTGGCGGTCGTGAGCTTGGCGTATTCCCGCCAGGCGTTGGCGGGGACGGGGCCCACGTAGCTGTAGCAGTCGCCGTTATCCACGGTCATGTTGCCGCGCACGATCACGGTGCCGTACAACCCGAGCCGGTGACAACCGCCCGGGGCGGAAGCGGTCATATCGCCTGAAAAAATGACGTCGTTATCCCAGTACCACAACCGGTTCAATTTGGAACTCGCGTGGTCGTTGGCGTCGAAAAAGTGGCACGTGGTGCCGGCGGGACTGTGGTTGGCCGCGGTGGTGTGCGGCGTGGAGCCCGTTTGGCAGGTGCCGTGGGTGGCGGCAAACCCGGTGCACCGGATGGCGGGCCCCGCGGCGATGTTGGTGCGGAAGTTCAAGGTGGACGTAGCGGTGGCGGAGGCGCGCATGGTGGTGAAATCCAGGATCGGCATGTCCGGGACATTGTAATCGGACCACCATTCGATGTTGTTGGTGTTGGGGGGGGTCAGACCGTTGGTGTCGCGCGGGTTGGCGGCAATGCCGGTGACCACTTGCTTCGAGTATTTCCGGGGATAGTATTTGGTGGCGGCCCAGCCGGAAATATTGATGTTGCCCTTGGCGTAAATGGGGCCCCAGGCGCACTCGAAATCCTTCTGATACCCGATGGAGCCCCGGACATCATGGGGCCGGGGAGGGAAACGTTTTCGAATACGCCCCGCACGGCGCGAACCTGTTTGGTCAGGTTGTCCCGGGCTTCGGCCAGAATGGTGACTTGGTTCGCCGATGGGCCGGAACTGAACCGCAGGCGGTAGGTGCCGCCCTCGATGTCCGTGTAAACGGTGTCGAAATTGTAACCCGCGAGGACCGTGCCCACCGAGGCGGCCGCATAGGTGGAGGTGGCGCTCTTCAGTTTCCAGGTGCCGCGGTCCACGGCGGCGTCGGCCAGGGCGAACATGACGGAGGATTTTTGTTGTTTAACGGTCCAACGGGATTCCTGCCCCGCCCACTGAACCAACAAGGGCACGAAGATCATGAGAACGGCCAGAACGAGAACCGCGCCCACCAACAACTGGCCCCGGACGCCGCGAACTCCGCGCGCGCCCGTCCATATTTCAGCCGGCCGTTTTGACTCTTTCATTGATGGTCCCATGGTTTCCTCCTACTGAAATCTTGCCGCCGATCCGTGCGATCGCCTCAGTTCATCACCCGGACCCGCTCCGAGGCCACGTGCAAGGCTTTGGTTTTTCCCTGATAAATCGCTTTTTCGAAAGTCAACGATACGGAAATGATGGTCATGTCGCTGGATTTGGGAAGGTAAAAGTTCACGAAACGCGCATCGTCCGAAAGGGTCCGGGTCTTCCCTCCGCGGGTTTCTTGCAAGAGGGTCCCATTCAGGGCATAAGTGAGACTGAGCCCGTTGATGGTGGTGAAACTGAGCCGCGAGTAGTAAGGCTGGTTCACGTTCAAACGATCGATCACGATGGTGCTGGATTGGGCTTGCCTCAGATTTTTCGTCACGGTGTCCATCACCTCCCGCGCGGCCCGTTGAAGTTCGACCCGGGTCCGGTTCAGCCAAAAGAACCGGCCGGTGTGGATCAAAAGCGGGACGGCCACCATCATGATCCCGGCCATTAAGGCCACGACCATCATCAACTCGGCCAGGGTGAAACCGCTCGTCGGTCGGCGTTTCACCACGAGAAGTTCACCCCGATTTTGTGAAACCCGGCAGAACGCTCACGCTGGTTGAACTTCGGACCGTGTTGGTCCAAACCCCGGCGGAGTAGGTGGGATAATAGGCATAGACCTTGTACGTGGTGCTGGTGCTTCCCCGGACTTCCAAGAGATAAGAGCCGTTTTCATAGGAGGAACCCAGAAAATAGCCGGCGCCCAAGAGAGTGGCCGCGTTGATGGTCGGCGGAGTGACGATGGTGGCGGTGGAGGCCACCACCACCACGCCGGTTCGCAAGGGAGCGCCTCCCAACGAGACGGAGCCGGAGATGAAACCGCTGGCCCCGGAAACGGTGAACGTTCCGACGAAAACGGGCGCCCCCACCGGGACCACGGTGGAAAAAGAGGCGGGACTGGCGGTTTCTCCGGAACTCAGCTGGGTTTCCACGGTATAGGTGTTCGTCGCGATGTTCGCCATGCGAAACTTCCCGTCCGGGGCGGACACCACCGTCCCTTCGACCAGCCCCGAGGAGTTGGTCGCCGTAATCGCGATGCCCGGCAAAGGATTGACCCCGTCCCGGGTGACAAAACCAAAAAGGCCCCCCCCCTGGGGAAGGACGAAGTCGACCCCGGAGGTCACCTGGCCGACCGTTACGGTCACGGCGGGAGAGGAAACGCTCACGTAGCTACTATTGAGGTTGCCGGGATTGGCCGTCAGATTATAGGTCCCGGGCGAGGTTTTGAGGAAAAAGCGGTAGGGCCAAACCGTCGAAGCGAGCGCGCTGGTCATCCCGTTGGTCACCGTAATGGCGGGGCTAATCCCCGTGCCATTGGTTTTTGTGACGGTCCCCAAAACCCAGCCGTCGGTGGTGGAGGAGGTCAGGAACAGGTGCGGCGTGTTCGCCGCCGGCCAGGGGGGAGCGGTGGCGGCGTTCGGCATGGGGAGCACGCCGGCGCCGACAGGGACCACCACGTTATCGATCTGCTGGAACGCGTTGTTGAACGCGGCGTAGAGAGACCACGTTCCGGTCGCCACGTTCGTCAAATAGTAGCGGCCCGCCCAGGCGTTGCTGACACCGTTGTTGAAAAAATCCCAATCGATATCGGCGGGCGTGGACAAACCGTCGTTGCAGGAAACCGACCCGCCGATGGGGACTTCGCCGGAAACGATGGGCTCCAAGGGGCTCAACCGGTTGTGGGGCGCGAACCGCACCCCGCCTGCCTGAGCCGTATCCCAAAAATCGTAAAAGTTCCACCCCATGTCGTAGGCGCGCCCGACCGTGGTGCTGACCCCGGCGGTGCTGGAAAAACGAGTGTATTGCTCGTTGTCCGAAAGTCCCACCATTTGGTCGATGGGATTGTTCTCGTAATCGGGGGGCCAAAACCCGGCGCCGCCGCCTTTCCAACCCACCTTGTCGAGGAGTTTTCCGGTGGACACCTGATAGAGCTTTATGACCCCGGCGCCCTGTTGGGCGCCGTCGGTATTGATCGGAATGGCGTTGTAGTTTTCCGCCCCCGGGGTGGTGTCGAAGTAAGGAAAGTTCAGGTCGTTAGCTCCTCCCACCGTGGCGTCCCAAACGGCATCAGGCATGACCGAGACGCCGTTAATGGTGACCGGACCCGTGTTGGCGAACAGGTAATAGCCCCCGGACGGAAGGGTGACGGTGCTTCCGGTAAAATCAATGACGATATCGCGCTGGGGCCCCAACCACGCCAAGGGCTGAAAGGTTAAACGAATATCGCCCGCCACCGTCCAGGTATAGGTGGTGGGATTGAATATCTCCACGTATTCGGCCGTCATCCCGGAGGGGAGCGCCGTGGCCGTGCTTCCCATGATTTGGCTGATGACCAAATTATCGTTCAGCCAGACCCAGCCTTGGAGGTCGCGGTTGGCCATGGGGTTGAGCGCGACGTTCACGGTCACCGCCGCATTGGCCGGCACCACCGCCGGAACCAGCACGTCAAAAAAACCGGGGGCGGTCACCATCAAGTTGTAGTTCCCGGGGTAAAGATTGACGATGTAATCTCCCGTGGCGTTGGTGGTGTCCGTGAACCCCGTGTTCTCAGCCAGCGTGATGTTGGCGTTCGGAATGGCCACGGCGCCCACCGAGTTGGTCACTTTTCCCCTTAGGATACTGTTGGTCATGACCGCGTCAGGGTTGGACATGACGCTTCGCATTTGGAGTTTTTTTGTCTCGCCCCGCCTCTGCCAAAGGGTGGTCACCGTGACCAGCTTCATGCCGGTGTCGGCGGAGGTGGGCGCCAAGGTGGTCACGTTTCCCGAAACTTCCTGGGCGATCTCCACGAACGTATAGCGGGTAAACCGCATTCCGCCCTCCTCAATCGTCTCCGGAAGGAAAAACGAGTTATCGTAGGGTTCCGCCGGGGTAAACCTCGCGTCGTAGGCCGGAGCGGTGGTGATGAGAACGCGGTAATAGTTTTTCTGCTTGAGAATCTGCAGTTGCTCTTGGCAGAGGTTGGTGGCGAGACTGCGCTCTTTGGCCGTTTGGATCGACCTCCCGATGACCTGGAAAGTTCCCATGAGCGCCACGGCCCCGATGCTCAGGAGCGTCATGGCAATGATCAATTCGACAAGGGACACGCCCCGGGGTCGCCGGGGAGTAGGATCGCCGATCATCATAGGGGGATCTTCCTTTTGGCCGGCGCTACCTGAACCGACAAAAGAGCCGCACCGACCACCAAAGGCAGTATAGGGCCGGAACCCCGTCCTGTCAATGCCCGGCTCCTCCCGGTTCGTCTTTTGATATGTGAAACCGCCATGGAATAGAAGAGGCCGGACGCTTTCACCGGATCGGGTTATGTTCCTTGGCGTGAATTTGGATCGGGACCCTGAGGGTTCGCGGGCGGCGCCGGGAGGGGTGGCGGCGGGGCGGTGGGTTGGCGGGGCGTTTCTGCAACCCGGGGCGGGGCCGCCTGTGGGAAAACCATCTCCGGCGAATCGGCGGGGCGGGCGACCGGATTCTCCGAACGGATTTGGCGGGTCTCCACTGGGACAATGGTCTGAGAAGTGGTAGATTCTTCTTTTCCACACCCGACCGCTATGAGAGCGGAAATCCCAAAAAAAAGTCGGACAAAGGTTTTCAGTGACATCATTTTCCTCCCTGAGCTAAGTTCGAACGGGGGTTTCTTTATTCCCAGTGGTGCGGATCAAGCCCCCCTGCTACGAAGTATAACCGAAAACGTTCCTCTTTCAAGCCCCCAATGAAAAATCGCGCGGACGCCGACACCGAGGAAAAAAATAATGGCGAAGGGCCGCGACCGTGCGGGCGGCCGCGCGGCCGTCGCCATAGGGGTTGACCGTACGGGCCATGCGGCGGTAAAAGGCGGCGTCGTCCAACAGCTTTTCGATCCAGCGTTTGAGGTGGACGCCGTCGGTGCCCACCAAACGCGCCGCCCCCGCGCGGACGGCCTCGGGCCGCTCGGTCACCGCGCGGAGAACCAAGACCGGCTTCCCCAGGCTCGGGGCCTCTTCCTGGATGCCGCCTGAATCGGTCACGACAAAAAGACATTTTTTGAGAAGGTGGATAAGCGGACCGTATTCCAGCGGGTCCGTGAGACACACGTTGGCCAGGCCTCCCAGGATCCGACGGGCGGGCAATCGAACGTTGGGGTTCGGATGCACGGGATAAATAAAACCCAAGGTGGGCCGAGCCATGGCCACGGCCCGAAGGGCTTCGAACACTTCTTCCAGGGGCTGACCGAAGTTCTCCCGGCGATGGGCCGTAACGAGGATAAAGGGCCCCTTCGCGATGCGGGCCGCCGATGCTGGAAAATGAGGCGGATTGGTTTTCAATCGCTTCAGACCCAGTTGAAGGGCGTCGATGCCGGTGTTGCCCGTTACAAATATTTTGGAGGGCGGGACGCCCTCCCGGCGCAGGTTCCGCTGGGCTCCCGCCGTCGGGGCGAAGTGCAGGACCGCCACCCCATCCGTCAGTTTGCGGTTGATTTCTTCCGGAAAGGGGTGCGCGTCGTCGTGGGAACGCAGTCCCGCCTCCACGTGGCCCACGGGGATCCGTTGATAGAAAGCGGCGAGGGTGGCCATGAGGGTTGTGGACGTATCCCCGTGAACCAAAACCAAATCAGGATGTTCCTCTTTTAAAACGGGTTCCAGGCGGCTCAACGCGCGGACCGAAACGTCGGTCAGGGTTTGCCCGACCCGCATGACGCCGAGATCGTGATGGGGTTTGAGGCCGAAAAGGCTCATCGCTTGGTCCAATAGGCCCCGGTGCTGGGCCGTCACGGCGATCCTGGGTTCGAACTCCCGGGGAAATTTCGCCAATTCCATGGCCACCGGGGCCATTTTGATGGCTTCGGGACGTGTTCCGAAAATGAGGAGAATCTTTTTCCGTCCATGGGGCGGTGATTTTTTAGACACAAACGATCCGTTGGATGACATCGCTAAAAAACTCCTTTGACCAGATCTTGAGCGCGCCGGGCGCTATGACGAACGGTTCCACTTCTCGTCAAGGTTGCAAGTGATGTTTCTCGATATCGGTCATTTCATTGGCGATCTTCATCGCATGTCTTATTCAGCATAGTATGTCCATTATTTGTGGACATACTATGCCAAAAACGACGTTTATTTTTTGTTTCAGTTTAGCGTTCCGAAGAGATTTTTGTAGCTGCCCGATTTATCGGGCGATTGAACATCGGAAGAACTCATTTTAGGAAAAGTGGCCCCATAAATGGGGCAACTACAAAATGCATGTTCGGTCGCATACGCCAGGCGACTAAAGAAACATGCCGACGGAAAAATGGCAGGGCGGGCCTCCCTCCTCCCTAGACCCTCCCGCGGAAAAACGTTAACAAAAGGGCGGCCATGGACAACAGGAGGGTGGCGACGTAGACCAACAGCACGACTTCCCTCTGGGTCCACCCCTGGGCCAGGAGGCGGTGGTGGAAATGGCCCCGGTCGGCGGTCATGAGGCCGCCGCCACGACGGGCGCGCCGCACCAAAGCGAAAGCCACGTCCACCACCGGGAGGGCCACCACCAGGACTGGGATCAGGAAGGCGATGACGGCGCTGGTCTTGAGGGTCCCGATAATACTCACGGCCCCCAGCATGAAACCCAGGAAGAGAGCGCCGCCGTCCCCCATGAAGACCTTGGCCGGATGGAAATTGTAGATCAAAAACCCCAGACAGGCTCCGGCGATGGCCGAGGCCAAAACCGACGCGAGCTTTAACTGTTTGGCGTAAAGAACAACTTTGGTGTCGGCTTGAAGGAGGGCCACGAAAAGGAACGTCCCGGCGGCGATGGCGCAAATCCCTCCAGCCAAACCGTCCAACCCGTCCGTCAAGTTGATGGCGTTCATGAACCCCAATAACCAAAAAAGGGTCACGATCTGGGAAACCAGGAGCGGGAACGTGACGAACCCGAACCCTGGAATGGCCAAGCCCGCCATGCGGACGCCGTACATCATGGCCACGTAGGCGGCGATGATTTGGGCCAACAACTTGACCACGGGCGGCAGGGAACGCCGGTCGTCCCACATGCCCAAGACCACGCACACCAGGGACCCCATGAGAACGCCGGTCAACTGGGCCTTGAGACTCAACACCCCCACGGCCTGGCCTTTTTCTAAAATCCGAAAACGGTAGTCGAGCAGTTTCGCAAACCAGGGGGAGAGAAAAACCGCGGCCCCCAGACCCAAAAAAACCCCGCCGGCGATGGCCCCGCCCCCCCAGCGGGCGGTGGGTTGGGTGTGGACCTTGCGGGGGTCCGGCAGATCCATCACCCCGAACCGGCGGGAAAGGCCCATGAAAGCGGGGACCAGCCCCGCCGTTCCGGCGAGCGCGATAAAAAAAGCGACGAGTTGAGCGCGGATCAAACCGGTCTCAAGCCCTCGCGAGTCGGTGGGCGTAGAGGGGAAATTTTTTGGAAAGGGCCAACACCCCTTTCCGTATTTTAGCCAAGCGTTTCGGGTCGGCTCTGAATTCGATGGCCTCATTGATCCACCCGGCCACCGTTTCCATTTCTTTCTCCTTCATGCCCCGGGTGGTGAGCGCGGGGGTTCCCAGGCGGACGCCGGAGGTGACGAAGGGCTTTTCCGGATCGAAGGGGATGGTGTTTTTGTTGACCGTGATCCCCGCGTGACCCAAAACGAGCTCCGCCTCTTTCCCGTTCACCGATTTTGAGCGGAGGTCGATGGTCAGGAGGTGGCAGTCGGTTCCCCCCGAGACGATGCGGAACCCGTGCCTCGCTAACGCCGCGGCCAACGCCCGGGCGTTGGCGAGGACCTGGGCCTGGTATTTTTTGAACCCGGGTTTGAGCGCTTCGCCGAAGGCCACGGCCTTGGCCGCGATGACGTGCATCAAGGGCCCGCCCTGGATGCCGGGGAAAACGGCCCGGTCGATGTCCTTGGCGTATTTTTCTTTACAGAGGATGACGCCGCCGCGCGGGCCGCGCAGGGTTTTGTGGGTGGTGGTGGTCACGAAGTCCGCGAGGGCGACGGGGCTTGGGTAGAGGCCCGCCGCCACCAATCCCGCGTAGTGAGCGATGTCCGCGAAGAGCATGGCCCCGACGGAATCGGCGATGGCCCGGAGCCGGGCCCAGTCGATCACCCGGGAATAGTTGGACGCTCCCGAAAGGATCATCTTGGGCTTGTGCTCGGCCGCCAATTGGGCCAGCCGGTCGTAGTCGATCTGTTCCGTTTCCGGATGGACGCCGTAGGACACGACCTTGAAATATTTCCCCGAAAAATTGAGCGGGTGCCCGTGGGTCAGGTGCCCCCCGTGGGACAGTTCCAACCCCATGAGGGTATCGCCCGGGGTCAGCATCGCGAGGTAAACCGCCATGTTCGCCTGGGAGCCCGAATGGGGTTGGACGTTGGCGTGTTCCGCGCCGAAAAGGGTTTTTAGCCGCTCGATGGCGAGCGTCTCGGCTTTGTCCACTTCCTCGCAACCGCCGTAATACCGTTTGCCGGGATATCCCTCGGCGTATTTGTTCGTGAGGACGGACCCCTGGGCTTCGAGCACGGCCTCCGAGACATAGTTCTCGGAAGCGATCATCTCCAACCCTTCCTCCTGCCTCTTCGTCTCCGCCAGAATCGTCTGGTAAAGTTTTGGATCGGATTTTTTAAGAAAGCTCATGGGTCCTCCTAGAGATATTTCATCAGTTCTTTCTTCTTGATCGCGCCCTCGCGGACGAGGGTCCAGTGGGTGCTGGAGACGTCGAGAACCGTCGATGGAATGCCGACGGGACATCGGCCGGCGTTCACCAACAGATCCACGCGGCCGCCAAAGAGGATTTCAGCCTCTTTCCCCGAAACCGCTTCCGGATCGCCGGAACGGTTGGCGCTTGTGACGGCCAGGGGCTGGCCCATTTCCCTTAAAATCGCCAGGGCCACAGGGTGGGCCGGGATCCGGAGAGCGAGGGTGTCTTTCCCTCCGGTGGCCCATCGGCCCAGAGAAGATGTATTGAAAACCACGGTCAAGGGACCGGGCCAATAGGCGTGGAGGAGACGCCTCAATCGCGTCTCCGGCGGTTCCACCAGCGCCAGCGCTTGTTTTAAGCCAGCCACCAAAAACGGCAAAGGCTTTTTGTAAGAACGCCCCTTCAGCCGATAAATCTCGCGGATGGCCTGGGGGCGGAAAATGCTGGCCCCGATCCCATAGACCGTGTCGGTGGGAAACACCGCCACGCCGCCGGCGCGAAGAACGGAAACCGTTTGCGCCAAGGAGGAGGAGCCGATTCGGCGACCTTTGACGCTAATCAACTGTGTGTCAGCCCTCCGCCTCACTTCCCCCCCCCCTACGTCGTGTAATCCGCGTTGATGGCGATGTAGTCCTTGGAGTAGTCGCAGGTGGCGTAGCGGCTCCAGGCTTTTCCCTGGTGGAGATCGACGACGATCGTCACGCGGTCCTTTTTCAAAATCCCGTGGACGGCTTTTTCGGAATAGTCGGCCTTTCCGCCCTTCCGGCAAACGGGGACGTCGCCGATGGAGACATCCACCCGGTTGGGATCCAAGGGTACCCCGGCGCGGCCCAGGGCAGCCAGGATGCGGCCCCAGTTGGGGTCGGCCCCGTGGAGCGCGGTTTTAAAAAGGGCGCTGGTGGCCACGGTAGCGGCCAACCGGTGGGCGTCCTTTTCCGTTCGCGCGCCCTGGACGAAGATCCAGGCCACCCGCGTGGCCCCCTCGCCATCCGCGGCGATTTGGGTGGAGAGGGAGAGACACACGTCCTCCAGAGCCGACCGAAAGGCTTTCAAAGCTTTGGCGTCGGAGGGGCGCAGGGTTCCCGCCGCGCCGTTGGCCAACAGGAAAAGACTGTCGTTGGTGGAAGTGTCGCCGTCGACGCTCACGCAGTTGAACGTCCGCCGGGCGGCGTCCGACAGGGCCTTTTGGAGGAACGGCGCGGGGAGGCCCGCGTCGGTTAAAACCACGGACAACATCGTGGCCATGTCGGGATGGATCATCCCGGCCCCTTTGGCGCATCCCCACACCGTGAACGTGGCGCCGCCCGCGACGAACGTGGATCGGGCGGCTTTGGGGCGGGTGTCGGTGGTCATGATGGCGCGGACCGCGTCCTCCGCGGAGGAAGACGCCCCCTTTCGAACGAGGGCGGCGATTTCCCGCAGGCCCCGGCCAAGCGCCGGTCGCGGCAGGTGCCGGCCGATGACCCCCGTGGACGCCACCAAGACATCCGAGGATTTCAGGTCCAACCGATGGGCCAATTCCTTCGCCGTCCAGGCTGTGTCCGCGGCCCCTTGTTTTCCGGTGCAGGCGTTGGCGCAACCCGAATTGATGATCACCGCTCGGGCGTTCGGGGACGCGGCCAGTTTCTTTCGGCCATAAAGGACCGGGGCGGCGGCGAAGAGATTTTTGGTGAACACCCCCGCCGCCCGGGCGGGGCGGTCGGACAGGAAGAGCGCCAGGTCTTTCTTCCCGGGGACGGAAGAAATTCCGCACCGAAGCCCGCGCAGTTGAAAACCCGCCGGCAGGTCGGAGTTCTTGAGGGGGACGGTGGCGCCCATGGCTACCGCTGGCGGGGGCCTCGATTTCGGCGGGTCTGTTTCCGGCAGGCGGGGCACCGTTTCGGCTCGGACAGGCCCCGTTCAGCGAAAAACTTCTGTTCCCCTTCCTCAAAGAAAAAAGGGCTCTTGCACTCGGCGCAGGTGAGCTTCTTGTCTTTCGACAGTCCGGCGACCCGCTTTATCCATGCGATCAATCCCATAGGGTTCCCTCTTATTTTATTCCCAGGGCCTCCGGGAGGCCGAAGAGAAGATTCATGTTTTGCACCGCCTGGCCCGACGCGCCCTTCACCAAATTGTCGAGCGCGGCCAACACCACCACCCGGCGGTTCCGTTCATCGATGGTCACATTGATGTCGACGTAGTTCGTTCCCGCCGTGTCCTTGGTCTGGGGCCAGCGGCCTTCGGGGAGAAGGCGGAGGAAACGTTCCCCACCGTAATCTTCCTCGAAAGCGCGCCGAACCGCGGCGGCGTTCATTTTCTTTTTCAGCGTCCCGTAGGCGGTCACCAAAATGCCCCGGGTCATGGGCACCAGGTGCGGCACGAAGGTCAACGACGCCTTGGCCCCGGACTGATCTTCCAGCACCTGCTCGATTTCCGGCACATGGCGATGTTTCGCCACGGCGTAGGCTTGGAAATTCTCCGTGGCCTCGCAGTAGAGATACATCGGATCCAACTTCTTTCCCGCCCCCGAAACCCCGGATTTGGCGTCCACGACCACGGACCCCGGAACCAGCCATTTTCGCCGCGCCAAGGGGGTCAAGGCCAGGATTGTCGCCGTGGCATAACAGCCGGGGTTGGCAATGAGCGGGGCTCCGGGGATTTCCTTTCGGTAGAGTTCGGGAAGGCCGTAGACCGCTTTTTTGAGGAGAGCCGGGGAAGCGTGTTTCACCTGGTACCACGCCTCGTAGGTTTTGACATCTTTCAGGCGGAAATCGGCGGACAGGTCCACGGCGCGTCGGCCCTGGGCCACGAAGCTCGCGATATTTTTGCTCCCGACCCCGTGGGGGAGGGCGAAAAACGCCACGTCGCAACCGGCCGCCAACGTCTTGGCGTCGAACGCTTCCAGGGTGAGGTCCAGGCGCCCGCGCAGGAAGGGATGGACGTCCGAAACCTTTTGGCCGGGTTTCGACTCCGAGGTCACATGAGCCACCCGGACTTCCGGATGGGCCAGCAAAATCTTCAACAGTTCTCCGCCCGTGTAGCCCGTGGAACCGACGACCGATACGCGAATCATAATTTTTCTCCAAACTGAGGGGCGACGACCACCGTGATCTCGCCCAAAATTTCCTTCCGCGCCTGCAGTGCCGCGTGGACCTCGGAGAGGCGGCCGCGGATGAATTCCTCGTGGATCTTCGTCAGTTCCCTCGCCACGACCGCCGGGACGTCGCCGAAAACGTCCCGGGCGGCCTCCAGCGCCGCCAGAACCCGGTGCGGGGACTCATAAAAGACCACCGTGCGTTCCCGCCCCGCCGCTTCCAGTTCCCGGCGGAACCGGCCGGGCCGACGGGGTAAAAAACCTAAAAACGTGAACCGGTCCCAGGGGAGCCCGGAAGCCGCCAGGGCCGCCAGGAGAGCCGAGGGCCCCGGGATGGGGACCACGGTCAGCCCCCGCTCCACCGCCAGGGCCACCAACCGCCCGCCGGGGTCCGAAAGTCCCGGCGTCCCAGCGTCCGTCACCAACGCCAGATCTTCCCCCTGGGCCAGCCGCTCCAAGAGGCGGGGCGCCTGCCGTTCGTGAACATGCTCGTCGTAGCGGACCAGGGGCCGCTCGATCCCCGCGTGCCGAAGCAATTGTCCTGTCCGCCGGGTATCCTCCGCCAGAACGGCCGAGGCGGAAGCCAAGGTCTCCCGAGCCCGCTCCGTAAGGTCTTTTAAATGCCCGATGGGCGTGGCCACGACGAAAAGAGCCATGGAGTTAACCCGTTTTCCGCAACACGAAACACCCCACGGCCGCCCCCCGCCCCGATTTCAGTATTTCAAGATTCTACCAAAACCAGTCCTCCATAAACGCAAAAAGACATTCCGGAGACAGGGGGGGGAAGACGCAGGGAAGGGTCCAATAGGAATTGGGCACCCATCGGGATAAACGCCAAGGCACCCCCAAAACCACCCCTCCCCGCCCCTCCCCTTCGCAAGGGGAGGGAAACAAAGGCAACCGTTTGTTCTTTTTTCCCCTCCTTCCGTAGGAGGGGATCAAGGGGAGGTCAAAGCCTTGCTCTCCGTTCAAAGTCCCGGTTTAACTCCAATGCCGGTCAGTTAAGGGAAGGGCCGAATTGTAGCTGCCCCATTCATGGGGCGCGTTTTAGAGCGGATATTCGACGTCTACCCGTAACAATCGCCCGATAAATCGGGCAGCTACGCTTAACTGACCAGCATTGGGTCTAACTCAAACGTATAGGGAAGGATCAGCGCTTGCGGGAGGGAAAAACCACGTGCCGAGTTACAGATAGCCCCAGGTGCGGAGGAGATCTCCGTCCCGGCGCCAGCGGTTGCCGATGTCGGTTCGGTAGAACATGTTGGGGATGATGATGTTTTTAACCCGGCTGTAGGCTTCGCGAGAAGCGTCGTCCATGGTGGGGCCGGAACCCGTGCAGACCAAGGCATAACCGGTTTGTCCGGCGAGAACCCATTCCCCGTCCACCACCTTGATGTCCCCGGGGTAGACGCCTTCCGTCATGGGCTTCTTAAAAAACACCACCGCGCCCGCGGAATAGCGTTCAAAAGCCGTTGTGTCTTCGAAAGGGAAAGGCGGCACCGCGATCACAACCCCGACCTGGAATCCTTTCTTGGTCCGCAAGGCGGGGGTCTGGCCCAGGGCGATGCCATGGAAAAAGTCGCCCCACCGCGACAGGGCGCCCTCCATCTGGATGCTGAGCGTCGGATAGCCGAACCGGGGGGTGCATTCCAACGGATAGATGGCGCGGGGGGTGGCGATGCAGTTGATATCGAAATAGCCGACGAATCCCACCGCGGCCAACCGTCCCGCCATCCTGGCGACGGTTTCCCGGTATAGGATGCTGTCCCCATCGTAAAACATGGAGGTGCCCATCTCCCCGGTGGACGGGCCGATGTCGTCGTTGAACATTTTTTTGTGTTCGAAGTTGATGCAGACGGGGAGGATGAACTCTTTTCCGTTAAAGAACCCGCCGATGGCCACTTCGACCCCGGTGGCGTATTTCTGAATTTGGAACGACTTGATCTGGCGGGCCCAGCCTTTTTTATACCGCTCCAACATGGCCACCACGTCGTGCCCGTCTTCCTCCTGGCCCACGTAGGAAAGCACCTTGTCGTTTTGGGCGGACCCCGATGGTTTCACGACATAACGGTCGGGATGGGATTTGACGAAGGCGATGGCCTCTTCAAAACTGGAAAATGTCCAGTGGGGGAGGATCGTCAAACCGGCGGATTTCATCTCCTGCTGACCGAAGTCCCGGTCGTCTTCCAGCCGGTCGGTGTAAGAGGTCCCGCCCACCACGGCCTTGCCTTCTTTTCGGAGCACCTCGACTTCTTTCCCGTAATCCGAATCGTCGAAGATGATCAGATCGGCCCAATCCTTGACCGTCTTCCAGTCGTCCACCTTTCCACAAACCCGTCGGACACATCCTTGTCGGCTTTGCTTTCAATGAAATATTTGACCTGGTTTCCCTCGGAGGTCAGTTGGCGGCAAAGGTCGCCGATGCACCCCACCCGGGAGACGCAGAGAATTTTTCGGGGCGGGACGGGTAGGATGGGCTTATCTTTTTCCATAGAAGCCCACTACCGTATCACTTGGAGGAGGTCGAGGTCAAATTCTCGACGATTTGTTTGGCCTTGACCAAATCCACCTTGCCGGTGGCCAGGGCCGGCCAGGCGTCCAGGAGGACCACCGACCGTTTGTCCGGCACCCAGAGTTTAGGCATGTCGGATTTTTCTAGTTTCTCCAAGAGCTCTTCGATTTTTTGCTGAAGGTTGTGGACCAGGACCACCAACCGTTCCCCCCGTTTCTCGTCGGGTACGGAGAGCACGAGGAACCGAGCCTCGGGCTCCCCGGAAAGCTCGGCCAGTTTTTGCTCCACCACCATGTGGGGCACCATCTCGCCGCCGATTTTAGAAAAGCGGGACAGCCGATCGGTGATCTCCACAAAACCGTCCTCGTCCACACGGGCAATGTCCCCGGTGTTGTACCAACCGTCCTTCAACACCTCGGCGGTCTTCTCCGGCTGGTTCCAATACCCGGCCATGACGTTGGGACCTTTGACCAAGAGGAGCCCCGCCTCGCCGTCCGGCAAACGCTCGCCCGTGGCGGGGTCGGTTATTTTCACCGAAACACCCGGGAGGGGGCGGCCCACCTTACCGGGTTTGTACCCCGTCTGGTTTTCCGTGGCGTGAAGAACGTTTAAGACGCTCACGCACACCGCGGGCGACAGTTCCGTGGTGCCGTACCTTCCAAGATCGGAACGCCCAGGGTTTCCGTGAACTCCCGGGCGAAGGGGAGGTGAAGTTTTTCAGCGCCCGTCAGCACGAAGCGGAGCGAGGCCACGTCCTCCCGCGTAAATTTCTTCATCCACATTTGGAGGAACGTGGGCGTCGCCAGGAGCACCGTGGCCCCGGTCTCTTTGATCAGTTTTTTGATGGCCACGCCCTCCAGGGGACTGCGATGGTAGGCGGCCCGGCAACCCGTCAACAGGGGAAGCCAGAGCGTGGCCGTGTACCCAAAGGAATGGAAAAAGGGCAGGACACCTAAAATCGTGTCCTTGGCCGTCAATTGATAGGTTTCTTGGAGACCTTGAATATTGGCGTGGATATTGGCGTGGGTCAGCATGACGCCCTTGGGAACGCCCGTGCTGCCGCTGGTGAACAGGAGCGTGGCCAAGTCCGTCATCTTCGCGTCCGACCGAGGCACCACGCCCCGTTCGACGAGGCGGGCCGGTAGGAATTTGAAAGCGATGTAGGAAAAAGCCCCCAGAAGTTTTCCTGGGCGGGGGACGTCCTCCAGAAAAACCATGCGCGGGTCCTCGCCCCATTTCAGGGTTTCCAACATTTTCCGAGCGGTGATGATTTTCGTCACCCCCGCCGCCCGGCAGATCTGATCGATCACGGCCCGGCCCAACGAATAGTTGAGGTTCACCGGCACGCGCCCGTCAAAGAGGAGGGCCAGGTTCGCGATCGCTCCGGCGGCGCCGGGCGGGAGCAGGACGCCCACATGCTTATCCTCCGGCAGGACCTTCCTCAACCGTCGGGACATTAAAATGGACGCCGTGGCCAACCGGCCGTAACTAAGCCGGGCGCCCGTGGTGTCCACCACCGCTTCCACCCGCCACTGCCGCCGCGCTTGGCGGAAGAAAAACTGGTGGAGCGGCTTGAGATTCGCGAGCCGGTGCTCAAAAGCGCGACTGCCCAACTCCAACACCGCCTGGCGGACTTCGTCGGATTTCACGGTCGAAGGGAGCGGTTTCCCGAACGAAACCGTGACGGGGTAAGGAATTTGACGGGGCATTTTCCAGATGAATTTTTCCCGCTCGAAACTGAAAATGCTTCCCCACACCCGGTCCAGATGGACGGGAATGATCGGAACGTCCAACCCCTTCACGATTCGCTCAAATCCTTTGCGGAAGCCGAGGGTTTGACCCAGACGCGTGACGGCGCCTTCGGCGAAGATGCACGTCACGTGCCCCTCCTCCAGCCGCCGACGCGCGGCCAAGAGAGATCCCAAGATCCGTTTCGGGCTGTCCGTGGGGGAGATCGGAATAACGTCCATGAACTTGACGAAGGGGTGGATGAAGGGAAGCTCGAACATCTGCCGGAACATCATGAACCGGATCCACCGCGACGTCGCGCCCCCCACCAGAAAAGGGTCGGCATAGGACACGTGGTTCGGCACGAGCAAAGCCGGGCCCGTGGCGGGGATGTTCTCCTGGCCCACCACCCGAATCCGATAGATCACGTTCGTCAAAAGGAAAAGGCCCAGCCGGACCATGGCCTGGGGCAGGTACCACACGATTCCCACCGTGGCCGCGAACGATAGAACGCCCAACACCAAGAAGACCTGGGCAGGATCCGCCTTAAACACCCCGCTCATGAGCCAAAGGAACCCGCTCGACAGCAAGATCGCGATGAATGAAAGGAGGTTCCCCGTGGCCAGGATTCGGCCCCGGTCCGTCTTTGGGCTTCGGATCTGGATCAACGTGCTGAGCGGGATGATGAAAATTCCCGCGCTCACTCCGAGAAACGCCACGTCGGCCATGGCGCGAAAGAGCGATGTGTGGGCGAAATAGAGATCCAACGTAAACAGGCTGACCCCCACCGCGCCCAGAGGGACCAGGCCCAACTCGACCTTTTGTCGGGAAAGCCTGCCCGCCAGAAGGCTCCCCAGCGCGATGCCGATCACGAGCGAGATGAGGAGAACCCCCGACACCTTGTCCGACAACCCCATGATCTGTTTGACGTACACCAGCATGTTCAAATGAAGTACGCCGCCGATGAACCAAAACCAGCCCGACGCCAAGAGGCTGAGCCGAAGGGCCCGGTCTCCCCGGATCAGGCGCCAGTTGTCCCGCAAGTCGGGGAAGGGGTTCCACTTCAGGATCTGCCCGGGGTTCGCCGGGGGAACCCGCTCGATGGCGAAGGCGGCCGCGAGACTGACCACGGCCACCGTCGCCGTCAGCAGGGCGACAACCCCGATGTGGTGGGTGAGAAAGGTTCCCGCGATCGTGCCCGTCAAGATCGCGACGAAACTTGCCACGTTCAATAGCGCGTTGGCGGTGGGAAGAGCGGCCTCGTCTTTCAGTTCCGGCAAGAGCCCGTACTTCGCCGGGCTAAAAAACGCGCTCTGGGCGCCCAAAAGAAAAAGGCCGCACAGCAGAACGGGCACGCTTTTCATGAGGAGCCCCGCCACCAAGAGCGCCACCACGGCCAGGTCCACTCCCTTGGCCGCGACGACCACCCGGGCTTTGCTCCAGCGGTCCGCCAACCGGCCCGCCCCGAGAGAAAACATCAGAAAGGGCGCCGCGAACACCGCCCCCGAAACCGCCACCAGGCTCCGAGCGGCCTCGGTCGACATCCAATGGGTGATGAGAAGAGCGATGACGATTTGAAAAACGTTGTCGTTAAAAGCGCCCAAGAACTGGGTCGTCATGAGCGCCCAAAAAGAGCGGTCGTTTTTTTTCATACGTGTCCCCCTTGAAAAGGCGAAGCCCGGCGACCGGGAAGTTTTCGGTCCAAAACGGCGGCGGCCCCATGGATCCAGCTCGCCACCCACAGGGCGGCCAGCGCGCCCGTGAAAACGTCGATGAAATAATGGGCCCGGAGCACGAGAACCACCGCGACCTCCGCCAAGGCCGCTCCCGCCGAGAGCCATGTCAGGACGGGTTTTTTGAGACGGCGAATTTCCGTGAACCCGTAAACCGCCAGGGCGGTATGGCCCGAAAAAAATAAATCGTTGGACACGCCGTAGGTAACGAACAGCGAGGGAAACCCCGGGTTCCGCCAAAGCATCCCCTCCGGCGCAGGCAAAGCCACCACAAACTGACACATTTGCCGAAGGAAAAAAAGCGCCACGAGCCCCAACACGGGCCGGAATGAGGCGCCAAAGAGCCCCCCCAACAACAGGAACAGCCCCACGGCGTCAATGTAAAGAGAACTTCCCATCAAAACAGCATCCGCCAGTCCCGGCCGGTTCCAGAGGGCCGCGTTCCACGTCTGGGTCCAGAGATGAATGCTATCGGTGAGTGTGCTCGCCGTGGACCCCCTGGCTCCAATCAACGACTGGGTCCAAAACCAAAGACCCAAGGCGCACGCCACGACAAGGCCGCGAGCCAAAAACCCCTTGGCCCGGGTCAAGGGCGAGCCCCCAACCCCTGGCGGATCTTCTGGGAGAACAGGGGGTCCAGCGGATCCACCGTCTCGGGATGGATTCGAAATTGCTCCCGAACCTCGGCCAGAGGGCCGGGAAGGTTTAAGAGGCCCCGGGACACCGCTTCCTGGTCCAAGAAACCCGGGAGAATAAATCGCCAGCTTCGGCGGAAGGGGGCGCCTCCCAACGTGTTCACGTGGCGGCGAATGTTTTGGGCGCAATTGTTCCAAAGCGTGTTGTAAAACTCCGGGCGCGCCTCCAGGCTCTCGGCGCGGATCAACATCATCTGAAAGAGCCGTTGAATGGAAACGGGGGTGGCCCGCACGGGGTAAAGATAAACGGCGGCCCCACGCCCCTCGGTGCGGAGCGTGATGGCGTCCCGTTCGGTGGAAACGATGTAACCCAAGCGATAACGCCGTTGGAGCCCCCGCCAAACAGAATAGGGCTCTCCCGTTCGCCGCCGCGCCTCGGCTGAAACGGTTAAAAACGTGCCGTCCGCGAACCCAAAACTGAGCATCAGGTGCGCGGGCCCCCGGTTCTTGGCGGAGAGAGGAGAGACCAGTAGCCACAGGGATTCAAGGGTACGCGGATCGACGGTGATATCGATAAATTGCTCGTGCAGCCCTCTCCGAGTCCAAACGAAATCCCGGAGGTTTTCGAGCGAAACCGATCCGTCCTTTAAGCGGACGCCGACGGGCGTGGCGAACTCCGGGGCCCAAGGAGCCTTCGGTCCTGACTGGAGGAGGACCAGCCCAAGGGCCATGGCGGCCACGAAAAAAATCGAGAGGACCCTGGTTCGTCGACCCCTCATTTCCAGGGCCACCCCGCTTTCGGCGGCAGACCCAAGGCGACCAGCACCTCCCATTGACGGTCAAAGGGGTTGGTCGTCCAAAAGGATTTCAAGAACGCCGTTGGTTTTCCCGCCAACAGGGGCGGGAAGGCAAAAACGGGCAGGGGGTAATCCGTGCCGAATAACATTCGCTCCACCAGCTCCGGATGCCGTCGGAGGCGGAGAAGCATGCCCACACGGTTGGGAAGCGTCAGGGCCGAGGCGTCCCAATAGAAGCGGGGATACCGTTTGACCAAATCCAGGAGGGTGTCCCAATATTTCTCGTGGAGGAAAAGACCGTAACTGGCCCCATGGGCGGCGATGACGGTCACCCCTTCGTCCAAGGCTGTGCGCAGTCGGGCGGGGTCGCCCACGGATTGGTCTTTGCCCCACAGACTGAACTCGTACCCCACATGGGAGAGAAAGGGAAGGCGCCGCGCCGCCAGCGCGCGGTAGTAGGGAAGGAAGGATTTCGAAGAGGGATCGAACCGCTGGGTGTTGGGCAGGACTTTGACGAGGAACGCTCCCTTCTCCGCGCACCGATGAATTTCTTCCACCGCATCGCCCCGGCGCGGGTTAATGGACACCCCGGCCAACAACCGGTCCCCATGGGCGGCCACGGTGGACAAAACATAATCGTTGGAAACCAGGAAATCCGTTTCCTTGTCGTCAAAACGGCCCGCGTCGTCATACACCCCGTCCATCCCCAGCGCCACGGCTTTCCCGACCCGGCGCGACGCCGAGAGACGTTTCATCAACCGTTCCACATACAACCGATTGGCCCGGGCCGGGTCCGAGAGCGGGAGCCCGTGGCGCCAAGCAATAAACCGGATCAGGGCCCCTTTTTGCATCGCCGGGGAAATGTAACACCCGTTGTTTCCGTCGGGGACCCCCGCCAAATGCACGTGGAAATCGATCAGATCGCTCTTTGTGTCTGATGGCTCCATGCGGGCCTACTCCTTTTAGTCCTTGAAAAAAGTCCCCTTCTGATTTACGCTATCCCTATCGGACCCCGTGTCCCAGGAGGCTTCCATGATCTGCCCCAATTGCGGTGACAAACTGATCGAGAAAAAAATCAAAGACGTGGCGGTGGACGTCTGCCAAAAGGGGTGCGGCGGCCTTTGGCTGGACAACTTTGAATTGTCCAAACTGGACGAAGCCTCCGAATCCGCCGGCGCGGAACTGACCAAGAGCCTGCCCGCCAAAGGAAAGGGCAGTCATCCCGACGCTAAAAGACCCTGCCCTCGTTGCGCCGGCATTTTCATGCGCCGCCATTTCTACAGCATCAAACGCCGGGTGGAGATCGACGAGTGTCCCCAATGCGCCGGCCTGTGGCTGGACGCCGGCGAGCTCGCCGCCATCCGGGATGAGTATAAGACCGAAAAGGGCCGCCTGCAAGCCTCCGAGAACTTTTTCGGCAAAACATTCGAGGCCGACCTGGCCGCGGCCGCCGCCGAGTCGGAGCACGCCGTCGAAACCAAAGAGAAGTTCGCCCGAGCCTTGAAATACATCCTCCCCAGCTACTGGATCCCCGGCAAACAAAAAGGCGGCGCGTTTTAAGTTGTTCTAGAGGGGAGAAGAAGTGGGCGGGAAAGAGAAGGAAGAAACTATTTTTGTACGGTAGGAAAGGGCGGCGACGAAATCGCAGACCTCCCCTTAATCCCCTCCTTTGGAAGGAGGGGAAACAACGCTTCGACACGAAGGGAATTGTTCCCTCCCCTTGCCAAGGGGAGGGTGAGGGAGGGGTGGGGGTGTCCTTGGAATTAGAAGGGACTTAGTAGGCGATCCCTTTTTTTGCGGCTTGGGTTTTGAGGGCTTTTAATAGTTCCTGGTCGAAACCGGTTTTTGGGCCTTTGGCGTTATCGGCGAGGAATCGGGCGCGCTGGGCGGTTAAACCGGCCAGGGATTTCTCCACCGTTTTCCGTTCCGCTTCCAACGCGGCCACTTTGGCCTTCCGCTCCGCCGGCGTGAGATTCGTCAACTCGCGGGGCAGGTCTTTTTCTGAAATCGCTTCCAAAGAAACGTCTCCCGCTTTGATCGACTTTAAGAGATCGCCGTCCGCGTATCCTTCCCGCATTTTAAAGGTGGCGCGGTCGGCCGCGGCCGAGAAAGCGCTCAGGGCGACCACGCCGCTCGCCAAGGCGCGGGAAGCGTTCACCTTTTCCGCTCCGGCGCCGTACCCCAGGACTGTTTCGCCCAGACGGCCGCTCAACGTGGCGATCTCCTCATCATAGGGCGTGGCCGCCACGGCCACCCCGCCGTCTTGGGCGATGGCCAGGTAGGTGCCTTCCGCGCGGCGAGCGATGTCCCGCCATTCTTCCGACGTGGCCGCGTCCGCGCCGCACTGAATGGTGTTGATCACGATTCCGTCCCGCACGGCTTTTTCCAGTATCTTCTCGATGGGCGGGGTGTCTCCATACTCCCTATGGGCCGGAGCATCGCCCACAAGATAGATGACTTTGAACGCCCGGGGGTCTTGGCTCCACGTCAAAGCGTCCACCGCGTCCTGGACCGCCTTCCACACATGCTCGGGCGAATCGCCTCCGCCGTCGGCCTTGAACCCAATGAGATCCGAATACGTGTCGTCCAGGTTATCGGAGAAGTTCGTGGTCCGGGTCACGTAGGCGTCGCCGCGGTCCCGATACCCCACCAGGGCCATGCGGATTTCCGGGGACGGTTTGCCTTTGGCGATCTCATTGGCGATGGACCAGATTTTGGCCTTGGCGGCCTCGATCAACCCCGACATGCTTCCCGTCGTGTCCAAGACGAAAGCCACCTGGACCACCGGGCGCGGGCCCGCCGCCCACACCGGCACGCCCGCCCCCCACACCGCCGCCGCCAGAAAGAATCGAATGAGTGTTTTCATGGCTTTCTCCTTTAGGGATGAACCTTATAGACGACGCCGTTCCATTTAACGATAACGTTTTTCCCCAGCGCGAAGAATTTCGCCAGGCGCGGCTGGGAACGGAGCCGTTTGAAGTAGTCCTCCCCCAGGGAAACAACCTCCGTCACCGCGCCGCGCGGGTCGGCCTCATATTCCCCGTCCGTCCAGGTGTCGGCCCGTTTGTAGAAGATTTTTCCCTCCACCTCACGGGTGTCCGCCACCGAGACGCCCTTGGCTTTCATCCGGTCTTTGGTTTCCTGGAACGAAGAACCGATCCCCATGGTGATGGACGCCCCTGAGGCGCTGGGGGCCATGACTTTCTCCGCTCGGCTCAGCGCCATGCTTTCCATTTGAGCGCTCCGATCCCTCATGGGATCCCCGCCCCGCCCGCCTTCTCGAGCGTCATAAGCCATGCGCCTCATTTCCGGAACCGCTGTTCGAACCGCGTTCGCCATGGTCTCTCCGTCTTCCGTGATCAGATAGGAGGTGTAGGGGGTCACAATCCCGTAGCGTTTGGCAATCCGGACGATTCCCTCAATAACCTCCGGGTCGGCCCGTCCGCCCAGGCGGATGGCGTCCAGTTCGACCGACACTTTGCGGTGGGCCCAGAGCCGGTCGATAAAACTGTTTTCCGAGGATCGGTCCGGTAGGGACACGTTGAACGTAAATTTCTCTTTCTTTTCTCCACGCCGTCCGGTGACGGTGAGGGCTGTTTTTTCTCCCTTGGCGTAACGGCCTAGGATCACCAGATCTTCCCCGTAGAACAGATCGTTGACCCGGCGGGGGTAAACCTCGTTCACCTCGGCGCCGTCCCAATCCAAGGCGACGTCCGTGAGCGCGGGTTTGGCGACTTTGGTGTAGAGGGTGGAAACCTTGTTCTCGATGGTCTCGCCGGGAAGAACATAGTCCCGGGCGCCGTGGTTCTCCTGGGCCATGCGGTCCAAGAGAAGCGTGTTAACGTCGTCCCCGACGCCGAAGACAAACAGGCGCGTTTGTCTTTCGGCGGACCGCTCCTTCACTTTTTCCAAAAGGCGGTCGAAGTGGGTTTCGCCGATGGTGGGAAGGCCGTCGGTGATAAAGAATACCATCGGAACCCGATCCGACCGGTTTTTCAATAGCCGGAGCGCCTCGCCTACCCCTTCGTCGATGTTGGTGCCTCCCGCCGCTTCGATGCGGTCCACAAACCGCAAGGCTCTTTCTTTCCCCTCGCCCGCCGCCACCAATCTTTCATCGAATACGTCCGCCGAGGTGGCGAAGGTGACAATCCCGAACCGGTCGTCCGAGCCCAGACTTTTTAAACAGAACCGCAGGGCCTCTTTGGCCTGGTCCATTTTTCCGTTTTGGTTCATGCTCCCGGACCGGTCCAGAACGAACACGATGTCCTTGGCCACCGCGGCCGCCCCTTCCGCCGGCCGAGGGGAAAGAGAGAGAAGGAAAAACCCATCCTCCCCCGCTTCGCGGTGGGCCAGAAGGCCGGCGGACAACGGGTCTTCCTGGGTCCCATAAAATAGTTGGAACGGTTGGCCAGAGGCGTCGCCGCGATACGTCAAACGGGCGCGTTTTTCCCCTTTCCGGGTGATTTCCACCCCGCTTACGGGCGAATAGAGGTGGCGGATCGAGGTGGTCGATTCAATGTCCAATGTCACCTTGGCGGGAGCCATCTTGGCGTTACCGGTGGCCTGGGTGAAGGGCAAGGTGAGTTCGTGCAGGTCCCCCGCCTTGTTCAGTAGCTGGCTATACGTGACCGTCACGTCAATTTGCCCCCGGGGTTCGATGGGGAACACCCGGGCTCGAAGCATGCGCTGGCCCACCAGTTCCAACAGCCCCGGATCCCGCATCTGGCGCACGATGTTTTCGTAAATGGTCTGGGCCTGGTTGGCTTCCAACAGCTCGCCCTTCATTTCTTTCCCGCCGGAATTCATCACGAAACCCGTCATCACCACATCCGCGGGCAGGGGAACCATCAAAACCCCTTCCATCCGCATATTGGACGGATTGTGAAAGGTGAAATCGGCCGTGATTTGCGCCGTGTTATTAATGATTTTTCCGGACAGCCGCATATCCTTGAGCGTGAGCGGGGTGACTCCCGCAGAAACCGCCGGGGCGGGCTGGAACCAAGCCATCGGCCGACGCTCCACCGGCTGACCCGGCAAAAAGCGCCGACCCGCTTCTTTTTCATTTTCCGGCCAAGCAAAAAGGTTCACCGCCCAAACCCGGTTCCCCATCGCTATCGAAAAAGCCCCCAACAAAACCAATACGAATCGTTTCATAGACCCCCCTTATGTTCCAACGCCGGTTCGACACCAACCCTGGAAGAATGTTCCCCTTGACATCGCGGGGGGGGTAAGCTTAAGAGGGGAGACGCCAGGAGACCATGGGGGGAGCCATGACCCGCTTCAGACAGATCAAAGGGTTTACGTTGATCGAGCTGATGCTCGTGGTGGCGATTATTGGGCTCTTGTCGGCCATCGCTATTCCCAAGTTCGCGGGTCTCATCATCAAATCAAAAGAAGCCGCGGCGAAGGCGAAGTTGGCTTCTCTTCGTAGTGCCCTCAGTATCTATTATTGCGATAACGAGGGAATTCTTCCAAATGACCACGATGATATTGAACCGACTCTTGTTCCCAAATACATTGACGAAATCCCATCGATCAACATCCCCCCTTCGATCCATCCTTATAAAAACGGATGTAGAAACTCCGTCGCTGATATTTCTCCCAAAGATGCCTGGGTTTATTTGTGGGGCAGCACTCACGAGATATTCGTCAACTGTTCGCACCTCGACTCCACCGGCCGGGTGTGGAGCACGTGGTGATTTAAGAGCGAGGAATCAAAGGCCATGCGGAGAATATGGTTGAAATATTTGATTTTTCATATATAATATCCGCATAAGTCGCGGAGATTAAAATGTATATCCATGAGCGGGAAGATTGGCCACGATTCAGTTGGGACCAGGGAAAAATAGGACAGCGGCTCGCGTCCGTCCGGCATAAGCAGGGCCGCCTTATCGGGCGGATGGAATCTCTTGGGTTCAAGTTCCAACAGGAAGCTCTTCTTGAAACGTTGACTTCGGACGTCATGAAATCGAGTGAGATTGAGGGAGAGCGCTTGGAATTGGCCCACGTTCGTTCCTCGATCGCACGCCAATTGGGCATGGACATAGGGGGGCTAAAATCCACGGACCGACACGTGGAAGGCGTGGTGAAAATGATGCTGGATGCCACGCGCCACTTCGACCACCCTTTAACCACCGACCGGCTCTTTCGCTGGCATTCGGCTCTGTTCCCAACCGGTCAGAGCGGCTTGCGCCATATCCAGACGGGGATGTGGCGCGATGATCGAAAGGGGTCCATGCAGGTTGTTTCTGGACCCATCGGGAGGGAGCGCGTTCATTTTGAGGCCCCACCCGCCACGAGACTCCGGGAAGAAATGCTTTCTTTCCTGAAATGGTACAACGAGGGTCCCGAACTGGACCTGGTCATCAAAGCGGGCCTATCCCACCTCTGGTTTGTGACCCTGCACCCGTTCGATGACGGAAACGGCCGCGTGGCCCGTGCCATCGGGGACATGACCCTCGCCCGATCGGAAAAAGTTCCCAGCGGTTCTACAGCCTCTCCGCTCAAATTCTTCAAGAGAGAAAATCTTATTACGACGTCTTGGAAGTGACGCAAAAAGGCACCCTTGATATCACCCCGTGGATGGACTGGTTCCTGGCCTGCTTGGATCGCGCCATCGACGGGGCACAAAACACGCTGGCGGGAGTTCTCTCCAAAGCTCAGTTCTGGAAGTCCATCGAAGGGATATCGTTGAACGAACGTCAGCGGGCTATGCTGTTGCGACTCCTTGAAGGTTTCCAGGGAAAGCTCAGCACATCAAAGTGGGCGAAACTAACGAAAACATCCCAGGACACCGCATTCCGGGACATTGGGGACCTCATTGAAAAAGGGATCCTCATCAAAACCCCGGAGGGGGGACGGAGCACCCACTATTCCCTGGTCAATAAACCAACGCCGCGACAGTGAAAATTTACCCCTTGACATCGCGGGGGGGGGTAAGCTTAAGAGGGGAGACGCCAGGAGACCATGGGGGGAGCCATGACCCGCTTCAGACAGACCAAAGGGTTTACCTTGATCGAGCTCATGCTCGTGGTGGCCATTATCGGCTTACTGGCCGCCATAGCTATCCCGAAATTTGCGGGATTGATCATAAAGAGCAAAGAAGCGAGCGTGAAAGGGAAACTGGGGAGCCTTCGGAGTGCCATTTCAATTTACTATTCCGATAACGAAGGGACGTTTCCGTCGCCGGCGGGAGTGGTTTTAGATCCCCTCACCGTTGGATCAAAATATCTTGACCGGATCCCTACCATTTCGATTCCGACCTTTTCCGGTCACGCCGTGGACAATGGGGTGTGCGCCGGAATACTGACGGATTGGGGGGTGTGCGGAGCCCCGGGCACCTACGCTTGGACATATTTTTCTATTACAGGAATAGCGATCGTCAACTGCCAGCACCCCGACTCCTCCGGCCGGGTGTGGACCACTTGGTAGTTTAGATCATTGGTCCAAATGACCCAGCGGCAACGCGGGACGTTTCCTATATCGTCTACATTAAGGGCGGATAGGCGGGACTGGCTCAATCCCATCCAAATGGACTTTCAATTCCCGATAAGGGGGACGTCCTAAATAATTATACTATCAGTCGGCGATCCTCAGTTTCAATTCGTCGGAATTGGCCTTGAGTTCGGGGGCGTACATGGCGGAGGCGCGGGCGGGGAGGGCGCTGAAGGAGCCGGGGATTTCGGCCCGCAGTTGATAACTTAGGCTGTGACGGCCCCGGCCCAGGGTGCGGAGAAAGAACGCCACCCGTTCGTCCCGCAGTTCCATATACGCTCCTAAACCGTTGTCCCCATACCCGCTTTGGATCTCCACGGGTTCAAAACCGGCGGGTTTCATGTCTTCAAAGACGATGTATTCGTAATCGTTCTTGGACTCCACCGTTAATTCCACCAGAACGATATCGCCGCTTTTCACCTCCGCCAAATTTGCCAGGGGGACCCGGCGGGTTTTTTCGATCCGTCGATCCAGGACCTGGCCGCGGGAACCGGAATCTTTGATGGTTTTGTCCACCTCCACCAGTTTGTAGTAGGCCCGATTGATTATAATCTCCAACCCCGCCTTGGTGATGGGATCTTCCAACGTGAAGTTGGTGAGATAGGCGTTCCAGTAGAGCGGGCCGCGGCCTTTCTTTTTAAGGACGACGTTGTGCGCTCCGTCCGTCAAAGCGGCGCCTTCCATCACCAGTTTATTGTCGAAGGTGAATAGGTTTTCGGGTTGAATGCGGACGGTTTTGATCGTCTTCCCATCCACGACGACTTCAACGGTCATGTCGGGTTGGTCTTCGCCCGTGGCCTGAAGGTAATCGGCGAAGGCTTCCACCACCAGCGCGGTGTCCCGTGTGGAATTCCAATAGCTGGCGTGACGGCGGTTGTTCAACAGATACTTTACCAGTTGGGGGGCGGTTTCCCCCTTGGGATCCACGGCGGACAAGAGGCGTAAGAAGGCCGCGTGGGCCTCCATTTCGCTTCCGTACCAATGCCACCAATAGTTTTCATTTCCCAGGCGGAGATAGGCGGTTTGGTTTTCCTTGTCTTCCACCAAGAACTGGCGGATGTTTTGGACGATCATGTCCCGTTCCGCCGTTCGGCCCGTGGCGTGGAAGGCCAGGCCCGCCAGGGCCTTGGCATACACGCTGAGTCCTTTCCGATCGCGGTAGAGGAACTCGGCCATTTTCGCGTCGTCCCGTTTCTCATCGACCAAGACCCCCTGCACATAGGCATCCAGATCGTCGGCGGCGGATTTGCCATCCCTCGCCTTGGGCCCGAGGACAATTTTTTTAACTTCCCCGTCGCGGTAACGGTTGAGCCATGCCACGCCCCGGTCCAAAACACCTGAGGGGATCTTTAACCCATTCGCCCGGGCCATTTGGAGACCATGGACGACATGGGCCGTGGTGTGGGGGCTGGAATATTCCCGGTCTCCGCTGAACCAGCCCCAACCGCCGTCCGCGCACTGCATGGCGGTCAGCCGGTCGATCCCGGCCTTGGACATGTCCGCCACTTTTTTCTCGTCAAACACGGGGTTCCGGTCCACCCAAGCCTCGCCGTTCCAGCGTTTCTCCTGGGCCAACCGTTTCCAATCTTTTTGGCGTTTGACATCGTCACCGATCTCCTGGGTGTTTAAGTTGGTGAGCTTTTCTTGAATCTCCCCTAACCGCACGCCCATGCGCTGGAGCACCCGCTGGGTGATGACCGTGGGAAGGAACCGGCTCAGGGTTTGTTCCGTGCATCCATAAGGATATTCCGCCAAGTAGGGCAGGGCGTCCACCATGGCCAGGGCCAGGGTGGGCGAATAGCGGATTTCCAAGCGGGATTCCTCCGGACGCCGTTCGGGCGAAACCCGAAACGCGAAGCTCCCCTCTTTTCCTTCCGGACGCACGCTCCCACAGAAGGACTCGGTTTTAGGAGCGCCGTGGACGTAGGCGGGGAACCGCATTTCCGCTGAATCCGATTCTTCATCCGTAAGGGCCGTCATGCGGACCACGGCTTCGCCCGCCTGCCGCACGCGCACCCGCCAATCCACCCGTTCTTCCCCCTGGGTCGGGATCGTGACGGTCTTCTCCTTTACGCCGGAGATCAATTCCAGGACATCCCCGTTCACGGCCAAGGAGACGCGGACCGCCTTCGTTGTTTTGAGATAGTTGTGAACGTTGGCGCTCAAGACCACTTCGTCTTTTTGGACGAAGAATCGGGGCGCCTGGAGGCGGACCAGCACTTTTTTCGCGGCCACCACCTCCACCGTTCCCTCCCCCACCCGAGATCCGTCCCCCATGGCCCAAACGCGGGATTTCCAGGTGGTCAGGTTGTCCGGCAACGTAAAGGACGTCTCCGCTTCTCCCTTCGCGTTGGTCTCCAGCCGGGCTACCCAATGGGCCGCGTCGGCGAACTGGGTGCGAACCACGGGCTGAACCGCTTGGGCCAGGGACTGATCTTTGTCCTGACTCCCGCCGACGCCCCCGGCACGCCTTTCCGCTGGGGCCGCTGAGTCGCACGCCATACTCCGCACGTCTTCCCTCATGAACGCCCCTTCCGATTTTGACAAACCTAAACTTAACGCGTTTTTTCTAGGTCCGCCCTTAAAAGATTCCGCCTCCTCATCCGCCACTCCAGAGCCGAAAATGCCCAAATACCCCATGGGGAATTCGCCCCAAGGAGCCAAGGGATACTCGGAGCGGGTCAAACTGGAAATCGTCGTTGGTTGATGGCTCCTACGCCAGTTCCAAAAGTTTTTCCGAATGTCGGGAACGTTGGTCCCGCCGGAAATATATTCCAGGCTTTTGTCGTAAACGGTCAAGGCCAGGGACCCCTGGACGGGTTTTCCCTGGGGATCGGTCACGCGTATTTTAAATGAGGCCTTTTCCCCGGGCTTGTAGGTCGGGGCCGAGGGTCGGACCTCCACGTTCATGACCCGGTTTTCCGGAGGAACCACAATTTCCCGGGTTTCCGTATAGACCCGCCCGCCGCGGATGGTGACCGCTTCGACGAAAATGTTCGGCATGTCGCCTTTTAGGATTTCCAATTCCTTAAGCACGCTCTTTCCGGTCAACGCCACGCCCTCCGGTTTTGCGTAAATCCCGTTCCGTGGACGTGCGAAGAACAACACGTGACTTCCGGATTGGGCTGTGTTGATGAGGAGCCGCGCGCGGTCTCCGGGGGCGTAGTCGCGCCGATCCGCCACGAGTTCGATGTCGTTGAAACGAAATTCTCCGCCTTCCGCTCCATTCCCGCGAACCACAAGAACGCTCCCTCCCTCCACGGCCACCCCCCGGGCGTTGGTCACCCAGGCGCTCAAACGGTATTGTCCCTTGGCGGCGGCCTTCACCTGAACCGAGACATGCCCTTCCGCGTCGGTTTTTAGGTTCCAGGTTTGGACCGGCGTTTCCCGGGGCTTTCCCTCTTTCCCAAGATAGGTCACTTTGAACAACGACAGCCTGGCACGGGCGTCGACGACGGGCTTTTGGTCCGCCGTGAGCGCGGTGAAATTCCCCTGAATGGCATCGCCCGCTTGGTAATGGCCGCGATCGGTCCAGGCGTAAACGGTGAAGGGTTTGCGGGTGACCCGGACGGAGCCCTGCCCCACGATGGTGCGGCGAGACCGGTCGGTGACCTCCACCGTGATGTCGTAGCGATGGTCTTGGTCGGGGTGAAGCGCCTGGGCCAGGGAGGTGTCGAGGGGAAGTTTAAGGGTGCCGTCTTTTCCCAAAGGCATTTCTCCTTCGGCCACCAATTCCGGCGGCTGATATCCCCCCCACCACCCGCCCCAGAAGGGTGCGGGACGGCGACATCCCCATTGGGACCATTTCGGCCACCAGGGGTATTCGTTGGAATACCAACCGTACCCGTTGCCGTATAACCAATCCCAGGGGCCCGCGGGAAACCAACGGACGTCCTGTTCAGAACGGAGAATTTTGAATTTCACTTTGGCTTCGGTCACGGGCGCGCCGAAATAATATTTCGCCGTCACCGGCACGGAAATTCGGTCCCCCAACCGGACGCCTTCCTCGGGGGATTCCACCGTCACCTCGAACTCGGGCTTTTTATATTCCTCCACCCGGAAAGACAACCCGCCGTAAGCCTGGCCGGCCACATGGATTTGGTAGACCCCTAATTTGGCGTCCGCGGGGAGCGTCCAATCCCCGTCGAACCCGCCCCGTTCGTCCGCCGTGAATCGCTTTTGGAAAACCGTCTCCCCCTGGGGATTTGTGATGGTGAGGTCAAAGACGGTTCCCGCGAAAGGGGACCGACCTTCCTGGTCGAAAGCCGCCCGGTTGGCCCAGGCCTTAAAACGTGTGGGTTGACCCGGACGGTATACCGGACGGTCGCTGAGCAAAAAAACGTGATCCTGGCGAAGACGCTCCGCATTCAAAGTGGGGGACCAAATGGAACGGAAACCCAAATAGGCCGTTTTTCCCCCCTGGGTCCGAGCCTCGACCATCCATTGAAAATCTCGGGAAACCTGATCGGCCTTCACCACGCGCTGGCCGCCGTCGTCCGTCCGGTCGGTGAATTCCTGGGTGGCGATCCGATATCGGCCGCGTCCCCGAGGAACCGACTCGTATTCGGCCTTGTACCCGAAAAAGTTTAAAGCGGCACCGGCGATGGGTTGGCCCGATCGAGCGTCCGCCGCGAAATAAAATTGGCCTCCATCCACGGGTTTTTCCAACAAAGCCACCTCCGGCCGCCAGAGGACGATTCGACTCTGATTTCCTCCCTCCATTTTGGACGTTACCAGAAACGCCCCGCCCTGCTTAAAGGGAATCGGTACCGTCACCCGCCGATCAAAGTGCCCGGGACGCGGATCTAAGGCGACGTCCCAGGAGGCGACCTTTTTGCCGAGATATTTATCCCCGGACTGGGTCACGAAGCGGAACCCGATATTTTCCACGTTTGATTTTTCCCAGTTTAAATCCGAACCGTCTGTCTTTTGGGAGCGTAGGAACTCTTTAACATCGGAGAGAAGACGATCCACGTTGACGGACTGGGCCTCAAAATGGACCCGGGCCCCGTTGCGATATCGGAAATCAAAAGCGCCGTCAGGCCCCGCCGCTTGGGTGGCGGCGGCCTCGAAATCTCCCCAATTCCCCAGGATCTGCCGATAACGTTCCCAAGCGGGAACCGGTACCTGATTTCTCAAACCCTGGCGGAAAGAATCCACCCGGCCCCTCACCCCGTTGGGCGAACGAGGCTCGGGAACGGTGGAATAGGTTAAAGGTTTGTCCTTCAATGTTTCCCATTGGCCCTGGGCCTCCATGGCCTTTTTCCAGTAATCCGCCGCCTGGCCGTATTGGCGGCGGTTTTCAAACAGCTCGGCCAAACGGTCGTAGGCTTTCAGTTCCTTATAGATGGAAATGAAATTCATGTCCTCCGGAAGCCGAAACCGTTTTATTCCGCCGGCCAGCTTGGCGATGGTCTCATCTTCCGCCAAGGTGTGAATCTGCCACACCCCCGCTTTGTCCTTTGAGTTTCCGTCGGCCTCGCCCAGGCGGCCGAAGAACCAGCCATATTCGGCCAAGGTTTCGACACCGAACTGGCCGGAGAGGAAATCGGCCCAGGAACGGCGGAGGGACGGAAGGAGGGAGGGATCCGCGCGCCCCGCCTGGGCCAGGGCCCAGCGCCAGCGCTCCCCGTCAGATTCCGCCGACGCCCAGGATGGAGGCAGGCGATGAAAGAGGGGGGTCCCGTGCTCGTCCACGGGGGCCCAGCGCCCGCCCCCGTTATCCTCTTCCCCGTAGTCCGGGAGTTCCGACAAATCCGTTCGATACTGCAACCGCCAGATCTGCCCCCCGCCGCGGAAAAGCGTTCCGGCCAAGGTCTGGTAATACGCGCCCACCTCCGCTCCTCCCGGTTCCCGGCCGACCGAGGGGAGGGCTTGAACCAACAGCTGGAGCGCCCGCGCGCGATCCCGCCCGGCGCTGGTCACATAGTTCCCTCCACCGCGGGAGTTTCCGCGTTGAAATTCCCCCGCCACCATAAATCCGTACGATGGCCCCTCCCGCGATTGAACCGCCGCGGCCATCAACAAACGCCAGTTGGCCTTGTGAAGGGAGACGACCTTTTCACGAAAGGCGTCCAATTCATCCAACCGCCCCAACTGCCTTAAACAATCCACCGCGTTCGAAAAATCTTTCCCAACCAAGCGAGGATCGTCCGCCAGATTCAATGCCAAGCGGGAGAATCCCGCGTACGCCTGCAAATAGTTACCCTGCTCCATGAGTTTTAGGGCCGCGTCGCGATCCCCAGGCCCCGCCGGTTCCGAGTTTACCAGGGGAGAGAGGAGGAGGAACGGAACGAATAAAGCCAACGCAGGAAATCGACGCAAGGGAGGTCTCCTTCGAATCATAGGGTGGTGCGCCAGGATGGGACACCACGGACAGGAAAAAGTTCGGGACGGATTTTTAAATTAATCCGGGAGATCCGTTGCCCTCACGCCCATCAGGCTGTAACCTTTCGCCGTCAGCTGTTGGGCGGCGCGGAGAATTTTGGAGCGGGGATTGTCAAAACCGGCGGCGATCTCTTCCACCTTCGCCAGTTCGCCCTTGTCCAGCCAGACCCCGTGGCAGGACAGACAACGGTCTAAAAGAACTTGATTCGGTGGAGCGAAAAGAATTTCCTCCAGTTTCCCTTGGCACCGAGGGCAGAGGAACGGCGTGAGTTTTCCGACCGTGCGGGCCGCTTGGGGGTTGGGGAAATCGGCGGTCATCTCCGTCATAAAGGCCATCTCGTCTTTGTCGAACCAGAGGCCTTTGCACCCGGAACAAAAATCCAGGTCCACTCCCTCGATGGTCATCTCGGCCATTTTTGCGCGACACTTGGGACAGTTCATAACGCCTCCTGAGTTCCTTTTGGGAAGTATAGGGTGAGTTCACCCATCCATCAAGGGGGCTCAGGGTTTGGAAGGCGGGCGGTTTTCGGATTGCAGACGGCGGAGGATTTCGGAGGTGGAACGGGAGCGGTTCAAGGTGTAGAAGTGGATGCCGGGGACGCCCCCCGCCATCAGTTCACGGCACTGCGCCGCGGCGTAATCGATGCCGAGGCGAATGACGGCCTCCGCATCTTCTTGGATGGCCTCCAGCCGAGCGGCCAGCGCCGTGGGGATTTTGGCCCCGCAGAGGGTCGTGAACCTTTGCAATTGCCCGAAATTGGTGATGGGCATAAGGCCGGCCACGATGGGTTGCCGGATGCCCCGGGCGGCGGCCCGGTCCCGGAAACGGAAAAAATCGTCGTTGTTGAAAAACAGTTGGGTGACGATGAAATCCGCGCCGCTGTCCACCTTGCGTTTCAGGTGGTCGAGGTCTTTTTCTTTGTCCGGACACTCCAGGTGCCCCTCCGGATACCCCGCCACCCCCAGACAAAAGTCCCAGCGTTTTCGGATATGGGCCACGAGCTCGTTGGCATGTTGAAACCCCTGGGGGTGAGGGACAAAGGCGTCCGCCCCTTTGGGCGGGTCGCCGCGAAGCGCGAGAATGTTCTCAACGCCCCGACGGTGAATATCTTCCAAAACGCCGTCGATCTCTTCCCGGGCCGCCCCGACGCAGGTCAGGTGCGCCATGGTTTCGATCCCGATTTCATTTTTGACGGCAGAAACAATGTCCAAGGTCTTTCGGCGGGTGCTTCCCCCGGCGCCCCAGGTGACGGAGATGTAGGCGGGTTTCAACGCCTTTAGTTCCCGGGCCGTCGCCAACACGCGGTCCACGTCTTCGTCGTTCTTCGGGGGAAAGAATTCGAAGGAAAAATGCGTCCGGCCACCGGCCAGCAGGGAAGAAATCTTCATGGTTCGTCAGTGTACCATTTCGCGCCGCAACGGCCTATTTTCGGCCTACACCTTGAACTCGCCGGTGAGGGACAGAAGGACCTCGCGCACTTTTTTAACTTCCGCCGCGGCGGCCGGAGGGAGCCCCGGGATATCGGCCAGGGCCCCCAGGGAGAGATCGAGTTCCGCGGCCCGTTGGCGGTCGGCGATCACCCGCTTTTGCAGGGATTCCACCATGAAATTAAAGGCGTCCCGCATATCTTTGAGCTTATCTTTTGGGCGAAGCTGAATCCGCGTGGTCAAGTCTCCCTCGGCCAGGCGAGACAGGGATTTCTCCAAATTGACGAGCGGGCCCGCCACCCGGTGGGACAACCAGATCGTGACGAACCCCAAGACGAAGGCGAAAACGAGGAGCTGGATCATGGGCAATTTCTGGGCTTTAAGGAAGATTTCGAGCATCCTCGGATCCCAACCCGCCTCTTGGCCGAAACTGAAATAGTAATCGGTGAGGACCATCACGAACGAGAATCCCACGGCGCCCAAAACCCCCAGGACCAGCCGCCCCTGAATTTCCCGATTGACAAAAAAGCGACGCCGAGCGCTGAACAACGATTTTGATTCATTCATTTTGTTTTCCTTTGTTCTTTTCAATTCGTTCGTCCCCATCGGGAAACCCCTGCAGGTCGCGGAGCAAGCCGTCATGCAGGTCGTAGATCCAGCCGTGAACGGCCAGCGGCTGGCCCCGCTCTCGGGCGCGCACGACGATCGGAAGGTTGTTGAGAACCCGAACCTGCTCCAGAACGTTGAACTCACAAAGCTTTTTCCAGCGCGTTTCGTCGTTTGAAAGCGCCGCCAGTTCGGAGGCGCGAGCCTTTCGGATGGCGCGGATCTGGCCGATCCAGCCTTCCAGTGGATTCGTGGTGGGAGGGCCGAAAGCGGCCTGAACTCCGCCGCAACGATAGTGCCCGCACACAATGATATGCGCGATCCCCAAAACATCCACGGCATACTGCAAGACGGCCAAACAATTGGGATCGTCCGGTGGGACGATATTGGCGACGTTTCGGTGAACGAACAGTTCGCCGGGCGCAAGTCCGACGATTTCGTTGGCCGGAACACGGCTATCGGCGCACCCGATCCAAAGGTATTCCGGACGCTGGATTCCGCAAAGACGCTCAAAAAACGCGGGGTCCCGCCGCCTTTGCTCCGAAGACCAGGCGCGGTTATTGGCAAACAGCTGTGGAAGGAAACGCATCCCTACACCCCCTTCCAAAGGAAAAGGGGGACGGTGTCCCCTATTTCCCCATGAGTTTATTGATTTCGTTGAGCAGGGCTTGAATCTTTACGCGTTGGTTAGATTCCAAGGATTGGGTCTTTAGCAGTTCATCGAAGTACTCCCTTGGATAATCAGCCATCCTTGCATCGCCGATGGCAACGAATCGCATGACAAAATCAATCTTTTTCTCGAGAGGCTCCTGCGAGACCAATAAATCCTTCATCTCGCTCATGTAGAATCCATCCGAACGTTGCTTGGCTTTTTTGAAAAGCCACTCAAACTCAGAAGCCACCCATCCGGTCCATGGACTATCGTGATGGCCTTGCAAATCCGCGACCCGGGCCAGCAGTGTGGTGATCCTCGAGGAGGGAATGGGACCCAAATTCGCCTTTAGGACCATTTCGCTTCGTGGTTCGCCATCCGTGAGCAAAGCCGCGCCCAACTCTTTCGCCAGAGGGTCGCCCGCTGGAAGCCTGTTGATGCCGACCCTCAAGCTGTCCTCATAGATCAACCGAGCCCATTTGTGGAAAAGATCCCTCGTGTCGGCCGGCACGCCCGTTGAATTCATGCGACTTTGGAAATCCCACACGCTTTTCTGAGCTTTCACAAGTTCCTCGTGGAAACGGAAACGATCCGTCGACGAAAAAGCACTGGAAGGGCTGGTTGCGGCCACGGCCCTAGTGGCATAGACCGCCGCCGCCCACACGCCCGCGACCGACAATGCGATCATCACTCCCGATGTTATGCGCCTGTTTTTCAAAACACCCCCCTTATACACAAATATTTTTTTCTTAGCCGTTCCTGATGAAATGGATCCCCAACGTTAGAATTCAGCGGCGGGCCACCGTGTGGCCCGTCCGCTGGAATGAATGGTTGGGCAAGTTTTTCTTCATTTAATGCGTTGGTCATAATCCGAATGAGACCCAATCCAAAACCAGAGGTACCCTTCAGGGATAGTCACGGCCAATGCCCGATAAGAAATACCAATGCGAACAGAGCGGAATCTTTTTATGACTTTAAAATACAGGGAAGGATGATGGCCATTTTCTTTGAGGAGCTTAAAATTCTTGTCGGCCAAAAGACGGATGCTTTTGGGAAGTTTTCGGTAGCACTTCCAAAAATCAGGGGAAGCGAGATGGTTCAAAGCTCTTTGACTTTGCCGAGTTTATAAGAGGCCAGTGCTTTTTCCGCTAATCGGTTGAGTTTTCCGGATTTCACGTCACGAGCCATTTGGGTGTCCCACGATCTAGAATCAAATCGTTGAAACCATACCCGAAAAGCGGCTAATCGTGGACGAGGAAGTTTTTTAATTTGACGTTCAATTTCTTGGATGGTCATCACGTCCTCCTTGTTGGAATCATTTTATCATTTAGCCCTTAGCGGCGCCCGTTCTATGCGTACGCCGCACCGCCGGGTTGGGCCGCCATTCACTTGCCCCGAAATTTGGGTGGTTCCTTGCCCTGGCATTTGATCGTTACAGCATCGAGAAAAAATGAATCTTCCGAATCGCAATAGATAGAAACCTGAGTTTTCCAACGAGACGGTTTCAGCATATCTTCAAATTGCCAGCATGTTGCCAGGACTGAATTCTTATCGTCGAGTATCCAAGCTTCACATTTCCAGCTATTGTAGAAACCTTCAAGCACAAAGGGGGTCGTGGCAGTTATTGAGTCTTTGACCGCAACCTCACTTTTATAGTCGAGTCCCCCGCGTTGCTGATGAATAACAAGGGTTTGATCTTTACCAAAGCATATACCGCTACCCGCAAAAAGAAAAAAAAAGGCCCTGATATAATTCTTCATGAAATACTCCGGCCCAACGTTAAAGGTCAGCGGGGCCGCGAGAGCGGCCTCCGCTGGACCGCATTGTTGGACAAGGAATGACACAAGGACACACCTGCCCAACGTTACTATGCGGCTGAAATGAATGAGCCGCGCCCCCAAACTGATTTTGACTTTGCCGTGAGACGATGACGGCGTTGCTTAAAATTGTCACTCTTCTATTTCACTGTAACTGCGTGCCATCTCTGTATGATTCTTGAGAGGTCCAACGGACTAGCTAAGCCGCGATGGCACGCGGTTTGCGCGTGGCATCGTCGGCTTAAGCGCCGGGTTGGGCATTACCTTCGGACCTTCGCGATAACGAACATCGCAACAGTGGTGCCTACCAACCCCCAGAGCTGCCCATAGAAAACTTTGCCGAAAAACGGAGATACGTAGACCGAGCCCCCGCCTCTGCTAACAATGGGAAAAAAGTGCAACGCATCAGGGGTGTGGCTAGCAAGAAAGATGAGGCAAAGGGCTGCGACAGACAGGGCAACAAACTGAAGCACCCAAAAAAGAGTCAGGACGACATCAAGCGGCCGATTTTGCCAGCTCAATCGCAGCACTGAGACCAAATTCGGTTTTGGCATAACCAGGAAATTCATTTACGCTCCATGCCCAACGAAAAAGCTCAGCGGCGCCCGCTGTTGGCGTCCGCTGGAGCGCCGGGTTGGGCACTCCCGCGTGACAGTTTAGAACGTAACTTTCCATATCTGTATCCAACCCAGAGGAACAAGGATAGGCAGTAAACAGCAATCAATGTGATTACAAACCTAGGAAGAGACCAGTGCAACACAGCTGTGTTGAAATGCCATCCAGCAAGGACAAGAATCGACAACGTGACTGAAAGGATTATTCTTTTAATATCCAAAGCGTTACGCCGTTTTGGCGGTGTGTAGGTTTTATACTGATCGCAAATATTTAATAGGTCAGCCAAGCCAATTTCTTTGTCAATTGGCATATCGAAAGGCATCATGAGCGTAGTGCCAGAACCCACACGCATCAAGGGTTTTTGAAACTCATCCCCGTGCAACGTAACCTGGAGTGAGTATCGGTCTGGTGCCTCAAGAGCTATTACAGACCACCTGGGTCGAGGGTCCAATGAGCTTTTTAAAACAACATGGTTACTGTCAGAACCATGTTCAACGTAAAAAGTTGCAGGCCCAAAGCGGTTCTCTAGAGATATTGTCAAATGTTGTGGGTGGGATTTGAGGAGCGTATCCCATCCGGTCGTAAATTAGGCGGCCATTTCCAGTTCAACCCCGTCTTTGAATTGGATCCCTTTCCACACCGCCGTCAACTTTTTGTATCCCCGTAATTTCCGCCACCGCTTCTGCGCCGATTCCGCCAACTTATAAACCATCGTCAACGTCGCGATCCGTGAACCGCATCCCTTCGTTCTTTTTGTCCGTAGACGCACCGTTGCAAATGTCGACTCAATCACGTTCGTGCTTCGAATCGACAACCAATGTTCCGCCGGGAAATCGTAGAACGTGAGCAAACTCTCCCGGTTCCTGTTGATCGTTTCCACCGCCTTCGGATATTTCAGTTCGAACTCTTTGACGAAAGCGTCAAAGGCGGCGTGTCCTTCCTCTTTCGTCGGCGCCAGGTAAATGTCGTGGATCATTTGCTTCCCTTTCCCTTGAAGACTCTTCGGAAGCTTGTCCAGCGCGTTGACTGTTTTATGAACCCAACAAAGCTGGGTCTTCGTGCCGGGGAATTCCTCCGACAGCGCCGCCCAGAACCCCAACGCGCCGTCACCAATCGCCAACTTTGGCCCCTTCGCCAATCCACGCCGTTTTAATGTCCGTAAAACGGACTGCCAGCTTTCCTTCGACTCCCGAAACCCGTCCTCCACCGCCACCAGTTCTTTGGTTCCGTCTTCCTTCGCCCCAATAATCACCAGAATACACTGCCGATCATCGTCCAGCCGGACGTTGAAATAGATTCCGTCCACCCACCAGTAAACATATTCGCTCTTCGATATGTCCCGTCCGATCCATTCTTGGTAATCCTGTTCCCAGATCCGCTTCATCCGCACCACGCTTTCCGCTGAAAATCCCAGCACCTTTTCCCCGACCAGCTTCTCCAGGACTTCCGTGAAATCCCCGTGGAGATCCCTTTCAAATACAGGAACGGCACCAGCTCCTCCAGGTTCTTGGTCTTCCTCAAATACGGCGGGATCAGGATCGACTGAAATCGTGGCTCCCCGTCCCTTTCAGAACCCGGTCGTCCACACGAGGAGGCTCAATGTCCAAGGGGCCGGCTCCGTCACCAAGACCCGCCGGTTTTGTTTTCCGTTGCGGACAATCAACCGATGCCCGTGTTCGTCCACCCGGGCCGCATGGCGTTGACAAAAATATCCACCTCTTCGTTCAGCGCCACTTCCATAGCCGTTGCGCCCCGCGGCGCACGATCTCTTCCAGCGTACCCACCACCCCCTTGCCCTTCTGGTTTTTCTGCCCGAATTGTTTTAACATCTTTCATAAGCGTATCCTCCTGGGTTCGGTGGCGTCAACCACCGGGTTTTTGTTTCCTTTCACCAGACAGGATACGCTTTTCTTTTTTATCCCCTCAACCCCTCACCCACAACTTTTGAGTATATCTCGGTTCTCTAAGGCGGCGAGCAACTTTAGAATCGATTGATTGTAGTCTTTGGTTTCATTCATATTAAAGTGCCCAACGTCATAAGGTCAGCGGGGCGCCCGTGGCGCCTCCGCTGGACCGTCTGGTTGGGCTAAGCTCCTTCATTGGAATGAGATAACACCATTTTTAATCAAGAAGTAAACTACAGTCAGCCCGATGGCCGCCAAAACAATGATTGTGAGCAAAACATTAACGGCAGTCGATGAGCCGAATCCAAGTCTCTTGATTTGTTTCCACTGAAATCGGCTCTGGAATCTCACAAAGTCTTTGCAATATTCGTCAACTATTTGAATAACATCGGTCTCGCTAAGTGTGTCGGGGTAAGCCTCAAATGAGCCAACGCCGGACCGGTATTGTATTACCCACTCATCTACCAGTGATAGGTTCATAATATTCAAAGGTAGCTTGTCTGCAGAATCTAAGGGACTGTTTTCATCAAAAACAAAGAGATCAATATCGAGTTTCTCTCGGTTATCAGCGACAACGCGACTACCAATTAATTCTTTCAGCGGAGTGATCCATTGATCTCTCAGGGAATATTCAAATACTTGGCCATTAATTTTTATCTTCAATCACTTCTCCTAAGGCCCAACGTAAGAATTCAGCGGCGGGCCGCCGTGTGGCCCGTCCGCTGGAATGAATTGTTAGATATGAAATTGCTTAAGTTCAAATCTCTCATATGTTTTTTCAATATGATGGTCGCCGTCATATTCGTTGCAATTTCTACAAGCGAACGACAAATACCACGGCATGAACCAAAACTGTTTGCACTTGGTGCACTTAGCCAATGAGACATCTGTGTCATTCTCGGCGTCTTTAATGACTCCCATTTCATTACCGATTACCACGAGAGTCTGGGGATTCCACCAATCAGGGTTGTTCACGGCCCCAGCAAGAGCTTTCGTTTTCTCAGCGCCAGGAACCAGAGGCCCCTTTACCTCAAGAACAGTGTGAATTTTCGGCAGCCAAAAATCAGGTAAATATTTAATGGAATCGATTTGAAATCCGTTTACCTCATAAGCCCACTCAATCCCGTAGGAATCAAAGGTTAGAGCGTAGCTGGCCTCGAGTTTACTCCTGAATCTAATGTTTTTATAGTTGGTCGGAATCGCTTCCATTCAAATATCTAACGTTGGAATTAAGCCGCGCGGGTGGTGTGTGCCCGCGTCGGCTTGAATGAATTGTTGGGCAAATATGACTTCATTCTTCAGCCTTTTTGTACTCTCGTCTTGCTCAATTATTCTTGTCGGGTTCCTGTTTTTATTTCTGTTTCTTGTGGGGTTCCATCTGTTGGCTTGGGAGGAACAAGTTTCACTTCCTTTGTTTCATCCATTTCAACGGTCCCGCTTACGGTGTAATTTTCTATAGTTTTTCCGCAAAAAATGCGATCAACTTCGATTGAAAAGGCGGTGTCTGCATCCCCCTTGATAAACAAATGCATTGCCGGTTGGGGTTTAACCACAGATATGTGCCGAATTTCTCTCATAGGGCTGGCCGAATCTTCGGCAGAAGCTTCAAGGTCGTTTGACCCACCTATGCATTCCATCGCTACATCGCTTCCAGGAATTTCTTCAACAATGGTTTCGTCATTAAGAAAACCAGTTCGGTGGCCGGCTCCATCCTCCAGCCACACTGAAAATAAATACGCTTCGTTAATCGATCGGTCATGTGAAATACTAAAAACCTCTTGGCATGCCGCAAATAAATTGTTCGGCATAATCGCATATGTTAATACAGACAAACAGAGCATCCTCTTGGCCATGTTTTCATTCCCCCGGGCTCAACGTATGAAGTTCACCGGCGCGTGCCGTGTACGCGTCCGGTGGAACGAATTGTTATGTGACCACCTCTGTCGATACCGAAAACAAAGTTTGATCATAAAATGCTAACGCCCAAATCGATTCGCGCAGATCACTGTTTGCTAGACCGCGCCAGTATCTAAAAATGTCCCCTCCTATTTCCTCTCGTTTTAGAGTCCGTAAAGTTTCATCTTTATCTTGATTCCGATAGAACATTTCTACGCTTAGCTTAACTTTTGAATCCAGGATAATGGATGGGTAATGATGTCTAAATAGTCCACGTACTATTCGTAGGACCACGCGATCAATTCTACTTTTATCAAATTCAACTGCATTTTGCGCTTCGGGGAACAGCGGGTTCATAGATTCCCCAGGTATTGGAACTATGGCTTTCGCTAAAGATTTTCGCAATGCTGGACTTCGCTGAAATGTAGACTAAACGACTTTCTTTTTCCAGATTAATTGCCCAGTTGGGTTCCAATACCCTTGGGTAGTCATCGCAACGCGGAAATATTCATCGTCTAATTTGAACGAATTGTTACATGCCATACAGCAACGAACGGTAATTAGATTTTTCGGTCGAGGAGAGGGAAATAGACATTTGGGTGGAACATGGTCATTCGTCAGGTTTCCAACTGACCCGCAAAGATAACACCCTAATCTATTTTGCACTCTCACTCCGTCACATAACGTCAGAATTCAGCGGCGGGCCGCCGTGTGGCCCGTCCGCTGAAATAATGGGTTGGGCATTTTTTTTTCTCTCTGTGGGTACAAATCAAACTCCCCATCCTTTCCAACCTCGCTTGGTCGCCGTTCTCCCGACGAAAGAACTTGTCCCTGCAACCTCATGTGTAAATGAACCATTTGATGAAATAAGTTTATACACGAATGTGACAGTTACCGTCTTATTGGCGGAATGTTGAATTGGAAATTCTTGTTCGTAATAGGCTGTTTTAAGCACTCCGCCAGAATTCTTCTCAAATTCTATTTTCAATGGTTCTTTGATTTCGAACAAGGTGGTTTGAGAATTGCCAATCACGGTTAGGCTTTTCAGATAAAGCATGTCGTATTTCAACCAGTTTGACCTGTCTTTAGGGGTAACGTGTATTGTTAATCTAAATGGGCTACCCCACCTATCAAGAAACCCCGTATTTGTTGGAGACAACTCCACATAACACTGCATGCCTTCGACTTCTGACGACATTATCGGAGAGCTGTTTCCGGCGCCGCCCGGCCACCTGTCGTTGTCGGGAACTTCACTTGCAGTTCTAGCGTCAATGTAAAAATCAATTTTGGTTGTTGGCAGATTATCGCAAGCCGCAAAGGCCAATGAAAACAATGCAACCGTTAATTGCACTCCGAAGGGGGACTCTAATTTCATTTGGTTTATGCCCAACGAAACAAAATCAGCGGTGCGGCCGCTCCGTGGCCGCATCCGCTGGATTGCCGGGTTGGGCGACTAGGGAACGAATAGCAACACCCCCATCGTAATGCAAGCAAGCAACATCATGCTGTAAATAGTCATCCCGATCCAGAACTTCCTCGGCTGGGGCAAACGCCCGAAAACGAACCCCAGCTTGTTGTGAGATATTTCTCCTATTGTCACCCCGCGGTACAACTGCACCAGACAAAAAATCCCAAGGTAGATCAGAATTGCGGCGCCGAATATTTTGCCTAGCATGTGCCCACCGCCCAACATATATTAGATAGATACACCTCTGCCTTCAATTACACCGCCTAGACAGATCACTGTTAAAAAATGCAGAATTACTGTTGCTCTTGAACGCGCGGTCGGGATAGTTCGCCCGACCTTCAAACCGATTGTTTGGTCCTGATTTTTTTCCGCCGTCAGCCGGACGGATCAGGATCCAGTGAGGTCTGAATGATACACCCGAATCCGGTTTCTTTCAACCCCCCTTCCACGGTGGCGGCGGCCCTGCCAAACGGGGAACCGCCTAAACCGAAACTTTTGGATCAGCTGAAAGAGGCGATTCGGCTGAAGCATTATTCCATTCGGACCGAGCAAAGCTATGTGGATTGGGCCAAGCGTTATATTTTTTTCCATGGGAAAAAACACCCGAAGGATATGGGGGGCGCGGAAGTGGGGGCGTTTTTAACGCATCTCGCGGTTCAGAGAAAAGTTTCGGCCAGCACTCAAAACCAGGCTTTGAACGCCATCGTTTTTCTTTACAAACATGTTTTGAACAGGGAGTTGGGGTCCATTGGTGAGACGGTGCGGGCCAAAGTCCCGGACCGGCGGCCGGTGGTGATGAGCCGGCCAGAGGTGGAGCGGGTTATTTCCCATGTGGAGGGCCCGTCGCGTCTACTGGCGGAGCTCCTTTATGGGACGGGGATGCGGCTCATGGAGTGCCTTCGGCTTCGGGTGAAGGACATTGACTTTGATTTGAACCAAGTGGTGGTGCGCGACGGGAAAGGCGGGAAGGACCGCGTGACCATGCTTCCTAAAATTCTTCGGCCCGTTTTGGAAAGGCATTTGGCGGGGGTCAAAGCGCTTCACGAGCGGGACCTGGCCGAGGGGAACGGGCGCGTTTATCTTCCCAACGCCTTGGGGGAGAAATACCCGAACGCGGATCGGGAATGGGGGTGGCAATACGTGTTTCCGGCGCGAGGATTGTCGAAAGACCCGCGCACCGGAGTGGAGCGACGGCACCATTTGCACGAGACGACTTTGCAAAGCGCGGTAAAACGCGCGGTGCGCATGGCGGGGTTGACGAAGCCCGCCAGCGTGCACACCTTTCGTCACAGTTTCGCCACGCATCTTCTGGAGGCCGGCTACGATATCCGCACGGTCCAAGAACTCTTGGGGCACAAAGACGTTAGCACGACTATGATCTACACCCACGTTCTGAACCAAGGCGCCCGCGGCGTTCGAAGCCCGTTGGATAATATGCCTGTCTCGAGAACGACGGTCGAGGGGCTTAATTGACGTACTATGGATAATACGAATTTCGTTCGATATCGTACTGTGAAAAGTACGCCGGGGGTTCGCCACGAGACGGACGATTTTAGAAGGGACCGATGTCGGATTCAGGTGCGCCCCTTCTGGTATTGGGCTTTGGATAAGGGATTGGTTTCTCAATGACGATTCAACACGATCTTATCGTCGTGGGGGCGGGGCATGCGGCCATTGAGGCGGCGCTGGCGGGCGCGAGGCTGGGCGTTTCGACGCTCTTAATCACCCTCGACAAAACCAAGATCGGGCAGATGTCTTGCAACCCGGCGGTGGGGGGCGTGGGCAAGGGACAGGTGGTTCGGGAGATCGACGCTCTGGGTGGCGAGATGGCCCGGGCGACGGACCGGGCAGGCCTTCAGTTTAAGATGCTGAACCGCGGCAAGGGGCCGGCGGTTTGGAGCCCCCGGGCCCAGTGCGATCGGGCGCTGTACCGCGGCGCCATGACGGGGACGGTTTTAGGCCAGCCGAACCTGACCGTTTTGGAAGACGAAGTGGTGGCCGTTTTAACGGAGGCGGGGCGGGTAACAGGGGTGCGGGCGGAACGGGCGGGTGACATCCGCTCCCGCGCGGTGGTGATTGGGGCGGGAACCTTTATGAAAGGCCTTTTGCACAGGGGGTTTACGACCACCCCGGGCGGGAGGATTGACGAACGACCGTCCGCCCATCTGTCGGACTGTTTGCGGGCGCTGGGGTTTGAGGTGGGACGGCTCAAAACCGGGACGCCGCCGAGGTTGGATGGGCGGACCATTGATTACACGAAATGTTTGCTGGCGCCGGGGGATGAACCGCCGATCCCCATGAGCCATTTCACGCCGTCGCTTCCCCAACGGCAACTGCCTTGCTGGCTCACGCGGACCACGGAAAAATCCCACGAGGCCATTCGGAAAAACCTCGATCGGTCTCCCCTCTACACGGGGCGGATCAAAGGGTTGGGGCCGCGCTACTGTCCGTCCATCGAGGACAAAGTGGTCAAGTTCCCCCACCACGACAACCACCAGGTCTTTATCGAGCCGGAGGGGTATGACACGGACGAGGTGTATGTGAACGGCCTTTCCACCAGCCTGCCGGAGGATGTGCAAGAATGGATCGTTCGAGCGGTGCCGGGGCTGGAGAACGCCCGGTTCGTCCGTTACGGTTACGCGGTGGAGTATGACTTTTGTCCCCCCACCCAGCTCAAATCGTCCTTGGAGACAAAGGCCATCGCCGGGCTCTTCTTCGCCGGGCAGATCAACGGGACCACCGGATATGAAGAAGCGGCGGGGCAGGGGCTTATGGCGGGGATCAACGGGGTTCGGTTTTTGCGCGGCGAGGAACCCTTCGTGCTGGGTCGGGACGAGGCCTACATTGGCGTTATGATCGACGATTTGGTAACTAAAGGGACGGATGAGCCCTACCGGCTGATGACGTCCCGGGCCGAGTACCGTTTGCATTTGCGCTGGGACAACGCGGACCTCCGGCTGATGGACCACGGCCGACGGGTGGGGCTGGTTTCGACGGGGATGTACGATCATTTCGTAAAGTATCGCGGACGGCTCTGGGAGGCCGCCCGGGAAGCTTTGCCGAAAGATGCGGAGTCCCGTTTTTTCGAAGACCTGCCCGAAGCGGAATCGTCCACCGGACAGGACCCCGTTCATGGGGCCACCCCCGACGATACCCCCTGGGGCGACGGGCTGGTTCGGCGCCAAGTGGAAATCGAACGCCTGTACTGGGGCTATTTAAAACGCGAGCGGGCCGACATCGCGAAATTTCGCCGGATGGAATCACGGCGCATTCCGGAGGATTTCAACTATGACGGCGTCCATGGGATCCTGACGGAAGCCCGCCAAAAGTTGAACCGAGTTCGCCCCGAGTCCTTGGGCCAAGCCGCCCGAATTCCGGGCGTGACCCCGGCGGACGCCAGCATACTGTTGGTTCATTTGGAGCGACGGCGGCGCGAGCGCGCGGAGACGAAATGACGTTGCTCACGGACGGGAAGAGTTTCGGGTAATGGCGACGATCATCCCTCCCGACTGGAACATGTTTTCTTTGGCCCTGGCGGGGCTAGACCTCCCGGACGATTTTTTTGTCCTGGCGGAGGGATTCCTGAAGGACCTCGCCGCCATCAACCGAGACCTCAACCTCATTTCATTTTCAACGGAGCGGGAACTTCGAACCCATGCCGTGGACGCTCTGCAAGTCCTGCGGGTTCCGGGCCTAGGCGAAAGCCCCAAGGTCATCGACGTCGGCACCGGCGGAGGTTTCCCTGGAGTTCCGTTGGCTTTGGCGAGACCCCGGTGGACCCTTCATCTTTTGGATTCGGTTCGGAAAAAACAGGCGGCGGTGGCTTCCCTATTGACCGCCCGCCGGACCACCAACGCCGAGGCGCTCTGGGGTCGGGCGGAAGATCTGGCCCGCCAGGTTCAACATCGAGAAACCTACGACGTGGCCCTCTGCCGGGCCGTGGGTCGCCTATCCACCGTGATGGAACTGACCCTCCCGCTCTTGAGGGTGGGAGGGTTGGCCATCCTGCACCGGGGGGCCGAGGCCCGGGAAGAATTGGCGGCGGCCGCCAAGGCTTTGAAGGAGCTGGGCGGCCGGGAAAACGCTGTTATTTCCTACCGCCTTCCTGACCTTGAAAAAGAGAGGCTCATTATTTGTATTGAAAAGACAATTCAAACATCAACGGCCTATCCCAGGCGCTCTGGAATGGCGGCAAAGAGGCCGCTTTAATAAATTGCCCGGCAAAGTGAATTATATGGCTCATTTTTGTGGGATATTGAGCCTGGTATGTAGTGAATCATTTTTCCAGGCAGAATCAGATGCAAAACCTTCGACAATTTTTTATGCTAAAAAAACGTATTCAATTATAGATGCAAACACATGAGACATAAGATTCTTGGGTTTATCTTCGTCCTTTTCGCCCTCTTCGGCGCCTGGTGGTGGTCGCGTTCAACGCCTTGGGCGAGGGCCCAACGCGCCCTGAATCGAGCCCAGCCGGGGGAGGCCGTGGAGATTGCAGTGGAAGCACTCGAATCGAAATCTTGGTCCCCGGAAAGGGAAGAAGCCCTTCGGGAACTATTGGCCAAGAGCTATTTGGAAAAGGGCGCCCTGGAACCGGCAGAGAAAGAGATGCGGACTTTGCGCGAAAAGTTCCCCAACAACTTTTTTGCGGCCCTGGGGCTGGGGATTATAAATCTCGTGAACGATCGAGTGTCCTTTGCCATGGACTATTTGGAGGAAGCCAACCGTCTTAACCAGAAAGAACTTCTTCCCTATGAACTTTTAGCGCGCCTCTTGGGTGACCGGCAGGAATACATGAAAGCGGAAACCGTTATATCCGCCGGCCTTAAAATATTTCCAGACAACGCTCGGCTGTGGGAACTGAACGCCGACCTCTTGGCGGACCAGGGGCGCTACCAAGCCGCCCTAGCCCAGTACCGTCCGCTCGTGGAGGCGGCGCCCAAAGACCAATCTTTACGTCAAAAAATGGCCTATGCCTTTCTCTTCTCCGGGGAGTTGGAACCTGCCTCCGAAATCCTTTCCACCCTTCGCCCCCCCACTGGGACCGACGAAGGGATTGAACTCCTCTTGGCCAGAATCCGGGCCGCCCAGGGCCTGCGAAACGATGCCGATGCCATCGTCGAGAGGATTTTCCGAGAAGACAATGGACGGGTGGACGCCGGCATGGCCTGGGCCGTTTCCCTGGCTGCGAAGGGGCGAACAGAAGAGGCGGAGAAGGTCCTGGCCACCATCGGAAACCGGATCTTGCCGCTGGGCGCAGGCGATTTGGATTCCTGGTCCGGGGAAACGCTTAATTCCATGGAACGGCTCCAGACCCTGCGGAAGGTGGCGCGGAATCAACACGTTTTGCTGGCTGAAACCAGAGCTTCCTTGGCGCAATTCGCCGGCAAATACAGCGAAGCCACCCGCCACCTGGAAGACGCCATGAACCTGGACCATGGCCGTTTCGAGACTCTCGCCCAAATGGCCGAATTGGCCCGTTTGAAAAAAGAGCCGGAAGTGCGCCTGCAATGGGCTAACCGCGCCATGTCTATCTACAAAGATCATCCCGCCGCACTATTGCTCAGGGCCCAGATCTTTCTGGACCTGCGCCGAACCCCGGACGCCATCCTGGACGCCCGGGCCGTGGCGGACGCTTATCCACAGCTGGCTTTGGCTCAGGCCCTTCTGGCTCGGGCCTGGTTGATTCAAAAAAATCCAACGACGGCGCTGGCCGTGGCGGATAAGGCCGTGCGACTGAACGCCGGAAACCGCGAGGCCCAACTCGTGTGGGCCCTGGCCCAATCCGCTCTGGGGCGGGATCGAGAGGCGGAAACCGCCTTTCGCCGGGCCATCGAGATAGACCCCCGTTACGCGGAAGCCCGGCACGAGTGGGGCCTTCGGTTAAAAGCCCAGGGGCGGCTTCGGGAGGCCCAGGTTCAATTTCAGGAGGCCGCGAGGCTGGAACCCGTGAATTACAAAATAAACCGATGATCCCTTTAAAAGACAACGTCAGAAGCCGTTCTTTCCCCTTTTTCAACATTCTGCTGATTCTTGGAAATATCGCCGTTTTCTCCGTGGAGCTTCGCCAACCTTCCCCCCAGGCTGTGGAACGGTTCTTCTCCCAGTGGTCCCTCTTGGCCGCACCGCTGGTACGACATCCTTGGGAAAACTGGTATCGAGTGATCACCAGCATGTTTCTTCATGGGGGATGGCTTCATTTGATTGGAAACATGCTTTACCTGTGGGTTTTTGGCGGGAACGTCGAAGACCGCGTGGGGCACCTGCGCTACCTGGTCTTCTATCTGGCGGTGGGTTCCGCGGCGGCTTTTTTTCAAGTGGGTCTGAACCCGGCCAGCACGGTCCCCATGATCGGGGCCTCCGGCGCCATCGCTGGAATCATGGGGGCCTATTTCGTTCTTTATCCGAGAGCCAAGGTCCTGACCGTGGTCCCTATTTTTGTTTTCCTTCGCATCGTTGAAATACCCGCCTTCTTCTTCTTGGGTTTTTGGTTCCTCCTCCAGGCCTTCCAAGGTTACGGATCGCTCCTGCGAACGGCCGCTGGCGCCGGGGATGTGGGCGGAGTGGCCTGGTGGGCCCACGCGGGTGGTTTTGTGGCGGGGTTTGTGTTCATTTTTTTCTTCCGGCAATCGGCCCGGAAAAAAGCCATCTTCTCTTAGATTGTTTCACGGGAAACATTTTGCAGGCCGGTTCCCGGCCATGGGCCCGGAAACGGAATGTTTCACGTGAAACAGGGCGTGAGCCCGGCCTTCCCGGAGAATTTGGAAGGAACGCTTCTTTGGCGGGTTGACAGAACGCCGATTTCGGTATAACCTTGCCTTCTGGCAACAAGAAAGTTGGCTAAACAGAGATCATCATCTATTTCAGCGAGAGGGCTTAAACCAACATGGACGTTGAAATCCCAAAGGTCTCTCTTTCTCCCCAAGAAAACGAAATGGATATCTTGATTCGGGCCCGCTACCCCCTCATATACATGGTGAGCTGGGAGGAGGCCCGGGCCGAGGCGCTTTTGGCCCGGATGGCCCAGCGGCAAGGCAAGAACCTGTTCTTCTGGTCCGCCACACGGGGCTTGGCGGAGCACCCTTTCCCAGGAACAGGCAATGCCGCCGATCCGATTCAAGCCTTGGAACAGGTGGCTGTGTCCAAACAAAAAGCCCTCTTCGTCTTTAAAGATTTTCACCCCCATTTGCAGGACCCCAAGGTTATTCGCCGACTTCGGGATCTGGTGACAGATCTCAAATCGAGTTACAAAACATTGGTTTTCCTTTCCCCCCTCCTCACGATCCCCTTGGAACTTGAAAAAGATATCACCGTCATCGATTATGACCTCCCCGACTTTGGTGAGATGGCCTCCCTGGTGGATGAGTCCCTGGCCCAAGCCAAGGGGAAGGTCCCTTTTGAGTTCAACGCCGACGACCGAGAAAAAATCGTCCAGGCCGCGCTGGGCATGACTCTTTCCGAAGCCGAGAACGCCTTGGCCCGCTCCATCGTGGACGGGCCCACCCTCACGGTGGAAGAAATCAAAGATACCCTGCTCAAAGAAACCAAACAAATTATCCGCAAGTCCCGCCTTTTGGAATATTTTGAGGCCCAGCAGGCCTTCGCTGACATTGGCGGTCTGGACCTGCTTAAACATTGGCTGGAAAAACGCGGCAATGGGTTCTCGGAAAAGGCCCGCAAGTTTGGCCTTCCCGAGCCAAAAGGCATTTTGTTGATGGGGGTCCAAGGATGCGGCAAATCATTGACATGCAAAGCGATTAGCGGTCTTTGGAAACTGCCATTGCTCCGTTTGGATATGGGCTCCATCTTTGGTCAATACGTCGGCCAATCCGAGGAAAACATGCGGAAAGCCATCAAAACGGCGGAATCCGTAGCGCCCTGCGTTCTCTGGCTGGACGAAATCGAAAAAGGATTTTCCGGGAGCCAGTCCTCCGGCGCGGTGGACGCCGGCACCACCAACCGGATTTTCTCCACTTTTTTGACCTGGCTTCAGGAGAAGCAAAAACCGGTCTTCGTCGCCGCCACGGCCAACAACATCCAACAGCTTCCCCCGGAACTCCTTCGGAAGGGCCGCCTGGATGAAATATTTTTTATCGATCTGCCGACGGAAACGGAGCGGGCCGATATTTTTTCCATTCATTTAAAGCGGAAGGGCCGCGCCCCCGCCGCTTTCAACCCCCCCCTCCTGGCCCGCCTGTCCAACGGGTTTTCCGGCGCGGAAATCGAGCAGTGTTTGGTGGAAGCCCTCCACAACGCCTTCGCCGAAAACCGCGAGGTTTCCCAGAACGACCTGGAAACCGCTCTCCGCGACACGGTCCCCCTTTCGACCACCATGGCCGAGGACATCAGCGCCATCCGCGCCTGGGCCCAGGAACGGGCCCGGCCCGCCTCCTCGAGTCCCACTCCGAATTCATAACACCATGTCCCCCCCCGTTTCGACCACCTGGAGCACAACGATTCCTTGCCTCCGCATATTGAAAAAGCCATCGCCAAATTGCATCGTTTCAATCATCTCGAAATCGGCGATATCTCCCCCCTCCCCCCTATTCATTCCCCGCCCAAAGGGGATCCCTGCGGACACTGCGGCCAAGCCAACGAGCCCGGCCGCACCTTTTGTTGGGCTTGCTACAAACCGCTGAAAGGAGCGCCGCCGTCCTTAAAAGAAGAGGTGTTCACCGTGGTCGTCAACGGCGCCACCTACCGGTCCGACCAACCCGATCTGGCCGCGCCCATCCAACGGCTGATGGACCGCGTGCGACGGGATGGCTATAGCCCAAAAGTCGCGGCCCAATGGGCCGCCGCTGAAGGCAAAGAAATCACCAACGCCTCCGAGTTCGAGACGCGGGCCGCGGAAAAACCAGGGGTTTCCATTGTCCGCGTCGACGACCAGGTCTATCGCTCCGACGATCCTGCCCTCCCGCCCGAAATGCGGACGCTTCTGGATTATCTCCGCACCCACGCCGTCACTCCAGAACTGATGGAACGGCTTCGCCGCGCCGGGGCCCAGGTGAAATACCGCCCGGCCAACACGCTTTCCCCCTCCGACGGCGACCTGGATTTTTGGTCCACCGTTCGCCGAAAAACAAACGCGCCCGCGGTTCCCTCGCCCGCGTCGGGAGGCTTGACGATCGATTCCGCGTCTTTATGGAAATGGATCCCCCGCGTCATCGGGGCCGTGATTTTCCTATACTTGTTGAAGAATGGATGCCGATAACGTGAAGCGACTGATGCGCCGCTGGGCCGGGGGGCTGTTGATTTCCTTCGCGGCCCTGCCGCTTTTCGCCCAGGGCCGGCGTCCGCCCTGGCCCGCCGCCTCCGTCAACACGGTGGTGGACGGCAACGTGCGAACCGGCGTCCAGGTGTTCACTATCGAGGAAAACCCCTGCCTCTCTCTCCGCACCATTAAACAGGTGTTCGGGGGCCGCGTTCAATGGAAGCGGGTGTCCCGCCGCATCGTTTACCTTTCCGAGGGCCGCACCGCGGAGTTCACCTTGGACGTCTCCACCGCCGTGGTGGGGGGAAAAGCCTTGCCCCTGGCCACGCCCCCCCGCGCCTGGGGAAGCGACGTGTTCCTCCCGGTCTCTCTCCTCGTCACACCGGAGTTCCAAAGTCTGGTCGCCTCCCAAGTCCAATGGAACGCGGCGCGGAGAAACCTGACGGTGGATCCCTCGCCCGCGGTATCATCGCCCCGCTTTTATTCCTACCCCAACAAAAGCCGCCTCACCATCGACATCGGACCCCACGTGGATTACCGCGTTCTCGCCCACCGAGACAACATCCTCACCCTGCGGTTTTACGGCGGCCGCGCCCGGGAGTGGGAAAAAGTGTCGGTGGACGACGGGGCCATCGCCTCCGTCGAGGTGGACCCTCGCGCCCGCACAACCGACGTTATTGTTACCCTCGGCGCAGGAACCGCCGACCCTGCTATTTATTTGGAAGAATCCCCGCGCTCCGTCGTGGTGGAGGTTCTCCGGGCCGGCGCCCCGGGCAAACCCGGCTCCGCGTCCACCCCGAAAACGGCCCAGCGGCCCCCCCGCCCCGGGACACCGGCCCTCCCGCCGCCGGAACTGTCCCCGCCGGACCGGGCCCGCCCGCGGGCGGACATCGACGCCCCCTATCTCGCGCTCTCGCCCATCCGCACCATCGTCATCGACCCCGGGCACGGGGGGAAAGACGTGGGCGCCGTGGGCCCGAACGGAACGCTGGAGAAAGACGTCAATCTCCAAATCGGCCTGGCCCTGGCCAAACTGCTGAACAAAGAAGGCCGGTTCAAGGTCATCCTCACCCGAGCCAACGACAGTTTCGTCACCCTCCAGGACCGGTCCTCCATGGCCAACAAAGCGAAAGCGGACCTCTTCATCTCGCTCCACTGCAACGCGGGACTCAAACGCGAATCCGGCGGATTTGAAGTTTATTTCCTTTCTGAAAAAGCCACGAACGACGAGGCCGCCGCCGTGGCCCGACGGGAAAACGCCGTCGTCGAATTGGAAGGGGTGGCCGGCAAGGCCCGGGAAGAGCTGGAAGGCCTCCTCTGGTCCTTGGCGCGAAACGAGCACATGAACGATTCCTCCGCCATCGCCGTCCACATCGACCGCCAAATCACGAAACGACTTTCCATCGGAAACCGGGGCGTTAAACAAGCGGGTTTCTACGTCCTCCGCGGAACCTCCATGCCCGCCATTTTGGTGGAGTCCGCCTTCATCACGCACCCCAAAGAGGAGGGACTTTTACGTTCCTCCCGCTTCCACGTCAAGCTGGTGGACGCCCTCTACGCGGGTCTTCTGGACTACGAAAAACAACGGATCAACGCTCGCCTTGGAAAAACGTCGGCGGGGGGGAACTGATTGAAAAACCCGGCCCGTCCCATCGGCGTTTTTGACTCCGGGGTGGGGGGACTGACCGTTCTGCGCGCCTTGACCGCCCTCCTGCCCCGCGAAAGTTTCATTTACGTGGGAGATACGGCGCGGGTTCCTTACGGCAGCAAGTCGCCCGAGGCGGTACGACGTTTTTCCCTGGAAATCGCCCGGTTCTTCCGTCGGAAAGGGGTCAAGATGATGGTGACCGCCTGCAACACCGCCAGCGCCTTGGCCCTGCCGGAACTGCGCGCGTTCATGCCCGTCCCGGTCTTGGGCGTCATCGAGCCCGGCGCCCGGGCCGCCCTCGCCGCCACCCGGTCCGGCCGGGTCGGCGTTATCGGAACCGAGGCCACCGTCCACAGCCGCGCCTACGAGAACGCCATCAAGCGTTTGGACGGAACCATCCACGTTTTCAGCCGCGCCTGCCCGCTGTTCGTTCCGCTGGTGGAGGAAGGCTGGGTCCGCCACGACATCACGCGTCGGGTCGTGAACCTTTATTTAAAACCTTTGCTCAAAAACAGGATCGACACGCTGGTCCTGGGGTGCACGCACTACCCGCTCCTCAAACCCACGCTCCGTCGGGCGGTGGGGGGGGTGGAACTGATCGATTCCGCCGACGAAACGGCAAAAGCCGTCCGCACCCGCCTGGAGCAAGACGGTCTGCTTCTGCACGGGGGTGCCCGGGGCCGTTTGTCTTACTTTTCCTCCGACGATCCCCTCAAGTTCGCCCGGCTCGGGTCCCGTTTTGTGGGGTGGGACTTGCCGGAGGTGCGGCGGATCCGGCTTGAAGGCATCGACGGCTGATGGCCGGAAAAGCCGTCGTCCTCCTTTCCGGGGGTCTCGACTCCGCCACGGCGCTGGCCTGGGCCCAGCGGAAAAAGGCGTGGTCCTGCCATGGGCTCCTCTTTGATTACGGCCAACGCCACCGGCGGGAATTACGCGCGGCCCGGGCGGTGGCCCGACGGGCGGGGTGTCCCATCCGCGTGGTCCGATTTCGCCTGCCCTGGGGCGGATCCAGTTTGTTGAATCCCTCGATCCCGATCCCTTCCCACGCCCTTTCCCGCATCGGCCAGGGGCCGATCCCCAACACCTACGTCCCCGCCAGGAACACGATATTTATCGCCTTCGCCCTCTCCTGGGCCGACACGCTGGGGGCGGAACACATCGTGATCGGCGCCAACGCCCTGGATTACTCGGGGTACCCCGACTGCCGGCGGCCCTTTCTCCGTGCCATGCAAACCGTCGGCCGGTTGGGAACCCGGCTCGGGGCGGAGAAAAAAAAACCGCTGCGCCTCTGGGCCCCGCTCCTCCGCCTGAGCAAAGCCGCCATCATCCGGCAAGGGATCGCTCTCCGGGTGCCGTACAACCTCACGTGGTCCTGCTATCGAGGCGGGGCCCGCCCCTGCGGCGCCTGCGATTCCTGCCGGCTCCGGGCCGAAGGATTCCGGATCGTCGGCGCTCCCGACCCGGCGCTTTAACTCTTCTCGACGGAATTTGCTATCCTGACAGCGGCGAGGTTCGCCCCTTCTTATGATTTCCGACCCCAACGATTTCAAAGACGTCCCCGCTCCCCCGGACGGCCCCCCCGCGCCCCCGCCCACCGGCCGCGTCGTCGAGATGTTCTCCACCCTTCAGGGAGAGGGCCTTCACGTGGGCCAACGCCAGCTTTTCATCCGCCTGGCCGGCTGTTCCTGGCGGTGCCGTTATTGCGACACGCCCGACAGCCTCACGCACGAAGGGCACGAGACGCTCACCGTCCACCAAGTCCTCCACCGCGTGCGGGAACTTCAGGCCACGCGGGACCATGCCGTGGTGACCCTCACGGGGGGGGAACCCCTCTTGCAATCCGATTTTTTGGCCGCTCTCCTTCCGTCGCTTAAAGAGCTGGGGCTCCGCACGTATCTGGAAACCAGCGCGACCCATCCGAACCTCTTTCGACCCCTGGCGCCCTGGTGCGATGTCATCGCCGCCGATATCAAGCTCCCCTCCGCCATCGGGCGACCCTTTTGGGCCGAGCATGAAGAATTCCTCCGCATCGCCGGAGATCGCGCCTTCGTCAAAATTGTTCTCACCGCCCAGACCACGGAAGACGAAATGGAAACCGCCGTCAACTTGCTCTCCCGCCTGACCCCCGTCCCGCCGCTGGTGCTTCAACCCGTCACCCCCATCGCCGACCTCGACGTGCGGTTCCAGGACCCGGGGTCCGCGGCGCCCATGCAAATCCTCCCTCCGCCGCCGGCACGGCTGGTGGGGTTTTGGGACTGGGCCCGCCAACGGATCCCCGTGGTTAAACTGATTCCCCAAATGCATCCCGCCTGGGGCCTTCCATGACCTTCCGTCGATCGGGCCGCGGCGGAACCCGTCCCGCCGCCGAAAAAGAGTCTCCCGCGCGGCCTCTTCCGCCCCCTCCCGGCGCCGACGCCCGCCCGTTCGTCCGGCTTAAACCCAACGAAGACCGCCGCGTCCGACGGGGACACCTGTGGATTTTTTCCAACGAGATCGACCAAGCGGCCGAGGGCCTGGAGCCCGGCGCCGAAGTGGAGTTCCTGACCTCCCGGGACGAGCGCCTGGGCGTCGGTTTTTACAACCCCCGCTCCCTGATCGCCGGACGCCTTTTGGGCCGCCGCGAAACCGTCTTCGACACCGCTTTTATCACCACCCGTCTCCAACACGCCCTGGACCTCCGCCGCCGTTTTTTTACCGACGACGCCTTCCGCTGGGTTCATGGAGAATCCGACGATCTGCCCGGCCTCGTCATGGACCGCTACGGCGATGTCTGTGTGATCGAATCTTTCGCCGCCGGCATGGACCGGCTTCTCCCCGCCATCCTGGAGGCGGTGAAATCCTTCGGCCCCTGGCGGGCTCTGGTTTTGCGGAACGACGCCTCCGCCCGGCGGTTGGAGCATTTGCCGGAGGAAGTGAAGCTCTTGGAGGGAACGCTGGAAACTCCCCACTGGTTTCTCACCGACGGAGTGACCATGGCCGCGGACCCGCTTCAAGGCCAGAAAACCGGCTTCTTTTTCGACCAACGGGCCAACCGCGCGGCCGTGGCCGCCCTGGCGCCGGGCCGGACCGTTTTGGACGTTTTCTGCCACACCGGCGGGTTCGGCCTTTGGTGCGCCAAAACCGGCGCGGCGCGGGTGCTGGGCATCGACCGTTCCGTCCCCGCCCTCGAACTCGCCCAGCGCACCGCCGAAAAGAACGGTTGGGCCCCGCGATGCGCCTGGGAAAAAGCCGACGCCTTCGAATACCTGACCCAATCCAAGGAAACCTACGACATCGTCGTCATCGACCCGCCCCGCTTCGCCGCCTCCAAGAAAAATCTGCCCGAAGCGATGAAGGCCTACATTCGCCTAAATCTCCTGGGACTTCGCCGCGTTTCCGGCGGCGGTTTCCTGGCCACGGCCAGTTGTTCCCAGCACGTGAGCCGGGAAGACTTCCGCCAAATCCTGGCCCGCGCCTCCCACGAATCCGGGCGCAAGGTGAAAGTGGTTTACCAAGGTGGCGCGGGCCCGGACCACCCCGTCCGCCCGTCCATGCCCGAAACCGACTACCTGAAGTTCGCCATTTTGCACGTCGTCTAAAACCTCCCCGTCCTCCACCCCGGAAGGATCCGTCCGCATGTGATAAACTTTCACCATGTTTAAGAAGATTCGAAACATCCATTTCATCGGCATCGGCGGAGCCGGCATGAGCGGCATCGCGGAAGTTCTGCTGACCTTGGGCTACGCCGTCACGGGATCCGACGCCAAGGAATCCGACGTCACCCGTCGCCTGACCGGGCTCGGAGCCAAGGTTTTCATCGGCCATCGCGCCGAACAAGCCGCGGGAGCCCACGTGGTCGTGACCTCCACCGCCGTGCAGGCGGACAACCCGGAAGTGACGGAGGCCCAGAAACAAAAGATTCCCGTTATCCCCCGAATCGAAATGCTGGCCGAACTGGCGCGACTGAAATACACCATTGCCGTGGGCGGCACCCACGGGAAGACCACCACGACCTCCCTCATCTCCCTCGTCCTTCAGGCCGGCGGATTGGACCCCACCGTCGTTGTCGGCGGGCGGATGCACAATTTGGGCACGGGAGCCCGGGTGGGGCGGGGAGAATATCTCGTGGCCGAGGCGGACGAATCCGACGGGTCCTTTCTAAAACTCTCTCCCACCCTCGCCATTGTGACCAACATCGACGACGATCATCTGGACCATTGGGGGACCCTCTCCAACCTGGCTTCCGGCTTTGAACAATTCGCCAATAAGGTCCCTTTCTACGGGCGGGTCATCCTGGGCGTCGACGACATCGGATCGCGAAAACTCCTGGACAAAATTCGCCGGCCGTTGATCACCTACGGCCTCACCCCCGACGCCGACATCCAGGCCAAGGACATCCGGCCGGCTCCCGAGGCCACCGTTTTCTCCGTTTTCCGTCACAACCAGAAATTGGGCGACATCCGATGGAGCGCCTCCGGCCGGCACAACGTCATCAATTCCCTGGCCGCCGTGGCGGCGGGGATGGAACTGGACGTCCCCTTTCAGAAGATCGCCGAAGCCTTGGCCTCGTTCCAGGGCGTGGGGCGCCGCTTGGAATTCAAAGGCGAGCGCGCGGGCGTCGCCGTCATGGACGACTACGGGCACCACCCGACCGAGATCAAAGCCACCCTCCAGGCTCTGCGGGAGAGATTCCCCGCCCGTCGAACGGTCGTCGTTTTTCAACCCCATCGTTATTCCCGCACACGCATTTTGGCGGAGGAGTTCGCCGTGTGTTTCGCCGGGGCCGACGTCCTGGGCCTCTTGGACATCTACGCCGCCAGCGAAACGCCGATCCCGGGCGTCACGAGCGACTGGCTGGCGGAACGGATCCGCGCCCAGGGGACCTCCGTCACCCGCTTGCCCGCGTCGGAAGGCCCCGCCGCGTTGAAGGCCCTGGTCCGGCCCGGCGACGTGGTGTTGACTCTCGGCGCCGGTGACGTCTGGAAATGGGGGGAAACCCTCCTTCAATCCCTGCCTCCCCACACGTCTGCGTGCTGACGGCCCTGTCCGAGGAGTTCCGCGCACTGTTCCCAGGAGCCAAGACGGACGAACCCTTGGCCCGCCACACCACCTGGGGCATCGGAGGGCCCGCCGACTTTTACGTCGAGATCAGGACCCGCCAGGAGCTCACAACCCTTTTTCAATGGACCCGCTCCCACGGCCTTCCCCTCACCCCCATCGGCCAGGGATCGAACCTCTTGGTGGGAGACGGCGGGGTCCGAGGGGTGACCCTCCGCCTGCGGGGAGATTTCGAGGCCCTCCGTTTTGAAAGCGACCGGGCCACCGTGGGCGCGGCCGTTCTCCTGCCCCAACTGTCCCGCGCCGCGGCGGAACGCGGCTTGACCGGCGCCGAACCTTTTTGCGGCATCCCGGGAACCGTGGGCGGGGCCTTGATGACCAACGCGGGGACGCCGGAAGGCGACCTGGGCGAACTCGTCCGCGAAGTCGAAACGCTGGACGCCGATGGCGTCCCCCGCCGGCTGACCCGGGACCAGATTCAGTTTTCTTACCGCCGTTCCAGCCTGACCGGAACGTTGGTTCTTTCCGTCGATCTCCAATTGAGGCCGGGGGACAAAAATGATATCCTGGCCGCGATCGACCGACAGTTGAAACGCCGCGCCGAACGCCAGCCGCTGGGGACCAAAAACTGCGGCTCCGTTTTCAAAAATCCGCCCGGCGATTACGCCGCGCGGCTAATCGAAACGGCCGGTCTGAAGGGCCTCCGCGTGGGCGGGGCACAGGTGTCTCCCAAACATGCCAATTTCATCGAAAACGTGGACCGCGCCAGCGCGGCGGACGTCCGCGCCCTTATCGAAACCATACAGAAAACCGTGCGGGAGCGCGCGGGCGTCGCGCTGGACCTTGAGGTCTGGACCCTGGGAGAATAATCCTTGACCCCCGACGTCCGAACCGATCTCGCGTCCCTGCGCCGACGGCGGATCGCCGTCCTCTACGGCGGATGGTCCGCCGAGCGCGCCATTTCGATCAAGAGCGCCGCCGCGGTGCGGGCCGCTCTCCGCCGAATGGCGATCCCCCACGCCGCCGTGGATCTGACCCCCCGCGTGGTCGATTCCCTCCGCCGCCGCCGGATCAACCTCGCGTTTCTCACCACCCACGGGACCGTGGGCGAAGACGGCCGCCTCCAGGGCCTCTTGGACGTTTTGGGCATTCCCTACACCGGGAGCGGGGTTCTGGCCAGCGCGTCGGCCATGCACAAACCCACCGCGAAACGGCTCTTCGAAAGCGCGGGACTGGCGACGCCCCGCTGGGCCGTCCTCCGAAAATCCGATTTCGCGGTAAGCCCATCTCCCGCTCTCCTGGCCTCCCTGGTTCCGCCGCTCCGATGGCCGCTCGTCATCAAACCCGCGAGTCAAGGCTCCGCCGTCGGCGTCACCCTGGCCCGAACGCCCGCGGCGTTCCGGGCCGGCCTCGCCGCGTCCTGGCGCCTGGAACCCGAGGCGCTCGTGGAGGAATACGTCCCAGGAACGGAAATCACCGTGGGTCTCCTGGGCGATCGGCTCTTGCCCGTGGTGGAAATCCTGCCCGCCCACGCCTTCTACGACTTTCACTCCAAATACGCCGTCGGCGGATCCCGCCACGTGATTCCCGCCCGCGTGTCGCCGGCCGCGCAAAAAAAAGCCCAGGAACTGGCCGCCGGGGCGTTTCATGTTCTCGGGTGCCGGCACGTCGGACGGGTGGACCTGATCGTCGACCGGCGCGGCCACCCGACGGTGCTGGAGGTCAACACGCTTCCGGGGATGACGGACACGTCGCTTCTGCCCGACGCCGCCCGCGCGGCGGGAATGGATTTTGACGCGTTGGTCCTGACCCTCCTCTCCCTGGCGCTCCACGATGGGCGATGACCGATGCCGCCGCGCCGCCGAAAAAAACTTAAAGTGACGGTTCGCCGGACCCACATCGCCTACCGCTGGCGATCCCTCTCCGAAGCCGCCGGCCTTTGGGTGAAAGGTCTGCTGTTCCTGGGCTCCGCCGTCGTCTTGGCGTGGAGCGTCCAGCGCCTGTGGGAGAAATCCTCCCTTCTCGCGATCTCCGCCGTGACGGTGGAAGGCGCCGTTCTCCCCGGCTGGGCCGACGCCCCGCCTTTGAAACCCGGCCAATCCTTATTCTCCTTCTCCGCCCGGACCCTTGAACGAAGGCTTTTGGAACGTTACCCCCAACTGGCCGACGTCCGCGTCCGCCGGGGCTGGGACCACGGGGTCCGCTTTCATCTCATACCGCGCACGCCCGTGCTCCGCGTTCGCGTCGGGGACGGCTGGCAGGGGATCGACGGAACGGGCGCCCTTTTCCCGCTTCAGGGCGACGGCGCCGGCCTCCCGATCCTGGCCCCCGCCGCCCCGAACGACCCCTCGACCGCCGCCCTGGCCTTTCTGGCCGCCCTCCGATCCGCGAAAGAACCCTGGACGGAAGGCCTCTACAAACTTAAAATGTCATCCGACGGGGAGGTGGTTCTCTTTCTGCAGGGGGATCTTCCCGTCCATTGGGGAGAGGCGCTCCCGGACCCGGCCCTCGCGGCCGCCAAGGCCCGCCGGCTCCAACGCGTCCTGTCCGCTCCGGAAGCCGCGGAGGGATTGGAATACGCGCGGTTTGTCGACGACCACCGGGTGGTCATTCAACCGCGAACAACGACGGATAAATCAGAGGGGACCCATGGCTAAGCCGGACATCATCACGGGGTTGGACATCGGAAGCGCTCAGGTTGTGGCGGTCGTGGCCAAACACGACCCCGACGCGGAACGGCCCGAAGTCATCGGAGCGGCCCGCCAGCCCTGCGCAGGGCTCAAAGGCGGCGTGGTCATCAACATCGATGAAACCGCCCGCGCCATCACCCGCGCCGTCGAGGCCGCCGAGGAAATGGCGGGGATGGTGGGCCACTCGAAAAACGTTTTGATCGGCGTGCGGGGAAGCCACATCCAAACCTTCAACCACCACGGCGCCATGAACATCGCCCGGACGGATAAAGAAATCACCGCCGCCGACCGCGACCAGGTGGTGGAGAGCACCAAGGCCGTCCCTATTTCTCCGGACCGGGAAATCGTCCATGTGATCCCCCAGGATTTTATTTTGGACCGCCAAAGTGGGGTGCCCAACCCCATCGGCATGGAAGCGATGCTGTTGGAGGTCGACGTCCACATCGTCACCGCCAGCCAAAGCCATTTAAACAACGTGTGGAAAGCCATCGCCCGGGCCGGTTTCGACGTTCAGGAACCCATCTACGGCCTGCTGGCCGTGGGCGACACCGTGGTGACCCAGGAAGAGAAGGGGCTCGGCTGTCTATTGGTGGATTTGGGCGGCCAGACCACCGGCCTCGCCGTCTACGCCGACGGAAGCGTGCGTTTCACCAAAGAACTGGCCGTGGGGTCCGACGCCATCAGCCATGATCTATCGCACGCGCTCCGCACCTCGCTTTTGCAGGCCCAGAAAGTGAAAGAACGCTACGGCGCCGCCAGCCGCCCCTTGGCCGAGGGGGACTTGGAGGAAGAGATCGAATACACGAGCGTCGACGGCCGCACGCCCCGGCACATGAAACGGACGACGCTCTTCGATTACATCTCGCCGCGCGTGGAAGAGATTTTCACCTTGATTTCCGAGGAGCTTCAGCGCTCCAATTACGCCGACCATGTGGCCGGCGGCGGCGTGATCTTGACGGGCGGCGGCGCTCAGTTGCAAGGCATCGCCCAGGCCGCCGAACAGATTTTGGACCTCCCCGTCCGCATGGGCTTGCCCCAGAACATCAACGGCGCCCCGGACCTCATCGGCCACCCCGGCTACGCCACGGCCCTCGGGCTCATCACCTACCGGCACCTGGGGGACTGGGCCCGGAGCCGCCGAGCGTCGCGTCCCATGGGCCTGGGCCAGCGCTTGAAATCTTTGGTCGAGGACTTTTTCTAATGGTTCAAATAAAATTCAGCGAAGATTTCAACGAACAGCCCGCCGCCATCAAGGTGGTGGGTCTCGGCGGCGCGGGCGGGAACGCGGTCAACCGCATGATCGAGGCGGGCCTCTCCCACGTGGACTTCGTCGCCGCCAACACGGATTCTCAGGCTCTCCGCCGCAACAAAGCCCCGGTCCGCCTTCAATTGGGCGAACGGATCACCAAGGGGCTGGGCGTGGGGGGAAACCCCGTCCTGGGCCGCCAGGCCACCGAGGAAAGCCGCGACCGCTTGGCCGAAATTTTGACGGGCGCGGACATGGTGTTCATCACGGCGGGGATGGGCGGCGGCACGGGCACGGGCTCGGCCCCCGTCGTAGCCCAAATCGCCAAGAGTCTCAGCCCGGCCCCTCTCGTGGTGGGCGTGGTCACCCGGCCCTTCGACTTCGAGGGGCTGGTGCGAAAGAATCAAGCCGACCAAGGCATCGAGGAACTGCGGTCCCACGTGGACACCCTGCTCGCGATCCCGAATGATCGTTTGTTCGAAATCATCAACGAGAACACAACCTCGATCGAGGCCTTTCACGTGGCCGACAACGTGCTCCGCCAGGCGGTCCAGGCCATCACCGACGTCATCACCCGCCACGGATTGATCAACGTGGACTTCGCCGACGTCCGGAGCATCATGTCCGGCGCGGGCGAGGCCCTGATGGGGATGGGGGAAGCCCACGGCGCCGGGCGCGCGCTGGACGCCGCCAAAATGGCCATCCAGTCCCCGCTTCTGGAGAACGTGACGATCGACGGAGCCAAAGGGCTCCTGGTCAACATCAGCGGGAACAAATCCATCACCTTGTTCGAAGTGAAAACGGCCATGGATTTCATCAAGAACGCGGCCCGCTCCGACGCCCACGTTTTCTACGGCCAGGTGTTCGACGACGCCCTGGAAGACCGTTTCATGGTCACCGTGATCGCCACGGGATTTCCACCGGCGCGTCGCGCCGCCACGCGGATCGGCGCCCCCCGGCGATCGGGCCGGGAGGGGGACCCCGGCGCGCTTCCGCGTTCCCCCGCGCACCGCGCGCCCATCGACCTGCCCATCGCCGACGACGATCTTCGCCGTCCAGCCTATTTGCGCCGCAAGGCGCGGAAACTCGGTTAGGAGAACTCCATGGAAGCTCGACAGATTTTACAGACCCTATTAAAAGAGGTGTCCGACCGCGGGGCCTCCGACATCCACGTCGGCCCCGGGTTCATCCCCATGCTCCGGCTTCACGGAGACCTGGAGCCCACCCACTTCGGACAACCCTTGACGCCCGAAGAATCCCGCGGTTTGGCCAACCTCATCATGGGGGAAAAACTTCGGGCCCGGTTCGAAAAAAAGAACGAAGTCGACCTGGCTTTCTCCGTCACCAACGGCTCGCGTTTTCGGGTCAACATCTACACCCAGCGCGGAATGGTCAACCTCGCGATCCGCGTCATTCCCTCCACGGTCCCCACGTTCCAAAGCCTGAACCTTCCGCCCGTCGTGCAAAAGTTGGCGGAGAACCAGCGGGGCTTGATTTTGGTCAGCGGCACCACGGGGTCCGGCAAATCAACGACGCTGGCCGCCATCGTCGACCACATCAACGCGACCCGCAAGGCCCACGTCCTCACCATCGAGGATCCCATCGAATTCGTCCACAAGAACAAACAATCCATCGTCAACCAGCGCGAACTGGGAACGGACACCGACAGCTACGCCGAGGCCCTGCGTTCCGCCATGCGCGAGGACCCCAACGTGATTTTGGTCGGGGAAATGCGGGATTTGGAAACGGTTTCCTCCGCGATCACCGCGGCCCAGACGGGGCACTTGGTCCTCTCCACCATCCACACCACCAACACGATCCAGATCATCAGCCGGATCCTGGACCTCTATCCCCCGCACCAACAAGCCCAAGTGCGCCTTCAGCTGGCCGAAACCCTAAAGGGGGCCATCAGCCAACGCCTCGTCCCCTTGGCCGACGGGGGCGGGCGGATCGCCGCCCTGGAAGTGATGGTGGTCACCCCGATGATCGTTAAATCCATCGAAGAAAACAATTTTTCGGATGTCTACAACGCCGTCCGCACCGGGGAATTCTACGGGATGCAAACGTTCAACCAAGCCCTCGTCCATCTCTACAACCAAGGCAAGGTCAAACTGGAGGACGCCATGGCCACGGCCTCCAACCCGGAAGAGTTCATGCTGGCCGTACGAGGCATTGAGGCGGGCGCCTCCTCCAGCCACGCTTACAGACCCGATTGAAAACCTCCTGGCGTTGCCGGCAAGGGGTGGCCCGGCTTCCCGACTGGGAACAGCGGTTCGGCGTCCTGGCCGCCGTCACCTCCCGAGTCGGCGGGGACATGAAAGACCCGCGGCGTTTCGCGCGGGGACTGCGATCCATGGGCCTCTCGCCGGATTGCTGGGCGGGCGGACAACAGGTGCACGGCCGTCGGATCGCGAGCGTGGCCCAACCAACGCCCGTGGAAAAACAGAACACGGACGGGTTAGTCACCCGGTCGCCGGCGTTGACCCTGCGGGTGTTCACGGCCGATTGCGTGCCGGTCTTTTTGGTGGATCCCCGCCGGCGGGCGATCGGGCTGGTCCACGCGGGACGGCGCGGCGTGCGGAAAGGCATCGTCGCGGCCGCCGTCGCGGCCTTGGGCCGTCGCTACCAGAGCCGCCCCGGCGACCTGCACGTGTCGCTGGGGCCGCACATTCGGAAATGCTGTTACGAAGTCGGGCCCGAGGTGGCCCGCGAATTTCATCGCGAGCCCGGCGCGGTGTCGCGGCGCGCGGGAACCTCGAAAGGGAAAACGACGCTGAACCTCGCCGCCGTTATTTTGGAACAGGCGCGGCGGGCGGGCGTTCGGCCCTCCCGGATGACGGCGGCGCCTTGGTGCACCGCGTGCGACCGACGTTTTTATTCTTTTCGACGCGAACGGACGGAACGCCGGCAAGCGGCGCTCTTGTGTGTCCGAAGCGAATTCATCACCGAATGACGGAGCCATGAAAACAGACAAACGATTGGAACGGTTGCGGGCGGAGGTCGACTCCGTGGACGACACCCTCCTGGCCGCGCTCAACCGGCGGGCGGAGATCGTGCGGAAAATTGGACGGGTCAAGGCCGAGCGGGGCGCCGACGTGGTGGCCGCCGGGCGCGAGAGCCAAATCCTCGAACGGCTGTCTGCCACGAACCCGGGCCCGCTTCCCGTCGAAGCGGTCGAAGACATCTTCGGAACCGTCATCGCCAACTTCCGCCTGCTTCAGAAACAAATCACGGTATCTTACTTCGGGCCCGAAGCCACCTACACCCACCAGGCCGCGGTCAAACACTTCGGCCGCTCGGCGTCCTACGTTCCCGAGAAATCCATTTCCGACGTCTTTGACGACGTCGAGAGCGGGCGCGCCGACTACGGCGTCGTCCCGATTGAGAACTCCACCGAAGGCGTCGTCAACCACACCTTGGACATGTTCATGGAGTCCGACCTGGTGATCTGCGCGGAACGCCAGGACCCCATCGCCCATTGCCTCATGGCCGCCCCGGGCTCGCCCAAAATCAAAAGCATCGCCTCCCATCCCCAGGCCCTCGCCCAATGCCGAAAGTGGCTGGAGAGCCACATGGCGGGCGTGCCCGTGACCTCCGCGGCCTCCACCTCCGACGCCGCCGCCCAGGCGGCCCTGCACCCCGGCGTGGCCGCCATCGCGAGCCCCCTGGCGGCGGAGCTCTACCGCCTCAAAGTTCTCGCCCCGGCGATTCAGGACGTCAAAGACAACCGGACCCGATTCTTGGTCATCGGTAAAACATTGTCCGCTCCGTCGGGATCCGGACGGGACAAGACCTCTCTCCTCCTCTCCCTGCGGGACCGCGTGGGCGCCCTGCACGACATCTTGGGTCTCTTTAAGAAGGCCCATTTAAACTTAACCAAGATCGAATCCCGCCCGACCAAACGCCGGGCCTGGCAGTACGTCTTTTTCATCGATTTCCTCGGCCACGCCTCGGACCCCCAGGTCCAAACCATTCTCCGGGAACTCCAGCGCACCTGCCTCCTCGTCAAAACGCTGGGCAGTTTCCCTAAGGCGGACTAACCCATGCCGACCTCCAATATAGACGTTCTCCTCCGGCCCCGAAAAGAAGTGGAAGGTTTTGAGCCCTACATCCCGGGCCGCGACATGGAAAACGTCAAACGCCTCTACAAGCTCAAACGGGTGATCAAGCTGGCGTCCAACGAAAATCCCCTGGGCCCTTCGCCCCGGGCGCTCGCGGCCCTCCGGGCGGGGGCGTCCAACCTTCACCGCTATCCGGACAGTTTCAGTACCGCCCTTCGCCACGCCCTGGCCGACCATCTCGGGGTCAAAGTCGGCCAGCTCAGCGTCGGCGCCGGATCCGACGAGCTCATTGAAATTCTGGCCAAAGCCTACCTGGGCCCCGCCGACGAGATCGTGGTGAGCGAACACGCCTTCCTCCGCTACAAAATGGCGGGGGATCTCATGGGAGCCACGGTCGTCACCGTCCCCATGAACGTCATGACCCACGATCTGGAAGCCATGGCCGCGGCCGTGACCCCCCGCACCAAGTTCGTCTTCATCGCGAACCCGAACAACCCCACGGGGACCTACAACACCAAAACGGAACTGGAGGAATTTCTGATCACTCTTCCCGCCCGCGTGGTGGCCGTGGTGGACGAGGCCTACTTCGAGTTCGCCAGCGCCCATCGGGATTACCCCAGCGCCCTGGACTTCTTCAAAGCCGGTCGGAACCTGGTGGTCCTCCGCACCTTCTCCAAAGCCTACGGGCTGGCCGGGATACGACTCGGCTACGCGGTGGGCCCGGAACCCCTCATCGAGACGCTGGAACGCGTGCGCCCTCCCTTCAATGTGTCTCTGCCCGCCCAGGCGGCCGGGGTCGCCGCCTTGACCGATCGGACCCACCTGAAACGCACCCTGGCTTTGGTGGCCAAAGAAAAATCCATCCTCGAGCGGGAACTGAAGAAAATGCACATTCCCGTGGTCCGCTCCGCCACGAACTTCCTCTTGATCCAGGTCTCTCCCCACCGGGGAGACGAAACCTTTGAGGCCCTGCTCCGCAAAGGGGTCATCGTCCGCGCCATGGACGAATATGGATTTCCCGAACACATCCGCGTCACCATCGGCCGACCGGAGGAAAATCGTCTTTTCCTTTCGGCCTTCCGCGAAACGAGGTCGCTCCTATGATCGTTACCCTGAAAAGCGGCACCCATAAAAAAGAAGTCCAGGAAGTCGTCGCCCGCATCAAAAAGCTCGGCTTTACCCCCCAACTCTCCCAGGGGGCCGAGCGCGTCGTGATCGGCGTGATCGGCGAGGGGAACAAAGCCATCGCCTTTAAAGAACTTTTCGAGTCCATGCGCCAAGTGGAAAACGTCACCCCGATCTCCAAACCCTATAAGGTCGTCAGCCGCGTTTTCAAGAGAACCGACACCGTCATCGACGTCAACGGAGTCAAAATCGGCGGCCCCCGGGTGGTGATCATGGCGGGCCCCTGTTCCGTCGACACCCGGGACAATCTGATGGCCACGGCCAAGGAAATTAAAAAAGCGGGGGTCCAAATCTTGCGCGGCGGCGCGTTTAAGCCCCGCACGTCGCCCTACGCTTTTCAAGGCCTGGGCGAAGAGGCCCTCAAGTTCCTGGCGGAGGCGCGCCGGGCCACGGGGATGCCGGTGATCACGGAAGTGATGGATCCCCGCCAGGTGGACTTGGTCGAACGGTATGCGGACATTCTGCAGATCGGAGCCCGCAACGCTCAGAACTACGACCTCCTGCGCGAGGTGGGACGCACCCGAAAACCCGCCATGCTCAAACGCGGCATGGCCACCACCATCGAAGAATGGCTCATGGCCGCCGAGTACATCATGGCCAAGGGCAACGAAAACGTCATGCTCTGCGAACGCGGCATCCGAACCTTTGAGACGGCCACCCGGTTCACGCTGGATTTAAACGCGGTCCCGGTCTTGAAACACCTCTCCCACCTCCCCGTCCTCGTGGATCCTTCCCACGGCGTGGGCGTGCGGGACTACATCGTTCCCATGGCCCGAGCGGCCATCGCGGCCGGAGCGGACGGGATCATCATCGAGTGCCACCCCAATCCCGCCACCGCCCTTTCGGACGGCCACCAAGCCCTGCTTCCGATTCAGCTCCACCCCATCGTGAAAGAATTGCGGCGCGTGGCGGAAGCGGTGGGGCGAACCCTTTAACTCTTCCGGACGTCCCTTGAAAAACGTCGCCATCGTGGGAGTGGGGCTCATGGGGGGCTCCCTCGGTCTCGCGCTCAAAAAGCGCGGCGGTTGGCGAGTGATGGGCCTGGCCCGGAGAGAAGCCACCCTGCGGGAAGCCCGCCGCCGGGGAGCCATCGACGAAGGATCCACCGCGCCGGATCGGATCCTGCCCCAGGCCGACGTCGTGGTCCTCTGCTCTCCCGTGGACAAAATTGTCCCCCTCGCCCGGGCGTACCGCCGCCATTTAAAACCGGACGCGCTCTTGATGGACGTCGGGAGCGTTAAAGACCCCATCGTTCGGTCCCTCGAAGCCCTTTTCTCGGCTCCGAACGGCCCCGTCTTCGTCGGCGCCCACCCCATGGCCGGGTCCGAAAAAACCGGCGTCACCAACGCCCGCGCGGACCTCTATCGCGGCGCCATTTGCGCCATCACCCCCACCCGCCGAACTCCGACCCATCGCGTGGGCCAGGCGGCCCGTTTCTGGAAATCCGTGGGAGCCAAAGTTCTCTTGATCGACCCCGCCACCCACGACCGCGCCGTGGCCCTGGTCAGCCACCTTCCCCATCTCATCGCCGACGCCCTCATGCGGTCCACGCGCGACGGGGCCGGGGCCGCCGTCTCCCAGAGCCTTCTCCACACGCTGGCCGCCGGAAGTTTCCGGGACGCCACCCGCGTGGCCGGAGCCGATCCGGCGCTCTGGCGCGGCATTTTTACCCTTAACGATGGGCCGGTCCGGCAAGCCCTTCGACTTTTTCAGAAGGAATTGGTTCTCCTCGCCCGGCGGCGCTGGGCCCTGCCCGATCTCCGTCAGGCCCAAAAATGGAACACCGTCTTTCGTTCCGGAAACATTCCATGACCCTTTCCACCTCCGGCCGCATCGTGGTCCCCGGCGGGGCGCTCCGCGGAGAACTCCGTCCCCCGCCGGATAAATCCATCACGCACCGGGCCATCCTTCTCTCCTCGCTGGCCCAGGGGACTTCCCGCATCGTTCACCCCCTCACCGCGGACGATTGCGAACGGACCGCCGAAGCCTTTCGAAACCTCGGGATCAGCATCGAAGCCGATTCGCGGGGCGAGTGGATCGTCGTCGGGCACGGCCTCTACGGTCTTCAGGAACCCCGAGCGGATCACCTTTATTGCGGCAATTCCGGCACCACCCTGCGCCTGATCGCGGGGGTCCTGTCCGGCCAACCGTTCGCCACCAAGCTGATGGGGGACAAAAGCCTTTCCAACCGTCCCATGGCCCGCGTGGTGGAACCGCTTCAGAAAATGGGGGCCGAGATCACCGCGCGCGACGGGCGCTTCGCTCCCCTGCGCATCCATGGCCGCCGGCCGCTCCGCGCCATCGAATGGAAAAGCCCGGTGCCGAGCGCCCAAGTCAAGTCGTGCGTCCTCTTGGCGGGGCTCTACGCGGACGGGACCACCACCCTGGAGGAGCCGCTCCGCTCCCGCGACCACACCGAACGCATGATGGCCGCCGCGGGCGTGCGCCTGACCGTGGAGGACCACCGCGTGTCCATTCTCGGAGGGCAGTCCTTGACGCCGCGGGATTGGCTGGTTCCCTCGGACATCTCCAGCGCCGCCTTTTTCATGGTGGCCGCGTTGATCGCACCGGGGTCCGAACTCATGCTCCGCAACGTCAACACGAACCCCACCCGGGACGGGATTTTGGAAATCCTTGAAAAAATGGGCGCTTCCATCCATCGCGAACGGGACCTGGTCGTTTGCGGCGAACCCATCACCGATCTGCTGGTCCGCCCCTCTTCTTTGAAAGCCGTCTCCTTTGGGGCGGAGATCATGCCGCGTTTGGTCGACGAGGTCCCGATCTTGGCCCTGGCCGCGACCCAGGCCCAGGGAACGACGGAAATTCGCGGCGCCGCCGAACTGCGGGTGAAAGAATCAGACCGCCTGGCGCACATCGCCAAAGGCCTTTCGCTCATGGGCGCCCAGATCGAGGAACTCACGGACGGCCTTCGCATCACGGGGCCGACCCCGCTCCGGGGCGCGGTCCTGGACTCCGCCGGCGACCACCGGTTGGCCATGACCTTTGCCATCGCCGGCCTGATCGCCCGGGGGGAAACCCAGATCGCCGACGCCGATTGCGTGGATATTTCTTTCCCCACCTTCTGGCGGGACCTCGAGAGCCTCCGGGTCCAGGCCTGACCCCATGACGGCCCGTCCCGCCCCCTCCCGACTCACGATCGCCATCGACGGCCCCGCCGGAGCCGGCAAGTCCACCGCGGCGCGGGACCTGGCGGCGGCTTTGGGCCTCCGCTATGTGGACACCGGGGCCATGTACCGGGGCGTGGCCTGGGCCGCCGTCCGCGCGGGGATCCCGCCCGACGATCGCCGACAGGTTCGGAAACTTCTTCCCCTCACCCGCCTCTCCTTCAGCGATGAGAAATACCCTCGCCTGTTCGTGAACGGCCAGGACGCCTCCACCGCCATCCGCACCCCCGACGTCAGCCAGGCCGCCAGCCGGCTCGCGACCGTCCCTGAAGTGAGGACCTTCCTTGTCCGTGCGCAACGCCGCTTGGCCCGGGGCGGCGGCGTGGTCATGGAGGGGCGGGACATCGGCACGGTGGTCCTTCCCCGGGCGGACCTCAAGTTTTTTCTCGACGCCTCGGTGGAGGAACGGGCCCGTCGGCGCTGGCTGGAACTGCGCGCCGCGGGAAAACGCGAAAGCCGCGCCGCCATTGAAACCGCCATCCGGGAGCGGGACCAGAGGGATCGGACCCGGGCCGTCTCGCCCCTTCGGGCCGCCCCGGACGCCGTGGTGCTGGACACCACCCACGACCCCCGGCCGCGCGTTAAACGCCTTTTGCTTGGATGGGTCCGGCGCAAGGGTCCGCGTGTCCGCTGAAACCGCCGACGACCGTTTCGTTCTGGACCGCGGCGGTTGGCGCGGCCTTTTGGCGCGAGGGCTCTTTTGGATCGGGCACACACTCTTTCGGGTTTCCTTCTCGATCCTTTGGCGGCTCCGGGTGGTCGGGCGCGAACAGGTGCCCCGTCAAGGCGCGCTCCTCTTCGCGGCCAACCACGCGTCTTTCGCCGACCCGCCCCTGGTGGGGTCCAGCGTTCCCCGCCCCATTTATTTCATGGCCAAGGAGGAGCTGTTTCAGGTTCCCCTCTTCGGCTGGCTCATCCACCAAGTCAACGCCTTTCCGATCCGACGAAAGGAAGGCGACGTGGGCGCCTTTCGAACGGCCCAACGAATCCTGGCCGCCGGCGGGGCCATGATCATTTTCCCCGAGGGTAAACGCCAACGGCTCGGGGTCTTTGGCCGGCCCAAATCCGGGGTGGGACTCCTGGCGATAAAAACCGGCGTGCCGGTCGTCCCCGTCTATGTTCACGACACCCACCGGCTCCTCCGCTTTCCCCGCCTGACGGTGGTTTTTGGGGCGCCCCTGACGGCGGTCCCGGGGGAAACGCCCGAAATCCTATCCCGCCGAATCATGGACGCCATTCGCCTATTAAAGGAGGCCCACCTTGGACCCCAACGTTAGAACCGTTCTGCAGATCCTGATTTTCGCCGTTCTCTATCTGATCCTTTTCATCATCCTCCTGCCCTCGTTGATACGCCTTCTGGACCAAACCACGGGAAAGATCGCCTATGGCGTCTTGGTGGCGGGAGGCGTTGGCGTGGCCCTTCGGTTGAGACAGCTTTCCCAACGGATTTAATCTAGATCGGCTTCCCCGGTCGGAACGCCTCACTTTGTTCCCACCGGCATCGATAGTTCTTTACATCGGCTCCCCGTGGGCAGTATAATCTCCTCCTCAGTGGCATCGACAGGGCCCGTTCGTCTAGCGGCCCAGGACGCCGCCCTCTCAAGGCGGAGATCACGGGTTCGAATCCCGTACGGGCCATGTCGATGCCACTTTGGACTGGGCCTCAGAAACGGATGGATCCCGCAGGGCAAGGCGGTGGAACGATGGCGCGTGTGCTCCTGAACGGCATCACCAAAACCATCGGCGATCATTTGATCGTCAAGAACATCAATCTCGACATTCCCGACAAGGAATTTTTCATCCTCGTGGGGCCGTCCGGTTGCGGCAAGTCCACCACCCTGCGCATGATCGCGGGACTGGAGGACGTGACCTCCGGCGAGATTTCCATCGACGGCCGGGTGGTCAATCACGTCCGAGCCAAAGATCGCGACATCGCCATGGTCTTCCAGAACTACGCCCTCTACCCCCACATGACCGTCTACGAGAACATGGCCTTCGGCCTGAAGCTTCGGGGCTACTCTCGAGGAGAAATCCATCAACGCGTCAAGGAGGCGGCGGACATCCTGAACCTCGGCTCCTATTTGGATCGAAAACCAAAGGCCCTTTCCGGCGGTCAACGTCAGCGGGTCGCCGTGGGCCGGGCCATCGTCCGGAAACCCCGGGTTTTTCTTTTCGACGAACCCCTCTCCAACCTGGACGCCAAACTCCGGGTCCAGATGCGGCTGGAGCTTTCTAAGCTTCACGAACGCCTGCAAACCACCATCATCTACGTCACCCACGACCAGGTGGAAGCCATGACCATGGGCGACCGGATTTGCGTCATGAAAGACGGAGAGGTTCAACAAGTGGCGCCGCCCTTGGAGCTGTACGAGCGCCCGGCCAACCGGTTCGTGGCTGGCTTCATCGGCAACCCGCCCATGAACTTTTTCCCGGTGATGGTCGAAGCCCAGAAGAACTGCATCCGCCTCCGCCACGCCTCTTTCACCCTCACCGTCCCCAAATCCCTGCTGGACGCCGTCCGCCCCCACGTGGGGAAAGAAGTGTATTTCGGTATCCGGCCGGAGGACCTCTACGACCGTCTCTTTTACAACTATCCCGTCTTGGAGAAGTCCAGCGTCAAAGCCGTTGTGGACGTCGTCGAACCCATGGGGTCGGAGGTCTATCTCTACCTCAAGGCCGGCACGGTGGACCTCGTGGTCCGCGTGCCTTCCTACGTCAAAGCGGAAGCGGGCAAGCAAATGGAACTGGTTTTCAACTTGGAACGGATGCACCTGTTCGACATCCAAACGGGCCTGGCGCTCTTGAAACCTCTCGCCCGGAACGCTCCCCAGCCTCTACAACCTGTCGCTCCCGCTTGAGGACACCCCCATCCGCTTGAAATGCATGGCCCTCGCCGGGGCCCTGGCCTTTCCGGCCGGGTGGGCCCGCGCAGAATCGGCGCCGCGATACGGGCACAAAGGGTATGCGGAAGCGTCCCCTGCCACGCTGGCCGACGCGGGGCTCTACCGCGATACCGGACGGCAAGTCAAACTGTGCGCGCCCGCGGCCCGGGCTTTCGTACGGATGACCGAGGCCGCGCGCGAAGCCGGGGTGGGGATCGTCCCCATCTCGGGGTTCCGCTCCGTGGCCTACCAGAAAACCCTCTTCGACCGCGCGGTGAAACGGTACGGGTCCGAACGAGGGGCCGCCCGCTGGGTCGCGCCGCCGGGCCATTCCGAACACGCCACGGGTTTGGCGCTGGATGTGGGGGACGCCTCCCGCCGCGATACCGACGTCGAGCAAAGTTTCAAGTCCACCCCGGCCGCCCGCTGGCTGGCCACCCACGCCGCTCGGTTCGGTTTTGAACTTTCCTTCCCGCCCGACAACCCCCAGGGCGTCCAACACGAACCCTGGCATTGGCGTTTCGTCGGCACCGACGAAGCCCAACTCCTTTTTCATCCAGGGCCCCCGAAGAAGCTATAATCTCCTTTTCATCTCCATTCCAAGCGAGGCGTTCCCATGGCCGGCGAATACATTTACACCATTGAAGACCTTTCCAAATCCTACGGACCCAAAAAACTCTTCGAAAGCATCCACCTCTCTTTCTACCACAAAGCCAAAATCGGCATCGTGGGAGAAAACGGCTCCGGCAAGTCCACCCTGCTTCGGATCATGGCCGGAGAAGAAAAAGATTTCATGGGGAAAGCGGAGCTGAAGAAGGGCGCCACCCTGGGATACCTTCCCCAAGAACCCCGCCTCGACAACGCCAAGACGGTCCGGGAAGAGGTCGAGGAAGCCTTCGCCGACATCAAGAAACTCCTCGCCGACTACGACAAGGTGTCGGACAGCATGTCCGGCGACCTTTCGCCCGACGATATGGAGAAGGCGCTGGAAAAGATGGGCCGTCTACAAGAACAGATCGAAGCCGTGGACGGCTGGAACCTGAAACGCCAAGTCGATATCGCCATGGACGCCCTCGTCCTTCCTCCGGACGATACGCTCTGCCGCGTGCTCTCCGGCGGCGAGGCCCGCCGCGTAGCGCTCTGCAAACTTTTGCTGAAAAAGCCCGACATGCTCCTCCTGGACGAACCCACCAACCACCTGGACGCGGAAACCGTGGAGTGGCTCGAGCAGGCCCTGAAAGAGTATCCGGGCAACGTCATTATCGTCACCCACGACCGCTACTTTTTGGACCACATCACCCAATGGATTCTGGAATTGGACCACGGCAAAGGCATCCCCTTTGAAGGGAATTACGCCAAATGGGTCGAAGCCAAAGCCAAACGCGCCGCCGACGAGGACAAGCGCTCCTCCGCCATGAAGAAACATATGGAAAAAGAACTGGCCTGGCTCCGCCAAAGCCCGTCGGGCCGCCGCGCCAAAAACAAAGCCCGCGTCACCGCCTACGAGAGCTTGGCCGCCCAAAAGCACGAGATCCAGGTGGACAGCTTGGACATCGAGGTCGTTCCCGGACCCGCCCTGGGCAACAAGGTCATCCGCGCCGAGGGCCTGTCCAAGTCCTACGGCGACAACCTCCTGATCAAAGACTCGACTTTCGACATCCCCCGGGGCGCCATCGTGGGACTCGTGGGGCCCAACGGGGTTGGAAAAACGACGCTCCTCCGCATGATCACCGGCCAAGAAAAACCGGATTCGGGAAAGCTCGACATCGGGGAAACGGTGGTCTTCTCCTACGTGGACCAAAAACGCGAGACCTTGACCCCGACCCACAACGTCTACCAGGAAATCTCGGGCGGCGTGGACATCTTGAACATCGGCGGCAAAGAAGTGCCCGCGCGGGTCTATCTCACCCGTTTCAATTTCCGCGGCCCGGACCAGCAAAAAAAGGTCGGCTCCCTTTCCGGCGGCGAACGCAACCGCCTCCACCTGGCCAAACAGATGCTGACCGGCGGCAACGTCCTCCTTCTCGACGAACCCACCAACGACTTGGACGTGGACACCATCCGCGCCCTGGAAGATGCCCTGTTGGACTATTCCGGTTGCGTTTTGGTCATCAGCCACGACCGGTTTTTCCTCGACCGGGTCTGCACCCACCTCCTGGTGTTCGAGGGCGACGGCAAACTGCGTTGGTTCGACGGCAACTTCGAAGAGTACCACGCCAAACACCTGGAAGAAACCGGCGGCCGAGAGGAGAACCGACGATCCAAATTCAAGAAACTCACGCTCCGCTGACGGCCGGGGGGGGGCTTCTTTCCGCCCGACGGGTTTCAAAAATATTCCCCACAGACACCGGTCCGCTCACCGTTTTAAACGACATTTCCTTGGAGATCCCCCGGGGCGAGTTCCTGGCCCTCCAGGGCGCCTCGGGGTCCGGGAAATCCACGTTGTTGTCCCTGCTCGCCGGGCTGGACCGCCCCACGTCCGGAGAGATCACCCTGGACGGGGAACGGTTGGATCCATTGCCGGAAAAAGAGTTGGCCCGCGTGCGGCGGGACAAAGTCGGTTTCGTCTTCCAATCCTTTCATCTGGTGCCGAGCCTCACGGTTCTTGAAAATGTTCAACTCCCCTTGGCGTTCCGCCGGGGAGGGTTCACCCAGCTCGCCAAGGCGCGAGAATTGTTGGAGCGGGTGGACCTCTGGGACCGGGCCCACTTTCTTCCGGGCCAACTGTCCGGAGGGGAAAAACAGCGCGCCGCCATCGCCCGCGCCCTGATCAATGACCCCGCCCTGGTTTTCGCCGACGAACCCACGGGAAACCTGGACTCCGCCAACGGCCGCCGGGTTCTGGATCTGTTGGAGGACCACACGGTTAAAATCGGCCGAACGCTCCTCCTCGTCACCCACGACCCGGACATCGCCGCCCGCGCTCACCGCCGCCTCCACATCCGAGACGGCCGCCTGGATCCCCTGCCATGACCCCCCTAAAAACAGACCTCCCCTTCATCCCCTCCTTACGAAGGAGGGGAACCCATCAAAACCCTCAGAAAGGCCTCCTGGGGGTGGCCGTGTTCCCTCGCCTTCCCAAGGGGAGGGCCAGGGAGGGGTTTTATCGCCGTCCCAAAGACCCAAACCATGAATCCGTCCACAACGTCCCATCGTCAAATTGAACCGCCCCGTAGCCTCTCCGTATGAAAGGTCTCGGTCCACTTAAAATCGCTCTGCGGGAAGTTCGTTATCGGCCGATCTATGCGGCGCTTTTTGTCCTTTCCATGGCCGTGGGGACCGCCAGCTTAATGGCGTTGGCGGGAGTATCCGGCGTGGTGAGAAAAACGCTGACCTCCCAGGCCAAGGAACTGTGGTCGGCGGACATCACCGTGAAGGGGAGCGAAGGGGTCCTGGACGACCTGGAGAAATGGGCGAAGGGCCGCTGGCCGGGGCTCCGCGGGGCCCGATCCATCGACACGCTTTCCATGGCCCAACACCGGGCCTCCCGAAAAACGGCCCAGGTCACGCTCTCCGCCATCAGTTCGGAATATCCCCTCTATGGAACAATCACCACGGGTTCCGGGCGACCGTTCCATGCCGCGCTCCGCCCGGGATCCATCGTGGTGGGCGATCGTTTGCTGAAGGGCTGGAACCTCGCGGTGGGAGATTCTCTTAGAATCGGCGCCTTGGACCTCACGATCGCCGACACCGTGGTGGAACGGACGGACGTGCCCACCTCCTTTTTTGAACTCTCGCCCACCGTTTTCCTGACCCTGGACGACCTCCGGGATTCCCAACTCATGTCGCCCGGAAGCCGCGCCTCGAACACCCTCTCTCTCAACTTGCCCCCCGAAACAGACCTGGCCAAAGCCCTCGCCGAGGTCAAAGCGCGCGCCGCCTCTGAAACGACCGAGGTCGCCAGTTGGGCCACCGACAACCCGGGCATTTTAAAATTCATTCAAACCATCCTCCTCTATTTGCAATTTCTCGCGCTTCTCACCTTGACCCTGGGCGGGATCGGCACGGCCACCGCTCTCTCGGCGGCTTTGAACGCGGGGCAAAAGAGTTTAGGCATGATCTTCGCCCTCGGCGCGCCGCGGGGTTTTGTCTACCGAATCTGGGGATGGTGGGTGGCCCTCCTGTCGGCGTTGGGGCTCGGCGCGGCGCTCCTCCTCGGACGGGTCTTAAGCGGGCGCTTGCTTTCGCTCTTCGGCGATCTCTTGCCCCGCGGGCTCCTGCCGGCGTTTCCAGCGGCGGCGCTTCTCCAAGCGGCCGGGGTGGGCCTGGGCGCCGGTTTTCTGTTCACGCTCCTGCCGCTCCTCAAACTGGGGGACATCGCCCCGAACGTCATATTGTCCGACGACGTCCCGGCCTTCCCCGCCCGACGGCTCCGAACCGCGGGGGTTCTCGCTTTCGGCGTGGGGGGCTTTTTCCTGTTGGCCTGGGCCCAGACCGGGCACGCCCATCCGGCGTTCCAATACGTGGGAATCCTCGCTCTCTTGATCTTCGTCGGAGGCGGGTTCGTCGCTCTCGCCATGGGGGGCCTGCGCCGGGGTCTTTCCCGTTTCACCTGGACCCTCCCCCGCCTGGCGGCGCGGGGCCTGGCCCGGCCCGGGAACCTGAACGACGCGGTGGTTCTTTCCGTCACGCTTTCCCTCACCGTGATCCTGACCCTCTTCCTTTTGGAACGAAACCTCTTTTCCCAGATGATCGAAAGTTTCCCCCCCGACGCCCCCAACGCTTTTTTCATCAATATCCAGCCGACCCAAGCCCCTCTTTTCCGACAACTCCTCGACAAACCTGCCGCGCGGCTTTTTCCCTTGGTCCGGGGCCGGGTGGTCGCCGTCAACGACACCCCGGTGCAGGAGATCAACCGGAGGGGAGACCGCGGCGGCCGCGGCGGCGACCGTTTGACCCGGGAATTCGGCTTTACCTACGGGGAAGATCTCCTCCCCACCGACACGGTGGTGGAGGGGCCCGGCCTTTGGGACCCCCGCATCGATGGGCCCCAGGTGTCGGTTTTTGAAAATTACAAAAAGCGTTTCGGTCTCCGTCGCGGCGACCGCCTCACCGTGAGCCTTTTGGGCCGAAGATTCACGGCGACCGTGTCCTCCTTTCGGGCCATCAACCAATCCGTTCGCCAACCGTTTTTCTACTTTTATTTCCGCCCCGGGCTACTGGAAGAGGTCCCCCACACCCTCATGACCGGCCTGGCCCTCCCCCGGGACCGCCTGCCCAACCTGCAGAACGAATTGGCCGAGGCTCTTCCGAACGTCACCGTGGTGGATCTCTCCGACGTGGCCGCGCTGACCGGCCGGTTGTTTCATCGGCTGGGCCGGATCGTGAGGGTCCTCGGATTTTTCGGACTTTCTTCGGGAATCCTTCTCCTGCTGTCCAGCCTGCTCGCTTCCCTGGCCTCCCGCACGAAGGAATCCGCCCTCTTCCGCGTGTTGGGCGCCTCCCGGCGCCAGATCGTGGGCGTGGCCCTTCTCGAATACACGCTCATCGCGGGGACCGGCGCCCTGGCGGCCTTGGCCCTCGGCACGGCGGCGAGCGCTCTCCTGCTCCGCCGCGTTTTTGAGCTCCGCCTCGAACTTTTTCCGGCCCCCACCGGCCTGATCCTGGGAGCGGCGGCGGGGGGGATGGTCCTGCTTTCTTGGGCCATGACCCGGAGCGCATTCCTCGCTCCGCCCATGGAGGCGTTGCGCCATGAGTAAGAAGGGACTTCTTCTTTGGATAGGAGCGGCGGTCTTCCTGGCCGCCTGCGGAAAATCCGAACCGGCTCTCGCGCCCAGAACCGCGCCGCTGGCCGAGACCCCCCTGCGAATCCTCGCCTTCGGCGACAGCCTGACCGCCGGCAAGGATCTGGAGGACCCGGACCGCGAGGCCTACCCGGCCGTCTTGGAGCGGCTCCTGAAGGAGGCGGGACATTCCGTGACCGTGACCAACGCCGGACATTCGGGCGACACCACCTTTGATGCCCTGGCGCGATTGGACTTCAGTCTGGCGGAGAAACCGCGGATCGTCATCGTGGGCCTGGGATCCAACGACACCTTCCAAGGGAAACGGCTGGCCGACATGGAAAAGAATCTGGACGAGACCGTCCGCCGGTGCCGGGAAGCGGGCGCCGTGGTGGTCCTCTGCGGCATGAAGACCTTTCCCAACTTTGGGCTCTTTTACGCCTCCGACTACGCTAAAATGTTCAAACGGGTGGCCCACCGACAGCGCGCGATCCTGGTTCCGTTCATGTTGGAAGGCGTGGCCGGGGACCCCGCCATGAACCTCCCGGACATGATCCATCCCAACCCCCGCGGGCAGGAGCGGGTCGCGCAAAACCTACTGCCCTATGTGGAAAAAGCGCTCAAAAAAACGAAGGAGTGATAGGTGAAAAATAAACTCGTCCACACGGCCATCCTCCTGGCCGTTCTGTTCGGCGCCTCCGCCGCCCGGGCGGCGCGGCCGGATCGCGCGGTTTTTTTATCGACGAAAGAGGAAATTCGTTGCTTGGCGGTGGAGCGGATCCGTTCGGCGGGGGCCGATTACGAGCGCGTGATCGTTCGCGCGGAAACCCGATTGCGGGACCTGCACGAAAATTACCAGGTGGCCGGGGGCACCCCCCCCACTCGATTGGACGGGGACCTGGGCGAACTCCGCGGCGCTTGCCAGAAAGAACAGCGGCTCGTGACGGCGGGCCGCGCGCCCCCAGCGGACCCCGCGGCCCGATCCATGGTTGAAAGGAAATGGGGCCTTTTCCGTGAAGAGTTCAACGCTTTGTTGCGCCGGATCGAAGACCAAAAACGCGAGGGCTGGGCCGAGAGCCGGATCTATTGGGAGAGCCTCCACACGTTTGACGAATTGTCCGAAACCATCGCCACGAACCTCCTGTTCAACACCCCGCCCAAAGAGCGGGGACTGGAAGAGGCCTTGAGCCGGGACAAGGGCGTTCTCTTGAAAGCCTGCGAAAGCGCGCCCAAAAAATCGCGCGGCGCCACCCCGCGGATCGTGGTTCCCCACGAACACGCCGGCGCTTCCCACCCGGATGTCCAAGCGTTCTATCGCGCCTTGGACCTCGTTCCCCAGGCCCGTCCCCTTCGTTCCGGTTCTTTCACCGTTCCGCCGGGTTCGCGTACCGTGACCCTGCGGGAGAACGCCGGCCGCCTTGTGTTTCGACCCATGAGGGGAAAAGGGATCGCTTATCTCGGCCAAAGCGAGACCGAACTCTCCTATGAATACGTGGCCGTCCCGCCCGACACCGCTTATTATTTTGAGAATACGGGAACGGAACCGTTGGAGTTGGATTTCGTGTCGGTCAAACCGTGAGGAGGGAGGCGAAAATGGATCAACTGATTTTGTCGGGCCTGGAACTGTGGCTGAGGGTCGGCTGTACGGAGGGGGAACGGGCCTTCCCCCAGCGGATCGAACTCGACGTCACTCTGGAACTCCCGCTGGCCGACGCGGGAAAGGGGGACCACCTCGCCGCGACGATCGATTACGCCGAGGTCTGCGCCCTCCTCAAGAAAACCTTGGAAGCCAAAACCTTCAAACTCGCCGAAGCCGTGGCCGAACAGGCCTCGGAACTTCTCCTCTGGAAACACAAACTATCCCGGGTCACCGTCCTCGTCAAGAAACGAGCCCTCCCCGGCCTCGCCTGGGCCGGCGTCCAAATCCAACGGCCTTAACCCGGGTCGACTCTTTTAGGGTTGGTAGGTGGCGAAACTTTTATCGGTTTCCCAGAGGGTCACGCGGGTCACCGGAAGGCCCTTGCTTCGGGCCACGCGGAAAATTTCCCTGGCGATGTTTTCAGCGGTGGGATTGCCGGAGAGGAGATAAAAAGGCTCCCCCAGCCCTTTCAGAATCTTGACCAGCGGGTCGTCTTTCCGAAGGATCATTTGGTGATCCAGGTTCTGATCGATCCAGCTTTGCAAATGGGTCTTGATTTCGCCGAAATCCATCACCATGCCCCGGCGGTCGAGCTTTTGGGCGGACAATTCCACCTCCGCCCGGCCGTTGTGCCCATGGGGATGGCGGCACTTTCCCTCGTAGTTCATCAGCCGGTGCCCGTAACAAAAGTGGATTTGGCTGACGATGCGAAACATGGAAAGTATGCTAAAATAATCCTTCCTTCAGGTCAACCAACCTCGTCGAAGAATTTGAAAAGGAGCGTTCATGAGCCGAGCTGAAAAAATCGTCGCTTTCATCTTGGGGGCCCTGCTGTTCACCGGCCTCTTCGTTTTCATTAACAGCGCTTTGAAGACTCCGCCCGCTGAGCCGCCTTACGGAGACGACGCCTATCCCGATGCCGGAGACGAAGATTCCTACGATTACACTGTTAATACCGACACCATGACCGCGGAAGACCTGATTCCCGCGGACGAAAACGCCGCCGGGTCGCCCGTCCAGCCTCCGGCCAAGCCCGTTTCCCGAACCCCACCCGGGAAAAAACAGTAGTTTAAAATCAGACCAGTCCCTCGTCCCCCGGATCGGGCTCGAGGGCGGAGAGGTTTCCATGCCCCCATCCCGCCGTCCCTACAATCACCTATGGGAAGCTTTGCGCCAAACCCACGTGGTCCGGTTCCCCCGGCACCGCCTGGCCACGTTCGGCCGCAGCGAGATCCACTACCAGTTGGTGACGGCGGTTTCCGCCCAACCGGTGCGCGCCAACGTCCGCTCCGGAAAAGTGATCGCCGAACGTCCCCAAATCCTGACGCCGGATCTTTTTTCCCAGCGCTTTCAAGGATTCGGCGACGATTCCTCTTCTTTCGAACGCTTTCTGAAGGAAAATTTTTCCGACAGTTTTCGCGGCCTTGAATACAGCTTCCGAAACGAACTGACGGGCACCGAACCGCACCACACCGACGCCCGCGAGCTAGCCAAAACGATCCGCCGCGACTTGGACGCCCGGGACGTGGCCCGCGCCGCGGTGATCATCGGTCCCGAAAGCGGATGGTCCTTCGCCCTCATGAAATTCATTTTGGAAGAGACCTCCCAAAGCTTTTCCGTCAACCTCCGGGAACTGGAAGAACGCGGGATGTTTCATCCCGAGGCCGGGGAAGAACGCCGCCGACGCGAGGTGGAGGTTTTCTTCCGTCGAGCGGAGGCCGATCCCTCGCTCATCAAACCCTTGGCCGACCTTTTAAACCGCGCCCAGCTTTTTGATGAGTTCCAAGACCGTTTCTTCGCCCTCGTCAACCGGTCGCGCCCGTGAAGGTCCTTTTGGCCAGGCCCCGGGGGTTTTGCGCGGGGGTGGTTCGAGCCATCGACATCGTGGACATCGCGCTGAAACGTTTTTCCCCGCCGGTCTACGTTCGGAAAGAAATCGTCCACAACCGGGCCGTGGTGGAGGATTTCAAGGCCCGGGGCGTGGTGTTCATCGACCATCTGGACGAGGCGCCGGAAGGGAGTTTGGTGATTTTCTCCGCCCACGGCGTTTCCCCTGAAGTGCGGGCCCGGGCGGAGGCCCGTCGCCTCCGGGTGATCGACGCCACTTGCCCGCTCGTGACCAAGGTTCATTTGGAAGTTCATCGGTTTCTTCGCGAAGGGTATCAACTGGTCTTGATCGGCCACCGTTCCCACGACGAGGTCGACGGAACTTTGGGGGAAGCCCCCGGACAAATTCAATTGGTGGAATGCGTGGACGATGTGGCCCATCTGAACATTCCGCCCCGCGGGCGCGTCATGATCCTCACCCAGACCACGCTCAGTTTGAACGAAACCCGGGACGTGATCGCCGCCATCAAACAGCGTTTTCCCGACGCGCAGACTCCGCCCAAAGACGACATCTGTTACGCCACCCAAAACCGCCAAGACGCCGTGCAGGATTTGGTCGGGCGGGGCATTGAACTGCTTTTGGTGGTGGGCTCAAAAAACAGCTCCAACAGCCAGCGATTGGTGGACGTGGCCCGGCAGTCCGGTTGCCCCGCCCACCTGATCGACCGCTCCGGCGAAATCGATCCGGCCTGGCTTGTCGGCGCTCGCATCGTTGGCGTCACCGCCGGCGCTTCCGCCCCGGAACACTTGGTCCAAGGCGTGCTGGCGTTTCTCCAAGCGCGGGGCGGCGTGGCGGAGGAAGTGCTGGTTCGGGAGGAAGATGTTCACTTCTCCCTTCCGAAAGAACTCGCCCTGCCCGTCCCGAACCGCGAGGGAGCGGTGGGCCTTTAGTGACAACCCCCGCTCCGTCCGTCCTTGTCCTTCGCCATGCGCTTCACGAAGGGCCCGGGACCATCGCCGCTTTCCTAAAAGACGCGGGCGTGGAACACCGTTGCCTTGATGTGTTCAAAAACCGCCCCGCTTTTCCGACCATCGACTCCATCGCCGGACTCGTGGTGATGGGCGGGCCCATGGGCGTCTACGAAAAATCCCGTTTCCCCTTCCTGGTCCGGGAAATCGCCTTTCTGCGAAAGGCCATCGCCGCTGGAAAACCCGTCCTGGGCGTATGTCTGGGCGCGCAACTCATCGCCCATGCCCTGGGAGCGCGGGTCTATCCCCACACGGTTAAAGAAATCGGATGGGGAAAAATTCGCCTGACCGCCGCGGGGAAAAAAGACCCGTGGATGAAACCGGTTTCCCGCTCCCCCTGGGTTTTTCAATGGCACGGGGACACCTTCGATCTGCCCCGCGGCGCCCGCCGGCTGGCCTCCTCCGCCCTCTGCGAAAACCAGGCCTTCCGTTACGGAACCCGCGTCTACGGGCTTCAATACCACATCGAGCTGGACGGGCCCATGATTCGGAACTGGTTGGCTCAGCCTGGCGCCGCGGCGGAGCTGGCCGCCGTCGGTCCCCGGACCCGCCGGGACATTTTGGATGGCCTGCCGACCCGTCTGCCCGGGCTTCATCGTCTCGCCCGGCCATTCATGGCCGGATTCGCCCGCGCCATCCGCTGACTTTTTCTTTCAGTGAACCCTTTGTCCAGGCCTCCTGAATACGCTAAACTGTCCCTTCCACCGTCCCTCATTTTGTTCGTCAGGAATTTGAAATGGATAAAACGCTAAAACGCCCTTTCCCGCGCGCCGAGCTGGCGCAAGCCGTGATGCTGATCGGATTGGGGGTCTTGCTGGTCTCCTTCGTCTTCGCCCGCATGAACCGGGACCCCTTCACCACCTGGTTCTACTCTTTCGCCTGGTGGAGTTACATCCTGATCGTGGACGGGTGGGTCTACCGCCACCGCGGGGAATCCCTTCTTTTGGGCTACCCCAGGCGCTTCGTTTTCCTATCGCTGTGGTCGGTGGTGTTTTGGTGTGGCTTCGAACTTCTTAACTTTCGCCTGCAGAATTGGCACTACGTGGGCCTGCCGCCGGGAACCGGCCTCCGATGGACGGGCTATTTTCTGGCCTTCGCCACCGTCGTGCCCGGCATTTTGGAGACCGCGGACCTGCTCGACACGGCGGGGTTCCTGAAATCCGTTTCCGTGACCCCCCTCATGCGTTCGGCCCGGTGGATTTCGGCGGCCATCGGCTTGGCGCTGTTGGCCCTGCCGCTCCTCTGGCCCACCCTCTTTTTCCCGCTCGTGTGGGGCGCCCCCATCTTCTTGTTGGAACCGGTCAATGAACTTGTGGGCGCCCCTTCGCTCCTCTCCGATTGGCGATCCGGCTCCCTTCGCCGGTTCGCCCTGCTCGCCATGGCGGGGTTTCTCTGCGGACTGCTTTGGGAATTTTGGAACCATTTCGCTGGGGCCCATTGGGTTTACACCGTCCCGGGCTTGGACCGATGGAAGATTTTTGAGATGCCGGTGATCGGATACCTCGGGTTTCTCCCTTTCGCCGTATCGGTTTACACCGTTTCCGCCACGGCCAACATCCTCTGGGAAAGGTCCAACGGCGCGGTCCGGACCCTCCTGGTCCTGGCCGGCCTGGGGTTCAGCCTCTTCGTCTTCGCCGGCCTGGACCGCTGGACGGTGCTCGTCGGATGAAATCCGGGACGTACGTCGTCACCGGGGGCGCGGGGTTCCTGGGGTCGCATCTTTGCGACGCGCTTTTGGACCGGGGCCATCGGGTGATTTGCGTGGATAATTTTCTCACCGGCGCCCCGGCCAATATCGCCCACCGCACGGGCCACGATCGATTCCGTTTTATCAAGCACGACGTCACCCAGGACCTTTATCTGCCCGGACCCATCGATGGCGTGCTTCACTTCGCCAGCCCCGCCTCGCCGCGCGATTACCTTGAATTTCCGATCCAAACGCTCAAGGTCGGCGCCCTGGGAACCCATAAAATGCTGGGCCTGGCCAAAGCCAAGAACGCGCGTTTCCTTTTGGCGTCCACCTCCGAAGTCTACGGGGACCCCCAGGTCCACCCGCAAACTGAAAGCTATTGGGGTCACGTCAATCCCGTGGGGCCCCGGGGCGTTTACGACGAAGCCAAACGTTTCGCCGAAGCCATCGCCATGGCCTACCACCGAAGCCACGGCGTCCGGGTCCGCATCGCCCGTATTTTTAACACCTACGGTCCTCGCATGCGGAAAAACGATGGCCGCGCCGTGCCGGAGTTCATCGCCGCCGCCCTGGCCAAAAAACCCCTTCCGGTCTTCGGCGACGGAGGCCAGACCCGTTCCCTCTGTTACGTGGAAGACGAAGCCGAAGGCCTCCTCCGTTTGCTTTTTTCCAGCCACGTGGGCCCCATGAACATCGGAAATCCCCGCGAGATCTCCGTTTTGGAGATCGCCCGGCTGGTCAAGAAACTCACCCGCAGTCCCAGCCGCATCGTGCACCGCCCGCTCCCTGTGGACGACCCCAAGGTGCGTCAACCCGACATCGCCTACGCTCGGCGGGCCTTGAAATGGGCGCCCACCGTCGCCCTGGAAGAAGGACTTCGCCGCACCATCGCCTGGTTCCGTGCCCCCTCTCGCTAGCCGCCAACGCCGCGAACTCCTCAGCCTCCTCCTCTTTAACTCGTTGGTGGCGGTGGTCCTTTTCCTGGCCCACAACAGCCAAATCATTGTTTACTGGGAAAACGCCTTCGTGGACCTTCGCTACACCATCCGAGGGATGACGCCCCCGGACCCCCGCATCGTCATCGTTGAAATTGACGAAAGTTCCATTAAGGAGATGGGCCTCTTCCCCTGGCCCAGGGAACGCCACGCCCAGTTCATCGATCTTCTCACACGGGCTCGCGCCAAGGCCATCGCCTTCGACGTGCTCTTCACGGAGCGGGACCTGGACCACCCCGAGGACGACGCGCTCTTGGGTGACGCCGCCGACAAGAGCGGCCGCGTGATCTTCTCCATGCTCTTCAATCGGGGCCCGGACGGAACCCCGGCTGAACCGCTGGCCCCCGTGGAACCCTTGCAAAAAGATAACGTGAATTTTGGTTTTGTTAATATTTTTCCGGAGTTCGGCGGCGCTTCCCGCCACTACCCGCTTTGGGTCAAACACAACGGCGCCGTCATCCCCTCTCTGGCCTTTGCCGCCTGGTCCGTTGCCGAGGGACGACTGCCCGAGGAATTGGTCGACCGGGCGCGCCCGGCCGTCGATAGCAGCACCCCTTGGAACGAAGCCTATCTCAACTACACCTATTGGCGGGACGGCCCCGAGAGATCCCCCTTCCCGGCCTATCCCTATGTCGACGTCCTGCGCGGCCGCGTGGATCCCGCGGTCTTTTCCGGAAAGATTGTGCTCATCGGCGCCACCGCGGCGGGCCTTTTCGACGCCAAATCCGCTCCCGGCGCCCCCGTGATTTCCGGCATCGAAATCCACGCCAACGCGCTCAACAACCTGCTAAAAAATAACTTCTTCAATACCTCCTGGACCTCCGGGGGCTGGCTCTTGTTAATCATGGTCTTCTTCGGCGTGGGGTCCGGGCTGTTGATGTCGCGGTCCTCCTCTTTCATCGGAGGCGCCGCGGTCGTCGCCGTCATCCTGGGATACTTCTCTGTGTGTCAATTCTTCTTTAACCGCCATATCCTTTTGGCTTTTACGTCGCCCATCCTTTCCTTCATCATCACTTTCTTGATCACCCTGGGGTATAACCTCTTCATCGCCGACCGGGAGAAACTGAAGATGCAAACCACCTGGTCCCGCTACATGTCGCCGAAATTGGTGGACCTTCTCATCCAGGACCAGGCGGTGTTGACCGCCGGAAACCGGGAAGTCACGGTTTTCTTTTCCGACCTGGTCAAATTCACTTCCCTTTCCGAACAGTTTCCACCCAAGGAACTGGTGGAACTCTTGAACGTTTACTTTTCGGTCATGACCGACATCCTGTTCAAGTATGACCTCACCTTCGATAAATACATCGGTGACTGCATCATGGCCTACGGCAACGCCCCCTTCGAACAACCCGGCCACGCCCTGGCGGCCTGCCGGGCCGCGCTGGAACAGGTGGCCGCGTTGCCGTCCCTCCACAAGAAATTTGCCGACCGCCGCTGGCCCCCCATCGACTTCCGGATCGGCATCCACACCGGCACCGTCCTCTACGGCGACCTGGGCTCCTACACGCGATCCAACTACACCGTCATGGGAGACACCGTCAACCTGGCCTCGCGGCTGGAAGGCGTCAATAAAATGTTCGGAACCCGCATCCTCATTTCGGAATCCACGTTTCAAGCCGCGCAAGCCGAGATCGAGGCGCGGGAACTTGATTTCATCCGCGTCGAGGGCAAAAAACAGCCGATCCGGGTCTACGAGCTCGCCGCGCGAAAAACGCCCTCTCGCCGGAAAAACGGCAGGCCTTCGCCGTTTTCGCCGACGCCCTGCGTCTCTACCGCGAGCGCCGGTTTAAAGACGCCCAAGCCGAATTCCTGCGGGTGGCCACCCTCGTGCCCAACGATCAACCCGCCGCGGTCTACTTTAAGCGGTGCGAGCAATTCCTCCGGACGGAACCCCCGCGCGATTGGGACGGCGTTTTCGTGATGACCTCCAAGTAGTGTGGCCCCGCGCACTCCCGCCACCGACCTCCTGCCGGTTTTCCTTCGCCGCCTCGCCGCCGTGGGAGACCAACCGAAAACACGAATTCTCATCGCCTGCTCGGGCGGCCCCGATTCCATGACCCTCCTGGACCTGGCGGAGCGTTGGCGAGATCTCTCGGATGGGTTCGTCGCGGTGGGGCACGTGGACCATGCCCTGAGGGGCCGGGCGTCCCGCGCGGATGCCGCGTTTGTTCAGAAAGAATGCGACCGCCGCCATCTTCCATTCGGCGTTCAACGCGTGCCTGTCCGGCGCTGGGCCCGACATCGCCGGCGGGGGTTGGAGGACGCCGCCCGGGAACTTCGCTACAGGGCTCTGGCCGCCTTGGCCCGCCGGTTTCGATGCCCCCTGGTGGCCACCGCCCACACCTTGGACGACCAGACCGAAACGGTGGTTCTCAACCTTCTCCGAGGCACGGGCCCCTCCGGCCTGGCCGGGATGGCCGATCGGGCCCCTTGGCCGGTTTCCGTTCCCGGTCAGACCCCGTCGCTGGTCCGGCCCCTGATCACGTTTTCTAAAAAAGAAATTCTTCGGTATCTTCGATCCCGCCGCCTTTCTTTCCGGGTGGACGCGACCAACGCCCTCCCGCTCTTTCTTCGCAACCGACTGCGGCCTGTGCTTCGATCCTGGGAGGCGCTTCGGCCCGGATTCTTTCAGCGCGTGGCCCAAACGGCCCGGATTCTCCGGGACGAGGACGATTTTTGGCGGGCCCGTTTGGCCTCCCGACGGAAGGCCCCCCGCCTCCGCCTTGAACGGGCCCCTTTTTTACGGTATCATGTGGCGGAGCAACGGCGCCGGCTCCGCCACCTGTTCGGCCTCACCCGTTTTGAAACCTTGGAAAGGGTCCGGTTGTTCGCCGCCGACCGCAGCGTCGGCCCCCTGGATATCCCGGGCGGCCGGGTGGCCAAGACCGGATCTTTTCTTCTCTTCCACCGGGAGAACCCATGAGACCCCCTGTGTCCGGTCGTCGGAGCCCAACGGGCGCCGTCCTCCAGGCTTCGCTCCGGGACGCCGGTTGAGCACGCTTCATCCCGACATCGAGAAGGTGCTGTTTTCGGAAACGGAAATTCGCCGGCGCGTCATCGCCCTTGGGCGCGCCATCACCCGGGATTTTCGAGGAAAAGACCTGCTCTTGGTGGCGGTGCTCCGCGGCAGTTTCATCTTTTTGGCGGACCTGGTCCGCGCCATCCAGCTTCCGTGCGCCTTGGACTTCATGGCGGTTTCCAGCTACGCCGGATCGGAATCCACGGGCATCGCCCGGGTCACCTTGGACCTGAAGAAGTCCCCGGTGGGAAAACACGTCCTCTTAGTGGAAGACGTGGTGGACACGGGGCTCACCTTGGCCCGCCTCCGCGGGGCCCTGAAAGGCCGCGGGGTCCGATCCATGAAAGCCTGCGCCTTTTTGGATAAACCCTCGGGGCGCCGCCGCGTGGCCCGGATCGATTATCGCGGTTTCACCGTACCCGACGGTTTTGTGGTGGGATACGGGCTGGATTACAACGAACGGTATCGCAACTTGCCCTACCTCGGGCTCTTGAAGCGCCGGGTCTTCGAACATCCCGGAAAGGCGGACTTATGAAAGGCAACAGTCGCAACGCGGTTCTTTGGATCCTGATTTTCCTGGGGGTGCTCTTTTTCATTCAAAGCCTTCGCACCGCCCGCGGCGGAGAAAATGAAGTCGCCTATTCCGATTTCAAACGCGCGCTCCGCGAGAACCGGATCCTCACGGTCCGGGTGGGCGAAGGCCTCCTGCGCGGCCGATGGAAAGACGCGGAAGGCAAGGAGCTGGCGTTCCGAACGATCCCCCTGAACGATCCGAAACTCGTGGAGGACCTTGAAAAGTCCGGGGTCAAACAGTTCTCCGGAGAAGCGGAACGGGGCTGGCTGAACTCCGTCCTGGGGAACCTTCTTTGGATCGGCGTGTTCTTTTTCCTCTGGTGGTTCGTCATCCTCCGCCAAATGCAGGGAGGGGGAAAACAGGCCATGGCCTTCGGCCGTTCCAAAGCCAAACTTCAGACCGGGAAAAAACAACGCATTACCTTCGCCGAAGTGGCCGGGTGCGACGAAGCCAAGGAAGAACTTCAGGAAATCATCGAGTTCCTGAAAGACCCGGCGAAATTCCAAAAACTCGGGGGCAAAATTCCCAAGGGCGTCCTTTTGTTCGGGGCTCCCGGAACGGGAAAAACGCTTCTGGCGAAAGCCGTTGCCGGCGAGGCGGGCGTTCCGTTCTTTTCCAGCTCCGGCTCGGAATTCGTGGAAATGTTCGTGGGCGTCGGCGCCAGCCGCGTGCGGGACCTTTTCGATCAAGGCCGGAAGAACGCGCCGTGCCTCTTGTTCGTCGATGAAATCGACGCCGTGGGCCGACAGCGGTTCGCCGGCATCGGGGGCGGTCATGACGAACGGGAACAAACCCTCAACCAGCTTTTGGTGGAAATGGACGGGTTCGACACCAAGGAGGGCGTCATCCTCATCGCCGCGACCAACCGGCCTGACGTGCTGGACCCCGCCCTGCTTCGTCCGGGTCGGTTCGACCGGCAAGTTTCCGTCCCCATGCCCGACTTGAAAGGGCGGGAGCAAATTTTGGTGGTCCATTCCAAGACCGTCAAGCTGTCCTCCGGCGTGGATCTCTCCGTGATCGCCCGGCGGACGCCCGGCTTCACCGGCGCCGACCTGGCCAACTTGATCAACGAGGGCGCCCTCTTGGCCGCCCGCCGGAGCAAGAAGTCCGTGGACATGAAAGAACTCGAAGAGGCCATCGACCGCGTCATCGCCGGGCCGGAACGGAAGAGCCGCATGATCAGCGAAAAAGAAAAGCTGGTCATCGCCTACCACGAGTCGGGCCACACCCTGGTGGCCAAGAAACTTCCCACCTCGGACCCCGTGCACAAGGTCTCGATCATCCCGCGCGGTCCCGCCCTGGGGTACACGCTCCAACTTCCCACCGAAGACCGCTATCTCACGACCAAATCGGAAATTCTCAACCGTCTCTGCGTCCTGCTGGGCGGCCGCATGGCCGAACAGATGATTTTCGACGATATCACCACCGGAGCCCAGGACGACCTCTCTAAAGCCACCCAGATCGCCCACAAGATCGTCTGCGAGTACGGGATGTCCGAACGACTGGGTCCCATCACCTACCGAAAAAAATCCGAGGAATTGTTTCTCGGCCGCGAGCTGGGGGAAGGACAAAATTATTCGGACCAAACCGCCCAGATCATCGATGAGGAGGTCAAACGCTTGATCGCCGAGGCCCAGGAACGGGTCAAAACGATCCTCACCGAACATCGCCCCACGCTCGAGGCCTTGGCGAAGCGGCTCGTGGAAAAAGAAGTTTTGAACGGCGAAGAGATCAACGCGCTGGTGGAAGGCCGCCCGCCGGCCGACCCCGCCGTTCCGCCGCCGAGCCCCCGCACGGAACCGGGGGGCGCCGCCCCCGGCCTCACCCCCGCTCCAAGTCCCGCCTGAGGCGATGGGGCCACCGAAACCCGCGCGACTGAAAACGAACTCCGGCGCGTTGGATCTGACCGCCGGTCCCCTCTTGATGGGGATTTTGAATGTGACCCCGGATTCCTTTTCCGACGGCGGTCGCTATGACGCCCTGGACGCCGCCATCGCCCGAGCCGAGACGCTGGCGGCCGAAGGCGCCGCCCTGATCGACGTCGGCGGTGAGTCCACCCGCCCGGGGGCCGACCCGGTCCCCTTGGATGTGGAGCTCCAGCGCGTCATCCCCGTCATCCGAACCCTGGCGTCCCGCCTCCCTCGCCTCCCCGTTTCCGTGGACACCACAAAGGCCGAGGTCGCCCGGATGGCCTTGGAGGAGGGCGCTTCCCTCGTCAACGACGTCTCCGCCCTGGGGGACCCCTGGATGCCGGCGGTCCTGCGAGACCACGACGTTCCCATCGTCCTCATGCACCGGCGCGGGGATCCCCGCACCATGCAGATCCGCCCGACTTACGGAGACGTGGTGGCCGAGATCCTCGCCTTTTTTGAAGAACGCTTGGCCTTCGCCGCCGCCCAGGGGCTCCGTCGCGAGAGATTTCTTCTGGATCCCGGGATCGGGTTCGGAAAAACCACGGACCACAACCTCGAGATCCTGCGCCGGCTTCCGGAATTCCATCGATTGGGGCTTCCGGTGGTGGTGGGGCTTTCCCGCAAATCCTTCCTCGGGCGAATCCTGGGCGGAGAGAACACCCCGGCCTCGCCCTCCGAACGGGCGGAGGGATCCCTGGCCGCCCACCTCTGGGCCGCGGACCGCGGGGCCCACATCCTCCGGGTGCATGAGGTCGGCCCCACGGCCCAGGCCCTCCGTGTCTGGCGGGCCCTTGCCCGAACATAATTGATAGAATAAACTCCCGTGACTAAAACCCTTTCCTCCGATTTCCTCATCATTGGGTCCGGAATCGCGGGGCTGTCTTTGGCGCTCAAGGCTTCCCGCCTCGGCACGGTTCGGCTGGTCACCAAACGACAGCTTTCGGAATCCGCCACCGATTACGCCCAGGGAGGACTGGCCGCCGTCTTCTCCCGCGACGATTCCTTCGAAGCGCATGTCCGGGACACCTTGGCCGCCGGGGCGGGCCTCTGCGACGAGACCGTGGTGCGGAAGGTCGTGACCGAGGCGCCCGCCCGCATCCAAGATCTGATCGACTGGGGCGTCCGATTTTCCTCCACCCCCGCTTTGGTTTCCGAAGAACCCCGTTTCGAACTCGGCCTGGAGGGGGGACATTCCCAACGGCGCATTCTGCACGTGGGCGATTCCACGGGTCACGCCGTTGAACAGGTCCTGGTGGACCGGGTCCGGCAAGACCCCCGCATCACGGTTCACGAACATCACTCCGCCGTGGACCTTCTCACGCGCCGCCGACTGGGCCTCTCCCTGAAACCCAACGACGCCTGCGGCGGCGCCTACGTCTTGGACGTGGAATCCGGCCAGGTGAGAACCTTTCTCGCCCGGGCCACGGCCCTTGCCACCGGCGGCGCCGGAAAGATTTATTTATATACCTCCAACCCCGACATCGCCACCGGCGACGGCATGGCCATGGCCTACCGCGCGGGGGCGCGTTTGGCCAACATGGAATTCGTTCAGTTCCACCCCACCTGCCTGTTCCACCCCAAAGCCAAGAATTTCCTTATCACCGAAGCCCTCCGCGGCGAGGGGGCCATCCTTAAAAACAGGGCCGGACAGCGCTTCGCCAAACAATACGATCCCCGGGGCGAACTGGCCCCCCGGGACATCGTCGCCCGGGCCATTGACGCCGAATTGAAACGCACCGGGGACGAGTGCGTCTTCTTAGACGTGACCCATCGGGGCGCGGACTTCCTCCGCCGCCGGTTCCCTAAAATCCACGAGAAATGTCTCACCTTCGGCATCGACATCACGGCCCAACCCATTCCGGTCGTACCCGCGGCCCATTACTTCTGCGGAGGCGTCTCCACCGATCGGAAGGGCCGAACCACGGTTTCCCGGCTTTCGGCCGTGGGAGAGGTCTCCTGCACGGGCCTTCACGGGGCCAACCGATTGGCCTCCAATTCCCTTCCGGAAGCCCTTGTATTTTCCCACGCCGTGGCCGAGTCCTGGGCCGGATGGGCCGGCGCGGCGTTTCCGCTCCTGGCCCGGGAGGTCTCTCCCTGGAACCCCGGGCGCGCGCGAAATCCCGACGAACAGGTGGTGATCCGCCAGGTCTGGGAAGAAATCCGCCGGTTCATGTGGAACTATGTGGGCATCGTGCGGTCCACCAAACGTCTGGAACGGGCGCGGAGCCGGATCGCGCTTCTCATGAAAGAAATTCAGGATTATTATTGGAACTTCCTGATCACGCCGGACCTTTTGGAACTGCGCAACATCGCTCTCGTGGCCGAGCTCGTCATCCGATCCGCCCTCGCCCGCCGGGAATCCCGGGGACTGCACTTCACCCTCGATTTCCCCCGACGGGAGGACCGCCGATGGAAGAAGAGCCTTCCGCTCCAGGGCCGCTTCGGGCGGAGGGCGAACCCGTGACGATGACGTGGGTCCTGGTCGGGGCGGTGGTTCTCCTGGCGGCGCTGTGGGTTCTCTTGACCCAACCGTTGCTTCCGGAAATTTCGCGCCGTCCTCCGGTTCTCCCGGTGGACCCCGCCCTGTTGCGGAGTCACGTGGAACATATGTCCCGTTGTTCACCCCGCCACGCGGGGGCCCCGGGATTGGAGGAGGCGGCCCGTTATGTGCGGGACCAGTTGGCCTCCACTGGACGGCCGGTGGAGGAGCAAACCTTTGAACTGAACGGACGGACCTACCGAAACCTCCTCCTTTCCTACGGACCGCGCACGGGAGAACGCGTGGTGGTGGGAGCCCATTACGATGGACGGGACGATACCCCGGGCGCCGACGACAACGCCAGCGGCGTGGCGGTTCTCTTGGAACTGGCGCATTCCCTGAAAACGGTCCCCTTTAAAACTCGCGTGGATCTCGTCGCCTACACTCTGGAAGAAATCAATCCCGGCCTTTGGGCGCTCCAGGGGAGCACCACGCACGCCCAGGCCCTTCGAAAAGAAGGCGCGGCGGTCAAACTAATGATTTCTTTGGAAATGCTCGGCTACTACGATGAGCGGCTGGGAACCCAGAATTACCCCCTGCCGTTCATGAATCGATTCTACCCCGACCGGGCCCATTTTCTGTCCATCGTGGGATCGATCCGCGAGACGCCCTGGGTCTATCGCTTGAAACCCGTCATGAGGCGAGCGTCTCCTCTCCCCATTTACAGCATGACCGCCCCCCGCTGGGTCGCCGGGATCGAGCATTCCGATCATCAGAGTTTTTGGAACGCGGGTTATCCCGCTGTCATGATCACCGACACCGCCTACCTCCGAAATCCCCATTACCATCGCCCCACCGACACCCCGGACACCCTGGACTACGCCCGCATGGCCCACGCCGCGGCCGCCGTGCACGCCGCCGTGCTTTCCCTCGCCACTTGACCGACGGCATCCGCATCCGCGGGGCGAGGGAACACAATCTAAAAAACCTCTCCCTCGACTTGCCCCGCAACCAAATGATCGTGATCACCGGGCTTTCGGGCTCCGGGAAGAGCTCCCTCGCCTTCAACACGATCTACGCCGAAGGACAGCGGCGATACGTCGAGAGCCTCTCGGCCTACGCCCGCCAGTTTTTGGAGCTGATGGAGAAACCGGACGTGGATTTGATCGAAGGGCTTTCTCCGGCCATCGCCATCGAACAGAGGACCCCATCCCATAACCCGCGTTCCACCGTGGGGACCGTAACCGAGATCTACGATTACCTCCGCCTGCTCTTCGCCCGGGTGGGCCTTCCCCATTGCCCCACCTGCGGCCGGCCCATCCAGTCCCAGTCCGCCAGTCAAATCATCGCGGAAATCCTTAAGGGGTATTCCGGAAAAAACATTCAAATCCTCGCCCCCCTGGTTCAAGGCCGGACCGGCACCTACGAAGCCCTCTTCGAAAAGCTCAAAAAAACCGGGTTCGTCCGGGCCCGGGTCGACGGCGAAATGCGGGACCTCGAAAAAAAGATCAAACTCGACCGCTACAAAAAACATACCGTGGAGGCCGTCATCGACCGTCTGGCGGTCTCGGAGGCCGGGCGACAGCGTTTGGCCGATTCCGTGGAGACGGCACTCCGGGAATCCAGGGGACTTCTCCGCGTCCTGGACGCGGCCCAGCCGGGCGAGGGCGTGCTTTTTTCCGAACATTTCGCCTGCGCCGAATGTGGCACCAGCCTACCGGAAATCGAACCGCGGCTTTTTTCCTTCAACAGCCCCTACGGGGCCTGCGGCACCTGCGATGGGTTGGGGGTCAAACTGGACGTGGCCGAAGAGCTGGTGATTCCAGACGAAAACCTGTCCATCAACGACGGCGCGCTCGCCGCCTGGGCGGACCCCGTCACCACCCGGACCAACCGATGGAAAAAATCCTGGTCCGGCTACTACATGGAAATCTTGACCGAAGTGTGCCGTCGAAACCGTATTCCCATGGACCGTCCGTGGAAAAGCCTTTCCCGGGAACAGCGGCGGAGCCTCCTCCACGGAGGGATCGACCACCAATCCCCCTGGGGCAAAAAGGTCAAAGAATTCGAGGGCGTGATCGGCAACCTGGAACGCCGCTACAAAGAATCCGACTCCGCCTTCGTCAAGGAGGAGGTTCAGGCCCGGTTTATGCGGAGCCAGCTCTGCCCGGACTGCAAAGGCGCGCGGCTGAAACCCGAAGCCTTGGCCGTCACCGTGGGGGAAAAATCCATTTCCCAGGTCACCCATTTCTCCATCCAGGAAGCCCACGGGTTCTTCAAATCCCTGCCGCTCACGGAAAAGGCCCGGTTCGTAGCCCGCCAGGTGCTGAAAGAAATCCAATCCCGCCTTAATTTTTTAGTGGACGTCGGTCTGGAATACGTGACCCTGGACCGGGAATCCGCCACCCTGGCCGGCGGCGAAGCTCAACGGATCCATTTGGCCACGCAAATCGGTTCGGGGTTGGTGGGCGTCCTGTACGTGTTGGACGAACCCACCATCGGGCTCCACCCCCGGGACAACGCGCGTTTATTGACGACGTTGAAACGCCTCCGGGACATTGGGAACACGCTCGTGGTCGTCGAACATGACGAGGAAACGATCCGCTCGGCCGATTGGGTCCTGGATCTGGGTCCCGGCGCGGGGGTCCACGGCGGCGAGATCGTGGCCCAGGGTTCCGTGGGCGACCTGTTGAAAGCCCCCCGTTCCCTCACGGGAGCCTATCTCCGGGGCGAACGGGGGGTTCCGGTTCCCGTCGCCCGCCGGACGCCAGGGAAAGAATTTTTAGAGATCCGGGGCGCCACCCAGTTCAATCTGAAAGACATCAACGTCAAAATCCCCCTGGGGCTCTTCGTGGCGGTCACCGGCGTTTCGGGATCGGGGAAGTCCACTCTCGTGGGTGAAATTCTCCACAAGGCCCTGGCCCGGAAAATCAACCACGCCCAAGACGAGCCCGGCCGACACAAGGCCCTGCTCGGCGTCGAGCATGTGGACAAAGTCGTGGAGGTGGATCAGACCCCCATCGGCCGCACCCCCCGTTCCAACGCCGCCACCTACACCGGGGCTTTCGGCCCCATCCGGGACCTGTTCGCCCAACTCCCGGAATCCAGGCGGCGGGGATACAAGCCCGGCCGTTTCTCCTTCAACGTCAAAGGCGGGCGCTGTGAAAACTGCGAGGGAGACGGAACCCTTAAGATTTCCATGCAGTTCCTGCCCGACGTCTACGTCAAATGCGATGTCTGCGAGGGGAAACGGTTCAACGCTGAAACATTGGAAGTGACCTATAAAGGCAAATCCATCGCCGAGGTGTTGGCTCTCCCGGCTACGGAAGCGGCGGTCTTCTTTGAGAACGTTCCATCGGTGGCTCGCATTCTCGCGACGCTGGTGGATGTGGGCATGGGCTACGCCGCCATCGGACAGCCGGCCACGACGCTGTCGGGAGGGGAGGCGCAGCGGGTCAAGTTGGCCACGGAATTGTGCCGCCGTCCCACCGGCCACACGCTCTATATTTTGGACGAACCCACCACCGGCCTCCACTTCGCCGACGTGGAAAAACTCCTGGGCGTCCTCCAGCGCTTGGTGGACGGAGGAAACACGGTGCTCGTGATCGAACACAATCTGGACGTCATCAAAACCGCCGATTGGATTTTGGACCTGGGCCCCGAAGGCGGAGACGGCGGCGGCCGTCTGGTGGCCGAGGGCCCGCCCGAAACCGTGGCCGCCACGCCCGCTTCCCACACCGGGGCCCATCTCGCCCCCCTCCTCCGCGTCAAACCGAAAACCTGACGCCGTGACGTTCCCAAAAAAGGAGTCCAAGACCTCCCGACGGTAAAACGACGAGCTTGACAAGCGGTCTGGGAGCATAATCTCGGCGGAAAAAACTTCATCCTGCACGGAAAAATAGACAAAATCGGCCATGTAAATTTTTTCCAGAACGCTTGACAGGCTGGACGGGCTTCGTTTAAGATGTCCACAAGCTTCTTCACCGTTCCTTTCTCCCAACCAAATTTTCAACGGCGCGCTTCTGGCCCCTGGATTTTTTCGACACGGAACGGCAAAAGATGGCAAAGATTGGCTCTAAAAAAGATATTAAGATAATTCACAATTATTATTCGTAATTGTTGATAAGTCTGTGGATAACTAAGGAATCCCATGATCGTTAGTGAAACAGCTCAAACCCTCTGGTCCGGCGTTATTGAACGGCTTAAACCGAACCTTAAGGAAGAAACCTTCAATTTGTGGCTGAAACCCCTCCAACCATTAAAATGGGAGGACCAGCTTCTAACGTTGCAGGTGCCAAACCGGTTCTTCTCCGAATGGGTCAAAAAAACTGCCAGAAAGACATTGAAGAGGCCTTGAAGGGCCTCCTTGGCCGAGAAGCGGCCCTCTGCTTTGAAGCCGCCCAAGAGATCGAACCGATCTTAAAAGAAGAAGAGGCTCGGGTGGACCCGATCCCGGCGCCCAAAACCGAAAGCCATTTCACGGACGAACAGTTCAACCCCAAATACACTTTTGAAAGTTTTGTCGTGGGTCCCTCCAACCGTTTCGCCCAGGCGGCGGGAATGGCGGTGGCCAAAGATCCCGGCAAAGCTTACAATCCGGTCTTCCTCTACGGAGGCGTGGGGCTCGGAAAAACCCATATTTTGCACGCCATTGGCCACGCCATCCGCCAAAATCGGCCGGGCGCGCGCGTTCTTTATGTCACGTCCGAACGATTTATCAACGAGTTCATTGATGGCCTGCGGTTCGATAAGATGAAGGATTTCCGCAGCAAGTATCGGAACCTCGACTGCCTGCTGATTGACGACATCCAGTCCCTGACCGGAAAAGAAAATTCCATGGAGGAGTTTTACTATACCTTCAACTCCCTCTACGATTCCCGCAAGCAAATCATCATTTCTTCGGATCGCACGCCGGGCGAAACCAAGGTCAGCGCGCGCCTCGTGTCCCGCTTTGAGTGGGGGGTGGTGGCCGACATCCAACCGCCGGACCTGGAAACCCGCATCGCCATTTTAAGGAAAAAAGCCGCTTCTGAAAATATCTTCGTTCCGGACGACGTCATTCTCTACATCGCCAGCCAAATTCGTTCCAATATCCGCGAACTGGAAGGGAGCCTGATCCGAATCGTCGCCTTTAGCTCTCTCACCGGCACCCCCCTCACCATCGATTCCGCCCGGGAGACACTGAAAGACATCGTCTCCGCCGCCGATTCCTCCCGTCCCGTCCGAATCGAAGACATCCAGGAAGTTGTGGCCGCCCATTTCAATCTGGACCTGCGAGATATGAAATCAAAACGCCGGACAGACGCCATCGCCTTTCCCCGCCAGATCGCCATGTACATCGCTCGAACCCTGACTGAATGTTCCACCACGGAAATCGGCGACGCCTTCGGCGGAAAAGACCACACCACCGTGATGCACGCCTGCACGAAGATCAAAGGCAAAATGACCTCGGACCCTTACTTCACCGCCCTCGTTAACAAAATCTCCCAACAAATCAAAAACCACATCGCTTTAGGCGATGTTCGTCCATCCCGTTAACGGGCACCGGCCATTTTCCCAACCCCCTTGAACTTAACCTCTTCTGCGCCGACCGCCATCCCCTTTAACAACTCTCTGAACAACCTCTGGATAACTTTGTTTTCCTGTGGGCTCCAGAACTTCTTCCGGACAGTGGGGATAACGTCTCTTGCTTTTCCACAGCTTTCCCCGGCCTTTGCGATGGCCAGGCTCTTTTGACAACCATGCACTTCCACGAGTTCCCCAAAATTACTAACATCTTCCCACGCACGTCTTCTACGACGACTTTCTTTGTACCTATATAAGAAGAGAGGATGCCCTTGAATAACCTGACCAGCACCCTATCCGCACCTCGCAAACAAGAGGCCCTCATGGAAATTCATTGCCAAAAAGAAGAACTCCTTAAAGGAGTGCAACTGGTTCAAAACGCCATCTCTCCCCGGAGCACTCTCCCCGTCTTGGCCAATATTCTCGTGGAAGCCACGGCGGAAGGTCTCCGCCTTTCCTCCACCGACCTGGAAGTCGGAATCCGTTGCCATGTCAAAGCCGACGTCAAATCCGGAGGCGTGACCACAGTCCCGGCCCGCACCTTAGGCGAATTCCTCCGCACCTTGGACGACGGCCGGGATTTGACCCTGAAAATGTCGGATAACCAAAAAATGGAAATCCGATCGGGACGGGATCGCTGTGTTTTGGCGTGCCTTCCTAAAGACGATTACCCGGTTCTCCCGGAGTTCAGTTTAGAAAAGGCCATCTCCTTAAACCAAGTCGTCCTGCGCGAAATGATTCGAAAAACCGCTTTCTCTGTTTCGACGGACGAGACCCGTTACGTTCTCAACGGCGTCAACTTCATGATCGAAAAAGGCAAAATCACCCTCGTCGCCACCGACGGTCGGCGTTTGGCTTTCATCCAACGGGATTTGTCGGACGCCAAAGCCGCTGTGGGCGCTATCATTCCCACCAAAGCCATCAACGAACTCGCTCGGATCCTCTCCAACGAAGAAAAGGGCGCCGACGTCCAGATGGGGTTGACGGAGAACCAGGTCACTTTCCAATACCGCGACATCATCATCATCTCCCGCCTCATCGAGGGAAATTTCCCCAACTTCGACCAGGTGATTCCTAAAAATCATGACATTCAATTGCGAATGAAAACCCGCCAAATCCTCCAAGCCACCCAACGGGCCGCTGTGGGCACCATGGAACGAGGCGGGTCCGTGCGCTTTAGTTTGGCTCCCGGACGCCTGCAGATCTCCGCCTCCGCCCAAGGGCGCATCGAGGTCGAATCGGAAATTGAGGTCAGCTACAAAGGCGACCCCTTCGCCATCGCCTTTAACCCCGCCTACATGGTGGACGTTTTTAAAGCCTTGGAAACAGACGAGGTTTTGTTGGAACTCTCCACGCCGTTAAATCCCGGCGTGATCCGCCCCGTGGGCGACGAGAATTACAAGTACGTGGTCATGCCCATGCAGGTGAGCTAGAACGCCCTCAAAAGAAAGAATCGTTTTTCTGTTTCCCGTATCCGCCTTTTCTCGCCCCACGTGCATCGATTCCTTTCGTTAAGGAGATTCCAATGCCCCATGTTCTACCGCCCTTGCCTTACCTGAAAACCGCCCTCATTCCTCACCTTTCGGAAGAGACCCTCGAGTTTCACTACGGCAAACATCACCAATCTTACGTGGACAACCTCAATCGCCTCGTTGCCGGAACCCCTTATGAAAAGCAAACTCTTGAGGAGATCATCCGAAAAACCTCCTCGGGTCCCGTTTTTAATAACGCGGCTCAAATCTGGAACCACACCTTTTATTGGCGTTCTTTAAGTCCCACCGGGGGGGGGGAACCGTCGGGGCCTCTCGCGGAGGCGCTCAAAAAGAAATTCGGTTCCATAGAGGCTTTCAAGGAAATCTTCAGCAAGGACGCCGTCGGACAGTTCGGATCGGGATGGGCCTGGCTCGTTAAAACGCCCGATGGAGGGGTGGACGTGGAAACGATGCCTAACGCCGGGACGCCTTTGTCGGAAGGGAAAACGCCGCTTTTAACGTGCGACGTCTGGGAACACGCCTATTACATCGATTATCGGAACGCCCGCGCCAAATACGTGGACGCTTTTTGGCGCCTGGCCAACTGGGATTTCGCGGCGGCGAATTTCAAGGCCTAGGGCCGGAACCACCGACCTCGGAAAAACTTGTGCATCTGGTTTCCCTCAGTCTTCGCCAGTTCCGGAATTTTTCCCGTCTGGACCTGGAACCCGCGAACGGGGTCAACGTGTTTATCGGCTCTAACGGGGCGGGCAAGTCGAACATTTTGGAAGGGATCGCCGTTTTAGCGGCCGGCCAAAGCCATCGGGGGGCCGAAGCCCGCCATTGGCTCCAGGAAGGAAAAGACGAAGCCGCTCTCACCGCGCGGGTGGAAGGCGAAGAGTCTTTGGCCCTGGAACTCCGCCAAAAACGCGGTCGCGTCCGCCAGTTTCGCGTGAACAACCGCCCAATCCTGCGTCATCGGGACTGGGCGGGGCAAGTTCCCCTCGTGTCTTTTTCCCCGGAAGAAATGGATTTGGTCAAGGGCGAGCCGGCCGTGCGCCGCCGGGCCGTCAACGCGGTCCTCGCCCAGGTGGACGGCGATTACGCCGAGGCTCTGGGTCGTTACACGAAGCTCCTGGAAGAGCGGAACGCCGCCCTGCGGCGGATTCGGGACGGGCTGGCCAAGGCCGGGAGTTTGGAGCCCTGGGACCTCTCGCTCTTAAAAGAGGGGGCCCGGCTCACCGTGTCCCGGCACAAGTTCCTAGCGGAATTCGCTCCCCGGGTCCAGCGGCGGCAATCGGAACTCTCCGGCGGGCGGGACCGCGGGGCGGCGGTGTACCGTCCTTCCTTCCACCTCCCGGCCGAAGAAATCGAAGCTGTGGAGGAAGCCAACCGGCGGCGCTTGGCGGACCTTCGCGAGGGAGAAATCGCCCTGGGCTCGACCTTGATCGGGCCCCACCGGGACGAGATTGAATTCCGGTTGGACGACGACCTTGCCAAAACACGGGCCTCCCAGGGCCAGGCGCGAACCCTGGCCCTCTCTTGGAAATGGGAAGAAAGGCTTTTCTTAAAAGAACGGGTCGGGCGGGTCCCGATCTCGCTCCTGGACGATGTGTTCTCGGAATTGGACCCCGCCCGGCGCGGCCAATTGACGGAGCTTCTGTTCTCCGGGGGGCAATGCTTTCTCACTTTGACGGACTTCTCCGTTTGGGGAGACTTTGCCTCTTCCTCCGGCGCGCGGGTCTTTGAGGTGGCGGCCGGATCCGTCCGGGGCCGCCCGGTCCCGTTGGTGGAACAAATGGCGGAGCGGCGGGCGTGATCCGCCCGTCCTCCTCCCAAAAAAAACCCAAAATTCTTGTTTCCGCCCGGGAACTTCTGAGCGGGGTGTTGGCCCGCACCGGCTATGATCCGGGCCACTACGCCCTGTTTGAACTCTGGGACAGCCTTTTAGGAGCGGAAGCCCAGAAGGCCCGGGCGGTGGGCGTCCGGGACGGACGGCTTTACGTGGAGGTGGACACCCCCGTGCGAACGCACGGGCTGGCGCTTCGAAAACGGGAATTGATCAAAAAAATGAACGCCGCCTTTGGCGGAACAGCCCCTCTATCTGATATAATTTTCCGCCCAGGGACCCGGTCCCCTTCCGACGACAAACATGAAAACAAAACCGAAGAAACAGGCGCCCCCCCCGCGCGCAAGTCGCGCGGCCAAGAACGATAGGACTTCCAGGAGGAAATCCGTGCCCACAGAATTGACTGAGAAACCCGCCAAGAACGCCTACGACTCATCCTCCATCCAGGTGCTGGAGGGCTTGGAGGCCGTGCGCCATCGGCCCGCCATGTACATCGGCGACACGGGACCCCACGGTTTCCACCAGCTGGTGTACGAAGCGGTGGACAATTCCATCGACGAAGTTTTAGCCGGCCATGCCAAATCGGTGGATGTCACGATCCACGAAGACAATTCCGTCACCGTTTTGGACGACGGCCGCGGCATTCCCGTGGAGCCCAAGCACGATATCAAGGATCCTAAGCTCAAAGGGAAATCCGCCCTGGAAATCGTCATGACGGTGCTTCACGCCGGCGGCAAGTTCGAACAAAACGCCTATAAATATTCCGGCGGCCTGCACGGCGTCGGGATCTCCTGCGTGAACGCCCTTTCCGACCGGATGAAGGTAGAAGTCTATCGCGACGGCAAGGTCTACGCCCAAAGTTACCGGCGTGGGAAACCCGAGCAGGACGTTAAAATCACGGGCAAAACGGAAGACCGCGGTACCCGCGTGACCTTCCACCCCGATGCGGAGATCTTCGGGGACCTGAAGTATTCGTTCGATACGCTGATGGGGCGCCTCCGGGAGCTGGCGTTTTTAAACCCCGGCGCCCGCATCACCCTCCTGGACGAACGGGACGACAAGCAACATGCGTTCCACTACGAGGGCGGCATCGTGGAGTTCGTCAAGTTCATCAACGCCCACAAAAACCCCCTCCACAAGGACCCCATTTCGATCAAGAAGGAGCAGGACAACATTCTCGTGGAAGCGGCCCTCCAATACAACGACAGCTACAACGAGCAGGTGTATTCCTTCGTCAACAACATCAACACCCACGACGGGGGCACCCACCTCTCGGGGTTCCGCTCGGCGCTCACCCGCGTCATGAACGATTACATCAAGAAGCACGACCTTTTAAAAGGGAAGGATTTCACCATCACCGGCGAGGACGCCCGGGAGGGATCCACGGGGGTCATCTCCATCAAGATGGCCAGCACGCACCTTCAGTTCGCAGGGAACACCAAGGGTCGGTTGAGCAATTCCGAAGTGGAAGGCGTGGTCAAATCCGTTGTGGGCGACGCGCTCACGACCTTTTTTGAAGAGAACCCGGCCACGGCCAAAAGCATTTGCGAAAAAACCATCCTCTCGGCGGAAGCCCGGGAGGCGGCGCGGAAGGCCCGGGAACTGACCCGCCGGAAAGGCGCCCTCGATTCGGCGTCGCTCCCCGGGAAACTGGCCGACTGCCAAGAACGGGATCCCGCCAAATGCGAAATCTACATCGTCGAAGGCGATTCCGCGGGCGGGAGCGCGAAACAGGGGCGGGACCGTAAATTTCAAGCCATTCTGCCTTTGAAAGGGAAAATTCTGAACGTGGAAAAGTCCCGCTTGTCGAAGATGCTGGTCAATGACGAGATCCGGACCCTGATCACCGCTCTGGGATGCGGCGTGGGCCAGGCGGAGGGCGAGGAAGGCATGAACCTGGCCAAACTTCGTTATCACAAGGTCATCATTATGACCGACGCCGATGTGGACGGCGCGCATATTCGAACGTTGTTGCTGACTTTCTTCTTCCGGCAGATGACGCCCATGATCGAGAAAGGCTATGTCTACATCGCCCAACCGCCGCTCTACAAGGTGAAGAAAGGCAAGAAAGAAATGTATGTGGACACCGAGGAGAAAATGGACGAGTGGCTTCTGGCGGAAGGTCTGGATTCGGCGGAAGTGTTGAACCTTTCCAAGGGAAAAACGGGGACGGCGGTGGACGCGGCCAAGCTGAAAGGAGCTTTCAAGGCCATCGCCGAGCTGGAATCCCTGCGGAAGCGGCTTCACAAAAAAGGGGTGGAATGGGGGGACTACCTCTCGTTCCGAAAAAAGGAAGAGTTTCCCATTTACCGGGTGCAAGAGGAGGCGGGGCCCCGTTACCTTTACACGGAAAAAGACGTCAAGCTCTGGCGGGAAGAGTTCATTGAAACCCGGAAAGCCAAATTACAGAAAGAACTGGCGGCGTCCGGGGAGGCCGGAACCGGGTCCGCCGGGTCGGAGGAGGAAGATCTGGGCGCGTTCATGAAAGAACTTTTGGAACTCAAGAAAGTGAACCTCCTGGCCGACAAGCTTCAAGACGTGGGGTTCGACGTGACCCTGGAACAGCCGCTTCAGCCCGAGGACGACAAGCGCAAGCCTCTCTACCGCGTGTCCATCAACGGGGAAGAAAAAGAGGTCCTCTCCATCGCGGAACTTTTGGAGGCCATCAAGGACGCGGGCCGCAAAGGGGCCACCATCCAACGCTATAAAGGGTTGGGCGAAATGAACCCGCAACAGTTGTGGGAGACCACCATGGACCCCGTGAACCGGAAATTCCTCCAGGTGAAACTCGAACCCAACAGTTCCGAAGCCGACGACATTTTCACCGTCCTCATGGGCGACAAAGTCGAGCCCCGCCGCCAGTTCATCGAAGCCCACGCCGCGGAAGTCCAGAACCTGGACGTGTAATGATTCCGTTTCTTCCCGCTATTGAGGCTCTGGAAAAGGCGGGGGTCGCTTACGTCGTTGTTGGAGGATTGGCGGCCTTGGCGCACGGAGTCAACCGCTATACCGCCGATGTGGATTTTGTTATTGGGTTGGATCGGGAGAACGCGGCAAAAGCGGTGCGCGGCATGACAGCGCTCGGGTTGAAACCCAGAGCGCCTGTGGATCCCTTGGGGTTTGCCGATGAGAACCAACGCCGTTTTTGGATCAATGAAAAACACATGACGGTTTTCTCTTTTTACCATCCGTCGGACCCTTTTTTGGTGGTCGATTTCTTTGTGGAGTATCCCACGGATTTCGAAGGGCTCTACGCCCGCTCCGTTGTCAAACAATTGGGACCGATTCCCGTGCGAGTCTGCGGGCGGGACGATTTGATCGCGATGAAGAAAAAAGCCGGGCGCGGGAAAGATATCGAGGACGTGCGAATTTTGGAGGCCCTCAAAAATGACCTCGTTCGGTGATCTGGATTTGGAACACGTCGAAGACCCCGGGTTAGATCAGGCTCTCCGGATCGCCAGGACGACCACCTTTGAACAAAGGTTCGGCTGGCTGGAAACGACCATCGAGGCTTTTCGGCCTCAATTGCGTGACAATTATGACAAGCAGAAATCAGCGGGATTGATTCCTTCCTGGGAACATTAAGGAGACGTTATGGCTGAAACCAAAGAACAAGGCGATTTGCTGGACCGCGTGCTTCCTCGAAACATCGAGGAGGAAATGAAAACGTCCTATATCAACTACGCCATGAGCGTGATCGTGGGACGCGCCCTGCCAGACGTGCGGGACGGTTTGAAACCCGTTCATCGCCGCATCCTCTACACCATGGACGAAATGGGGCTGGCGCACAACAAGCCCTACAAGAAAAGCGCCCGCGTGGTCGGCGACGTCATGGGCAAATACCATCCCCACGGCGACAGCGCGATTTACGATGCCGTGGTCCGCATGGTCCAGGATTTCTCGCTCCGCCACCCGCTGGTGGACGGCCAGGGAAACTTCGGCTCCGTCGACGCGGACCCGCCCGCGGCCATGCGATACACCGAGGTCCGCCTGGACGCCATCGCCCAGGAAATGCTGGGAGACATCGATAAAAACACCGTGGACTTCGGTCCGAACTACGACGGGTCCTTGACCGAGCCCCTGGTCCTTCCGGCCAAACTCCCCAACCTTCTGGTGAACGGATCTTCCGGCATTGCCGTCGGCATGGCCACCAACATCCCGCCCCACAACCTGATCGAAGTGTGCGACGGGGTCATGGCCTACATCGCCAACGAAGACATCACCAATGCGGAACTTTTTAAGATCATCAAGGGCCCTGATTTTCCCACCGCCGGCATCATCACCGGCCGGGAAGGCATCAAAAGCTATTTTGAAACCGGCCGTGGTTCCATCACGACCCGGGCCCGCACGGAGATCGAGGACATCAAGGGCGGCAAACAGGCCATCATCATCAACGAATTGCCCTACCAAGTGAACAAAGCCCAACTGCTCGAAACCATCGCCGACCTGGTGCGGGACAAAAAGGTGGAAGGCATCTCGGACATCCGGGACGAGTCCGACCGGGACGGGATCCGGGTGGTGATCGAATTGAAACGGGACGCCAACGCCCAGGTGGTGTTAAACCAGCTGTTTAAGTTCACCCAGATGGAGACGTCCTTCGGCGTCATCATGTTGGCGCTGGTCAACAACAAACCCCGCGTGCTCGCCATGCGGGAGATGTTGAAATACTATGTCGAACACCGCCGCGACGTGGTGGTCCGGCGCACGAAGTACGAGCTGAAACGGGCCGAAGACCGCGCCCATATTTTGGAAGGTTTGCGCATCGCCATCGACCACCTGGACAAAGTCATCAAAACCATCCGAGAGTCCAAGAACGTTGAAATGGCCCGGGCCGCCCTCATGGAAAAGTTTGATCTCTCCAGGATTCAAGCCCAGGCCATCTTGGACATGCGTCTGCACCAATTAACCGCCTTGGAGCGGAAGGCCCTGGAAGACGAGTATCTGGAACTCATTAAGACCATCGCCCGTCTCAAGGCCCTTTTGGCGGACGCCAAAAAGATTCTCGGCGTCATCGTGGAGGAACTGAAGGAAATTAAAGAGAAATACGGCAACAAACGCCGCACCCAAATTACGGCCGCCACCCAGGAGATGGAGCTCGAAGATCTGATCCCTCAGGAAGATGTGGTGGTGACTTTCTCCCACTCGGGATACGTGAAGCGGCTCCCGGCCGACACCTACCGGGCCCAAAAACGCGGCGGGCGGGGCGTCACGGGGATGACTACGAAAGAAGAGGATTTCGTGGAACAGCTTTTCGTGACCGACACCCACGCCCACCTCCTTCTCTTTACCACGCGCGGTCGGGCGTACGGCGTTCGGGTCTACGAAATCCCGGAGGCGAACCGGGCCTCCCGCGGCAAGGCCGTGGTCAACCTGGTGGCCTTAAACCCCGATGAGAAAGTCACCTCCGCCATCCCCATCGGTTCTTTCGACCCCGAAAAAACAAAGGACATGGGGCTGGTTCTCTGCACCCGAAACGGCCAAATCAAACGCACGGCGCTGGCGGAATTCGACGCCATCCGCAAAAGCGGGATCATCGCCATCGGGTTGGACGAAGGGGACATCTTGGTGGACGCGAAACTGGCCAAAGACAAGTGCGAGGTCTTGATCGGGACCAAAACCGGCATGTGCATCCGGTTTCCCCAAGACGAGGTTCGGCTGATGGGCCGCGGGGCCGGCGGCGTGCGCGGAATTCGTTTGGAGAAAGGGGACCAGGTCGTGGGCATGGAAGTCACCGCCCCGGGACGGAACGAAACCCTCGTCACGGCCTGCGAATTCGGTTTTGGAAAACGCACTGAACTTTCGGAATACCGGGACACCAGCCGCGGCGGGAAAGGCGTCATCACCATCAAAACCACCGATCGCAACGGCCCCGTCATCGGGATCAAACTGGTCATGGAAGGGGACGATCTGATGCTCATGACCGAGAAAGGGATGGCGGTGCGCGTGCACACCAAAGACCTCTCCGTCATCGGGCGCAACACCCAGGGCTACCGCCTGGTCCGCATGGAGGAAGGCGACAAGCTCGCCATCCTGGCCCCCGTGGTGGCCGACGAGGAGTCCAGCGCGCCGGCGGAAACGAAGTAGGACGAGGCCGCTCTTCAGGAAGGTCCTATTCCGAGCCCGCGCGTCCACCGTCCGTTGGCGGCCTTTTGGGATTGGCTGGCGTTCCCCGCGACGGGGATAGGGCTGTTCTGCCGTTACGGAGGGCTCGTTGCCCTTTTCTGGCTGAAACCTCTTTGGCGGGGGGAGTCCCTTTTCTACGACACCCTGCTCCGGTTGTTCCATCCCAACTTCGTCTTCATCCGAAAATCGTTTTTGTCCGGTGAGTTCCCGTTTTGGAATCCCCACCTCTACGCTGGTGTTCCTTTCTTGGCGAACATGCAATCAGCCCTTTTTTATCCCGCCACCAGCCTGGGGCTCGTCCTGTCGTTCTCTTCCTGGATGTGGGTCAATACCTGGTTCCATGGAACCCTGGCGTGTTTCCTGATGGCGCGATGGGCCAAGGACCTGGGATTGTCCAACGGAGCCTCCTTTTTGGCCGGAGCGGTTTTCGGACTGAACGGATTTTTCGTGATGCATTACGCTTACCCAAGCAACCTCCAGACCTACGCGTGGGCGCCCGGAGTGCTGCTCGGTTTAGGACGACTGTTCGTCAAACCTTCCATGAAAGCCCTGGCTGGGACGGCCCTTTGTCTCGCGGCGCAAGTGTTCGGCGGCCACCCGCAGTTTGTGATCTACACTCTCATGGCCGGGTTTCTCCAGGCGTTGTGCACGGCGCGACCTGTCCGGGCCCTGGGTTGGTTCTTAGGCGGTTCGACGTGGGGCGCTCTGATCTCCTCAGTCCAATGGGTTCCTTTTCTCTTTTTTCTTCAAAGAAGCGCGCGCGGACTTGGGCATGACATCGAACGCCTAGGGGCCTATTCTCTCGCTCCCTTGGAATTCCTCCGCATGTCTCTGACGCCTGCCTGGAATCGTTTCTGGACGCCCACGAGCGGAGACCCTCACATCGTCGGATTTTATTTCGGCCTTCCGATCGCTTTCCTTCTGGTCATGGGGGTCATAAGAAATCCCTTGGGAAAAGTCCGTCTGGCCCTCGCGGTGGGCGCGCTCGGTCTTCTGCTGGCCTTCGGCCGCCATTGGTTTTTTTATCCCGCGCTCTCCACCTGGGTTCCTTTTCGCTGGATGAGCTTGCCCGCTCAAGCTATGGCCCTGGTGGGTTTGGCCGTCCCCATCCTTTGCGGGTTGGGTTTGGACCGGATCCGCTCTTCCCGGGTCCGATGGGGCTTGGGAATGGTCGCTCTCTTGGATCTTGGCTTCTTCGCCTGGGGCGCCCAGGACACTTTGTCGTCCCGGGTGTATGAAGAACCTTCGACCACCGCGCGGTTCATCCTCTCCCGAAAAACAGGAGACCGTTTCTTGGTATCTCCCCGCACAAGGGCGGTCGCGGGAGAGCAAGGGGTCGATCCATTGAGGGCCTGGCTACGATTGAAAGACACGCTTCTCCCAGACATCGGAATGGGGCAAGGTCTACTGGACGTCGCCGGCAACGAGGAGATGCGTTTTGCCGATTTCGACCGCGTGATCGATCAAATGGGGAGGTCCCCGTTATCTCCATGGCTGAACCTTTTCTCTGTCCGCCACGTGGTTTCTCGGGAGATCATTCCGGGCGCGCCGTGGGTTCTCCGGAGAACGTCGGGTCCATTGGTCTACGAAAATACCGGCGCTTTTCCCCGTGCCTACGTGGCCCCTCGGGGTCGGGGGATGTCCGCGGAGGACGCCTTTCGATTTTTGGGGGACCATCCGCACCATAACTCTCTCGAACAAGTTCTTCTGCCCGAGGGTTCGGAATCCATTGCGTCCGGGGGCCGGGGAGAGGCGGTTCTTGAGACCGCTTCGGCCAACCGCCTCGTGTTCAACGTGACCGCCTCCTCTCCATCCTGGCTGGTGGTGGCGGACGCTTATGATCCCGAATGGCGCACCCGGGTGAACGGCCGAGAGGTCCCGCTGTTACGGGCCAATTTTTTTCAGCGCGCCGTCCGGCTGGAAGGGGGAATCTCCACCGTCGAAATGATCTATCGCCCCCCCTTCTTTCGGTTCGCGCTCCTGGTGTCGGTCCTAGCGGGGCTGACCGCCGTGGTCCTTCTGTTGGGTCTGGCCCCGGCGGGGAAAGCATGGCGTCCCCGTCCGAGAATTTGTATGAAAGGAGCATGAGCCTGAAAAAGGATCCCGCGACGTTTCGGCACCGGGAGCGCCGCCGTCTCCCCCGCCGTTGGAACGATCCTGTGTTCGGGTTACGGCGCCGTTACGTTTATGGCCTACCGGCCTTCCTCCTCTTGGTGTTCGGGCTCTTCGGTCTCTGGGCCTTCTGGTTGGAACCCTCCAGCCTGGTGGTCCGCGTTCACACGATCCCCCTCGATCGTTGGCCCGCGGGAGGGGGCCCGCTCCGCGTGGCCTGCATCGGCGACATCCACGGGGGATCGCCTTACATCGATCGGGCGAAGATCCAAGCTCTGGTGAAATTGACCAATAGGCAAAAGCCCGACCTGGTGGTTTTGCTTGGGGACTACGTCATCCTCGGGGTGTTGGGGGGTCATTTCATGGAGCCCGAGGAAGTGGCCGACGCGCTCCGCGGTTTCGACTCGCCCCTGGGCGTGTACGCGGTCCTCGGCAACCATGATTGGTGGTACAACGGCCCCCGCATGGCCCAGGCGTTGACGAACGTGGGGTACCGGGTGCTCCAGAACGAAAACGTGACGCTGTCTTTCAACGGACATCCCTTCCATCTCGTGGGGCTCGAGGATGAATGGACCCGCCGTCCGGACGTCCTGAAGGTGTTGAGCCCGATCCCCGCCGGAGAGCCGACCATCGTTATCACTCACAACCCCGACGTCTTTCCAAAACTCCCGCCCGTCAACGGGGTGACCCTGTCGGCCCACACCCACGGCGGCCAAGTTCGCCTTCCTTTCATGGGAGCGCCCATCGTGCCCTCCCGTTACCGTCAACGCTATGTTTCCGGACACGTGGTGGAGGGGGATCAACAGATGTTCGTCACCTCCGGCGTGGGCACAAGCGTATTGCCTATTCGCTTTTGCGTTCCCCCTGAAGTGGCGGTCCTCACCTTGGCCCCGCCCGGCGGCGACCCTTCCCCGGCGAACCCTCGACCATGAACATGTTTTCCTTCCCGTCTCTTTTGATAAAATGGCCGCCATGCTAGACATTAAGTTCCTTCGCTCTTCTCCCGACAACGTTCGCGCTTCCGTTGAAAATCGCGGCGGGCGATACGCGCCCGCCCTGGAAGAATGGTTCACTCTCGACAAGGACCTCCGATCCGTGATGGCGGAGGTGGAACCCCTGCGGGCGCGTCGTAACCAAGCGGCCGATGAAATGGGACGCCTGAAGCGGGAGAAACAGGATACCTCCGCCCTGTTAAAGGAGATGGAGGAATTGAAAGCCCGCCTCAAAGGTTTGGAGGAGCGGGTGGGCCAGCAGGAGGGAAAAGTCCAGGCCGCCCTCTTGGGGCTCCCCAACCTTCCCCACGACACGGTTCCTATCGGAAAAAGCGCCGCGGAGAACCGCGATGCGCGCCGCTGGGGCACCCCTCGGACCTTCGATTTTCAACCCAAAGACCACCAGGAGTTGGGCGAGAAACTCGGCCTGATGGATTTCAGCCGGGCGGCGAAACTGTCCGGGGCCCGTTTCGCGCTTTTGACCGGCGTCGGGGCGAGGCTGGAGCGGGCCCTCATCAACTTCATGTTGGACCTGCACACGACGGCGCACGGCTACACCGAAGTATTTCCGCCATTCCTGGTCACCCGCCAGACCATGATGGGAACGGGACAACTTCCAAAGTTCGAAGAAGAGCTCTATGCGACCAAAGACGACGATCTTTTCTTGATTCCCACGGCCGAAGTCCCGCTCACTAACCTCTATCGGGACGAGGCGCTGGAGGAGGGCCGCCTGCCGCGAGCTCTCTGCGCCTACACGGCCTGTTTTCGCCGGGAGTCGGGAACCTACGGCAAAGACACGCGGGGCCTCACCCGCAACCACCAATTCAACAAGATCGAACTGGTTCGGTTCGTCCGCCCCGAAGACAGTCTGAAAGAACTGGAGCTGTTGACGGGGCACGCGGAGGAAGTTTTGCGGCGCCTGGGCCTGCCCTACCGGGTGTTGGAGCTTTGCACGGGCGATCTGGGGTTTTCCTCCGCAAAAACCTACGACTTGGAAGTGTGGGCCCCGGGCGAGAACGGGGGGAAAGGCCAATGGCGGGAGATTTCTTCCTGTTCCAGTTTCACGGATTTTCAAGCCCGTCGGATCGGACTGCGCGTTAAAAAAGGCGATGGAACCCGGACCCTTCTGCATACCCTGAATGGCTCGGGGGTGGCGGTGGGCCGCACCATGGCGGCGATCCTGGAAAACTACCAGGAGGCCGACGGGACCGTGACGGTGCCGGAAGCCCTCCGACCCTACCTGAAATTGGACCGGCTGACCCCGGGCGGAGGTTTGTAAGCGGTGAGGAGGGGGCGATGATGAAAGCGTTGATCAAGGGCGGCTTGTTGGGCGGTCTCGCCATGTTTATCTGGGGGACGATTTCCTGGACGGTTCTCCCCTGGCGGCGGACTAGTTTCAGGACCTTCACCGACGAAAACGCCGTCGCCCAGGTCCTGGTGGCGAACGCCCCACGTCGGGGCGTCTACGTTTTGCCGAACCCTTTTCGCGCGGGATCCCTTCCCGTGGACGGTCCCCAAGCTTTCGTCACCTTTGACGAACGGCGCCCGGATTCCCGGGGCCGACCGTTGGGCGGTGGATTGTTGATCAATCTTCTGGGAGGGGTCTGTTTGACCTGGCTCTTGATCCAGGCGAAATTGGGGTATTGGGGCCGGGTGGCTTCGGCCACGGCGGCGGGGCTTTTCGCGGGGGTCGTCAGCGATCTCCCCAATTGGAATTGGTGGAATTTTCCCACCGGCTACACCGTCGTCTCCGTCTTGGACCATACCCTCGCGGGTTTTCTCGCCGGGCTGGTCATCGCCTGGGCCCTTCAAGAGCCGGTTAAAACGATTCTCCCCGAATGACGTCCCGCTTCTGTCGAAGTTTTATGGCCCTGACGCTTCTGTTGGCCGTTTCCCCCGCCGGAGCCGCTGTTCTCGCCAAAAAGGACCGGCGATATTTGAGCGGAGTGTATAAAGACACCTGGGCCTGCCTGGCCCACTTCGTCAGCCCGAAAACAGGGCTTCCCTACGATTCCAGCCGTCGGCTCCCCGCGACCTCGACCACCAACATCGGGTTTTATCTGGCCGCCTGCGCCGTGGCCGGGCGGACCGGGCTCCTGCCGGCGCCTGAGGCCCGTGCCCGGATCGAAGCCGCGTTGACCAGTCTTGAAAAAATCCCGAAATTCCTGGGGGGATTTCCCGTCACGTGGGTGAACGCGGAAACGCTTCAACCGACGGAAAACCAATTTTCCACCGTGGATCATTTATCCAATCTCACGGCGGGCCTGCTGGTGGTCAAAGGGATTGTCCCGGAATTGGCGGGGCGCATCGATAAAATCCTGACACCCATGAATTGGGGAGACCTCTATGATCCTGCCCGGGGTTGGTTCAAGGGCGGCTGGCGTTTGGATAAAAAAGATTTCGATGTTCAACAAAAGGGATGGGACTGGTACTACAGCTATTTGGGGGCCGATACGCGTTTCGGCAGTTTTTGGGCCGTCGCCACCGGACAGGTTCCGCCGGAAAGCTGGTCGGCCCTGAACCGCGCCCAGGAAACCAAATACAATTTTTCCTATCTGGTCCCCGGGTGGCAGGGAGGCGGTCTCTTTATGCAATGCGTCACGGGGATCTTTCTGGACGAGCGCGCCACGGACATCGGGAAATCCGCGGCCGACTTCGCCTGGGCCCAGATTCTTCACGCCGACCGGATCGGATCGCCCGCCTGGGGTTGGTCCGCCTCGGAGAGTCCCAATGGCAAGGACTATCTCGGCTGGGGCGCCATCACCGACGCCGTGGTCACACCCCACGCGGCGGGCCTGGCCTCCATCTATTACCCTGCCCGGGCCGCCAGCAACCTCCGCTGGCTGGAAAGCAGGGCGCCCGCGCCCCGTTTAAAGAGGAAGGGCGTTCCTATCCCTTCGGTTTTCGCGACAGCCTGAATTGGCGAAACGGCCAAGTGTCCGGAACCACTCTCTGTCTGGACCAGGGAATGATGTTCTTGTCCCTGGCCAATCTCCTTCACGATGGGATTCTCTGGAAAGCGGTCGGGGTGGACCCCCATGTTCAGCGCGCCCTGAAAGAAATCTCGGACTACGCCACCGCGAACCCGACCCAACTTCAGCTCTTCGCCGAACGGGATTCCCCGGCCCCTCGCCGGAAGAAGTGAAACCGCGCGGAGTTGACAAATAACTCCCCTCTCGATATATTGTCTCTCAATGGAAGGGCATCCCCTCTGTGGCCCCGCTCTTTTTTCATCCTGCGGCCCGTTCCCCCGGTGTTGGACCCCGGAGGCGTCGCGCCGTCTCTGGACGGAAAACAGGTGACGGTATAACCCCCATGGCCCGCGTTCCCTTCCGCTCTTCCCGAACCGAATCGCGTCCCGCCTCCTCGCTTCAGCGAATCGGCGGCTCCTCTCTGGTGGCGTTGGGGACCATCGCCGCGCTCGGCTATTTCTTTCTTCCCGTTTTTCGATCGGAATCGCCCGCCGACCTTCCGGCTCATTTCCGCGCCCATCGCGCGGACTTCAATGCCTTGCGGGATCGACTGGCGGCCGAGCCGTCCTTGGAGGCCGTCGGGGTGGACAATGTTGAAGACTTCTGGCTTTTCGACGGACATTGGACCGCTTCCGGCAACCGTTTCCTCGCGTACACCCGGTCGGAAATGCTGGAAGCGGTGGGTCTTGCTCCGGCCAGGTACCAGGCCTATTTGGACCTTCTCGGCAAGGTTCACGCCTACCGCGTGGTTCGCCAGAGCGCCCGAGGCGTTCCGCTCCGGGGAAGTATTTTTCTTTTCCCCCGCCCCTCCGATGGAGGGAGAGGCGATCCCGTGATGATATTTTCCGAGCGCGCGCCGGAGCCTCTCCTCCCGCTGGAACGCGCCCGGCGGGCCAGGCAAACCGCCTACGCCCGGTTGGACGACGGCTGGTACGTCGGTTTCTCCCACCGATAAGTTTTCCCCGGAAATGACATAATGGTCGTCCGGCCGCCCCTCGGCCGCCTTTGACAAGGCGTTGGGGAGAGGCCGAAGGCCCCAACGGCAAGGAGATGTCCATGGCTTTTGACGAACTCAATTTTCATCCCGATATCATGCGCGCCGTGGAGGCTCTCGGCTGGCAAGATCCCACGCCCATTCAGCAGCAAGCGATTCCGCCGGTTTTGGAAGGCCGGGACGTCCTGGGCGCGGCCCAGACCGGAAGCGGAAAAACCGGGGCCTTCGCCCTGCCGATTTTAAACCATTTACTGACGGGGGAAAAACCCGGCCCCCGCGTGTTGGTTTTGGTCCCCACCCGGGAGCTGGCGTCCCAGGTGGATCAAACCTTCCAAGACTGCGCGCGGTTCACCCACATTAAAGTGGCCACCATCATCGGCGGCGTCGGTTACGATCAGCAACGGCGCGCCGTGGCCGAGGGCGCCCAGGTGATCGTGGCGACGCCGGGCCGACTTTTGGATCATCTTCAGAGCCGCGCGTTTACCCTCGCGCGCGTGGATCATGTGGTGTTGGACGAAGCGGACCGGATGCTGGACATGGGTTTTCTCCCCGACATCAAAGCCATCCTTCAACGTGTTCCGGCGGAGCGGCAGACGCTGATGTTCTCCGCGACCCTTGACGCTTCCATCGAACGCATTGCGTCCTTTGCATTGAAAGATCCCCTTCGAATCGAGGTGGCCCGCCCCGCCACGGTGGCGGAAGGCATCAGCCAAGTTCTTTACCCGATCATCCAAGAGCAAAAGAACGATCTTTTGGTGACTCTCCTACGCAACACGGAAATGCGCTCGGTTTTGGTGTTCACCCGAACCAAACACGGGGCGGACCGTTTGGCGCACCGCCTCGACATGGCGGGTTACCGCTCCGAGGTCCTTCACTCCAACCGCACGCAAAGGGAACGGACGGAGGCCATGGAAAAGTTCCGGCAAGGGAAGTCCCAAATCCTCGTGGCCACCGATATCGCCGCCCGAGGCATCGATGTCAAGGACATCTCCCACGTCATCAACTTCGACGTCCCCCAACACCCCGAAGACTATGTCCACCGCGTGGGCCGAACGGCCCGGGCCTACGGCGTGGGGGACGCCATCACCTTGATGGACCCCCTGGAGCAGGTGTTCGTGACGGACATCGAACGTTTCACAGGGCTTGTTTTTCCGCGCGCCATCGTGCCGAACTTTGCCTACAAGATCCCGCCCAAACTGGACGCGCCTAAACCCACCAACAAGACCTCCTGGGACCGGGTTTGGAGCCGCGGCCACACGAACGCGCTTCGCCGCCGCCGCTAATCGTTTCCCTGGGAGCGATCCCCCCTTCCGAGAAAATATTTTTATCAAGGGATTGAAATCCTGGCGTTCGCGGGCTATACTCAAAACGCGAATTGAGAAAATGAGACGAAGCTAAATGGCACAAAAAGTAACTTCCGGAACACGCAAATCTATTAAGGACATTCTCTCGGATGCCCATGTGGCCGCCCCTATGGATCTGAACCGGGCGGAGCAAGAGGCTCTCCGGAGCCAGCGTCCCATCCATCAAGCGCTGGTCGACATGGGCCTGGCCGACAAAATGGCGGTCCTTCAGGCTCTGGCGGCCGAATGGAACGTCCAAGCCATCGCCCTGGAAGAAGTGACCGTTCATCCGGACGTGGCGAAATTGGTTCCGGATGCGATCGCGCGAAAAAATTCCATCATGCCGTTCATTCGAGAGGATGGCGTTATCCTGGTGGTCATGGCGGACCCCCGGGATCCCCTGCTCCTGGAAGACATCCGGATGAAGACCGGGGATGAAGTGAAGGCCTTTCTGGCCATGCCCGCGGATATCGAGAAGGAATTGGATCGGGTGTACGGCACCACTCTGGACCACGAAGCTCCGGCCACCGACGCCCAGCTGAGCGACGCCGCGGAGGAAAAGACCCGGGAGATCATGGAATCCTTCCGGGATTCCGACCAGGTCGAGGCCGTTTCTCGGAAGACGGACCTCCTGGAGGTCGACGCTTCAGCCCCGGAGGTCGAACGGATCGTTAATGCCATGATTCTCTCGGCCATTCAACAGAAAGCTTCCGACATCCATATCGAGCCGATCGAAGACCCCGCCGGAAAAAAGTCCCGGGTGATCGTGCGTTTTCGGATCGACGGGTTCTTAAAGGAAGCCCCCTTCCGCATTCCCTGGGTTTTTCGCCAGGCCATTTTGGCCAAGATCAAGATCATGACCCAAAGCATGAACCTGACGGAACGGCGGATTCCACAGTCGGGCCGCATCGAGGTGCTGGCCAAGGGGCGCCCCATCGAGTTCCGGGTGGAAACCATCCCGACGGTTTACGGGGAATCGGCCAGTTTGCGGATGCTCGACAGGAAAAATGTCCAAGTGGACATCAATAAACTTGGTTTTCTCCCCGACATTCTCCAGCGGGTCTTGGATCAGTTGAGGGGCGTGGGGGGAAAGAAAAATTTCGGGATGATTCTCGTGACCGGGCCCACGGGTTCGGGAAAAACCACTACGCTGTATGCCTGCCTGAACCATATCAACCGGCCGGACATACGAATCTTGACGGCGGAAAACCCCGTGGAGTATAACATCGACGGGATTATCCAAGTGGCGGTCAACCCCGACATCAGCTTGGGGAAAGATCGGGTTTTTAACTTCGCCACGGCCCTCCGTTCTTTTCTTCGCCTCGATCCTGACGTCATCATGGTCGGCGAAATTCGGGATAAGGAAACCGCCACCATCGCCATGGAAGCGGCCATGACGGGTCACTTGGTTCTCTCGACGATTCACACCAACGATGCCGCCTCCACCGTTTCACGCCTGGCCGAAATGGGTCCGCCCGCCTACCTGGTCTCCAGCACATTAAAGGCGGTGCTCGCCCAGCGGCTTTGCCGGACGCTCTGCGCCGAATGCAAAGTTCCGGTGGCGCCCACGGCTGACGAAAAGGAGATTTTCCGCATGAATGGTTTTGAACTGCCCGATGACACCGTGGTCTACGCGGGCAAGGGATGCAAGGCCTGTAACGGCACCGGGCACAAGGGTCGCCTCGGGATCCACGAACTTCTCATTATGGACGAGACGGTTCGCCGGGTGGCGCTCTCGGACCTCACGGCGGACAGCATCCGGAACGCGGCCATCTTCCATTCACCCCAACGGATGCGGACCATGGTGCAAGACGGACTGATCAAGGTCCTTCAAGGAACAACCACCTTAAACGAGGTTCTGGGTTCGGTTGTGGAGGAAAAAGAGGCGTAGTTTTCCGTCGGCCAATCCCCCGCCTACCACCCCATGCCCTCCCGACCTGGAATCCTGCTCGCCCTTTCCGCCCCGCGGGGTCTCGGCAAAGTGACGCTGTGCCAGGCGTTACTGGATCGTGAGCCCGAGGCGAGGTTGTCCGTTTCTTGCACGACCCGGCCGCGCCATGCTCGAGAAATCGAAGGGTTTGATTTTTATTTCGTTTCCGATCAGGAATTCAAACGGCAAGCGGAATCCGGCGGGTTCCTGGAATGGGTAGAGATCAAAGGCCTCTTCTACGGGACGCCCCGAACGCCCCTGCTGGAAAATCTGGCGGCTGGCCGAGATGTCATTTTGAATGTCGATACGCAGGGCGCCCAGACCGTGAAGAAAGAGTTTCCGGACACTGTTCTCGTGTTCGTCAGTCCTCCCACCGTGGAGTCTTTAGTGATCCGATTGAAATCGCTGGATTCAACCCACCCTGAAAACTTGCCCGACCGTCTGTCCCGCGCGCGAGAAGATTTAGCCATGGCCCCGCGATACGATTACGTCGTGCTTAGCGACGGTTTGGCGGAAGCCGCGGATGAACTTTCCGCTATTCTTCGGGCGGAACGCCGTCGGGCCCGATGGTCCGAATCCGAAATCACGCAGTTGATCCAAACACCTCCTCCTCTCGATTAGTCGTTCCCTTCCTTTTATTTTTCCTCCCGGTCCACAGACCGTGCCTTTAATATGACAAAAGTGATAATGTATTGGCCCATGGACCTTCACCGGTTTTTTTCCAAGACGACCCCCTTCAGCGCTCTTCCCGCGGCGGAAATTCATCGACTGGCGGAAGCCGCCCAAAAACGAGCGGTCCCGAAAGGCGAGCGGCTCTATGCCGAGAACGACAGCGCCGCCAACACCTTTGTCGTGTTAACAGGCCAAGTCCAAATCACCCGCACCTCCTCGGATGGAAAACCTTTGACCATCGAGGTGTTGCGGGCGGGTGAAATCTTTGGCTGCGTCGGGTGCGCCGCCGCCGGGGAATACCCCTGCGGGGCCACCGCCGGTCCCGACGCCAGCGTCATCTCCTTGCCCATGGCCACCGTCGCTCAGCTTTTGGAAAGACATCCCAGTTTCAGCCGCGCCCTCTACTGGGACATGAGCCGCCGTATGCGCGAGGCCCAGAAACTTCGCACCCTCGGGACCGAATCCGTGGAGAAGCGGATCGCCGGGGTCCTGCTCTGGCTGGAGGAAAAGTTTGGCCCCACCCTTCCCTTCACCCGTCAAGCCATCGCCGAAATGGCCAGCACCACCCCGGAGTCCGCGATTCGAACCTTGATCCATTTTCGAAGGCAGGGCTTCATCAAAACCGGTTGGAAACGGATCACCCTTGAAAAAACCACCGCCCTCCGGGACCTCCTGGAAGGCGTGGGCGTTTAACCCGAATAATTCAGTTGCCCACGGTTCGGCGCAGAGCGCCGAACACCGGAGGCGGCAGAGCCGCTGAAAGGGGATTCGACGTAAAATCTGACCCTTTTTACTTCACAAAAAAGTTCGACCGTAGTCCCAGCTACGCTCTCACTTTTTTGTTTCGTAAAAAGAGCCATCTTTTCCGTCTCGGTCCTCGCGTGCAACTGAATTATCCGGGTTAACCCGAAAATCCATCGCTCCCCGGCCGTGGACGCGGAGGGTTGGTATTTGATAAAATCCCACTCGCCGAGAAAGAAAGGCTCCCCATCCCCGGTGGCAGGACGTCCGGCGAAAGGGTAGGTTGTTTTCCGCGGCCCGCGGCCTGACCCCATGAATCCATCGCCACCCCCATCGGAAAATTTGCCGCCCGTGCCCCTGTTTTCGCCTCCGGGGGACACCGGTTTTTCCCGTTTCAAAACCTTTGCCAGGCGCAACCTTTACCTTGGAGCCGCGCTGGGTTTGGGTTCGCCTCTCGGCTTGCTGGGGATCCGCTATTACTTCGATCATCGGCTCTTGGTGAACAGCTGGCTCCTGTGGGAACTGCGGGACCACGGCGAATACTATATGTACGCGGGCGTCGGCACGGTGCTGGCCATGGGGCTCTGGGGGCTTTGGGGCGGGAGAAAGGCCGATGTCCAACGCACCCGGGCGGAAGCCCTCGAGAGGGCGGCCCTTCGCCTTCGGGACATGGCGGACACGGACGGGCTCACCGGGGTTTTTGTGCGGCGGCACTTGTTGGAAAAATTGGATGACGAACTGCGCCGGGCGGAACGCTACAAATACCCCATTGCGAGCGTGTTCGCCGACGTGGACAACTTCAAGGCGTTCAATGAAACCCACGGCCACATGGTGGGGGACGAGGTTCTTCGCCGCATCGCCCAGGTGGTCCGAGCGGGCGTGCGCGAGACGGACATCGTGGGCCGTTACGGCGGGGACGAATTTTTGGTGATGTTGCCCCACGCCAACGCCCGGGAAGCCTTTTCCGCCGCGGAACGAATCCGGCGGGGCGTCGAGAGGCTGACCGTCTCCGACAAAGCCGGCGCGCCGGTCCCCATGACGGTGAGCGTCGGGGTGATCGCCGCCGTGCCCCACGACGCCGACGTGCTTCGATTTTTAGACATCGCTGATCAAGCCCTCCACCGTTCGAAAGGGCTCGGCAAGAACTGCACTATTTTATGCGACGTGCCGTCAACGGAGCCGGCCGCGCCACCACCGAAGGAGAAGCCGCAATGACCACCGAAACGTTGGAAAGCCCCGCCGTGAAAAATCGAGCCGTATTGGATTGGGTCCAAGAATGCGCCGCTTTGTTGAAACCCCAACACATCCACTGGGTGGACGGGACGGATTCGGAAAAGAAGGCGATGATCCAAGAGTGTTTGAAGACGGGCGAACTGGAAGCCTTGAACCACGAAACTCTGCCCGGATGTTATTTCCACCGTTCCGCCCAGAACGACGTGGCCCGCACCGAGCACCTCACCTTCATCTGCACGCCGACCAAGGAAGAGGCAGGTCCCAACAACAACTGGATGGCTCCGGCGGAAGGCTATGCCAAACTTCGCGCCATTTACGACGGCGCCATGAAAGGGCGCACGTTGTACGTCATTCCTTTCATCATGGGCCCGGCGGGTTCGCCGTTCTCCAAGGTGGGGGTCGAGATCACCGACAGTTTATACGTCGTTTTGAACATGGGCATCATGACCCGCATGGGAAACATCGCCTGGAAACAGCTCGGCGATTCCCCGAACTTCACCAAGGGCCTTCACTGCAAGGCGGACCTGAACGAAAGCCGCCGGTTCATCTGCCATTTTCCCCAGGACAACACCATTTGGTCCGTGGGCTCCGGCTACGGCGGCAACGCCCTGCTTGGAAAGAAATGTCTCGCGCTTCGGATCGCCAGCGCTCTGGGCCGCAAAGAGGGATGGTTGGCCGAACACATGCTGATCCTGGGCATTGAGAACCCCAAGGGGGAAAAGAAATACATCGCCGCCGCCTTCCCCTCGGCTTGCGGCAAGACCAACCTCGCCATGCTGATCCCGCCCGAGCATATGCTGGAGGAGGGCTACAAGGTGTGGACCTTGGGGGACGACATCGCCTGGCTTCGGGTGGGTCCCGACGGTCGGTTGTGGGCGTCCAACCCCGAGGCGGGTTTCTTCGGCGTGGTCCCCGGCACCAACAGCCGGTCGAACCCCAACGCCATGGAAACCATCCGCACGAACACCATTTACACCAACGTCGCCAAACTTCCCGACGGGAATGTCTGGTGGGAAGGCCACGACGAGCCCGCCCCCGAGGAATGTTTGGACTGGAAGGGCCACGCCTGGACGCCGGACATGGAGACCAAAGCGGCGCACCCCAACAGCCGTTTTACGGCCCCGGCCCGTCAATGTCCCTCCATCGCTCCGAACTGGGAAGACCCGGCCGGCGTGCCGATCGACGCGATTCTCTTCGGCGGCCGACGAGCCCACCTGACCCCGTTGATCACTCAAAGTTTCAACTGGCGCCACGGGGTTTTCATGGGCGCCACCATGGCGTCCGAAACCACGGCCGCCCAGCAGGGCGGCACTGTCGGGATCGTTCGCCGGGACCCCATGGCCATGCTTCCCTTCTGCGGCTACAACATGGCCGACTATTTCTCCCACTGGTTGTCCATGGGTGAAAAAATCAAAAATCCGCCGAAAATCTTCATCGCCAACTGGTTCCGCCACAGCAAGGAAGGAAAATTCCTCTGGCCCGGTTTCGGCGACAACATGCGGGTCTTGCTCTGGGTTCTGGAACGCACCCAAGGGCGCGGCCCCGCCGTGGAAAGTCCCATCGGCCATTTGCCGACCAAAGACGCCATCGACGTCCGGCACCTGCATCTGCCGGCTCCGGCCATGGAAGAATTGCTTTCCGTGGACCGCGGCGCTTGGGAAGCGGAATTGGCCGACATCGACAAGTTCTTCGCCCCCTTCGGCGACCGTCTGCCCGCCGCCCTCAAGGAAGAGCGAAACGCCCTGGCCGCCCGCCTCAAAAAGATCGGGGGTTAATAAAACCGGGCGTCTCTTTAGTGTAGTTGCCCGATTTATCGGGCGATCTTCACGGCATCCGTTTCCGACGGAATAAAGGCCCCATGAACGAGAGACCGGCGGATCGTCGTTCCTGTCTGGGCCGCGTCGAGTCGTGCCCCCTCCCCTTTTTTAAAGGGGAGGGTCGGGGAGGGGTGATGTCCACAGCCACGGAACAGTTGTTGAAAGACCATAAGATGGTTCGGAAAATCCTGGAAGGATTCCGGACGGACAATCCGCGCTTTCCGGAAATCCTGAAGACGCTCCAGCGCGTGGTCCTGGGCCACGCCTGGTTTGAAGATGAATTCCTTCTTCCCGCGCTCAAAGCCCGTCCGTTGATCTTCAAACCCTTCTGGGTGGAGATTTCCCAGGAGCACGAGGACATTGCCGCCCTGCTGGCCCTCCTCCGGAAGACCAAGCTTCAAGAACGGAACCCTGTGGAAGCCCGGGTCCTCACCCTCCGGTCCCTGCTCGACACTCACTTCGCCAAAGAAGAAGATGCTCTTTTCCCTCTCGCGGAAAAAGTGATTTCCGAGGAAGGACTGACCCGGATGGCGGTCGCCATGGAGCGGCGAAAAAATGAAGTCCGCGAGGTGTCGAAGACCTAATGTGGGACCAGCGGTACGCCGAGCCCGGATTTGCCTACGGCACCGCCCCCAACGATTTTTTGCGTGAACAGGCCGCCCGTTTTCCTCCGGCGGGGAGACTGTTGAGTGTCGCCGAGGGGGAAGGACGGAACGCCGTGTTCCTGGCCGCGCTCGGCCACACGGTGACGGCGGTGGACCAAAGCGCGGTGGGTTTGGCCAAAGCCGCGCGTTTGGCCGCCGAACGAAAGGTGCCTCTGGCCACCCGCCAGGCGGATTTAACGGAATTTGATTTGGGAATCGCCGCCTGGGACGGAATCGTTTCCGTCTGGGCCCATCTCCCCGCCGACGTTCGTCGGGTTTTCCATAAGCGATGCGTGGCGTCCCTGAAACCCCATGGCATTTTCCTCTTGGAAGCCTACAGCCCTCGCCAGCTTTCCATGGGAACCGGCGGCCCATCCCACCCCTCCTTTCTCATGCCCCTGGCCGACGTTCAAAATGAACTTTCCGGCCTTCACTTCGAGATCGCCCGGGAAATTCAGCGGGAGGTCCACGAGGGCGCCTATCACAACGGCCCCAGCTGGGTTCTCCAAATTCTCGGCATCAAACCGGCGTGAAGCCGAACTACCGACGGATGATCAAAGGCCTGGTGTCCAAGGGCCCTCCCGAGTGGAGCGTCTACCTGGTCCGATGCGTGGACGGGTCTCTGTATACGGGCATCGCGAAAGACGTTCATGGGCGCGTGGAGAAACATAACAAAGGCAAAGGCGCCGCCTACACCCGGGCCCGTCGTCCGGTCAAACTCCTCCATCGAGAGGTCGGTTTCACCCGTTCCCAGGCCCTCATCCGGGAAGCCGAAATAAAACGGTTTCCCCGTCCCAAAAAAGAAGCCCTCATCCGTCCCTCCTCCCTGCCCGGGAAAATGAGGCTCCCCCGAAGGCGGAGAAAACCGGTTGTTTCCACGTAAACGGCCGTTCGGGGTACTTTTGTGGGGGATTGTTTTGCTCTCGGATCCCTTGTTGCCTCCCTCTACCCACCCACATTTTTCTCTCCAAGCAGGCTATCGAAACGTCACCACCGGAAACCAAACGTTGCAGGGCCCCGAGTCTGGCGCCGCGTTCCATTATTAGCCCAAGAAGATTTCAAATAGTTGGATCGGGCCATGGAGGGAAAGATATAATAGAAAGCCTTCGTGTGAGGCGCTCACGCACGACGTCAGACAAATTAAAAATTGTCAGTGCAGTCCCAGCACGCCGTGTTGGGGCACAGGGCCGACGTCTCCGCTGGAGGGATGGCAGAGCGGTCGAATGCGGACGACTTGAAAACCACTTACAGGACAGCCAAAACCGCACTCTTCTGATGAAGAGACCGCGACCCCGTGTGACCGTTTTTGACGGTTTTTTACGGGTTGGCCGTAAAACAAGGCCGTAAGGGGCCGTAAACAGGCTAAAATAAGTTTTTGGAGGGGTGGCAGAGTGGTCGAATGCGGACGACTTGAAATCGTCTGTGGGCGAAAGCTCACCGGGGGTTCGAATCCCTCCCCCTCCGCCATTTTTGGTTCGTGCCAGAATGCAACAGCTTGAGGGACGCTTTCAAGTTATCAGGTTATGCGGTTTTCGCCGGTTATGCGAGGGTGCCTTTCCCATCGTGGACGCACGAAGCGGCGAATGAAGGTGGTTTTTTATCGCAACCCACGGAAAACCCGGAAGCCCCTAAAAATGCCTTGACACGATCCGGACGTTTCGCTATTATTATCACACTCGATGGTCGAGTGCTGATTTAGAAGGCGTGGATCGGCGTTTGATCGACGGACAGAAGCCAATGGGTCCCTTCGGACCGTTGGCTTTTTATGGGCGGTTAAATTAGCAGTCGCATGAACCGATTGCCAAAAAACGCAAGGAGGCATCTATGGTAGACGCAGTTCTCACCAAGGTCAAAATTCGGCCCCTCGGGGACCGGGTGGTGGTCAAGCCCTTGGACAAGGAAAAGCAGGAACGCGGCGGGTTGATCATTCCCGACACCGCGAAGGAAAAGCCCCAGGAAGGCGAAATCATCTCCGCCGGCCGAGGCAAGACCTCAGACGAGGGGAAACTTATCCCGATGGACGTGAAGCCCGGCGACCGGGTGCTCTATGGGAAATACTCGGGCACCGAAATTAAAATCGACGGCGAGGATTACCTGATCATGCATCAGGAAGACATTCTCGGCATCCTGGACGTAAAATAAGTTCCTAGGAGGAACTCTTTCCATGGCTAAACAAATCAAATACTCGGACGAAGCGCGCAAGGCCCTCAAAGCCGGCGTCGACAAGTTGTCCGAAGCGGTGAAAAGCACCCTGGGCCCCAAGGGCCGCTATGTGGTGTTGGATAAGAAATTCGGCTCGCCCACCGTCACCAACGACGGCGTGACGATCGCCAAAGACATCGAGCTGGAGGACCCCTTTGAAAACATGGGCGCCCAGCTGGTGCGCGAAGTGAGCTCCAAGACGAACGACGTGGCCGGCGACGGCACCACGACGGCGGTCGTGCTCGCCCAAGCGATCATCTCCGAGGGGTTCCGCAACATCACGGCCGGCGCCAACGCCACCCATATTAAACGCGGCATCGACAAGGCCGTGGAAGTGGTGGTCGCGGACTTGAAAAAGAACGCGAAGAAAATCAACATCGACGCCAAGGCGAAAGACGAGATCACCCAAATCGCCACGATCTCCGCTTCCGACCGGGAAATCGGCCAGAAGATCGCCGACGCGATCTTGAAAGTCGGCAAAGACGGCGTGATCACGGTGGAGGAAGGCAAAACCTCCGTCACCACGGTCCGCACCGTCGAAGGGATGCAGTTCGACCGGGGTTACATCTCCCCCTACTTCGTGACCGACGCCGATCGCATGGAGGGTGTGTTGGAAGACCCTCTGATCGTCATCACGGACAAGAAGGTTTCGGCCATGAACGACCTCCTGCCCATTTTGGAGAAAATCGTCCAACAGGGCCGGCCGTTCCTCCTGATCGCGGAGGACGTGGAAGGCGAAGCGCTGGCGACCCTCGTGGTCAATAAGCTCCAGGGCCGTCTCCGCGCCGTGGCGGTGAAAGCCCCCGGGTTCGGCGACCGCCGCAAAGAAATGTTGGAAGACATCGCCACCCTCACCGGCGGCCAGGTCATCACCGAAGAGAAAGGCCACAAGATCGAGAAGGCCGAAATCGTGATGTTGGGCCGCGCCACCCGCGTGGTCGTGGACAAAGAGAACACCACGATCGTGGGCGGACAGGGCGACGAGAAAGTGATCAAAAGCCGCATCGCCCAAATCAAAAAGCAGATCGAAGAGACCACCTCGGACTACGACAAGGAGAAGCTCCAGGAACGTTTGGCGAAGCTCTCCGGCGGCGTGGCGGTCATTGAAGTGGGCGCCGCGACCGAGACCGAAATGAAGGCGAAGAAATACAAAGTCGAAGACGCCATGCACGCGACCCGCGCGGGCGTGGAAGAAGGCATCGTCTCCGGCGGCGGCGTCGCGCTCCTGCGCGCGCAGAAATCCTTGGACGGCTTGAAAGGCGCGGACGCCGACGAGCAGACCGGCATCAGCATCATCCGCCGGATCCTCGAGGACCCGCTCCGCACCATCGCCGAGAACGCCGGCGTCGACGGGTCCATCGTGGTGGACAAGGTCCGCAACAACCCCGACCCGAACTTCGGCTACGACGCGGAGAAAAACGAGTACGGCGACCTGTTGAAGTTCGGCGTGGTAGACCCGGTCAAGGTCACCCGTTGCGCTCTCCAGAACGCGGCCTCCGTGGCGGGCCTGCTCCTCACGACGGACGTTCTCGTGACGGACATCCCTGAGAAGAAGCAAGGCGGTCCTGCGATGCCCGGCGGCATGGGCGGCATGGGCGGCGGCGACTTCTAAAAATCCGTCTCACCATCGTTCACCGCAAGGGCGGGGTTCTTCGGAACCCCGCCCTTGCTATTTGGTCCTGGTTTCGCCTGGCGCCTTGACATTTAGCTGGTCGCGTGTATAATTATACAGTCGACCAATAAAAACCTATGCCGCGCCCCTCCCAACATATCGACCAAAAACTCCTCGCCGCGGGGCGCGCCCTCGTGGCGGAAAAGGGGTTTGCGGCCCTCACGGTGCGGGCGGCGGCATTGCGAGCGGGGGTGAACCCCGGCATGTTCCATTACCACTTCAAGACCAAGCGCGTTTTTAAGCGCCGGGTTCTGGAGGCGTTTTATGAGGATTTCTTTCAACGTTTCACCCTCGCCATTCAAGGCCGGGGGCCGCTGGAGCGCCTTCGGGAGTCCCTTCGCTATTTAGGGCGGTTTGCCGGGACCCATCGCCGGGTGGGGTTCACGCTGGTCCAGGACGCGTTGGCCGGAAATCAGGACACCGTGAATTTCATCGCCAAAAACTTTCTCCGCCACATTGAGATCATTCGCGGGTTGGCGGTAGAGGCCCAGCGGGCGGGGGAGTTGGCCCCCGCGCCCTTGCCGTTCGTCATGACGTTTTTGATGTGCACGGTGGGCCTGCCGTCTTTCCTGTTGGAGGCGCTCCGTCGTTCCGGGGCGCGGCGCCCCTATGGATTTCCTTATTCTGTCGTCGAAAAAGCGCTTTTTACCGAAACGGCCATTGATCGTCGCGTGGACGCGGCCCTGCGCGGGCTGGGGGCGGCATGAAAAAGCGACTGCTCCTCTTAGTGCCCTTTCTCGCCCCCGCCGGATGGGGTGAGGTCCTGCGGTTGGATCTGGCGTCGGTAGAGCGGGAAACCTTGGCCCATTCCCCGCGACTCATGGCCGCCCAGGAAACCACTCGCGCGGCGGAGTTCCGCGCCGGCGCCCAGCGATCGCTCCTATCCCCGGTCCTGGCCTTGGACGGATCCTATCGGCACCAATCCGAAGTTCCCGCCTTTAAGGCCAGTCCCCTCGGCGCGCCCGTGGAGCTTGGGGACAACACTAACTATTCCGTCGGCCCGGCGATTAATTGGTTGGCATGGGATTCGGGCGCGGTGCGGGGAGGCGCCAACGCGTTAAGCCGCCAGGCGTCGGCGCGATCGGAGGATGTTCGGTCGACGGAAACCCAGTTGAGGTTGGCCGCCCAAACCCAGTATTTCCAGGTTCAAGGAGCCGCCGAACAGGTACGCCTGTTGGCCGACGGACTCCGTTTGGCCCAGGCGCAACGGGACGATGTGCGGGTGAGGAACCAAGCGGGCGCGGCCAGCCGCCAAGACCTCCTCCAAGCCGAAACCGAGGTCCTCGCGCGTCGTCGGGAATTCCGCGAGGTTCAAACGGCTTTGGCCATGGGGGTCCGGGACCTCTTGACCCTCATGGGTCAGGGCAAAACGTTGGATTTGGCCCGCCCCCTCCCCGAGTCTCTCGCCACCCTTCGACCGGAGGGCGTTCCGGAGCCGACTCTGATTCTTTCTCTCCCAGCCACCGCCTCTCTCCGGGCGGAATTCGCGCCCGCGGCCGATCGGCCCTTTGACTCCGCGCGCCCTGAACTCGTTTCCCTCAGCCTCGAGGCGGAAGCCGCGCGGTTCGCGGCGCGAGCGGCCAAGGCGGGGCATGGGCCCAGCGTGCAACTCCTGGCCAAAACCAGTCGGGATTATCCCAACGGGCCGGTCCATGAAGTCATCACCCAAAACACCTTTGGCGCCGTGGCTCGCTGGCCGCTCTTCGAAGCCGGGCGGGTGACCCGGCAAGTGAAGGAACAGGAAGCCCTGGCCCGATCCACGGACAACCGGCTTCGCCAGACGGAAGATAACCTTTGGCGCGACTGGCAACGGGCCCGGGACCGGCTGGCGGGGCTTTTGGAGGAAGCGGGGTACGAACGGGATTCCGTTCGCGAGCGCGAACGTTTGGCCAAGCTGGTCTATGACGCCTATCGAGCGGGGCAAACGCCGTTTCTGGAAGTTCAGGCCGCCAATCTGGGACTGCTCCAGGCCCAGTCCCAGTCCGTGATCACCGAGGTCAACATTCTCTCCCAGTTGGCTCTCCTCCGAAGTCTTTCCACCGAGGTGACTCCATGAAAAAGAAACTTCTGCTCCTGCTCCCGATCTTCGCCGTGGGCGCTTTTGTCTTATGGCGCGTCACACACCCCCCGGTGTTTATCTTCGCCGGCACCGTGGAGGCCACGGAGGTCGATTTGAGCTCCCGGCTCGCCGCCCCCGTTCTGGAAATAGGTCCGAGCGAGGGCGATCCCGTCGTCCGCGGGGCGGTAGTGGTCCGGTTGGATGGGGCGGACCTTCGGTTGGCGGCCGAACAGGCGGAACGGGATTACCAGCGGGGCGTCGGGCTGAACCGAAACGGCTCCCTGCCGGCCGAGGCCTTGGAACGGCTTCGTTTTCGCCGGGACGACGCGGCCCTGCGGCTTTCTTGGTGCGCCATTCAATCTCCCTTAAATGGCGCCGTTCTGCGCCGTTACCGGGAACCCGGCGAGTGGGTCACTCCGGGGCAAAAAATATTGACGCTGGCCAACCTCCGCGACCTCTACGCCTACGTGTACGTCCCCGCGTCCGTCATGGAAGGGTTGAAATTGAACCAAACGGTGACCGCCCTCCTTCCCTTTGCCGAAGAGCGGCGGCTGGCGGGGAAAATCATTCACATCCGGAACGAGGCGGAATTCACGCCCAAGAATGTCCAAACCCGCACCGAGCGCGAGCGATTGGTGTTTGGGATCAAGATCGCCTTCGATAACCAAGACGGTCTGTTGAAGCCGGGCATGTCGGTTGAACTGACCTTTTGAAGAATACCCTCTCCATTCAGATCTCGGACGTTCACAAACGCCTCGGGCCGAACCAGGCGTTGGCGGGAGCGACCTTGAGTTTGGAGGCGGGCGGACTTTATGGACTGATCGGCCCGGACGGCGCGGGAAAAACAACGCTTCTCCGCACCGTCGTGGGGTTGCTCCGGCCCGATTCCGGGTGCGTGACCTTTCGCGTGGACGGCCTAACGGCCGCCTTCGAGGAGGCCCGGCCGTCCATCGCCTACATGCCGCAACAGCAAAGCCTCTACCCCGATCTGTCCATCAAAGAACATCTGGAATTCTTTCGGGACCTCTATCAAATTTCCAACGACCTGTACGTGCCCCGGCGAGACCGCCTGCTCCACCTCACGCGGCTGGAAAAGTTTCAGAACCGTCCGGCGGGGCAGTTGTCGGGGGGATGTGCAAAAGCTGGGTCTCATGTGCGCCCTCCTTCAGACCCCGGCCGCCCTCCTCCTGGACGAACCCACCAACGGCGTGGATCCCATCAGCCGGCGGGAATTTTGGGACCTCCTCTACGACCTCCGGAGCGAGGGGATTTTGATTTTGATCGCCACGGCCTACATGGACGAAGCGGAACGTTGCGGGGAGGTTTTTCTGCTGGAAAGCGGGCGGATCTGGACGTCCGGAGCGCCCCGGGCGATCCTGGAAAGAGAAAACGCCAATAATTTCGCGGAGCTTTTCGTCCGCCGCGCGGAGGTCGGGACGTGAAGGCCGTCGAGGCATTGGACCTCACGGTCCGCTTCGGCGATTTCACGGCGGTGGACGGCGTCACTTTCGATGTGGCGCCCGGTGAGATTTTCGGTTTTTTAGGGGCCAACGGGGCGGGGAAAACCACCACGATCCGCGTCCTCACGGGATTGCTTCCGCCCACTTCGGGCGGGGTCCGCGTGGCCGGCCTCACGTTCGAAGACGGCGGACGCGCCATCAAGTCCCGCGTGGGATACATGTCCCAACGGTTCACGTTGTACAACGATCTAACTGTCTCCGAAAATCTCTCCTTTGCCGCCGGCCTGCGGAAAATCCCTTCGGCTATTTCCGCCGAGAGGACGCGCCGTCTTTTGAATTTCATCAAGTTCGACCAGCCCTTAAACACACTGGTGCGAAACCTTCCCGGAGGCCTCAAGCAGGAGGTTTCCCTCGTGGCCGCGCTCCTGCACGATCCGGAGATCGTGTTTTTGGACGAACCCACCGCCGGTGTCTCTCCGTCTTCCCGGGCGCGTTTCTGGGCCCTCATCCGTGGACTCGCCAAGGAAGGCAAAACCATTTTTGTCACCACCCATTACATGGACGAAGCCGAAGAGTGCGGGCGGATCGCTCTCATGCGGGCGGGGCGCATCATCGCCCTCGGGAGTCCCGCCGATTTAAAAAAGAAGGCTTTTCCCGAGCGCTTGTTGGAAATTCAATGGAAGGGGGCTGCTCCGGAGGGATGGCGGAATGCGCTCTTGTCCGGGGCGGCGATGTCCGTCGTGCCCTACGGGTTGACGCACCATGTCCTGGTCCGAGACCAGGCGGCCTGGACTCTCTTCGCGTCCGACCATTCGGGGAAACTCTCGGCGCGTGACATCCAACCGTCCCTGGAAGATGTTTTTATCCGTTTGGTGGAGGGGGTCGACCGATGACCGTAACCCGGCGGCTCCCTCGGCGTTTCATTCCGGGCCGCGCTCTTTCCATCGCTCGGAAAGAAATCCGCCATCTCGCGCGGGATCCCTTCACTCTCGGCATGGCCCTGGGTGTTCCCGTGCTCCTCGTTCTTTTCTTCGGGTATGTGTTGGATTACGACGTGAAACGCGTCCACCTCCTTGTCGTGGACCGGGACCAGACCCGGGTTTCGAGGGAACTGGTGGACGTGTTCGCCGGCGCGGACTACTTCACTCCTTTGGCGCTCCGACACGGAGAAACGCCGTTGGGAACGCTGGAGGAAGGTCGCGCCAAGGCCATTTTGTTCATCGAACCGAATTTCGCGGGCGGCCTCGCGAAAGGCCAGACCGCCCGGGCCCAAATCGTGATCGACGGATCCGACAACCAAACCACCAGCGTCGTCGCCAGTTACCTGGGCGCGCTTCAGAGCGCTCTCTCCGCCCGGCTGGTTCCGGAGTCCCGGGGGCCCCCGGTGGAACTTCGAACCCGTTTTCTTTTCAACCCGGAACTGAACAGCCGCTGGTTCGTGGTGACGGGCCTCTTCGTGGTGGTCACCGGAATTGTTTCGGTGCTTTTGACCGCGTTAACGGTGGCGAGGGAATGGGAAACCGGCTCCATGGAACTCTTGCTCTCCACCCCTGTCCAACCGCTGGAGATCATTGCGGGTAAACTCGCTCCCTACATGGGTCTGTGTCTCGCCGCCGTGGGCCTTGTCTACGTGGCGGCGCGGGCGGGATTTGGAATTCCTTTTAACGGAAACCACGGGACGTTTTTGCTCGCCTGCGTCCTCTTTCTCACCTGCACCTTGGCCCAGGGGCTTTTGATCTCGGTGCTGACGCGCCAACAGCAGTTGGCCATGCAGTTCTCCAACCTCACCGGCCTCCTCCCGGCCACGCTCCTGTCGGGGTTTGTCTTCCCGGTGGAAAGCATGCCCGTCTTTTTTCGATATTTGACGACGATTCTCCCGGCCCGTTGGTTCGTGGTCTCCTGTCGGGGAATATTTTTGAAGGGGGAGGGCGTGGCGGAACTGGCGCTCCCCTTGGGACTAATGGCTTTGATCGGAACGACCTTGGTTTTCCTGGCCGTCAAGAAATTCAAGAGGGATTTGGAACCGTGAACCCGACCCTTCTCGCCTTCATCAAAAAAGAGTTCATCCAAGCTCTCCGGGACAAACGCATGCGGATGATCATCTTCGTGATTCCCGTGGTCCAGATGACGCTCTTCGGTTTGGCGCTCTCCAACGAAATAAAAAATATTCGCCTGGCCGTTTACGCGGATCCCGCAGACCACCTGGCGCGTCAGGTGGGGGAACGCGCCGCGGCTTCCGGATGGTTCCGCCTGGTTCCCGCCGATGACCCCGACCCCTTTCGGCTCATCCGTTCGGGCCGAGCGGACGCGGCGCTGGTGGCGCCTCCGGGCGGGTTGGACCGCGCCCTGGCCCGCCAACAGGGGCGGGCCCAACTGTTGGTGGACGCGACCAACGCCATCAAAGGACGAGTCATCGAGAGTTATCTCAACGCGGTGTTGAGGCGGACTCTGGCGGACGAAAACCTCCCGCCTTCAGGGCCGCCGGGGGTGTGGTTCGAAACACGGGTCTTGTACAATCCGACGCTGGAGACCTCGGCCTATCTTGTTCCGGGCGTGATGGGGCTCATCCTCTGCCTGGTGACCATCCTCCTGGCCAGCATGTCCATGGCGCGGGAACGGGAACTGGGGACGTTCGAGACGCTGATCGCCGCGCCTGTCGAGCGCTGGGAGATCTTCGTCGGGAAAACCCTTCCCTACATGATCCTCGGCCTGGCGGACGTGCCGCTTCTGATCGCGCTCGGGGTGTGGGGATTTCAAGTCCCGCTTCGGGGCCCGTTGTGGGCGCTGTTTTTAGCGGCGGGGGTGTTCGTCGGGACCACGGTGTGCGTCGGCACCCTGATTTCGACCTTCGCGAAAAACCAACAACAGGCCATGATGGGAGGATTCCTTTTCCTCTTTCCCGCGATTCAATTGTCGGGTGTTATGGCGCCCATCGAGAACATCCCCGCGTTCTTCGCTCCCATTTCTTGGTTAAACCCTCTGCGGTTTTTCGTATCGCTGACCAGGCAGGTGATGCTGAAAGGGACCATCGGTCCTTTCTACTGGACCCACCTGGGGGCCCTGGCGGTTCTGGGCGCCCTGGCCGCCGCGGCCAGCGTTCATCGTTTCCGACGGACACTTGTTTGATTTTTTCCCTTCGGCGCCGGACCCCGGTCCGGCAAAAAAACTTCTTGCGACCTCTTCCGAATTTGCTAAATTTCTACCTGTCGACCGGTTCCTCACTCGGGCACCTCTCGGCTTCTCCGAACCCTACGAGGGACGGCGACGTTTTAAAATCATAATCTAGGAGTTTCAACTCTTTCTCCCATGACGTCCCACATCAACGCGCCATCGTCCGGACCCACGCCGCGGCCGGCGCCGCCGGCTTCCGCAGGGCCACTTCCGAGGGATTACGGTGTCACCCGGTTGGTCCTCTTGCCCCGGGACCCCCGCTGGATGCACGCCTATTGGGAAGTCGCTCCCTACACCTGGGACGAAGTGCGCAAACAATTTGGGGCCATTTTGGAACAGGGCCGCTCCGTCCTTCGGGTTCATTCCGACCACAACGGAAAAAAACAAAGCTTCGACGTGGACGTCCATGTGGAAGCCCGCAATTGGTACGTGTTCTCCCCGCGCGGCGACGGCCAGTGGCACGCGGAGTTGGGCCTGATTTTGCCCGACGGCCGTTTCGTTTTGCTGGCGATCTCCAATACCATCCGCCTGCCCACCGGCCAAATTTCGGACCAACTGGACGAAAAGTGGGGAATGCTCAAAGCGGATTGGGAACGGTTGTTTGAACTGTCGGGCGGCGGGCGCCTGGGGGCCGGGTCCCTGGACATCGCCAAAATGTTGGCTCAGCGCTGGGAACTGCTCAAGAGCGTTTCCTCCCTGTCCATGATCCCGACCTCTCCCACGGGCGCCAGCTGGGGCCGCGTACCCACGCGCCACAAGGGGTTCTGGCTCGTGGCCGATACGGAGGTCATCGTTTACGGCGCTACGGAGCCGGACGCCAGCCTCACGTTCCAGGGGCGGCCCATTCCCTTGAACCCGGACGGCACTTTTTCTTTCCGCTTCGCTCTTCCGGACGGCCAGCAGGTCTACCCCATCCAGGCCACCAACCACGACGGGGACCTCTCGCGGTTCATCGAGTTTAAAGTTTCCCGTCAGTCCCGCAAGGGGCAGGAATAAGGGCTCCACCAGGGCGGAACGCATGCGATTCTCGCCCCTCGTTTTGAAGGACTTTTCCCATGGCTGATCCGCAAGGTTTCCTTTGTCTCGTCCTCCACGCGCACCTCCCCTACGTGCGCCACCCGGAATACCCGGACTTCCTCGAAGAAGACTGGTTCTACGAGGCCGTCACCGAAACGTATGTTCCCATTCTGGACATCATGGAACGGCTGGCGGGGGAGAAAATCGCTTTTCGCATCACCATGTCCCTCACGCCTCCTCTTTGCAACATGCTGGCTGACGATATGCTTCTTTCCCGTTACCGCGCCAAGCTGGAAAAATTGGTGGAGTTGGGGGAAAAAGAGGTGTTCCGCACGCGGAGTCTCCCGGGCGCTTTCCAGGAAACGGCCGCCATGTACCTCTCCAAATTTAAGCGGGTCCGCGAAATCTTCGACGCCTGCGGGGGACGTCTCCTCACCCGGTTCAAGGCGCTCCAGGACTTCGGACTTCTCGAGATCATCACCTGCGGCGCCACCCATGGCTATTTGCCCCTCATGATCCACGAAGAATCCCGTCGGGCTCAGGTGCAGGTGGCGGTCCAGGACTACCATCGTCATTTCGGTCGGGCGCCGCGGGGCATTTGGTTGCCCGAATGCGCCTACGCCCCCGGGGTGGACAGCCTCCTTAAGGACAACGGCATCAAATTTTCCTTCTTGGACTCCCACGGGGTGTTGTTCGCCAAACCCCGCCCCCGTTTCGGCGTTTTCGCGCCGATTTATTCGCCGGGCGGCGTGGCGTTCTTCGGCCGCGACATGGAGACCGCCCACCAGGTGTGGTCCGCCGAACAGGGGTACCCCGGGGATTTCAATTATCGGGAATTCTATCGGGACATCGGTTACGACTTGGATTACAACTACGTCCGCCCCTATTTGCACGACGACGGAGTCCGCCGCAACACGGGGATCAAATACCACCGCGTCACAGGCCGCGTCGCCCTGGCAGACAAGGAACCCTACCTCCCTTCCAAGGCCCGGGACACCGCGGCCAGCCATGCCGGCAACTTCTTGTTCAACCGTGAGCGGCAGGTGGAATATTTGAGGGGCGTCATGAACCGGCCGCCGTTGGTGACCTCGGTCTACGACGCGGAACTTTTTGGGCACTGGTGGTTTGAGGGGCCGGATTTCCTGGAGTCCCTGCTTCGCAAGATCCATTACGACCAAGACCGGGTCAAGACAACCCATCCCGTCGAATACCTACAACGCTTCCCGGAACAGCAGATCGTCGAGCCGGAACCTTCCAGCTGGGGAGACAAAGGCTATCACGAAGTGTGGCTGAACGCTTCCAACGACTGGATTTACCCTCACCTCCACATCGCCGCTGAGCGCATGATCCATCTGGCCAACGTTCATCCCAACGCCGAGGGCCTGCTTCGCCGGTATCTGAACCAGGCGGCGAGGGAACTGCTTCTGGCTCAATCTTCCGACTGGGCTTTCCTCATGACCGTGGGCACCGCCCGGCAGTATTCCGAGAAACGCACCCGGGACCACATGGGGCGGTTCCTGGACCTGTTCCACCGCATTCAGGAGAATGGTTTAGACGAGGGGTTCGTGGCCAACCTGGAATCCATCGACAACATTTTCCCCGGCATCGACTACCGCGTTTATCAAAGCGCCGGAGCCCGGGAGCTCGCCGCCGCCGGTCGCTGAACCCGACCTGGCCCGGGGCGTCTTAACTTGCCGGGACTGGGCCTGTTTTTTAAAATGGCCGTCTGAAAATCACTCCAGTTTTCCATAAAGCAACGGGGGGTCCCATGAATATTCTTAAAGAATTTAAACAGTTCGCCATGCGGGGGAATGTGGTGGACATGGCGGTGGGCGTGGTCATCGGCGGCGCTTTTGGAAAAATCGTCACCTCTTTGCTGAACGATGTGTTGATGCCGCCCTTGGGCTTGCTGACCGGCGGGATGGATTTCACCGATCTTTCCTTTACGCTCAAAGCCGGGGTGGACGGATCCAAGCCCGTCACGCTGAATTACGGGGCTTTCATCACCGTGGTGGTGGATTTCATTTTGGTCGCCATGGCCGTTTTCGCCATGGTCAAGCTCATGAACTCCTTTAAGAAGGCCGACGCGCCCCCTCCTGCCCCCAGCGTCAAAGAGTGTCCCCATTGCCTCCTGTCGATCCCTTTGGCCGCGAAGAAATGCGGTCATTGCACGAGCGTTCTGGCCTAGGCCCCCCGATGCTTTTCTTTAACCCACGAAAGTTCGTTGTGATCTTAACGGCGGCGGCCACTCTGGCGACGGTTCTCCGGGCGGCGGAAGACGCCATCGGCCGCTGGGGGTTGGGCGGCGCCATCGGGATGGGAGATTTTCTGAGATCCTCCGACCTTCGGGAGGCCACCAAACCGGGCCCCTACGCCGCGGGGTGGCTCCGCTACGGAATGACGGAGCAAGGGGAACTTTTGCTGGCTCTGGACAGCGTTCAAGGCAAAGGAACCGGGGACAATTCCCAGGCGCGTTTGAGGCCCGTCACCATCAATTGGCTCCAGTCGTTCGGGGAAGGGGCGTGGACGCCGTTCCTCACCGCGGGCGTAGGCCCGGTCTGGACCCGCGGAACCGGCACGGAAGAACGGGACCGGATGATGTTTTCTTTCCGGGCCGGCGCCGGCCTGGAACACCCGCTGGGCGAGTCCCTCCGTATTGGAGCGGGCCTCACCTATAACCACGCTTTTGCCGATGGACGTTACGCCCCGGCGTCCTCCGCCTTGAGCGCAAACGTCTCCGCCAACTGGTTTTTCCGTTGCGGGAACGTTCGTCCCGCTCCGAAGGCCGCTCCGAAGGCCGCCGCCCCCCCGCCGGAAGCCGACGCGGACGGCGACGGCGTTCCGGACAGCCGAGATACCTGCCCCGGCACCGACTCGGGGGTGCCGGTGGACGCCCTGGGATGCCCCAAGGACACGGACCTGGACGGCGTTTTGGATTCCAAGGATAAATGTCCCGACACACCGGCCGGAACTCTGGTGGATGAAACGGGGTGCGTCGCGAAGGAAGTCTCCGTCACGTTGGACATCAAGTTCGGTCTCGGCAAGGCGGACGTGAACCCGGAATTCGATCCGCAAATTCAGCGCGTGGCCGACTTCATGAAACGGTTTCCCCATACGACGGTTCTGATTGAAGGTCACTCGGACAATCTGGGGAGTCCCCAAGGCAATCGCGCGCTTTCGCAAAAGCGGGCGGAGGCGGTGCGAAATCATTTGGTGTGGAAGTTTGGCGTGGACGGTTCGCGGGTGACGGCGAAAGGGTTCGGCCCGGACCGCCCGATCGCCGACAATAAATCAGAGGAAGGCCGCGCCGCCAATCGGCGCGTGGTGGCGGTGGTTTCGGATGCAAAAAAGTAAAAGAGGAGTCTTAAAATGAAACGAACATTTTTATCGGTTTTACTGATCGGATCGGTGGCGGGAAGTCTTTGGGCGAACGACGCCACGGGGCGGATCGGCATCGGCGGGGCGGCCGGCTGGAGCGATTTGATCGCCCGGGATGAAGCCCGTCAAGCGACCCACGCGGATTATTTTAGTTCCGGCTGGCTCCGCTATGGAATCTCTGAGAAAAACGAGTTGATTTTGGGGGTCGATTCAATCCAGTTCAAAGTCAAGGACGACTCCGATGCCAGCCATCCCCGGATCCGCCCGCTCACCGTGGGTCTCTACCATTCTTTCCGATCGGCCGGCCGGCTGATCCCCGTGGCGACCTTGGGGGTCGGAGCGGCGGATGTTCGCTGGATGGACCCTTCGGGAGACCGGTCCAAAACCACCTTCGCCGCCCAGGGCGGACTTGGTTTGGAATATTTCCTCATGAATTCCTTTAGCGTGGGCGCCTTGGCGCGAATCCATTACGTTTACAACGAGTCCACGGATTATCGAACCGAAGCCACGGCTTACACCGCCGGGCTCATGGCCAACTTGTTCTGGGGTGGGAAGAACTCTTCTCCCCAGTCCGCGGCGACTCCCGCACCCGCACCCGCGGCGACCCCTGCGGAGGTGGCTCCCCCTGTCGCGGTGGCGGCGACGCCCATCGTTGCGGCGGCCGCCGTGCCGGCGGTACCTGTGGACTCGGACGGGGACGGCATCGTGGATTCAGCGGACGTTTGCCCGAATACCCCCGCCGGCACCTTGGTCAATGAGAAAGGATGCCCCACCGAGACCGTTTCGGTCACTTTGGACATCAAATTCGATTCTGGGAAGGCGGACTTGAAGCCGGAATATGACGCCCAATTGTCGAAAGGCGCCGCGTTCCTGAAAAGCCACCCCGACACCACGGTCGTGATTGAAGGCCACACCGACAACCAAGGGTCCGCCGATGGGAATAAGGCGCTCTCTCAAAAACGAGCCGACGCTATTCGAAACGCTTTGGTGGATCGTTTTGCGGTGGCAGGAAATCGAGTTTCGGCCAAAGGTTTCGGCGCCGCGGTTCCCTTGCAGGACAACGGGACGCCCGAAGGCCGTGCGGCCAATCGCCGCGTGGTGGCGACGATCTCGGCTGTAAAAAAATAATTGATAAAGTCCCCAGGGGCGGGAGGACCTCCCGCCCCTGGGGACGATATGACCAATAGAGGAGTCTTTCCATGAAACGATTACTTGTCCTGTCGGCGATAGCTTTTTTAACGGTTCCCACGCGGTCGGAAGAGGCCCCGGCCAAGAACTGGAAAAACGAGGCTCAATTTTCTTTTCTGTCCACGCGAGGAAACAGCCAATCCCGCACCCTGGGCGCCGGAGAGAAGTTCAATTGGGCCAAGGACAAGACCGGTCTTGAAGCGTGGGGACACGCTTTGAACGTGGAAAGCGACAACCAACGCACTTCGGAAAAATACGACGCCGGGGAAAAAGTGGAATGGAAGCTGACCGACCGGAATTACGTTTTTGAGCGGGGCCTCTGGGAATCCAACCGCTTCGCCGGTTACAGCCACCGCTATGATGCCTCCCTGGGCTATGGCCGCGAAATCGTCAAAACCACGGCCAACGAACTGTTCGCCGAATTGGGCGGCGGTTACATCAACGAACAACGCACCCGTTCTCCCCGAATCGATTTCGCCTCGGGCCGGGCCTACGCGAAATACGTCTACAACTTCTCTGCGACGTCCCTGTTTTCCCAGGACGGCGAGTACCTCCACAATTTCGACGACCCCAACGGCTATCGCGTGAACAGCGAAAGCGCGCTCAAAGCCGGTTTTTCAACCCACCTGGCCCTCAAACTCTCCTACACCTGGAAACACGTTCACGAACCCGCTCCCGGTTTTAAACGCGACGACAACACCACCCTGATTTCCCTGCTCGTCAACTACTAACCGGGCGCCCCGATTTTTTCGGGGCTAGCCCGGTCGAGGGTCCTCCTTCCAACACGGCGTCCCACGCCTGGGAAAAGGTTTTTCCCATGGGCGGGATCCCGGTTTTTCTTTCCCTATTCGTTGGACGGCTTTGCCGCCCCAGTGGCAGGAGCACCGCGACCGGGCCCTCCTCTGTCCAACTTGAAGTTCCGCGTTACCGTTCCGATAAAAACGGCAATATTTCCAGATCGGGGTTGATATTTCTGGTTTTGGACCCTCGCGTGAGACGCCAGAGGGTTCCGGTGTAGAAGAATTCCCAGGTGGGGAGGTTTTTTCCTTCCCCCTTCTGGGAATCCGTTGAAGAAGTCCGGATGAAGTTGATGATTTTCTGGCTCATGGTTTTTTCCTCCCCCCCCCTTGGACCCCCGAGGGGGAAAAAAGTTCCCGCCCCCTTGACAAAAAACCGAAGTCGTGGTATATAGTGAGTGTTCACTCACTTACATGGAGGGACCGTGCACTTTATCGTTGAGAAGTCCAAAGCCAAAACCATCCTCCCCAAAATCATGCGGGCGGCCGTGCGCCTGTTCGTGGAAAAGGGAATCGATGGGACGACCACCAAGGATATCGCGGCCAAAAGCGGCGTTTCGGAGGGGGCCCTTTATCGGCATTTTAAGAGCAAGGAGGACCTGGCCTACCATCTTTTCTCGGTCCATGTGAACGATTTCACGCTGGACCTGGCTTCCAGGGTGGCGGAGGAAAAGGAATTGCACAATAAGCTTCGTGCCTATATATCAACATGTTTTGAGGCATTTGAGACAGAACGCGATCTTTTCACCTTCCTGATCCTCTCTGAACACCGGGAGTTGGATCGTTTCCCTTCCACTTTCAAACACCCGGGGCATGTGGCCCTGGAGCTGGTGACGGCGGGCCAGAAAGCGGGGGTATTCCGAGTCATGGAACCCTATATTGGGGCCTCGATTCTGGTGGGAAGCATCATTCGCCTTTGCATCGCCCGGATCCGAAAGGCCATCGAAACGGACCTTCGAAAAAACGTCGATATTGTCACCAAAAGCCTCTGGGGGGGCCTCGTAAAATGAGTGTTCGCTCGCTTATATCAAGCCTTCTGTTTCTCACCTTGGTTCCGGCTCTGTTTGCGGAAGTTCGGCCCCAGGAAACCGTGGTTCTATTGCACGGGATCTTAAACCGGCCTTTCGTCATGAATAAAATCCAAAAAGGCCTTGAAAAAAATGGGTTTCTGGTCCTTAATTGGGGATACCACAGCACCGATAAAACTATTGAAGAATACGCCGCGGATCTCAAAACCTTTGTGGAGTCACAAAAGGTGACCGGCCCCATCCACTTTGTGGGGTTTTCCCTTGGGTCCATTATTTCCCGCTATTACTTAAGCACCACCCCGCCCGACCATTTAGGTCGCTTCGTGCAGATCGCTCCCCCCAACCATGGGTCTCGGTGGGTGGACGAGCTATTTGAATTCAAAGCCTTTCGCTGGGTCTATGGGGACAAGGCCATTCAGCAGTTGAAGGAAGACAGTCCCTTCATTAAGTCATTGGGGATTCCCCCCTGCGAATTCGGGATCATCGCCGGCGCCCAGGGGGACGGAAAAGGATTGAACCCGGTTTTGCCGGGGGACGATGACGGGTCCGTGGCGGTTTCTAGCGCGCAATTGGAGGGAGCCAAGGACTTCGTTCAGGTTAAATCCGAGCATACGTTTCTGTTGGCGCAGGATGAAACGCGGGACAACGTCGTGGCGTTTCTTAAATCGGGCCGCTTTCTTCATCCCGACGAGAAATAAAAAGGAGGTTTCGCCATGCTGGGATTGGGTATGTTGTATATGCTGGTCATCGCCGGGATCGTCGCGGTCCCGTTCTTATCCTTGGCCGCCTTTGTCCGAGTGGGGTCGCTCCAAAAACGTTTGGACCTCCTTCAGCGTGAGCTGGATATTTTGCGGCTTTCCCCCGGGTCCCTTTCCTCCGAGGAAATCTTGCGGCGGGTCGCGCGGCTGGAGGAGCGGCTGGACCATTTGAAGGGCGTGCTCCGATCCGGAGCCACCTCCATGAAAGGCGCCGGAGAACCGGAACCTTCTGTGCCTCCCGCGGTCCTCCGCGTTCCCCCACCCCCGCTCCCCGCGCCATCTTTGCCCCCCACCATTCCCCCCGTGGTTCCGCCGGCGCGTCCGACCGTGATTCCTCCTGAACCGGTTCGGACGGGGGCCGCCGTCTCCTTGCCCTTAACCAAAACGCCTCCGCCTTCCCGTCCCCCGATTTTAGAGCCGGAGCCATCATCGACGAAATCCTTTGCCATCGATTGGGACCAGTTCACCGGGGTTAAACTGTTCAGCTGGATCGGGGGATTCGCGCTTTTTCTGGGCGCTGTATTTTTCGTCAAGTACTCCATTGACCACGGCTGGGTCAGCCCCATGATGCGGGTTCTTTCGGGTTTCGTGTTGGGAACTGCCGCCATCGTCCTGGGAATTCAAACCCAGAAGCGCGGATACGACGTGACGGGCCAAACCCTGGCCGCCGCGGGATGCGCCATCCTTTACGCCGACGCCTTCGCGGCCCACGCTCTCTACGACCTGTTGGGGGCCGGAGCGGCCTTCGCCTTTATGGCCCTCGTCACCGCCGTGGCTTTTTCCCTGGCGGTCAAAATGGATTCCCAGTATGTGGCCATCCTCGGCCTGGTGGGGGGGTTTCTCACGCCCCCTCTTTTGTCCACCGGAGTGGACCGGGCCTTGGGCCTTTTCAGTTACGTGACCCTCTTGGACATCGGACTTCTTTTGGTGGCCCTACGAAAACGGTGGATGTTCCTGATTTCCTTGGCGGCTGTCGGGACCCTCTGCATGCAAATCGGCTGGGCGGTCAAGTTCTTTGAAGCATCCAAAATGGCCACGGCCGCTGGCATCAGTCTTTGGTTTTCCGTGTTCTTTGCCGCCGCCCGCCTTTGGGCGGAAGGAACGGAAAAAGAGGATTCCCACTCCCTGAGCGTGGCGGGAGCCATGCCTTTGGCCGCTATCCTATGCGCTTTCGTCAGCCTGACCAACTCCTCCGTGGCCGCCCATCCGACGATCGCCTTCGCCCTCTTATTTTTAGCGGACGCGATCCTCGCGGGACTCGCCTATCGCCGGGAAAAACTGCAACCGGTCCATGTCTTAGCCGGAGCCGTGGCTTTTATCGCTCTCCTGGTTTGGACCGGCGGATCCCTTTCGCCCTCCACCCTTCCCCACGCATTGGCGGTTTACCTCCTGTTGGGGGCCCTCCACGGCGCCTTCGCCGTGGTCCTCCATCGAAAAGGAGGAACGCGCGGGGTGGTGACCCTGGGCCAGCTTTATCCCGCGGTGTTCCTCATTCCGCTCATGATGGCGTTGACCCGCCAATTGGTTTCGCCGGCGTTCCTTTGGCCCGTGATATTTCTTTTAAACGCCATCACCATCGTGGCCGCCATCGCCACCGGGTTTTTGTGGGCGCTGATCGGGGCCTTGGGGCTGAGCCTCCTCGCCGCGTCCCTGTGGTTGACCCAGCTTTCCGCCGGGGATTTGCCTGGCCTCTTGGTGGTGATCGGAGGCGTGGCCGCCCTTTTCTTCGGGGCCGGACTCTGGGTTCAACGCGGTAAAAATAGAACCGCTCCGGATGAATCAACGACCCAACCGGAGGGCGCCTCCCTCCCGTCGGGGCTCACCGACGCCATTCCCGCCCTCGGCAGTCTTCTGCCGTTCCTCCTCCTGGGTCAGGCGGCGATTCATCTCAAACTGGCCAACCCCGCGCCTGTCTTCGGGCTGGGGTTCCTCCTTGTCCTTTTGCTCCTGGGGCTCGCGTCGCGCCGTGGAGCCGGAGCGGGATTCTGGTCCCGGTCTCCCTGCTCAGCATGGTCCTCCTGCAGTTCGTCTGGCATGGAGCCCTCTTCGACCCCAACAATCCCTTCATCGCCGCGCCCTGGTATCTGGCGACCCTGGGCCTTTTCATGACGTTGCCCTTCTTTTCCAAATCTTTGGGCGCGCTTTTCGAGTCCTGGGTGGGTTCCGCGGCGGCGGGGCCTCTCCTGTTCTACCTGTTGTATAAAGTTTATGTAGTATTTCCCGGCTCTTCCACGATCGGGGCTCTGCCCGCGGTACTGGCCGTCCTCACCTTCGCTGGGTTGGCGGACGTCCTGCGCCGGGACCCGGACACTCTTCCTCGCCGACAGACGCTCCTGGCGATGTTCGGGGGCGTAGCTCTCTTTTTTGTCAGCCTCATATTCCCACTTCATTTCGACCGGGAATGGATCACCCTGGGATGGGCGTTGGAGGGCCTGGCTCTGGTTTGGCTATTTCGCCGAGTTCCCCATGGGGGACTCAAAATATGGGGCGGCGCCCTTCTGGCCATCGCTTTCGTGCGGTTGGCCATAAATCCGGCGGTTCTTGAATATCACCCCCGCTCTGGAACGCCGTTTTTCAATTGGTACTTGTACGCCTACGGGGTCACCACGGCCTGCCTGTTCCTTTCCGCCCGGCTGTGGCGGTCCGACCCAGACAGGCCCGACGCTTGGGCGGGCGTTCCCATCGTCACTGGCCTGAACGCCCTGGGGGCGGTATTGCTCTTTCTTCTCATGAACATTCAGATCGCCGACTATTTCAGCCCAGGAGCCACCCTCACCTTCAACCTTTCCGGTTCCCTGGCCCAGGACCTGAGTTATACCTTGGGTTGGGGTCTCTTCGGCCTGGCGCTTCTCATCCAGGGACTTCAAAAAAGGTCCCAGGGAACTCAACGGGCCAGCTTCGTTCTACTGGCCGTCACCATCGGCAAATTATTCTTGCACGACGTCTGGCGACTGCCCGATCTCTATAAAGTGGCGGCTTTCGTGGGGCTGGCGGTGGTTCTCATCATCGCGTCTTTCCTTTTCCAAAAGTTTCTTCGCGCGCGACCGGAGGTCCCCTCATGAAAATCTTGCACCGTTCTTTTGCCTTCGCTCTCTTCTTCCCGGTGGTTTTCCTTCGGGCCCAGTCCGACCCGAACCAATGGTCCCACCGGCAATCCCTCACCCTGACGAGGCCCGGGCTGGCGCGGTGGACCGTTCCCCCGGAAACCCTGAACCTGGCCTCTACGGACCGGCGGGACCTCCGGTTGTTCGATCCCCAAAATCAGGAAGTTCCCTATCTGTTGGACGAGCCCCGCCGGGAGGGCGAAACGTTGGACCCCGTGCGAAACTTCAAGTCGAAGGTGTTGGAAAACCAAACCGTGCTCCATTTCTCTCCCGCGCCGGGGACCCCGGCCGCGGCCCTCTTTCTGGCGAGTCCCGAACCCAAGTTTCTGAAAGGGGTTCAAGTGGAGGCCCGGGTGGCGGGCGCCTGGAAGGTGTTGGCCCGGAACCAGGTGCTTTTTCGGGAAACCTGGGGGGCGGAAAACCTCGCCCTGGAGTTCCCGCCCGTCAATGCCGACGCGTTTAAAATAATTGTGGACGACAAAAAATCCCCCGCGGTCCCTGGGTGGCGGCGGCGCTTCGCCGTCCCGCCCGCCCGGCGGAAGGGGCCAAAACAAGGACCCTGCGCGTCCTCCGCCGCGACGACGGGCCAACGGAAACTCGCCTGCGGCTGGAACTTCCCGCGCGAAACGTTTTCATTGAAGAATTGTCGGTGGAAAGCAAGGACCCTCTTTTCCAGCGTTCCATGACGCTTTTGGTGGAGGGGGTCCAATCCCAGGGGGATCTTCCCGGCCAGGGCATCACCGAATGGCCCCTGGCTTCGGGGACTCTTTACCGCGTGGCCTTGGACGGTTTTGATTCCAAGGAAAAAACCACCCTTTCAGTGGGAAGTTTGGTGCGGGCCCGGGAGGTCGTCCTGGTCATTCAAAACGGCGACAATCCTCCCATGGCGGTGAACGAGGTCCGGGCCAAAATCCTCCCCGCCCGGCTCATCTTTCACGCCGCGACCGCGGGGACCTATCGGCTGGCAGTGGGAAATTCGCGGGCGCCCGCTCCCTCCTACGATCTGGCGGGGCTTCGCGCCGCCTTGGTCAAGGGGCCCTTCCGATCCGCCGATGAAGGTCCCCTGGAACCGAACCCTTCCTACAAGCCCGTGGATGTTTTGCCGGAATTGCCAGAATCGGGCGCTGTTCTCGACGTGTCAGCCTGGACCCATCGGGATCCGGTGATATTCTCCGGCGCGGGGTTCCATCGGCTGGAACTGACGCCTTCGGTACTGGCCGTGGCCGATCCCCTTGGCCGGGATCTCCGCCTCGTGCGCGACGGAAAACAACTGCCGTTCCTCATCGACCGCACTCCCGCCTGGCGTTCTTTTGTCCCGGCCGTGAAATCCCTGGGGGAGGAAAAGGGAAAATCCCGTTGGGAACTGACCCTGCCCCAGGATCGTCTGCCGGTGGGGTATGTGGAATGCCTGGTGACGAACGCCCTGTTCCAACGCGCCGTCACCGTTTACGAAACGCGGTCGGACGAGCGGGGCCAAACCTATCCGGTGGTCCTGGCCCAAACCCAGTGGTCCCGAACCGGGGGGAGCGGCGGCGAGCGTCGCCTGCTCTTTTTGCAGGGCCATCCGGTGGGCCGCCGTGTGGTGATGGAGATCGAAAACGGCGACAACGCTCCGCTGACCTTAGACGGGTTTAAAATCCATTACCAGACTTTTGGCTTGATTTTCAAGGCGACCCCCGGAGAGCCCCTGTGGCTCTATTACGGGAACCCCGGGGCCGACTGGCCCCGCTACGACCTCACCGTGGTTTCCGAGCAGGTTTTGACGGCAGACCGCACGGAGGCTTCCCTGGGCCAAGGAGAGGCGAGAAAACGCCATTGGGCCGCCGCCGAACTGGCGGGAGCCAAGAAAGTTATCTTCTGGCTGGTTTTGGGGCTTGTGGTGGTCGTTCTCCTCTGGGTCCTGCGCTACCTTCTGCCCTCGGAGGAACCGAAGGCGGGCACCCCAAAAGGGGAACCCAAAGCGTAAGTTGTTTTAGGTTTGTTTCATTTCATCGTCCATTCAGTAAACAACAATCCGTGAAAGGGGAACCCGCCATGGAACAGAACGCCACGAAGGTATCAGGAGAGGTCCCGGTGGTCGACGCGTCCGGATCCGGCCTCTTCAGTTCCACCGGGATCAAGGCGCTTCTCGCGTCCGGGGCGGCGTTGGTGGTGACCTCGGCGTATTTGTTCGTCCGGTCTTATTGGGGTTTCATTCCGGACGGGACGAAATTCGTCGGGTTCGCCCTGTTGACCACCCTGCTCTACGGGACCGGTCTCGCCCTGCTCCGGCGAAGCACCCCCATCACGGCGCGAACGCTCCTGGCGGTGGCCATCGCCATTCTTCCCTTCAACGTGCGCGCGGCGGACCTCTGGCTTTTCAGCAACGAGCTTTCTCTCGAGACGGTCATGGCCTGGGGATCGATCCTGGTGTTCTTGGCTTCGCTTTTGGCCTCCCGCTCGCTCCCTTCTTATCTTCTGGGTGCGGTGAGCGGTTTCAGTTTTTTCTCCGCCCTTCATTTCAGCGCCGCGGCTTACCGCGCCGACCCTCAAATCGTTTTGGCTCTGTCGGCGGCGGGCGTGTTCGGCGTATTGGGAGCGCTGTTGTTGGCCAAACATGAAAATGTGTGGGCGAAAGGAATCATTCTTTCGTCCAACACGGCCGGGGTGTGCATCCTGGGGTGGATGGGTTTCCTCCGCTTCTTCCTGAACGATCCCCAACAATTTCCCACGGCGCTGGCCTTGGCGTTCCTGGGCGTGGCGGCGGCCTTGGAGGCCAGGGCCCTTCACCCGTTTTTCGCCCATCTGGCCGGAGGCCTGTTGTTGGGCGCGGGCGCTCTCCTGCTCCACAGTTTTCACCGCCCGATTTACACCTACGGATATTTCTTCATTCCCGCGGGCTTGGTCGCCCTTCTGCGCGCGTGGACCTATGAACGGGAAGGGCGGACGCCTCTGGCCCGTCCCTATTTCCATTGGGGCCAAATGGCCATCGCCGGATCCCTGCTGACCGCCCTCCCCGTATTCACCCAAGGGCCCTCCGCGCCGCTCCTCCCCACGCTGGGCGTGCTGATGTTGGCGGTCGGGGCCTACGCCGCCGCCGGCACGCTCTACCGTCAATCGGTCTACAGTTACATTGGGGGACTTGTTTTCCTGCTGGTGATCTGGACCTTTGTTTGGGGCCGGGGGTTGGATTTCGCTTCGGCCACCCTCTTTTTCACGGCCGCCGCCTGCGGTTTCTTTTGGTGGGCGCCGTGGGCGCCAAGGCCGACCAGAAAATTCTGGAGGGGCCTTTCATGATCCTGGGACTCTCCACGCTCACCGTGGCCATCGGTCTCCTGGCCGGGCGGTGGGGACAAGAACTGTTCGCCACGGGCAAGTTGATCCCGGACCTTCCCGTTGAACAAATTCGAGCGGGGTTGTGGACGGGGGGGCTGAGCGTGGTCGCCTACGGGTTTTTGGCCGCCATTAAAAAAAGACCCGCCTTCCTTTACCCCGCGCTCCTGAGCGCCACCTGGGTTTACATCTGTTTTCTGGAGATGGGCGGCCTTTCGGTGAACCTGACGCACGCGGCTTGGATCGTGGCCGTCTCCATGGCCTTTCACTACGCGTTTCTGGCCGCGGGGTGGACGGATTGGGCCCGGTGTTTTTCTCTCTGGGGACAGATGGTTTTCGCGGGTCTCTCCGTGGTGGCCTTCGTCTTCGCTCCGCCGGAAGGAATTTTGGCGGCGGTGGTGGCCGGGGCCGCTTTCGTCCCGGGCCTGTTTTTGAAGCGGGAGGATCTGACCTCGGCGTTGATCGTGTCCGGTTACTTGACCCACAATCTGGTCTTCCGACTCTTGCACCCCCAGTTCGACCTCGCGCTCTACGGGTTGCATTTGATTCCGATCAATTGCGGGGTCCTTTTCGTCCGGTCGTTGCTCTCGTTGCGTCGGCCGGACGCTCCCATCCACCCGTTCCGCATCGCCGTCCTATTCTTCTCGGCGATCAGCCTCGGGCTCGTGGTCCAGGATCCCCATTTGGCCTGGCAGGCGTTCCTGGCCTATGGAATCCTCTCGCTCCTGGCCAGCGCTCTTTTCTATCAAGGCCGGTTTCTCCATGTGGGGGGTGTCCTCCTCCTGATCGGATCCGAAATGTTCCTTCGGGACCAGGGTTTCCAACGTCTGGAACTTTATCTGCTCCCCGTGGCGGTGTATTTGATTTCCCTGGGATACGCCAAACGCGCCTCTCGGCCGCTCCGGGACTTTTTGTACGGCGTGGGGCTCGTGGCCATTTATGTCCCGGCGTCCGTGAACGCCATGGCCGCCTCCTGGGAATGGAACGGGGTTTATCTCGGCCTGACGAGCGCCGTGCTGCTGGTGTTCGGCCTTCATCAGCGAAGCCGGGTTTTGGCTCTTCCCAGTTTCCTGGTGTTGATGGCGAACGCGGTGATCCAATCCCGGGGATTTTTCCTCAATGTCCCCCAATGGATTTACCTGGGGCTGGGCGGCTTGACCCTCCTGGGCCTGGGCGGACTTTTCGAGTTCCGCCGGGAAACCATTCTGAAACTGAAGGATAAGGTGACGGACGTTTGGGAATTGTGGGATTAGGGAAAGGAGGTTGTCCATGCGGATATTGATCGCCACCGTGACGGCGGGAGGGGGCCACGTGCAGGCGGGCGCGGCCCTGGAGGAAGCTTGGCGGGCCCTCCGGCCCCGCGACACGGTCAAACGGGTGGACGTGTTGGACTACACCCCGGCGCCCTATCGGCGCGCCTACAGCCGGGGCTACGTGAAATTGATCGAACACGCGCCGGAACTATACGCCCGATACTTCCGAAAAAGCGATGACGCCGGGCTCATGCGCAAGGCGTCGTTTTTGCGCCGCGGCGTGGCCCGGGTGGCCACCCGTCGCTTCATCGGGATGGTCCGGGAGTTCCGGCCCAACGCCGTGCTCTGCCCGCATTTCTTGCCTTTGGAATCCTTGGGCTCCGTTTCCCATTGGAATGGGAAGCGTCCGTTCATCGCCTCGGTGGTCACGGACTTCGAAGCTCACGCCATGTGGATGGAGCCTTGTGTCGATCACACCTTCGTCGCCATGCCGGACACCAAGGCGCGGCTCGTGGCCCGAGGAATTCCCGAGGAGAAGGTGTCGCCCTTGGGCATTCCCGTCTCCCAACGCTTTCGCGCGGTTCCAAACCGCCGGGGGGCCCGGGCGGCTCTGGGACTCCGGCCCACGGGCCCGGTTCTGCTCGTTCTGGGGGGCGGGTTCGGCATGGGACCGGTGAAGGAAATTCTAGAACGCATCCACCGGGTTCAGCGGCCCATCCAGGTCCTGGTGGTGGCGGGGAAAAATGTGCTTTTGGAACGGGACCTCAAAAACCTTTCCCACCGCCATCCCACCCGGGTGTTTGGATTCGTGGAAAACATGCAGGACCTGATGGCCGCCGCCGACCTTATCGTCACCAAAACCGGGGGGACTCACCACGTCCGAATCCCTCGCCCTCGGGCGCCCGATCCTCGTGGTGGACCCCATCCCCGGGCAGGAGGCCGCCAACAGCGATTTCCTGCTGGAACACGGCGCCGCCGCCAAAGTCAACCGGCTGGAAGATCTCCCCCATCGGATCGGTGAACTTCTTAAAGGGAACCGGCTGGCCTCGCTCTCCCGGGCCGCCCACCGCCTGGGCCGCCCGAAAGCCGCGGAAAACATTTGTCGGAAGGTGGTCCAATGTCTACCTGGGTAAAAAAGAACATTTCCGCCGTCCGCGCCACGAGCGAAGCGTCCCTCCGTCGTTGTCCGTCCCGAAATTTGGGGGATGTTCCCCGCCCAGGAGCGGCCCCCGTGCGGCTGATCCTGGCCCTGGCATTCGCGGTCTTGGGGGCCGTCGTTTGGGCGGGAGAGGCGCGGGTGGTCCTTTTCCCCGCCTACGGGTTTCCCGCTCCGGATGGAAAGCATTGGATCGTCAACGTTCGGGTGTGGGTCTACGAACCGGAGGAGCATTCGGTCCTTCGCGGGGGACTTATCGCCACTCTCCGGGAAATGGCGCCGGTTTCCGAGGAAGATGAAAAAAGCCCGTTTTTTAACGAGCGGGCGCGGCTGTTCCTGGTGGACAATGAAAGGGGACGCCGCCCCCGTGTGGAGGTGGGCGGGCGGAAGGTCACCCTTGGGCCCACAGATCCCGGTGGGCAAACGGAGGGGCAAATTCTCCTGCCGATGTCGGCGGGGAAGGCGGGGGACGATCTGCCGGCGCGCGTGCGGTTGTCGTCCCGGGGGCGGCCCGTCCACGGGACCGTGCGCCTGATGGGGCCCGCGGGCGTGCTGGTGGTTTCCGATATCGACGATACGATCAAAATCAGTTCGGTCACCAACCGGGAGGAGCTTTTGGCCAACACTTTTTTCCGACCCTGGCGGGCCGTGCCGGGGATGGCCGACCTCTACCGCTGGTGGGGGGAGCCGGGCGCGGAATTTCACTATCTTTCCGGTTCTCCCTGGCAACTCCAGGGGCCCCTCTCCGCTTTCCTAAAGAAGGACGGGTTTCCCCCGGGAATCTTTCATCTCCGGCGGTTCCGTTTGAAAGACGGGAACAAAACCGAGTTTTTCGGCGACCCGGCCGAACACAAGAAGCGAATACTAAAGAGGCTTCTGCGCGAATTCCCGGCCCGGGTCTTCGTCCTCGTGGGAGACGACGGGGAAAAGGACCCCGAGATTTACGGCGAGATCGCCCGCCGGCACCCGGGCCGAGTCAAAGCCATTTTCATCCGTCGAGCCGCGGGAAGCTCGGATGGAAAACGGTATGAGACCGCTTTTCAATCTCTCCCCGCCGATCGTTGGCGCGTGTTCTCTGACCCCGCCGAAATCATGCCCTAAGCGATTGGTGATGGTTGAGGAGAAAAAAAAAGTTATAGACTGTTTGAAAGTAAAAACCAAAGAGGTGGACCCTTGAATAAAACCGTGTTGATTTTCTTCGCCTTATCCTTGGCACTTTCCATCTACGAGTTCCTGGCGATCCTCAAGGCTCGGGTCCAGAATAAGACCCAAAACACCCAACGCGTGATCATCCGTGGCCTGGTTTTTGTGATGTTGACCGTGCTGTTCGTCCAATACTGGATGTGGCAACGCTATATCGCCTTATTCGACCATCTGGTGGCAGGGGAACCCAACGTCACCAACACGCCGTTTCTCATTTGCATCATCGTGATCGGGCTTATCCTTTCGTTGGTCCTGCTCGAAATCATGGGCCTCTACAAGGCGAAAAAAATGGGTTTGACGAAGAACACCTCCCGACTGGTGACGTCCGTCGTGGTTCTTTTTTGCCTTTTCCCGATTCTCAACGCCACCGTCGCCATGTGGGATGTCTATGTGGAGAAATTGACGAGCGGCCGCTGGCTGATGGACCCGCCCTCCCCGGAAATGCAGTTAAAAATGCAGAAATACCACTAATTTCCGGTCGTCGCGTTTGACGGTAAATTAAACGAAATCCGTCGGGTATCTCTGGGGCGGCGGGCGGTTAAAAGGAATTTATGGATCCTGCAGGGAAATCAGCGCTGATCACGGGGGGAACCCGTATCGGGCGAACCGTGGCCGAGGCGCTGGCGCGGGCGGGATGTTCCGTGGCCGTCACCTACCGGACCTCGCGATCTGTTGCTTTGGAGACGGTCCGCCGGGTGGAGTCCTTGGGCGTTCGAGGGTTTGCTCTCAAGCTCGACTTAAGCCGGATCCCCCTATTGAAACCCGGGCTCCAGGCCGTGGTCCGGGCCTTCGGTCGGCTGGACATCCTTGTCAACATGGCCTCTCATTACGAGCCTACCCCTCTCCATGAATTAAATCAAGTTTCCCGCCGGGCGAAAGCTTTCGAGAAAAGCATCGCCGTGGACCTGCGAAGCGCCTATGAGCTTTCGCTCCTGGCCGCGCCTCACATGAATAAAGCGGGGGGAGGACGAATCGTCAACTTCACCGATTGGGTGGCCGCCAGCGGGCGTCCGCGATACCGCGGCTATCTGCCCTACTTCACGGCGAAGGCCGGGGTGAAGGGCCTGACGGAAAGCCTCGCTCTGGAACTGGCTCCCCACATCCTGGTCAACGCCGTGGCGCCGGGGCCCATCTTGGCTCCTCCGGGGTTGTCGTCCTCCGCCCACCGCGAGGTGATCGCGAACACGCCGCTGGGGCGTTGGGGCGGGCCGGAAGAAATCGCCAAAACCGTTCTGTTTTTTGTTCAATCTGATTTCGTGACCGGCGAGACCCTGCGAGTGGACGGCGGCCGGCACCTCTACTAATGGCACAACGAGACATTTATACTCTTCCCCCCGCGGCCAAGCCGCACCACCCGTCGTGGGTTCGGACGGGGTATGGGTTCGGCGCGGCTCTGATCCTTCTCGGGGCCGTCGTGGCGGGGATCGCCGGGGGCTCGGTTCTTTCCGCCATCCGTCACGGGTCCCACACCGTGGACTTTCCCGGCGCGGCCAATCTCAAACTTAAAGCGGGCCTCCACATTGGGCTTCCGGCTTCCCCTCAGGGGGCGGCCGCTGGGCTTTTTGTTACGGTGACGGACGGCGTGACAGGGGAATCCGTCCCTGTCCTGATGGGGGATTCCATGACGGTGGCCGTCACCGGCGCCCGCGGGGTCCGGCCGCTTTTTCAATTCGAGGCCTTGGACGAGGGGATGTATCTGGTGTCCGGGACGGCGTCGGCCCAGGCGGGGAGCGTCCCGGTTTATATCCTCCATGAGTCCTTGTCCCAAACTCGTTCCGACCTGGTGGTGGGAGTTCTGGCGGGGACGCTTTTGGCCGGGGCCGGCGTGGCTCTCCTTTGGTTTGTTCACCGCAAAAGAAAACTTCTCCCGATTCCCGGGTAGGACCAGGAACTTTTTGACAAAAGAATCGTTGTTATGATTGCCGTTCAAATCTTTCCAAATAGCGAGGAGGCAACATGCGATTAAAAAACATTCTTCTTTCCGGTTGTGTTCTGGCCTTGGCGGGCGCGGCATCCGCCGCCGAACCCTACACCCTGGACGCGGCCCACGCCACGGTCGGGTTCTCCGTGCGGCATTTGAGCGTGTCCAACGTGAAGGGAACCTTCCCTAAAGTGTCGGGGACGCTGATCCTGGATGAGAAAAAAGTTTCGAATTCGTCAGTGGACGTAACGATCGACGCGGCCAGCGTGGACACCAACAACGAACAGCGGGACGGGCATCTGCGGGGAGATGATTTCTTCCAGGTGGCGAAATACCCCACCATCGTTTTCAAGAGCAAGAAGGTGGTTCGGTCCGGCCCGGGATATCTCGTGTCGGGGGATTTGACCATGAAAGGCATCACGAAGGCCATCGAGATCCCTTTCACCATGTCGGCGCCGGTCGCCCATCCCATGATGCCGGTCACCGTCGTGGGGGTGGAAGGAACGGTTTCCATCAACCGGCGGGATTTCAACATTCTTTACGGGAACTCCATGATGATCGGCGATGAGGTCAAAATTGATCTTCAGGTGGAGTTCACCAAGCCCAACTCGAAAAAATAGGCGGACCTTCTTTCAACCTGTCGGGCCGGCGGAAAATGTCCCTTCCGCCGGCCCGACACTTTTCGCGGGGCCCCGTCGTCCAACCTTTGTCTGGGACAGCGAAGTGGTTTCGCCAGGAGAAAATGAAAAACTTCAGGATCAAACGTTGGGTGGGGATCTTCCTCCTCGGGATGCCGTTCGGCGTCGGAGCGGAGGGGCCGGTGACCCTGCGGGACGCCGCTCAAGAAGTCCTTCAGCATAACCCTGAACTCGCCGCCGCGCGGGAAGCCCTGTCCGCCGCCGAGGCCCGAGAGAAGGCTTCCCGGTCGAACTTCTATCCCCAAATCTCGGCCTCCGCGGATTACAAAAGGGGGGGCGCCGGAACCGTATTTACATCCCCCGCCGCCGACGTCGCCGGGGCCGGCGTCAGGGCCAGTCAAAACCTCTTCGAAGGGTTGAAAACCTTGGCGGCCGTCGACATTCAAAGGGCGCGGGTGGAAGCCGCCCGGGCCAACCGGGACCGTGTGGAGGCGCGGCTGGGGTTGGAGTTGAAATCCGCCTTTGGGGATTTGTTGTTTGCCCAGGAAAATCTTGTCTTGGCCCAAAGGATTCTCAAGCGCCGTCAAGACAACTTGGACTTGGTGGAACTGCGGTTTGAGGGCGGTCGGGAACACAAGGGCTCCTATCTACGGATTAAGGCCGCCCGCCGGCAGGCCCAGTTCGAATCGGCCCAGGCGGAACGGGACGTTTCCGTGGCCGGCACCCGGCTGGCCCGGGTTCTGGGGCGGGATTTATACAACGTTCCCGTGGCCACCGGGTCATTCTTGACCCAAACGCCTCCGCCCACCCCCGACTTCGGCGCTTTGGCCCACGTCACCCCGAATGTCCGGTTGGCGGAAGCCGACCTTCGGGGCGCGGAAGCCGGGTTGACGCTGTCCCGGGGCGACTATTATCCGAGTTTGGACGCCACTCTCTCCCAAACTTGGCTGGACACGCGGTGGCCGCCCGAAGATCGGGCCTGGAGCGGGGGAATCTCTCTGTCACTGCCCCTGTTCGCGGGGGGGGCCCATGTTCAGGGAGTTCGCGCCTCCCAGGCGGATCTCGCGCGCGTTCGGGCGCTGGCCACCAACGTTTTTACCCAGGCCTTTCTGGACCTAAAAACGGACTGGACCGTTTTTCGCGACGCGCGAGAAAATGTGGACGTTCAACGGGAATTTACCGAGGCCTCCGAGGTGCGGGCCCTTATTTCTCGAAGCCAATACACCAACGGTCTCCTGAGCTTCGACGACTGGGACCTCATCGAGAACGACCTGATCAATACCCACAAACAATGGTTGGCCGTCCAGCGGAACGCCGTGCGCGCGGAAGCCGCCTGGGAAAACACCCAAGGAAAAGGATTGAATCCATGACTCGACGAAAAATCGTGTGGATAACGGGGACTGTTTTATTGGTGGGCGGCGGGGTTTTGTGGTGGCGTTCGTCCCGCGCGCCGGAGGGACCCTCGGGGGCGCGGGAAGTTTTGGTCACCCGGGGAGACATCGAGCTTTCGGTCCTGACCACGGGCGACGTGCGGCCCCGCAACCGGCTGGAGATCAAGCCGCCCATCCCCGGCCGCGCCGAGGAGATCCTGGTCCGCGAAGGGGATGTGGTGCGGAAAGGCCAGATTTTGGCCTGGATGAGTTCCACCGAACGCGCCGCCCTCCTGGACGCCGCCCGCGCCAAGGGCTCGGCGGAATTGGCCCGTTGGGAAGACCTCTACAAGCCGACGCCCCTGGTGGCCCCGCTCACGGGGTCCATCATCGCTCGTAACATGGAACCAGGCCAGACGGTCTCGGGGTCCGACGCGGTTCTTGTGATGTCCGACCGCCTGATTTTAAAAGCCCAGGTGGATGAGACCGACATGGCCCAGGTGCGGCTCGGCCAGGAGGTCGGGATCGTTCTGGACGCCTTCCCCGGGGAGAGGCTCACCGGCGTGGTCGAACACATTGCCTTTGAAGCCAAAACGGTGAGCAACGTGACCATCTATGAGGTCGATGTCCTCCCCGTCCGGGTTCCGCCCTTCATGCGAAGCGGCATGACGGCCAACCTCACTTTCCGCGTGGAAAAGAAAACCGACGTTCTCCTTCTGCCCGCCGCGGCGGTGAAAACGTCGGACGGCGTCTCATCGGTGGCTCTCCCCTCCGCCAAAGGAAAATCGGAAACACAGTCCGTTCTAACCGGAATTTCCAACGGGAAACAGGTGGAAATTCTTTCGGAATTGGCGGAGGGGGACCGGGTGCTCGTCACCGACGGCCTCCCCGCGGCGGCCGCGAAGGCCAAAACCAGCCCGCTCTCCCCCATGATGAGAAGGCCCCGGCGCGCCCGGTGATCGACGTCCGGGGTCTCCGGAAGACTTACCGAATGGGGAGCGCGGTGGTCCGCGCGCTCCAGGACGTTTCCCTTCGGATTGAAGCCGGGGAGTTCGTGGCCATCATGGGCCCCTCGGGGTCCGGCAAGTCCACGTTGATGCACGTCTTGGGGCTCCTGGACGCTCCTGACGCGGGCGAATACCGCTTCCAGGGGCGGGACGTGGCGGGCCTGTCGGAAGACCAGCGGGCGGTCCTGCGCGGTCGGACGGTGGGGTTCGTGTTTCAGCAATTCAATCTATTGGCGCGCACCAGCGCCCTTGAAAACGTGGCCCTCCCTCTCCTTTACGCGCCCGGGGTTCCGGTCCGAACTCCCGCGGCGCTTTTGTCCAGCGTGGGTCTCGCCACTCACCTGGCCCACAAACCCAACGAGATGTCCGGCGGACAACAACAGCGGGTGGCCATCGCCCGCGCGCTCGTGAACAACCCGTCCATCCTTCTGGCGGACGAACCCACCGGCAACCTGGATTCCAAGAGCCAAGAGGAAATCATGGCCCTTCTCGCGGAGCTGAACCGCGCCGGCCTCACCGTCATTTTGGTTACCCACGAAGCGGACGTGGCCCGCCACGCCCGGCGCGTGATCCGCATGCGGGACGGCGCGGTCCTCTCCGATGAACGCACGGGGGACGCCCCCCCGGCCAGGACCCCCGCCCCGACCCTTCCGGCGGGGGTGGTCCCCCGATTCCGTTGGCGGGCGTTGGCTGTTCATGGTCGAGAAGCCCTCCGTTCGCTCGGCGCCAACAAGGTGCGTTCCGGTTTGTCCATGCTGGGGATTTTAATCGGGGTCGCGGCGGTGGTGGCCATGCTCGCGCTGGGGACCGGCGCGCGAAAAGCCGTGGAAGCCCAACTCTCTTCCTTGGGGGCGAATCTGCTGGTCCTCATGCCGGGCTCCATGAAAACCCATGGCGTGGCCCAGGGCGCGGGAGCTGTGACGCGGTTCACCGAAACCGACGCCCGGGAAATTCCAGACGAAATCCACACCGTGACGAAAGTGGCCCCGTCCGTCACCGGCGCCGCCCAGCTTGTCTACGGCAACAAAAACTGGCGCTCCTCCGTCATCGGCACCGTGCCCGACTACGCGCCCATGCGTTCGCTCACGGCGGAGCGGGGCCGTTTTTTCAACGAGGAGGAAGTGCGGATGCGGGCGCGGGTGGCGGTGTTGGGCGTCACGCCGGCGCGGGAACTGTTTGGGGACGCCGATCCCCTGGGGGAATATATTAAAATCAATCGCATCAACTTCCAGGTCGTCGGCGTGTTGAAAGAAAAAGGCGCCATGGGGTGGCGGAACCAGGACGACATCGTGGGGATCCCGCTCACCACCGCCATGCGCCGGTTGATGGGCAAGGATTATGTGGACATGATCGATGTTCAGGTGGAAAGCGCCTCGGCCCTGGCGGCGACGGAAAAGGCCCTGCGGGCTTTCGTTCAACGCCGCCACCGTTTGCCGGAAGACGACGAGAGTTTCGACGTGTTGAACCTGGCGGAGATTCAATCGGCGTTTCAGGCCACGAGCCGCACGCTCTCGCTCCTCTTGGCGGTGATCGCGGCCATCTCGCTTTTTGTCGGAGGGATCGGAATCATGAACATCATGTTGGTGACGGTCACGGAACGCACACGGGAAATCGGCCTCCGGAAGGCCTTGGGCGCCCGCCCACAGGACATCCGGGCCCAGTTTTTGACGGAGGCCCTGGTGATCAGCCTGACGGGCGGTTTGAGCGGACTGCTTTTAGGGGTGGGCGTCTCCCTGGGCCTTTCCCGGTTGGCCGGATGGGCGGTGGGAATTTCGGCTCAATCGGTGGTTCTGGCGTTCACGTTTTCGGTGGGGGTCGGGGTTCTTTTTGGTTTCTGGCCCGCGCGCAAGGCCGCGGCTTTAAACCCCATCCAGGCGCTCCGTTATGAATAAAAAAGACAAAAGTTCGAAGGGCTCGGAGACCGTCTATTTTTCCGATGAGGAGGGCGCCAAGAACGTGGTGGGCGACGCCATCCTGAACCTCTGGGAAGCCGTCAACAATTTAACCCGCCTCCGCCCCCGCCGCCGCCCTCGCTACCGCGTCACCATTTTCGGGTCCGCCCGGGCCCAGCCGGGAACACCGGCCTACGAAGGGACGAAAAAGTTGGCCCGCCGGCTTGCTTCCCTGGGATGCGACATCGTGACCGGCGGGGGACCGGGCCTCATGCAGGCCGCCAACGAAGGCGCCCAGGCCTCAGGCCGCGGGAACCAGGGGTCCATTGGAATTCGAATCGACCTCCAGGCCGAACAGAAGGTCAACCCTTTCGTGGGCCAGGTCTACGAACACAAAACGTTCTTTTCCCGGCTTCACCACTTCGTGCTTCTCTCCGACGCCTTCGTCGTGGTTTCGGGCGGCATCGGGACCACGCTGGAGACGGCCATGATCTGGCAACTTCTCCAGGTGCGGAAGATTTACGGGACGCCCCTGATCCTGGTGGGGGACATGTGGACGGATTTTGTCGCCTGGGCGAAACGGCACATGCTGGCGTCCGACCCTCCTCTGGCCACGCCGGAAGATCTCAAGATCCCACGCTGTGTCCCAACAGTGGAGGAAGCCGTGGAGATCATTCGGGGTCATCGCGAGCGTTGGGCGCGGGAAGGCCGAGCGCCCGCTAAAGAGCGCCGGAGGAAGTCGTCCTGAGCTGATGTCCCTTCCCACCGAAATTCAGATGTGCCGTTTTTTTTTATTGCGCTTTTAGGATTAAAAAACCAGCGGACGGTGACCACGCGCGCGGGGAAATCGAACGCGTCTGATGGGCAAACGGGTTTTTTCAGATCCAAACCCTACACGCTCCCTTCCGCACGTTTTCGCCTCTCTTTTCCTCGTCACCGCCTGGCGGAAAAAAATATGAGCCAGCCGGCTGAGTCAACAAGAAATTCTTGCCCGGCAGTGGAAACGAAAAGTTTTTTTCTCGGAAGCCTTGACAAAACCCGAATCTGGCGTTATGAAGCGGGGGTTCGAAGGGAAGCGGATTTGATTCGGTTCAGTATCGCCTTCCTGACGTCGCCGCTAAAATGCTTCAAGGAGACTTCCGATGAAATGGCGTCCCGGTTCCCTGCTTTTGTCCCTTTCGATGGCCGTCCCGCTCTATGCGGAAGAAGCCGCGTCGACCGCCCAACCCCATGAGTTTCATGCTTCCAACGACGTGGCGGTGGCCCACAACACGATCACCGGGCCGGGGAAAGCGTCCTCGTCCTTGACGGAAGGCCTCAACTTCCTGGAAACGCTGAACGTTTATGGAAACGGTAAAACGGCGGGGGGCTGGGACTATAACTACGCCGCTGGCATGAAAGCCACGGACGACCGGACCATGGACCCCAAAACCGTCTCGCTCACGAACCTCTCGGGGCGGGCCACGAACGGCGTGCACACCTTGAACCTGGGCGACACCTTCGAATCCTTTTCCCAATACGCCCTGGCGACGTCGCTCAAGGGCGGGACGTACCGCTACGCCAAGCCGAACAGCCGCCTTCCCGAGATCATCGCCGTCCACGGCCTGGCCTATCCCCGGTGGGACAGCTTGTGGAAAGACCCCGATACCCGCACCATTAAGAGGCAGGGCACGGGGGTCCGCATCAAAGAAAACATCGCCCAAGACCTCTGGGCGGGCGCCAGCTATGTGGGAACCAAGGACACCGATCCCCTGAGCCCCGACGACTTGCTTTATGACGCTAAAAACTATTCCTTCGATTTCAACGCCGCCCCCATGCCGGGGTTAACCATGAACGGCGAATATTCCATGGCCGACGCCCGTGAAACCACCAAACAAAACACCGCCAAAGGCCACGCCGCCCGATTTGAAATCGTCGGCGACGCGGACCCCAGCCGGGTGTCCTTGGAATACGAAAACGTGGAGCCCGATTTCTTCTCCGCCCTCGGGTCGGCCACGCCCGACCGGCAGAAGGCCAAGGGGAAATGGAAATACAAGGCCACGAACCGCGTGACCGTGAATTCCAGCCTGCTCTGGTTCCGCGACAATTTGGACGGCCAAAAAGCCGCGGGCACTACGCAAAACTGGAAACCCGAGCTGAGCGTCGGCATCAAAAAGCCCTTCGCCTCGCGCCCCCGTTCCCACGCGGACCTGGGATACCGTTTTGACCGCCGTTATGGCGCCGGCACCAGCACCATGGACCATTACCTGACCGCCAACTACCGGGATCGCCACGGCGCGGTTGATTCGGACACCAACCTGGGCTACACTCTCTACGAGACCAAAACCAATGTTCGGGACGCCTCGGAGATGACTTTCAACACCTCTTTGAATTCCCGCCATTCCCTGGCCAGCGTGGTGCTGAAACCCTCGTTGAAACTGGGCGCCTGGCAGGCCCAGGACGACCTGGCGGACGCCACCGACACCGTCTACGACTATTCCCTGGGCCTGGGATTGGAAGCGCCCAACGCCAACGTCACGGGCGACCTGCGGTTCGGCCAGAACAAGTTAAAGAAAGAAAAGGCGGACGACTCCGATAAGATGTTCGCCACGCTGGCGGCCTATTGGCGGCCGAAACTTTTAGCGAAGCTGAACGAATCGACGCTCTATCTGAGAGCCAACTACAACGATTTCAGTTTCACCACCGACACCCGGAACTTCCGCGAAAAAAGCGTGACGGCCGGGCTGATCACGTCTTTCTAACAATTGGGCCAAACCAGAGGAGAATGACATGAATAAAATGATCCGAGCGATGGCGGCGGTCCTTCTGTTGACCGGGGCGGCGGAAGCCAAGTGGTGGATTTTCGGAAAATCCAACGACGCCGTTTCACTCAAATATCTTTACATCAACCGCGTTCCGGCGGACGAAAGCGGCAAGACCATCAAACTGTTCAAGGAAACCCTTCCCTCTGACGGCATGGTCAAGATCAACGGCCGCGCCCATGTGGGCCGGGGCCGGGTGGGATCCATCCGGATCTCTTTGGACGACAAAGAAAAAATCTGGCAAGACGTCAAATTCGCCGATAACGGGACCTTTGAACACGTCTTTAAGCCCCAGGTGGGCCGGACCTACGTCCTGTATGTGGAGGTGACCGATACGGCGGGGAAGACCAACCTCGTGGAAGATACCCGGAAGGAGATTACGCTCTCCGAGGAACAGATCCAAGCCGCCGTCCGCGAAGCCTTGGACGAGATGTTCGCCGCCTACAGCCGCGAGGACCTGGCGGGCTTCATGGCCCGGGTCGGCGATAAATTCGCCGGCGACAAGGCCATTTTGGAAACCGCCGTGAAAAAAGATTTCGACGCCCTGAACAATATTCGGATCACCTACACGATCAACAACATCGGCTCCGGCGCCCAGGGCCGGGTGTTCGTCTCCATCACCTACAACCGCCTGGTGTTCGTCACGAAGACGGGCCAATCCAGCGCCGATACGGGGATCACGGAATTCGTGTTCGATTCCCCCGCGGGCCAACTGGCCCTCTTCAGCATGAAACAGCCCCTGATGTTCGGCCTGAGCGACGCCGGCAACGTGGCCACGGGCGAAGTGTTGGGGAATACTGGGAACATTCTCACCCTGGACGACGGAGACCTGACGGGCGCCCTCACGGTCAGTCTTTCCAACCCCAACCGGTTGGCCAACACGGCGACCTACACTTTCGCCGATAATACTTCGCAACTGGAAACCGGTTTCGCCACCGTGGCCCTGGGCGACATCGGTGTGGACATCCATCACATCTGGGTGTCCGGGACGACGACGGGCAAGGCGATCCCGGGCAAATCGCTGTCCGATGTCACGATGGCGGATTTGTCCTCGGGCCTTTCGGGATCGAATCCCGTCACGGGAATTGTCAATCCCGGGGACGTCCTCGGGTTTAAGGTGGGAAGTCGTTACTACGCCATTGAGATCGTTTCCAACGATCTCGGGAACTCCTCCTTCAACATTGTCATCCGCGTCCGCGCCTTGTAAGGCGCGGGGGGGGGCCATGAGACGATATTCGCTCGCGTTCCTGCTTCTCCTGTTGGCGCCCTTGGCCCGGGCCAACATCCTCCTGGACGCTTTAAAAGAGGTCCTGGAGGATAAGTTGTCGGGCACGGTGGGAAAGCACATGGAGAACAGCTGGGAAGGCAACCAGTATTGGGGCGGGCTCATCGGCAACCTCGCCAAGGGCACCCCCGAAGTCACCGTGGAAGCCATCCTGAGCGATTTCACTCCGGAGTCTGTCGCCAAAGACACGGGCCTTAAACTCTTGGAATTCCTCGTACCCGCCGCCGCCGGGCCCGTCAACGTCCTCCTGGCCGCCAACACCGTCGTTTACGATTTCACCAATTACATGCTGGATTTTTACAAAGACAAACATATGGTGGATTTCGCCGACAAGGTCCTCAAGCCATCGAAAACAAAAATGGAACTGAAGGCGAATTACAACGCGTTCATCTATGACGCCGCCGAGATGACGGCCATGGATGCCAACATCCGGGGGAGCGAGCGCAAGGCTCAGGAAGACGCGTTTTACACGGCCTATCTCCAACGCATGAGGGAGTTGGCCATCCTCGAGCGGGCGGAGCAGGAGCGAAAGAACCTGAAACGGATCGTCGTTCAAAAGCTCATGGCCGACCGCGCCGTGGCCAAAGCCCAGGTGGAAACCGCCAACGAATATTTGATGGCCGCGGGCCTGGAGGTGAGCGTCGCCAACATTCAGCGTTTCATCAACGACGCGTCCTTCGCCGGCGCGGTCAGGGACGCGGCCAAGAAAGCGGGACAAAAAAAAGAAGTCAATCCCCCGCCGCCCACCCCGCCGGTGGTCGCGAAACCCCCGCCTCCAACCACCGTTCCAGCCAAGCCCGAACCCGTCATCCCGGTCATCGCTCCCCCATCGCAACCCGGGGGCGGGCCCATCGGCCAATCCATCCGCCTCCGAAACGCGGGGGTTAACTCGGAAAACCAACGGATCGTGGATTTCAGCGCTTTTTATTCCGCCTACCAAGACGCCGCCAATAAACTGGTATTTGGGGACATGCCGGCCACGGTTTTTTGGGAAGTCGGCAATAACATCCGGGCCGGGGCCCAGGAAGCGGCTTCGAATTGCCATGACGCCAGCAGTTCCTCCAGCCAGTCGCTGGAATGCAGTGAAGCCCATAAACGCCTATTGACCGAACTGGCGCAAACGGACGCCAATATCAACGATCTGGCTGGTAAGACGCGTGTGGTTCTGGACGGACTTAAGAAGAAAATGATGGACGCTCCGAAACCCAAAGAAAAACTGGACGCCTACGGCGCCGCCCTGGCGGCGGACCGCCGAAACGCGGAAACCGGAGGCCCCTGTGGAAGCATCGGGTGGGTGGATTCCGAAAAAGCGAAAAAGCAAACGGACGAATGCCGCACCTATCTCGGGTTCCTGGCCACTTTCATCCATACGGTTGAAACGAAAACCGGCGAATTTCAGGAATACGCCAAACAATACCAGGATACCCTCACCAAGGATTACTCCTCCTACGCCGAAGAATTCACCAAGAACTACAACCTGGCCTCCTACGGGAACATGGCCATGGAAAACTATTTCTTCCAACAGCTGATGAAGTCCAGTTCCGACGCCCAAGAATCCCTGGCATCGAAATACAGCCCCTTGGGCGAGGGGGTCATCACCGAACTCCAAAAACGTCTTTCCATGCTCACGGAAGTGAACCGGGAGGCCGTCGAGCAACTCCACCTCAACTTGGCTTTTCTCGCGGCTATGAAACCGGAGTCGGTAGCGGTGGAGAAGGCCTATGCGATCTCGAACACCAAAGGCGAGATTTTGGACCTGCGGACCTTCGACGGCTCCGCCTATTACAACAAACATTTCAAAGATTATTTCGTGGATTATTTCAGCGGAGCCATGAAACTTCTCTCCAAAGACATTAAAGGATTCGACCCCCGGGAGACCATGTCTTTCAAGCAAGGATCCATTTTGGTGTGGGACGCTCCCAACTACTCTTTTTACAAATCCGTCGCCGATCACGAGAAGAGGCTGAAGGAGTTCAGCCAAGAGGTGGCGGACCTGAAGGCCCTGGACTTGGAAAAACGACACAAAACGCTGGATGACGCCGTACGCAAATCCGACCTGGAGGCCGCCAAGGTCAAAACCAAAACCCTGGACTCCGCCGCCCTTTATCGAATATTCGAAGAGGCGAAACCGGTTCGGGAGCGCTTGGCCTGGCACGTTCGAACCCCCCAGGCTTACGCCCTCTACTATGGGGACGAATACAATCTCTCCACGCCGTTCATGGAATCCGTGCGGAACGACTTCGCCGCCCGCGTGGCGGACATCCAGGCCCGGGAAAAAAACATGATCGCGGTCTTCGGCAAATTCGTGAACGCCGAGCCCAAGGACGCCCAGGGGCGGTATCCCGAGGATCTCTTGATGGCCCGGGGCGATATGAACTGCAAAAAATGGGAATGTTCCTCCGCCGTGTGGACGGCTTACCGCGCCATGGGCGAGGCCGCCGACAAGAAGTGGGAAGAAAACGCCAAGAATCTTTTGCCCCTCAAATCCTTGACGGTGAACGGCAAAGATATCCCCCGCAACAGTTCCCAATCCATCGAGTTGTCCGAGGCCGATTTGGTGAAAGGCGAAATGGTGATCCAAGGCGAACTGCATCCCGGAACGTTGGGGGTGGTATCCTCCATCGCGCTTTCCTTGGACGGGCAGGATTTCTCACGCTCCTTGACGCCCGGCGAAACCTTCAGCTATTCCTTTAAACCGGAGGTGGGGAGACGGTATTACATTGGGGTCAAAATCCAACGCCGGGACGAAAAAAAAGCCGTGGCCTGGCCCCAAGAGGGAGATTACTGTTCCGTGGAGTATGTTCAGGGGAGCGAAGACGAAGTGAAGAAATTCTACGAGAAGTTCAAGATGGCCTACGAAGGCCGGGACGCCGCGAGCGTCCTGGCGTTGATTTCAAACGATTGGAGCTCGGGCGACGGCACCGCGATCGAGGACCTCGAAGAAAACCTGCGAAGCAATTTCCGACTCTACAACGAGATCCGCTACGCCCAGAGCGGCTTAAAGGTTTCTCGAAACGGCGAAACCTGGCAAGCCTGCTACGACGCCGCGATCACAAGCCGCATTTTCAGCAACAACCTCAAACACGAAGAAAAATCCGCTGTCTGCGACGATCTGGGCGGCGCCCATGGCAAACTCAAAATCCTCCGAACCTCCGCCGGTTCCTACTGGTACGTCAAATAATCCAACCATCGATTAATGGGCGAGCGTTGCTGAGCGCGCATTTTTGGTAAAATCCTTGTGGAACTAATCTATTGTCGGACGGGAGGAATTCAGCATGAAACGGATATCCCTTTGGGGAGCGGTTGTTTTACTGGCGGGCGTGAGCGCGTCTCCTGTTTTGGCCTATCGGATCGGCAACCCCGGCGTCGTGTCGGATCAAGGGAAGGGCGATGTGGGGGCCGTCCTGGAGTTAGGGGAGCGAAAGTTGGAAGCCGACGGGTCCGGCGATATGGACATAACGGGGCTCACTTTTGAAGGCCGCTATGGCCTCGGGAACTCCCTGGAACTCCGGGGTCGGTTCATCCCCATGACCGTGGAGTGGGATGGCGGGGACGGTTTTAGCCCCAACATGCTGGGTTTGGGCGCCGGCATTCAATGGTTGCCTGGCATGCAAAAAGGACCGCTGACGTGGGGCGTGGGCGCCGGTTTCGATTGGGGGAAGGGCGATGACGGAGACGTGGATCTCGACTATTTGGACATCGTCTTGAACGGAGGCGTCAGCTACAAGGTGAACAAAGAACTGGCCGCCTACGGGGGGCTCTCCTTCATCAATTCCGATGTCACCTTTAAGGGCCCAGGCGGGAGCGTCAGCGCGGACATCGACAACCCCATCGGACTTTTTGGCGGCGTGGATTTCGCGGCGAACAAAAACTGGAAATTGGGCGCCGAACTTCGACTGATCAGCGAAACCATGGTCAGCCTCACCGGCCGTTACTGCTTCTAATACGACCGCGGTTCAATTTCGTCCCACACGGCCCGGGAGATATTTTTCCCGGGCCGTGTCGTTTTGACCCGAAGAATTGTTATTATCGTTTTATTTAATATTCGATAATAGTGTGCTATGCTATTTTCAAATGAAAAAGGCTCTCGATTGACCCAGGATCTTCCTGTTCCAGGCCGATGGATGAAAAGGCCTGAGGGCTACCGGGCTTTTCTGCCGGCCCCTTTGCCACCAACGATCCCCTGGACGGCCGCGTTGACCCGTGCCCTCTCGGAGGCGGATCTTGTGTTGGGTCGTTTGGCGGGGGAAGGGAGGCAACTTCCTAACCCGCACCTTCTCATTCGTCCTTTCATCCAGCGTGAGGCCGTTCTTTCCAGTCGTATTGAAGGGACCCAGGCCACCTTGGGAGAGCTCCTGGCCTCGGAAGCCGGGGCTTTCGTTGACCGTAGCCCCGGGGATCTCCGGGAAGTCTCCAACTATGTGGTCGCGCTGGATTATGGCGCCAAACGTTTGAAAAGCCTTCCTCTTTCTCTTCGACTCGTTCGGGAGCTCCACGCAAAACTCTTGAACGGCGTCACGCCTCCGCATTTGACTCCCGGCGAATTTCGGCGATCTCAAAATTGGATCGGTCCGGCCGGTTGCACTTTGATGAACGCCTCCTACGTTCCTCCCCCACCCGACCACCTGATGGAATGTCTAGGCCAGTGGGAAACATTTCTGCATGACCGTTCCTTGCCTCCGCTTGTGCAAATCGCTTTGATCCACTATCAATTTGAGGCCATCCATCCGTTCCTCGACGGGAATGGCCGTGTGGGACGGCTATTGGTTACCTTATTCCTCATGGAACGGGATGTGTTGCCCACCCCGCTTCTTTATCTCAGCGCTTTTTTCGAGGCCACACGCCGGGAATATTATGACCGTCTCGCGGCCGTTGGTTCGCGGGGAGACTGGACAAATTGGCTGCTCTATTTTTTGAGCGGGGTGGCTCGCCAGTCGGAAGACGCGCTCAGCCGGGCCGAAAGAATCAACCGGCTTCTGGTCGAATGGCGAGTCGTTGCTTCTCGCTCCTCTTCCAAGGTTCCGGCCCGAACAGTGGATTTGCTTGCCGCCAACCCTTTTATCGTCCCCAAAAAAGCCGTTCAGCGGCTCCAGGTTGCCTTCACAACGGTTCAGCGGGGGATTGATTATTTGGTGAAGAACGGTATCCTCCAACAAGTCGGAACCAAGAAACGTGACCGAGTCTATTGCGCCCAAGAAATCTTAAAAATTCTGGAAGAGCCTGCTCAATTGAAACCCAATGCCCGCTCAGGGACGATCCGTTCAGACCCAGACCGAATTTGAATTAAACGGATGGACCCTCCCCACCGCCACCCCTTCCCCGCTGAAATAGTTTGCAGTCCGGTTGCGGGAGTTGGTAAAATAAAGAAGCAAAGGCCTCGTTAATTGCATTGATTTTTAAGCCTTATGGAAAGGTGGCCGAGCGGCTGAAGGCAGCGGACTGCTAATCCGCTGTATGGGGAAACCTATACCGAGGGTTCGAATCCCTCCCTTTCCGAATTTCGAAGAAAAGCTGGAGGGATTCGAAGCCGACCCGAGCGCCGCCATGAATGGCGGAAGAAGCGAGGGCGGCCGGCCCCCGGAGGAGTCGCCGAAGGCGACGGGGGAGGGGGGAATCCCGACCGCGTTAGCGGAAGTGCCGCGTGGGAGCGGCCTCCCTTTCCGAATTTTGAAACGACCCCCGTTACGGGTTGAAGTAAATGGTTTCAACCTTGACGGTGTCGGTGGAGGGACGGATGAAAACGTGGTTTTCGTCCCAATCGGCGTGGAGCTTTTTCGCGGCGGCGACCTGGGTTTGGAATTCGGTTTTGAATCGGCGTTCGGCGATGGTCGCGTTGGACGCTTTCGTTTGGAACGACGCCAGCGCCGCTTCCATCCGTCGAGCTTCCGCCTCATTGATCCGGCGGTGCATGGCCTCGTGCTCGCGGAGTTTCGGGGTGGCGGGCGACAAATACTCTTCTCTGTTCTCCACCCACACCCGAACTTGGCGTGCCACGAAAAGATCCCCTTCCTTCCCGAGCTGATAGGACAGACGGAACGTCCCCAGGGTCCGGGCGTGAAGTTTTCCGATCTCCGTTTTTTCCGCCGAGGTCTCGCGAACCGATTCCAAGGGAACCACCACTTCGCCGAACGGATAGCGAATGGTGGTCGAATCCTTCCCCATTTTGACCGTTCCTGACGAGAGGGAGGGCAACCGAACCCCCTCTTCCCCGCGGCTCGGCATTGCCGCGAACACCAACCCGAACGCCAGTGACCATCGCTTCATTCCCGCATTGTATAAATTGGGGGGCCTTCCATCCGGCTTCCCAAATCCTCCGATAAGAACTATTTTCAGTCGGAAGGACTTCACCAAAGCGGTGAAAAATGACAAGGACGGTCTCCCTCCCCCCTCGAGGGGGGCGGGGGGGGGGGGGGGGGGGGGGGGGTGGGGGGACCGGCGGTACCGACGGAGACGGAAGACACCCCCCATCCTAACCTTCCCCCTCAAGGGGGGAAGGAACCGATTCTTGGTCTCTTATCGGATTTTTTGGGCGGCTTGAAAACCATTGACAGCCGGCCGTCTAAGGCTTACCCTTTATTCCGGCCATGAAAACAACCGTTCACATCGTGATTCCATTCGACTTGGGGCTCGAGCTCGACTTCGTCGGCGCGGACGCCAAGGCCATCGCCAAGGATGTCGCCAGCCGACCCGTGGAGAACCTGGCTTTCGGCGGGCGGGTTTTTTCGGACGTGCACGTGATGGCTCAGATCTACAAGTTCGGCGTGGGGTTATTGGAGTTGGTTTTCGCGGTGGAGGGGGAACTGGATTTCCTGGCCACGCTTTCCTGCCGGACGGAGGCGCTCACGGTGGGGGGTTCTTCCATCACCGAATGGGCCCACACGTTGGTGGACGGCGTCATCGCCAACGCCAAGCGGTTCGCCAGCCACACCTACGACCGCCGGCTGGAAGAGGTGGACCCCTTTCCGATTTTCGTTTTCGAAAAAGGCGTGGTGGAAAACGCGGGCGATTTCGTCAGCCAGAACCAAAAAGCCTTGACGGGCCTGGTGTCCGGCGAGCCGAACTACGACGCGCTCTCCGACTTCGTTTTGGAGCAGGAAAAACCCCGGAACTTCGGCTACTACGAAAACGAGCTGATCCTGATCAAGCGGTTCGGCGCGGCGGTCAGTTCGGCGGAATCCCAAACGATTTTGGACCTCATCCGGCTGGCCTACGCGCTCTATTGGAGCCTGCGGGCCTACAACTTCCTTCTGGAAAAAGAAATCGACAAGGCCCAGGCCCTCCTGGCGAACCTTCCTCCCTACTTCAAATTTTGGGCCATGCCGGGTCGCTACCAAACGTTCTCCCGGGAGGCCATGGACTTCGTGCGGGACAAGCTGGCCATCGTGGACAGCTTGCACAACGTCCAGGCCAACATTCCCCGGATCGATTCCGACTGGCACCTGCGGACGATCTACAAAAACGTCGAGCGCGAGTTCGATATCGACGAACTGTCGAAAGCGGTCGATACCAAACTGGAACGGATCGAGCAGTCCTACAACTCCGCCCGGGATTTCATCTCCACCAACTTTTTCATCGCCGTCGAGATCGTCCTGATCCTGTCCCTCCTCTGGATGATGCTGGACACCTCGCTTCTCTTCGTCATCGCCCAAAAGTAATCCCGCCCCTTTAACGAGTCCCCTGGGAGAACTTGATGAACCAGCTCTTTCAGGCGAAAAAACTCTCCTTCTCACGTTGACAGGGTTCGACGGGGAGTGGTAACATCGGGGCATCTGATCCCCGGGAGGGAGTCCCATGGCCGACGAATTGATTGAGAACACCCTGGTTATTGTAAAGCCCGACGGGCTGAAGAAGTCCTTGACCGGGAACATCCTGACCAAACTGGCCGAGGCGCGGTTCATGATCATCGGCGCCAAGGTCCTTCACGTCTCGCGCGAACTTGCCGAGCAACATTACATTCACCTGAAGGGGAAACCCTTTTTTAACGATCTCCTCGATTACATCCAGGGAAAACCTTACGGCCCGGATTTCGAGCGGGTGATGGCCCTGGTCTACAAGGGCCCCAACGCCATCAAACGCATCCGTGAAATCGCCGGCGCCACCAACCCCGAAGAGGCCGACTCCGTCTCGATCCGCGGGGCCTTTGGGCGCATCACGACCAAGGGCGTTTTTGAGAACGTGATTCACGCGTCCTCCGACGCAAAAGACTCGGAACGGGAGATCAAGCTTTGGTTCAAACCGGAAGAAATCATGATGGATATCTACCCCACCAAGAAGGTCCGCGCCGAAGCCCAGGATGTGACCGTCTGGGCGTAACCCCCCTTCCTTGGTTTTTCGTCGGGGATGAGGTAGAATAGGCATCCCTGGAAAGCGGTAAGTCGTTTTTAAGGAGGATGGCACCCTTCACAGAGTTTCGGGTGCCCGTGGCGGCCCATAGGGCCGACCCCTCCACTGGGGTTGCCCTCGCTAACGGCGCGAGGACTGTGACCGAGGCGTGGGGGCCGAGGAAATGGTTGGAGCGCGTTAGCGCGGAAACCGCCCCAACAATTCAGGGTGAACATTGGTTGTTCAAAACGGGGCTGTCCCGACTAAAGGCGTCGGGACTGTGACCGAGGCGTGGGGGCCGAGGAAATGGTTGGAGCGCGTTAGCGCAGAAACCGCCCCAACAATTCAGGGTGAACATTGGTTGTTCAAAACGGGGCTGTCCCGACTAAAGGCGTCGGGACTGCCCCAACAATTCAGGGTGAACATCTTTGTAGGAAGGGGCTGTAGCTCAGCTGGGAGAGCGCCTGCATGGCATGCAGGAGGTCGTCGGTTCGATCCCGATCAGCTCCACAATTTAATGTGTAACATGAGTGCTGATCGGGGCCACCGGACCGAGGCCAGGGGCCTCCGGAATGGTTGGAGGCCGCTAGGCCGGAAACCACGATCAGCTCCACATTTTTAAAAAGAACCTAACCTCTTGAGGGGTTAGGTTCTTTTTTCCGGGGCCCACAGGGACCCGAGGCGGTGACGGCGATGTCCATGCGCGTGCAATCAGGCTCGGCTCGGGGGCGATCGATCAAAGCCCTTCCGACAGGTCCCGAGGTTCGGCCCATCCTGGCCCGAATCCGAAAATCCCTTTTCGATATCCTTCGTCCCCGGCTGGCGGGTTCGCGGTTTCTGGACCTCTTCGCGGGCACGGGCACGGTGGGGATTGAAGCCCTTTCCAACGGCGCGTCCTCCGCCGTATTCGTTGACGCAAGCCCGACCTCCTGCCGAATGATTTCGAAAAATTTGGACGTCTTGGGTTTCACCCCGCGGTCCCGCGTGGTCCGGGCCGACGTGGTCCACGAGATGCGGGTTTTGGTGGGCGACCAATTCGAACTCGTTTTCATGGGCCCTCCTTACAAGGATGAGGAAAAGCGGCCTCTGGCGCTCACCATTCCGGCCTTGCGGGCCCTGGACCAGACCGGGGTATTGGCCCCCGCCGGAATCGTCATCGGTCAACACCACAAGAAAGAACCCATGACCGGCCTTCCAGACGGGTGGGAACTGTTCCGCCAAAATTTCTACGGTGACAGTTGTTTGTCTTTTTTTCGACGGAAAGAACGCGCAACCGAGGGGTCTTAAAATATGGCGAACAAAGCGAAGAATGTGTGGGTCGTTAAATTTGGCGGCAGTCTGCTGTCGGACCAGGGGGCCCGCCGGTCCTTTTTGAAGGACGCGGCGCGGATCGCGAAAAAGGAGCCGCTCGTCCTGGTTCACGGCGGGGGTCCGGAGATCAACGCCGCTTTGGACAAGATGGGCATCGTGTCCCGTTGGGTTCAGGGGCGGCGGGTGACGGACGACGCGGCCATGGCCGTGGTCGAGGGGGTTCTCTCCGGTCAGGTGAACAAAAATTTGGTGGGAGAACTTCAAGCCCTGGGGGCCGATGCGGTGGGTTTGTCGGGCCGGGACGGAGGCCTCTTGCGGGCCAAACCGGTGCCGGACCTGGGGCGCGTGGGCGAGCCGTCCAAGGCCGACCCAAAACTCGTTTTGACGCTGTTGGCGGGGGGGTTCCTTCCCGTTCTTTCCTCTGTGGCGGCGGGCGGGGATTTCGGGGCGTTGAACGTGAACGCCGACGAAGCCGCGGCCGCCCTGGCCGTGGCGCTCCAGGCGCGGCGGCTGATTTATTTGACCGATGTCCCGGGCGTGTTGGGCGCGGACAAAAAAACGATCCCGGTGATCCGGGCCTCCGACATCAAAAAATGGATCGACGGGAAAATCATCACGGGGGGCATGATCCCCAAGGTTCTCTCCTGCCGGAACGCGCTTCGAAAGGGCGTCAAAGAAATCAACATCATCGACGGCCGCGCCGGTCTTGCCAAAATGAGCGGCACGAGGCTTCTTCCATGAGCGACCCCTTGAACGGTTCCGCCGCCCCCCCGCCTTTTGTCGAGTCTCCTTACCTTTTTAACACCTACCGGCGACAGCCCGTCACCTTCGTCCGCGGGAAGGGGCCCTGGCTTTGGGACGACGCGGGAAAAAGATACCTGGACTTTTTTTCCGGCTTGGCGGTTTGTAACCTCGGCCACGCCAACCAGGCGGTGGCCCGGGTGGTGGCACGCCAGGTGAAAACGCTGGTCCACACCTCCAACATTTACAGCACCCTCCCCCAACGGGAGTTGGCGCGGGAGCTTTCCACCCGCACCTTCGGCGGCAAAGTGTTCTTCACCAATTCCGGGGCGGAAGCCAACGAGGGCGCCATCAAACTCGCCCGGCGGTTCGGCACGATCAACCCGGGCCGGGAAGGGCCCCGCCACGAGATCATCGTTTTCGAGTCCGCCTTCCACGGCCGAACGATGGGGGCGCTTTCCGCCACTCCCCAGAAGAAATATCAGGAAGCCTTTGGGCCTCTCCTGTCGGGTTTTCCCGTGGCGAAGTTCGGCGACCTGGCTTCCGTCCGGTCCCGGCTGACGGCCCGGACGTGCGCTGTGTTGGTGGAACCCATCCAAGGGGAAGGGGGCGTGCGGACCGTGCCGCCGTCTTTTTTCAAGGAATTGGCGGACCTCTGCCTGGAGAACAACCTTCTCTTGATGTTCGACGAGGTTCAAACCGGGATCGGCCGCACGGGAACGCTTTTCGCGTACCAAAACCCCGACGTGGTGCCGCCGGGGGTGGTCCCCCACATCCTGTCCACCGCCAAGGGGTTGGCCAACGGTTTGCCACTGGGCGCGGTGCTGGCCCGGGGCGAAATCGCCGATCTCCTGCATCCGGGGGACCACGCCACGACGTTTGGCGGCGGCGCCGTGCCCTGCCGGGCCGCCCTCGCCGTTCTGGAACAGTTAACCCCCCGCGTTTTGGACCGCGTGAAGGGCATGGGACATTATATTCGGGGCCAAATCGCCGGGTGGCGGACGGAGTTTCCGTTCATCAAAGACGTTCGTGGAGCGGGGCTCATGATCGGGGTGGAACTGGACCGCCCCGGGGCCGACGTCGTGGGTCTGGCGCGGGAGGCCGGCCTCCTCGTCAATTGCACGGCGGACACGGTGATCCGCCTTTTGCCCCCCTTCTTCTTAACAGATGCCCAGGTCCGGCAAGGGGTAGGCATCCTAAAGGCGGTGTTCAGTCAATTTTCTAAAACTCCCAGGAGTGAACCATGAAAATCGCAAAAGATGTGACGGAGTTGGTCGGCCACACCCCGCTCGTGCGGTTGAACCGGATGGCGAAGGATCTCCCCGGGGAAGTGGTTTTGAAGTTGGAATACATGAACCCCGCCCACAGTGTCAAAGACCGGATTGGCGTGGCCATGATCGAAGCGGCGGAGCGCGATGGAAAGATCAAACCCGGCACCATTATCGTGGAACCCACCAGCGGCAACACGGGAATCGCCTTGGCCATGGTCTGCGCCGCCCGAGGCTACCGTTTGATCCTCACCATGCCCGAAACCATGAGCAAGGAACGGCGGATTCTTCTTCGAGCCTATGGAGCCGAACTGGTTTTGACGCCGGGCCCGGAAGGAATGACGGGCGCCATCAAATGGGCCGAAGCCATGGTGAAAGCCGACCCGAACTGCTTCATGCCCCAACAATTTAAAAACCCCGCCAACCCCGAGGTCCACCGCCGCACCACCGCCCAAGAAATCTGGCGGGACACCGATGGGCAAGTGGACGTCGTCATTTCCGGCGTGGGCACCGGGGGAACCATCACCGGGGTGGGCGAAGTTTTGAAAAGAACAAACCGTCCACTCGGATGGTGGCCGTGGAACAGGACGCCTCCGCGGTTCTCTCCGGCGGGCCGAAAGGCCCGCACCCGATCCAGGGGATCGGCGCCGGGTTCGTTCCGGACAATTTGAACACCAAGATCTACGACGAAGTGGTGCGGGTGAAAAACGACGACGCCATGACCACCGCCCGCCGTCTGGCCAGGGAAGAGGGCGTTTTGGGAGGTATCTCCTCGGGTGCGGCCGTGTGGGCCGCCTTGGAGGTCGCCCGCCGTCCCGACATGAAAGGGAAAATGATCGTGGTCATCATCCCGTCCTTCGGCGAGCGCTACCTCAGCACCGCGCTTTTCTCCCACCTGGCCGAGGAGCCCCAACAGGGCATTTAGTTCTCAACGTCTCTTTAGCGTTCCGAAGCGATTTTTGTAGTTGCCCGATTAATCGGGCGGTCTTCCGTTAGAAGTCGTCGCGGAAAACGGTGGCCCCATAAATGGGGCCACTACAAAAGGCATGCCCCGTCGGATGCAACGGGCGGCTAAAGAAATACAATTCTCAAATGACTCTCCGGCGACCGGGAGAGGGAACCAGCACTGGAAAATTCGTTGGTGATCGGACAAAGACCATGATCAAAACTCTTTGGCAAGACGTGAAAGCCGCCCTGGACCGCGATCCCGCGGCCCGGGGCCCGCTGGAGGTCATTCTTTTTTATCCCGGCGTGCATGCCCTCTGGGCCCATCGGCTGGCGCACCCCTTCTGGCGGGCCGGTCTTAAACTGCTCGCGAGAGGCGTCTCCTCCTTCGCCCGGGTAATGACCGGAATCGAAATTCACCCTGGAGCCGTCATCGGCCAGGGGCTCTTTATCGACCACGGCATGGGGGTCGTGATCGGTGAAACCGCCGAGATCGGTCCGGACGTCACGCTCTATCAGGGCGTCACTCTGGGTGGCACGACCCTCGCCAAAGGAAAACGCCATCCCACCCTGGCGGAAGGCGTGGTGGTGGGCGCCGGCGCTAAAATTTTGGGCGCGGTCACCATCGGCGAACGAAGCCGCATCGGCGCCAACGCCGTGGTGGTGAAAAATGTTCCCGCGGACTCCGTGGTGGTGGGCGTCCCCGGAGAAATCATCAAACGCGGCCCCCACGCCCCCAGCCGCGCGCCGGACCTTGAACACGGCCGCATGCCCGACGTTCTGGGCGACACCCTGGCCGCCCTGATCGCCCGGGTGGAAACCCTGGAAAAGCACCGGGGCAAACCCGGCCCCCACCTCCCCACCCCCGACCACGGCGTCTGGCACGGCCAAGACTTCTCCATCTAAATCATTCCCAAGAAAACCCTTGAAAAAATCAGGGGGGGGGTAAACTTAAAGGGAAGAGGGCTATTTCGGATAGGGGGAGACATGCGGCCTGGGCGGGATCGACCTTGGGGGTTCACCCTGATCGAGTTGATGCTCGTGGTGGCGATCATTGGGCTCTTGGCGGCCATTGCCCTCCCCAAATTCGCTGGGCTCATCATCAAATCCAAAGAGGCGGCGGTGAAGGGGAAGTTGGGGGCTTTTCGGAGCGCCGTCAGCATCTATTATGCGGACAATGAGGGAAATATCCCTGCAAATTTAGACTCGTTGACAGCTAGTGGAAAATATCTCGATGTTTTGCCTTCTATTTCCATTCCGACATACGCGGCCCATCCCATTGGCAACGGGGTGACCCATCCGTTTGGTGACTGGGGTCTGATTGCCCCAGGATCACTTGGTGGAACCGGCCCCGGATGGGGCTGGTTTTTGTCCGGAGGAGAAATGCGAGTGAACTGCACCCACCCCGACTCCACGGGCCGGGTGTGGTCCACGTGGTGATGTTTCGGTTTTGGGTGGGCCTGCTTCGGTCAATTCCTATCGGGTGAGCGGGGTCGGTCAATGGAGAGAAGATTCAACAACTCCTCTGTGCGGGGAAATCCAATGCTTTTCAGGACACCCAACCCCCGCCGAGCTTTCGTTACCCAGGAATGGCCGCGTTTTTGAAGAGCGTCCCAAGCCAAGGAGATATCTCCAGGCCGATCGTCAAGCAATAATGAAAAAAGTTGGCCGCTTTGGTGGACATCTTTTGAGGACCGCGCCGCGTCGCCCGCCCAGCGTTCGCCTTGAATAATCAATTTGTGGAAGGCAAACCGTGCCGGTGGGGGAACGTGAACAAAAACGGGTTTTCCGTTGATGACGGCGCCGGGAAGGGGTTCCTCCAGCAAATAATCAAGAAAAGGCAAGGGCTGGGCCGCCGTATTCCATCGGGGGAGGAATATGGGTTTCTCGGATCCCGCTCGGGCCGGCGTCAGGATGTCCAAACGCAGAGCGCTTCCCCTCACTTTGAATGACGAGGAAGGTTTCCGCGAATTCAAAGCGGGAACCGGAAGGAAACCCATTTTGAGCCTCTCCAAGGCTGTTGGCAAATCCCCCGCGTGGTTCGGCACGGCCACTTCGACAGCCGGAAACGCCACGTCGATATCTTGCGTGCGAAGCGCGCCGGAGGCCCAACGGGCTCCCAGCAAATTGCCAAAAACAGCCATGGCGTGGGTTCCCACCAAAACGCCTCCCGCGTGAAATAAGCCGGTGTCGGACAGGGCTTCCAGCACGCGGACGGCGGAAGCTTCTGTGGAGATGGCACCCCCGGTCCTCAATTGGGCGCAGAGCCTTTGCATGTCCTTTTCTTCTGTTGCCAAAGAAGATTTTTCCGCGGCAAACTGCGCGGCCACCCGATCCAGAGTTGGAGATTGTTTCCCAATGTAAGCCTGGCGCGTTTCCCCTCCGGGAATCGAGGCTTGAAAATAATAGTAGGGGATTCCCTTGATCGTCTTCGTCACAAATGTTCCAGGGACATGCCCCAAAGATCGGCTCGCCTCAAAGATCTTGACGTGATCCAAAAGTTCGGCGAAGAGGGTTTGTGTCGTCAGGTCTTGTTTGGAGGGGCGAACGAAATCCATTATACGTAGATTATAATCAATCCACGTATAACCGCAAGGGCTTCCCGCACGACGACCGGCACGGAAAAAGCCCCTCCTAAAATCGGTTCCAAAGAAAAACCTTGAAAAAATCCGGGGGGGGGTAAACTTAAAGGGAAGAGGGCTATTTCGGATAGGGGGAAACATGCGGCCTGGGCGGGATCCATCTTGGGGGTTCACGCTGATCGAGCTGATGCTCGTGGTGGCGATCATTGGGCTCTTGGCGGCCATCGCCATTCCTAAATTCGCGGGGCTCATCATCAAATCAAAAGAGGCGGCGGTGAAAGGGCAATTGGGCGGTTTGCGGAGTGCCATATCAATCTATTATGCCGACAATGAAGGAATCTTCCCTGGTTTCCCTCCGGGTGCTCTAACCGTGGGTTCTAAATACATCGCCGCCATCGCAACTATTCGCATCCCGACTGTTCCCGCCCATGTGCCGAATGATAATACGACATCCGCTCTAATGGACTGGTTCTCTCCGGGGCCTCCGGTGATGGGTCCGACCGCGTGGATTTATAGCATTGCGGAGGGTTATTTCACAGTGAACTGCACCCACGCCGACTCCTCCGGCCGGGTGTGGTCCACGTGGTGACGATTCGGTTATAGGCCTAATTCGATCAAACCGGTTTGCCAGGGGAGGCAGCGGATTCCTTCGATCTTTTTGGGGTGGGGGTCTCGGGAAAAACAAAAAAGGTCCGATTGGGGGATATCGGTGCCCAGTCGTCGAAAAGAACGGAGGTCCTCGGGCCTGATGAGGTCGCTTGATTTGATCTCGACCAAGGCTTTTTTCATTCCGGGCCGTTCGATCACCAGATCGATTTCCACCCCGTCTTTCGTGCAGAGGTAGGAAAACCGATAATCGTTTTTCGCGTAGGCGGCCAGCCGCACGATTTCATTGATGATGAAATGCTCAAAGGCCACGCCGTAAGCGAACGTGCGCGGGAGGAGATCCAGGGTCAGGGTGTTTTCCAAGGCGCGTTGAACGCCGGTATCGAAGAAGTAGAATTTTGGATTTTCGCGCTGGCGTTTTCGGACGGATTCATGAAAGGACTCCAGCAGGAACCCAATGCGCGTATCCTCCAATATTTGAAAATAGGATTGAACTGTTGGAATGGAGGTCCCCGCGTCCCGCGCCACTTTTGAGAAGTTGACGATTTGTCCGCTCATTTGAGCGGCGATCGCCAAGAAACGCCGAAAGGGATCCAATTTCCGCACCACTTGTTCCTGGGTGATTTCCTCTTGCAGGTAGGTGTGGGTGTAGGCGCGCAGATAATCCCGTTTTTCTCCATCATTTTTCAATGAAAATATTTTCGGCAAACTTCCCCACCGGAGACATTCGTTCAGAGAAAACCGTTCCCCCAATTCCCGTGAAGTTAAAGGGAAAAGGAAATTCATGAACGCCCGCCCGGCCAACAAATTCGCTCCCGTGGTCTTCAGTTTTCGGGCGCTCGACCCCGTGAGGGCAAAGAAAACGCGTCGAGATTCGATTTGCCGATGAACGACGTCCAAGAGCGCGGGGACCTTCTGAATCTCATCCACGACCACCCACCTCGTTTTTGGGCCGAGGGCCTCCATCCGTTCCTCGAGAGCTTTGGGTCGGAGGCTCAGTTCCTGGTGGGTGTCCGGATCCAGGAGGTCCACGTAGAGGTGGGGGAGTCCCTTAAAGAATTCCTTCAATAAGCGGGTTTTCCCCGTGCCTCTCGGGCCGAAAAGGAAAAAACTGTGGTTCTTGGCGAAGGTAATCTGTCTGTTAAACATAGTTTAAATAAGTCCGCCATATTTATATAACACTTTTCAAAAAATGTAAAGCGAAAGCCCTTGAAAAAATCCGGGGGGGGGGGTAAACTTAAAGGGAAGAGGGCTATTTCGGATAGGGGGAAACATGCGGCCTGGGCGGGATCGAACTTTAGGGTTCACCTTGATCGAGCTGATGCTCGTGGTGGCGATCATTGGGCTCTTGGCGGCCATCGCCATTCCTAAATTCGCGGGGCTCATCATCAAATCCAAAGAGGCGGCGGTGAAAGGGCAATTGGGCGGTTTGCGGAGTGCCATATCAATCTATTATGCCGACAATGAAGGAAACTTCCCTTATACCACCCTGGGCAGTCTGACCGTCGGGTCTAAATACATCGACGCCATCCCCACTATTTCCATCCCGACTGTTCCCGCCCATGCGCCGAGTAATATAGTGGGAGCTGGTATGTTCGATTGGTTGGGTCCGCCGGGTTCGGGCGCCTGGAAATTTAATTTTGGTGCGGGGGCTTTGGCAGTGTCCTGTAATCACCCCGACTCCACCGGCCGGGTGTGGTCCACTTGGTGACGGCAAAACAAGGGTCCGAAATTAAGGGGCGGAGACTAAATCCCGAGTTTTGAGTTTCGCTGGCTGGAAAAGGCCGACCACGCCTCGTAATCCGACGCTCATCACGATATTAAAAAAGAACGCCAGAAATCCAAGCAACAAGAGCGAGCCGGAAAGGGCGGCCAAGATCATATAGCCTGAAAACTCGCCGTTAAAGTACATGGTTCGGCGTAGCATGCCGTGCAAACCCGCCATGCCCATGAACGCGCCCATGCCGATCCCGCCCAAGAGATGCGCCCAAAAATGCACGTTCGCCAGTTTTTGGCTGTAGAGTTCAGCCCCGTTGGTTAAAAGGGGGAACAGGTAATATATGGCAGAATAAAGCGTCATGGTCAATCCCACCAGGATCGCCACGTGAACGTGGGGTCCCACGATCCATTGGGTGTTGTGGAGGATGCGGTTTAACCCTAGGTCCGCCTGCATGATGCCGGCGGGCACCGCCAGGGCGAAACCCAGTAGGCCGCCGATCAGGAATTTGAGCGGGTTCGTCATCTTAAGCGGCCGCGCGCTCCATAACGTGACGAGGGTAATGAAGAAGGCCATCCCTTGGGTGATAAGCTCGAAGGCCGTCACCATTTCCCCGGAAACGATTTTTAGAATGGCTGGTTGAGCCTGGTCGGACATCAGGTGGTGGGACCACACCGTCCAGGAAACCACCATCTCTACGAAGAGCGCCGCGCGGGCAAAGTTTTCCATGAACAGTTTTTTGCCCGTGATCAGAGTCGCCAACAGGTACCAGGTTCCCGCCACATAGATCAACACCAGCCCGTCGGCGATCAAGTCCAACCCCCACCAGAACCAGTTCTTGTATAACAACGCATCAATGGCCGAATGTTTCAAGTCGTGCCCCATGAGCGCGGCCACCATGTAGACCAGGATGAGAACGCCGGTGAACAGAATGATCCCAGCGTTCAGCGCGGTGTCCACGGTGCCTCGCGCGATGGCGGCCACGGGCAGAGAGACCAAATGTTCTTTTTTCTCACGGGAGAAAAGATTTCGAAGCCCACTGATCCCCAGGGCGGAAGCCAAGAGCGCCCCCGCCGGTTGGGCCGGTTGGCCCTCGGGGGTGTAGGTGATGGTTTTGAAGGTGTTGATGACGAACAAAACCGTTGCCACCATGACCAGGGCGATTCCCAGGATAAAGAAAATCCCACCCACCACGCTGAACTGGGTGAAATCCGCCGGGAGGGGCCAATAAAGGGTGTAGAGCGGCGCGTAGTGGCTAAGGAACCCGGCCCCCCAGAAGGTCAGGGTGCCGATGGCGAGAAACCCGCAGGTCCAGTTCCCCATCTTGAGGCTCCAGAGGGGTTTTTTCATCAGGAACGGGACCAGGAAGAGAAAGGCGCCGAACACCACGGAATAGGTGGACCCGAAGATCCCCACCAGGGGATGGGCCGTCAGGATGGCGAAATAATGTGCGGGAGGGAAGGGCGGCAGGGGTTTAACAAGCGACACCCGCATGATCATTCCCTCAATAACCGCGACGCCATACCACAGAAGGCCGATGACCACGAAGCGAAGCGTCATCTTCTGCATGGGTGTCAGGGTGTCCGGCTTAAAGAGTTGGCGTGTTCCAAACATCAGGGTTTGAAAGAAGTTCATGGGAGGACCTCCGCTTTGGCGACGACTCGGACGACGTTTTTCTCCACCATCTGGATGCCTTTGGGGCCGGAATATTCCGTGGAGCGAATGGAATAGACGCCCGGCGTTTCGAAGTGCCAGAGTATGTCGTTGACGTGGCCCGGCAGGACCTGCATTTGAAACAGCATGGAATTGTCTTCGCGGAAAAGGCCAAACCCGTAGGTGAGATCATCGGACGTGACATTAAAAAGAGCCTTCTGCCCCGCCACGATGGTCATGACCTCCAACGGCAAAATGAATTTGTGATCGGCCACGCGGATCTCGAACGTCTGGTCGGCTTGGATGTGGGTGCGGTTGAGGTCGATTTTTTTCCAGGGGATGGTTTCGTGGGTAATGATGTGGAGCGAAACCCCCACCGCGACCAGGACCCCCACGACGGTGTAAAAAACGCCGTTCGGGACATGTTTCGACGTTCCGTCGCGCGTGAGTTTATAGGTGAACCACCCCATGCCGGCCATGAGGGCCAGGACGTAGGCGGTGTAGCCAATGGTCTGCCCCCACAACACCAATTTAGAATCGATCATAACCCCTCCTGGTTTTTTCTATCGTATGGGCGTCAGCCATCAGGGTACTTAATAGGTGAACACGAAAAGTATGTCCTCGGACAGGTTTTTATCCCGAGCCGGATGACCTCATCCTTTATCATTGAATTTCGGAATTAAACAGAATGTCCTACGCAAAAAAATCATTGGCCAAATATCCCTTGAATAGTGTGGGAAATCCCATATACTTATACCATCAGGAGGACACCTTATCGCCACCTCATTGTTGATGGACCCCCCGGCCTCACGACATTTCTTTCGCGGAATCTTAAGTTCCGCAACGGTCGTCTGTTGTTTTATTCTTTCCTCACCCAACCGGGGTGTGGCCGGGGAGGCTCCCGCTGGTTCGGAAATCGCTGGGCATGCCTCACACAGAGGATTCACGCTTCACCCCCCCCATGACGAATTAGACTGCGACGTTTGTCACGACCCCGCCCTTCCCTCCGCCCAACGTTATGGGTTCGGCATCTTGGCGGCTTGTTCCGTCTGCCATGACAATCCCCATGGAGATCAATTCGTTGGTCGATACACCCATTGCATGAAATGCCATCAGACCCATTTCAAGGTGGGGGAATTTACCTTGGCGCAACACAAAAAATTTTCGTTAGAAGGTCCCCACCGTTCCGTGGCCTGTTCCCGTTGCCACACCAAAGACAAAAAGACGGGGGTGCGACGGTTCTCAGGGACTCCCACGAATTGCTCTGCCTGTCACCGGGACCCGCACAACCGCCAATTCGGTCGTCCCGGGAAGCCTGGGTGCAATGATTGTCATGAACCGAAACACTTAAACTCCTTGAAAAATGGGTTCAACTTTGACCACGGGAAAGAAACCGGGGTCCCTCTGGTGGGGCCGCACGCCCAGGCCCATTGCGCCCGTTGTCACACCGCCCGGGGACCCGTCAAAAAGTTTTCTGTCCGAGGATGCGGGGGGTGCCATGTGGATCCGCACCGGGGCCAATTGGGGACGACCTGTGAGTCCTGTCACGAAAAGACCTCTTTGGTGTGGCGGGCGAAACAGGATGTGGCGGGACACGATCGGACTCGGTTCCCCCTCTCCGGTACTCATTTAACGCTGGCGTGTGAACAGTGCCATGGGCGGACGATCATCGGTGAGTTCCGCGGGTTGAACCCCCGTTGCCTGGGGTGCCACGAAAAAGACTACAACTCCGCGCCCAACCACGTGGCCCACGGGTTTCCCCAAGACTGTGAACGGTGCCACACCACCACGGTGTTTAAGGATGTTCGCCCCTTTCATACGCCCGGTTCCAATTGCATAGAATGTCACGCCGGAGATTTTGTCCGCGGACCGAAACACACAAAACCGGGGTTTCCGACGGATTGTTTGCGCTGCCATGTGGGGGTCCCGCCGGCCCGTTTCGCTGGGGCCACCATGAACCATTCGGGGTTGACGAACTGTTACGCCTGCCATGACGACGAATTTAATTCCGCCGCGGCCACGAACCACGCCGCGCAAAGCTACCCGACCGACTGCGCGTCCTGCCACACGACGACGACCTTTGCCCGCGGGGGATTGGTCCACCCCGCCTTCGTCCATCTTGGGGTGACGGCTCCTTCCAGCGGACCCAACCACCGGAACTTTTCGGGACAATTCTTTTCGTGCAATGTGTGCCACACGACGCGGCAAACCCGTGTGGTGCAATGCACGGGGTGCCACGGGTTTCCGCCGGACTGAGGCATGGGCCGAGTTCAAGGAATGAGGCGATGGGCGTTGCGGGCCGGGGTTCCACTGGCGGTGCTTCTTGGGCCGTGGGGGGTCGGGGCGGAGACAGGGCGCCTACAGGCCAACGTGGTGTATGTCACCATGGCAGAAGTCTATATCGATGCGGGGACCCAATCCGGGATCAGCCCCGGCGATCCCGGAGTGATCCAACGTCAGGGGAAAACGTTGGCCCGCGCAGAAGTGATGGACGCGGGGCGGTCGTCGGCTCGGTTGCGACTGCTTTCAAAATCCACCGAAGAGATTCAAGCCGGTGACACCGTTACGGTGGAGACGAGTTTCCGGACTCAGGGCGGGTCGTCCGCTCCGGCGGGCGTGAAACCCGACCCCGATTTTGTTCCCCTCTTGGCCCCCTGGCCGGGACCGCGTCCTTCGGCGTTTCCCCAAAGAAATATATTTCATGGTTCCCTGCGGATGCGCGACGTCGTCCAAGATGATTCGTCGGATCGATCCGACTATTCTATTTCCCGAATGGAGCTGACCAGCGATATGGATCGTTTGGCAGGGTCGTCGTGGAGTCTGCGGATGGATGGCAATGTGTCTTATCGTTCGGGCGTCGCCTTCGAAAATTCGGCCGATTATCGGGAAGCCCGCTACGATGTTTTCCGCTTGTTGTTGGAGGGGCCCGTGGGAGGGAGAGGATTCGCCCGAATGGGCCGGTTTGCCCCCGCGGAACTTCCGGCCTTTGGATTTATAGATGGGGTTCAGGGAGAGGCGCGGCTAAATCCGGGGTTTCGATTGGGGGCCGTGGGGGGATTTCGCCCGGAAGGGACCGAACAGCGCCCGTCTTCCGATTGGCCCTCCGCCGGGCTGTATGCGAGCCTCAAAACAGGCGGATCATCGGGGTTTCGGACCTGGGGAACCGTGGGCGTCCTGGCGGACTATTTTAAGGGGGATTTGGATCGGTTAGCCCTTTTATGGGAAGAGCGTGTGGATTTCAGAGCGCCTGTCTCTTTCCTTATTTCAGCCGAGGGGGACAAACGGGTGGACAATTCTCCTGACCAACCATCGGCCCAGTTGTCGCGGTTGAACGTGAGCGCCTCTTGGTATCCTTGGAAATCCTGTTCGCTTCGAGGGGGGGTCGACAGCGGCCAAAGCGATATTGTTCGTCCAAGCCAGTCGGTCGAAAATAATGGGTGGACGGTGTCCGGAGCGGATTATTTCCGAAGTTGGGTCGCTCTCGGCCAATCCCTGGGATGGGGATGGCGCGCCGAGGGGGATGTTTCGTTTTACCACGCGTCTTCCGACGACATGCCCCCTCTGTGGCGGGGGGGACTTACAAAGACACGGCTCCCATTTTTTCCATCCGGTTATCTGACAGGAACCATTTACAATATTTCCGGAAGGGCTTTGGAGGGATTGGGCGCCCAGGCGTCCATGGGGTTACCGATGTTCCGTCAACGTTTATACCTGGGGCCCACCTGCCGAGCGAGGAACGCCGTGCGGCCCGACGATCCCAAAAAATGGGAATGGGTTGATTACGGCGCGCGAGCCGATTGGCGGGTGTCCCCTTTCAATATCTTTGCCGGGTTTGTCCGCACCAACACCGAGACCACTTCTTCCGTTTTGATGGACCTCGGCGTCGATTACCGCTGGTAAGACGTTTTCCCCTAATTATTCTATCCTAGACGTACGATCCCCTCCTGCCCGTCACGTTTCGACGGAAGAGACGCAAATTCATTGGAGCGGCCTTGTCCATGCTAAAAGCCTTATGGGTCAAGGGGGAACGGGCCTATTCACTTGGGGATTGTCCTTGCGAATTTTAACCGCATTCGCCACGGCCATTTCTTGTTTTGGTTGGGCCATTCTGCCACGGGTCATGGTGTGGCGTTACGCAGGGGGTATTCTTCCGTGAACAAAACGCGCCTTGAAGCCTTTACCGACGGAGTGATGGCAATCATTATCACCATCATGGTGTTGGAAATAAAAGTGCCCCACGGCCCTTCCTTTTCAGAGTTGGGACCGTTAATTCCAAAATTCATTAGCTACGTCTTGAGTTTTATTTATGTGGGAATTTATTGGAACAATCACCATCACACCCTACAAGCCACAAAATCCGTCAACGGGCTGATCCTTTGGGCGAATTTACATTTGCTTTTCTGGTTGTCCTTGTTGCCCTTCACCAGCGGGTGGATCGGAGAAAATCATTTCGCCAAACCTCCGATGTTGATTTATGGGGCCAACTTGTTCATGGCCGCCATTGCGTATTATCTTTTTGCCCGAGCGCTGGTTTATCACCACGGCCCCGGCTCGCCTTTGTCCAACGCTTTTGGCAAGGACATTAAAGGCAAACTTTCATTGGGGCTCTACCTGCTGGGAATCGGGCTCACCTTGTTGAACTCTTGGCTTGGCTTTGGCATTTACACGATGGTGGCCCTGATCTGGTTGGTGCCGGACAAGCGCATGGCGCAGGCCGTGCAGGACGCTCATCCAAAAACCCATTAATCGGAGGTCCATCGTTGGAATACGTTTTTAAAAACACAACGGATCATAGTGAATCGGACCGATTGCGGACCATTGAGGCTATTTTTGACCCTTCAACGCGGCGCCGAATTTTATCGGGCGGGCTGAAACAGGGGGACTGTTGTTTGGAGGTGGGCGCGGGGGCGGGGTCGGTGATGCGGTGGTTGGCGGAACAGGTGGGGCCCTCGGGGCATGTGACGGCGGTGGATATTAATACTCGATTTTTGGACAAGCCGCCCGTCAACGTGGCGATCATGGAAGGGGATGTACGTTCGGTGGCTTTTGAGCCTGGGTCTTTTGATCTTATTCATGCTCGCTATGTGTTGGTTCACATTCCCGAATATAAAGGGGTGTTGGATTCCCTTTGGAAAGCCTTAAAACCAGGGGGGGCGCTGGTGATTGAAGAACCGGATTTTTCGGTCTATAGGGGATTCAGCGGTGCGGACGTTCAATCGTTCCATAACGTTCACCAGGCGATTCTGCACATGTACACGGCCAAAGGGGTGGACCCGGCGCTGGGGGCCCAATTGCCCACGCTGTTTCAAAGCCTAGGGGCAAAAAATCTGCTGATCGAAAACGACGCCCCCATTTCCCGCGGCGGTTCCGCCATCGCCGAGATGATGAACTTGTCGGCAATTCAATTAAAGGATAAATATTTGGCCACGGGAAAAGTGACTCCGCTGGATCTGGAAGCCTATGGCCGGTTTACGCAAAGTCCCGAATCCCGGGCAATTTACTACGCCACGATCGGGGCGATCGGGCATAAATGAGAATTCGGCGTTCTTTGGTTTTCGCGCTGTTAGCGGCGGGGGTTTCGGCGGCGGAACTTGAGGTTCGCATTGATAATCCGCCCGCCGATGGGGCGGTGGTCCTTTGGTTGTTTGACTCGCCCAACACCTTTGTGGACCTTCGGGATCCGGTGCGAATTGTTATCTTGCCGGATCGGGGACGCACGCCCGCCAAAATTAAAGATTTGCCCGCCGGGGAATATGCGGTGGTGGTTTTTCATGACGCCAACAACAACGGGCTCATGGACAAAAACTTTATCGGGATTCCCCGCGAATGGCTGGGATTCTCCAACCGCTATTGGCCCGAGGGACCGCCCACGTTTGCTCGAGCGGCGTTTGTGCTGGACGCCAACGAAACAAAAGTCATGGATGTTCATCTTCGGTCCATCTTTGGAAAACTGGGATTGTTGGGCCTGGGCGTCGGTGTGATCACGCAGACCAGCCCCTACCGTGGGTCCGATCGGGTCATCGTTCAGCCCATTCCCGCCATCAGCTACATTGGGGACCGCGTCCAAATTCTTGGGCCCGGTGTGACCTGCGGCCTATTGAAATGGCGCAACGTGGTTGGCTTAGCGGTCACGGGGAATTACCGGCTGGGAGCCTACGATGAAGAAGACAGCCCCGTGCTTGTTGGGTTGGGAGACCGCCAATCCACCGTCATGGCCGGCCTGGCGCTTCAGGCCTTTTTTCCCGGCGGTGTGGACGTTTCCGTTGGCTATGAACATGACCTATTAAACCGGTTTAACGGCGGAAGCGCGGACCTGGGATTGGGAAAATCTTTTCAGCGGGGTCTGTTCACCTTGACGCCTCAGGTGGGCTTGAACTGGATGACCGCCGAACTGGCCGCTTATGAGTTCGGCGTGCCCAACGATAAAGCCCAAGCCGGGCGTCCGGCCTACCAGCCCGGGGCCGTGATGACCGTCAAATACGGGCTTGGGCTTTTCATCGAACTGAAGGGCGCCTGGCGGATCATATTAAGTGGAAATGCCACGCATCTTCCGTCAGAGCTAACGGAGAGCCCCATCGTGGACCAGTCCCAGGTTTTCAGCGGGTTCGCGGCAATCAATCGTTTGTTTTAGATCCACAATGCGGGAACATTTGTGCGCTATGTTTGTTCTATTCATCAGCCGCTGTTGAACCTAGGAGAACCCCATGCCCGTTGAAACGAAAGATCTTTTGTTCAGTGAAATGCCGCTGGGTCCCATTGTCTTAAAAAATCGTTTGGTCATGGCCCCCATGACCCGTTGCCGGGCGGGGGAGAACCATGTGCCCACGTCCTCCACCGCGGTTTATTACGAACAGCGGGCCACGGCCGGGTTGATCGTTTCGGAGGCCACTCAGGTGTCGCCTATGGGGGTGGGGTATCCGAACACGCCGGGGATTTATTCGGCGGAGCAAGTGGCGGGGTGGAAAAAAGTGACGGACGCGGTTCATCACGCGGGGGGACGGATTTTTCTCCAATTGTGGCACGTGGGGCGGGTGTCCCACTCTCTTTGGCTGAACGGCGAACGGCCGGTGTCGTCGTCGGCCGTGGCGGCGCGGGGGGAACTGTATACCCCGGGGGGGATGAAGCCCTACGACACCCCCCGGGCCTTGGATATTTCCGAAATCCCGGGTTTGGTGGAACAATACCGATCGGGAGCCCGGAACGCCTTGGCGGCGGGGTTCGACGGCGTGGAGGTTCATGGGGCCAACGGGTATTTGCCCGACCAGTTCCTTCGGGACGGGGTGAACAAGCGCAGCGACGCCTACGGCGGGTCCGTGGAAAACCGGGCGCGGTTTCTTTTGGAGATTGTCGATGCGGTCGTCGGGGTTTGGGGAAAAGATCGCGTGGGGGTTCGGTTGTCCCCCAGCGGGAGTTTTAACGATATGAGCGATTCCAATCCCGAGAAAACTTTTTCCTACGTGGTTCAAGAACTGGAAAAGCGGGGCGTGGTTTATCTTCATCTGATCGAAGGCAATGAGGCCGATGTTCGCCATGGCGGGCGCATTGTCCCCACGTCGCTTTTCCGCCCGCTCTTCAAACGCGCCTTGATTGTTTGCGGGGATTATTCCCGCGAACGGGCTGAAAAGGTTTTAGCCGAGAGGGCCGCGGACCTGGTGGCCTTCGGCCGTCCGTTCATCGCCAACCCGGATTTGCCCCAGCGTTTTGCGAAAAACGCTCCGTTGAATCCCCGGACCCGAACACGTTTTATGGCGGAACGGAAAAGGGGTACACGGATTACTCGAAGGTTTCTTAAACAAAAGGAGAAGGCCATGGCGAACAATCCCGTGGGATGGTTTGAAATATACGTGCAAGATGGCGCCCGGGCAACGCGGTTTTACGAAGCGGTGTTTAAGACAAAAATGGAATACGTAAAAACTCCGGATTATGAAATGTGGATGTTTCCCCATGCCATGGGCCAAGCCGGAGCCGGTGGGGCGCTAATGAAAATGCAGGGAGTTCCCTCGGGGAAGAACAGCACCGTGGTGTATTTCAGCTGTGCGGACTGCGCCGCGGAGTCTGCCCGGGCTAAAGAAAATGGCGGGGCCATTTTTAAAGAGAAAACATCCATCGGTGAGCATGGATACATCTCCCTCGTGACGGACACGGAAGGGAACCTGATCGGTTTTCATTCGCTGAAGTAATAGCGCAACAAATCCGTACCTCGATCCTTTCGAACTCCTCCCGCCCGAAGTGGTTCCCTCTCCCGCTGGCGGGAGAGGGGAAGGGAGAGGGTCTGTTTTCGACAGAACACCGCCCCCCCCCACAGACCGTTTCGTAGCCCTTTCTCCCGCGAGAGGAAGGAGATGGAGACCCGCGTGTTGACATTAGGCACACATTGGATTATAATAAGACCATGAAAGTCTTTTCGTGGGATGCGAAAAAGAATGAATGGCTGAAGGCTCATCGCGGAGTTTCTTTTGAGGAGGTTCTTTTTCATATTGAAAAGGGGGGGCTTTTGGATCGGTTGGTTCATCCCAATAAAATGAAATATCCGGGGCAACAGCTTTTCGTCATAAATATGGACGACTACGTTTTTCTCGTACCTTTTGTTGAAAATGACCGCGAGATTTTTCTTAAAACGGTTATCCCCAGCCGGAAGGCAACCCGCGATTATTTAGGAGGTGGATCCCATGAGTAACTTGGAAAAGAACGAGCGCGATATCCTGAAGGCTTTCGAAGCCGATGAGTGGAAATCCGCCGGAAAGCACAAATCTGAATTGGCGCGATATCAAAAATACGCGAGGGCCACTTTTCAGAAGAACAGGCGGGTCAATATTCGCATTTCCTCCAAGGACTTGGAGGGCGTTCAGAAAAAGGCTTTGGAGGAAGCCATTCCTTATCAAACGCTTCTCTCCAGTATTATTCACAAATTCGTTTCGGGAACTTTGGTTCCCAGACGCGCCTAAAAACGTTCTGGCGAATACGGAAGGCCACAGGATTCATTTGGGATTTATGAATTAGCCGAAGATTAAAAAGGCCCCCGCTCTCTTTTGGAGAGCGGGGGCCTTTTTGTTTAAAGAACTTATTTAGCTTGACGCAGGGAAAACAGCCGGGTCACCATGAAATAGGCGATGGGGACCACGCCGCCAAGAACGAAGACCATGTCCCCAACGACCCGCGACCAGGTGGTGACCTGGAAGAAGGTGGATTGGATCACGGCTTCGCTCCGGGCATACCAGAACCCGTGCTGGATGCTTTGCACCAGCTGATAGATCCCGGCGGGGAATATGTTCAGCGCCAGCATCAAGAGCAGGCCGATGTTGAGGGACCAGAAAGAGATCCCCCACAGTTTGTCGTTCCAGCGATGTGGTTCCACCGTGAGCCTCGCGCAAAACGCCAGGGCCGCGATGGCCAGGTTTCCGTAAACACCCATCAACGCCGCGTGACCGTGGTTGGAGGTGAGGTAGGTCGCGTGTTCGTAGTAGCTCACAATGGGCAAGTTAATGAGGAACCCGAAAATCCCGGCCCCCAGGAAGTTCCAGAAACCAACGGCCATAAGAAACATGACGGTCCATTTGTGAGGGAACTCGATCGGCGTCACAGCGAAAATACTTTTGTTTTGCCGGAGTTTAATGAAGTTCCAGGCCTCCAAGGTGAGGAGGCACAACGGGACCACTTCCATGGCGCTAAAGAAAGCGCCCAGGGCCAGGTTGATGGCGGGTTGGGCCGTCCAGTAATAGTGGTGGGCGGTTCCGATCATGCCGCTCCCCAAATAGAGGATGATGTCGAGATAGACGACGCGAAGCGCCGCCTCTTTGGGGGCCAAGCCCAGGATCACGAAGATGTGGGCGACTACGATGGTTGTGAACAGTTCGAAGAACCCTTCCACCCAGAGATGCACGATCCACCAACGCCAAAAGTCCGCCACGGCGAAATTCGTGCCGGGTTTGTAGAGCATCCCGAAGGAATACATCACGGGGATGGCAACGATGGAGTAGAGGAGAAGGTACGGCATCCCGCCGCGGTCTTCCCCTTTTAAGGTCGGTTGGATGGAGCGGAAAACGATGACCGCCCACAGCGCCATCCCCACGGTCAAGAGGATCTGCCACAGGCGGCCCAGTTCCAGGTATTCCCAGCCTTGATGGCCCAGCCAGAACCACGCTTTCCCTAGCAGGCCTTTGATCCCCAGCCACTCGCCCACGATGCTACCGACGGCCACCAAGACCACCGCGCCGAACAGGATATGGACGAGCGCGGCTTGGCCTTTGGGTTCTGTTTTCGACACCATGGGCCCGACGAAAATCCCCGCGGCCAACCACGCCGTGGCGATCCAGAAGATCGACAACTGGAGATGCCAACTGCGGGTGATGGTGATCGGGAGGAAGTTCCGAATGTCGAACCCATAGAGGCCGGCGCTCTCGACAAAATAATGCGCCGTGAGAACCCCCATGACGGTTTGAAAGAGGAACAGAAGGCTGACCACCAGAAAATAATTGTAGGTGGCTTTTTGACTGCGCGTGATCGGCGTGGATTCGATGGAGGGAATCTTCTCCAGTGGAATCTTGTCGCCCCCCCACCCCAAAAAGTCGAACCGGCCGAAAAACATCAGCACCAGCCCCAAGGCACCCAGAAGAGAAATGATGCTTAAAGCGCTCCAGAGGATGATTTCCAGGGAAGGCCGGTTGCCTGCCTCCTCGTCGGGGGGCCAGTTGTTGGTGTAGGAATGATTCTTCCCGGGTCGCGGGGTGACGGCGGCCCAGGCGGACCAGCTGAAAAAGGCCGAAAGGGTCCGCAGGTCGTTGGGGTCGGAAATGTAATTGGCGGGCAACGGAAGTTTTTGGGACCCGTCTTTAAAGAGCGCTGTTGTTCGCGCCACCAGCCCCTCGAAGACGTGTGCGTAGGCGGGGGAAACGCTCACGGCGCCCGTGGTTTCGTCGTAACGGTTTGTTTTTAACTCCGTGATCACCCGATCCGAAACAATGGCGCGGTCGCTTTCGGAAAGGGAGGCGAAGGCCCCCCCGCGTTCGACCGCGTAAATTTCTTTCAGGCCGACCGCCAGCTGATGCAGGGTGTCCGCCGTAAAATCGGGCCCCCGGTATCCGCCGTGGCCGAAGAGGGTGCCGTAGTCCATCAGACCGAACTTTTGGAACACCGACTGGCCAGCCACGATATCGTCCGAGGTAAAGAGCATCCTCCCGTCCGTGGTCACCGCGTTAAAATACGGCGGGGCCCCTTTATAGGTGTTTCGGCCCATGAACAGCAAGCCGGTGATGCCGACGATGATGGTGAGCACCGCTCCGTGCCGCCACCAGGGGGAAATCCCCAGGGGTTTCCGATCGTTTGTCATTGACATCCTCCGTTGAACTCTTGTGCCCCCCCTGTCAGGCGGGGGCTAGATGATACCCATGGAGAGGGGCGAAAGTATGCGCCCGGATAGGTTTGTTCAGGAAGAGAGCGTTGCGTAAGACGGGTCGGTTGGCGCGGGGGCGGCGATCCCCGCCCGGGCGCGCAAACCGGCGGGGTTCCGCAGGCCGATTCGTTTCCATCCGGTTCGAATCAGGCCGCGTTTTTTGAAATCAGAGAGAATGCGGATCGCGGTTTCTGGAATGCATCCGGCCAATTCAGCAAAGTCTTCCCGGCGCATTCGGACTTCGTCTTTTGGATTGGGAAGGAGAATAAGAAGCAGGGTGGCCACCCGCCGTTCCACGGGTTCCTGGGCCAAGGCGCGCATGGCTTGAGCGTGACGGAAATGTTGGCCGATTTCCCGGTGAACAGCGCCCGCAAATTCCGGAACTTTATTAAATAAATCCTCAAAGACCGGACCGGGAATTTCGAGAATTTCCGATTCTTGCAAAACGAACGCGCTGGCGGGGTAAGGACGGTGGTCGAGAACGGCCATTCCGCCGAAAAGTCTTCCGGAAGTCAGGATCTCCAGGGCCACCGGTCGGCCCTGCGGGGTGGATTTGATGAGCTTGATCAGCCCCGATCGAAGCAAAAAGGCTGAGTGGGCCGCCTGTCCTTCCTGAAAAAGGATGTCTTTGTATTTGCACAAACGTCGGACGCACCGCGTTGTAGCCGCTGTGAGGACTGTTTTGGGAATGCCATGGAAGAGCGGAGCGTCAACGATCACGCCGCTATTCTAGTCTTTTCGGGCCTCTTATTTATATGAAACGTCGGTCAACCCTGGGTTGTGGTATAATGCTCAAGATTGAATTGGAGGATGGCACCCTTCCCAGAGTTCCGGGTGTCCGTGGCGGCCCGCAGGGCCGACCCCTCCACTGGGGTTGCCCCGACCAAAGGCGTCGGGACTGCCCAGGGGTTGGTCTGAAACTGAGATTATTCAAAACGGGGCTGCCCTCGCAAAAGGCGCGAGGACTGCCCCAACAATTTAGGTGAACACACGTGTAGGATGGGGCTGTAGCTCAGCTGGGAGAGCGCGTCGTTCGCAACGACGAGGTCGAGGGTTCGATCCCCTTCAGCTCCACATTTTATTCGTCTCGAACTCATTAAAAGGGTCTGACCTTTCTATAAGGTTGGACCCTTTACTGTTTTCGGCGGGCGGGCGGGGGAAAACCGGGGACACGGCGGAACCGGGGGAGGAAGGAACCTCTTTTAAGGGCGATTCTCCGTCGGGCGGAAGGGACAGGCGGAAGCGGGCGGTGATGCTCTCTTTCCCATAATAGACCTTCTCGATCCTTTGCCGAACGGACAACGCCTTTTCAATTCCGGTTTTGCGCGCGCTTTTTAAAATATGCTTTTGGAGTTCGTTTTGAAGAAATTCGGGGGTCAGCGGGGCCGTTTCTTGTAACGGTTCGATCCCGTTTTCAGGGGGATCTTTTATTTGGTCCTTGGCCGAAACAATGAGCTGTTTCAGGTAGAAGGGGTCCCGGGACAGTCTGGCAAGATTTTGGTGAATGGTGGTCTCTAAGCGGGCCGCGCTAATTTGGCGGGTCGTGCAGGCGTTCCAGCCCTTGTGGTTGGTTGAGGTGCAACGGTAGTAATGGTAACGGCGGGTGCCCTCCGGGGTTTTCTTATCGGTGAAAGTTGGGCTCATGTTGGAATGGCATTCCTTACACTCCAGGATCCCGGTGTAGGGGAGGTGATGATAGGAAGAACCCGGTTTCCTGGCTTCCTGGGCGCTTTCGGACATCAGGGCCTGAACATGGTTGAATAGCTGTTCCGAAATGATGGGTTCGTGGGCGCCGGGAAGGACTTTCCCCTTGTAAACAATCTTTCCCGCACTGGCCGGGCATTTCAGAACGCGCAAAACAAAGGTGTCCGACAAGGTCGTCCGCTCGTGCCATGAATCCCTTAAGCATAACGTTACCTGATGGGCAGAGCGTAACTCGGCGTACTTCTCAAAGATGAACCGGACGACACGGGCGCGGCGATGGTCCACAACGAGTTTTCCCTCCACTTTCTGGAAACCGTAAGGCGGGGGCCCTCCGTTACACAGGCCCCGCGCGGCGCGCTGGGCAAATTTGTCCCGAATGCGCTCTGATGCGAGTTCCCGTTCGAATTGGGCAAAGGTCAGCATGATATTTCGGAGAAGCCTGCCCGCCGGGGTGGAGGTGTCGAAACGCTCCGTCACTGAAATAAACCCGGCGTGGTGGGCCTCGAAGAGTTCGATTAACTGATAAAAGTCACGGGGCGATCGTGTGAGCCGGTCTATCTTGTAGGTAATGACCATGTCTAAACGCCCCAGTTTAAGGTCGGCCACCAAATGCCGGATTCCAGGACGATCAAGATTGGCTCCGGAATATCCTGGGTCGGAATACAATTTGGCGACCTGGAACCCCTCCTGGCTGTTAATGAAAGAGCGGATCCGGTCTTCTTGTGCCTCACAGGAATTAAAAACCACCTCGGCTTGCTGATCGGTGGACACGCGGGTGTAAATGGCACAGCGGACAATTTGCGGTTTTGTTGCGATTAGAGCAGGGGTCATGGATGGCCGTCCTTTTGACTTTTTGGAGTGGGAAAGACATATCGGGGATCGGGAGAGCTGGGAGACGTTTGCGCCCAGTAAAGTTCATTCAAAAGTTGAAATAAACTTTCGGCGAGAGAGGGATGCGCGGACGAAATATGAGAGATGAGCCCCAGGGGACCATCCAATAAAGAATCCCCGCTCCGGGTGTCATGGAGAAGCCGGGAGAGCCTCTCGCCGGAGCGGGGCAAATCGTAGGGGCGCCGGGAATTCTCCATGACATTACTAGCATAACTTATGTTAATTGTGCTGTCAATGACATAATTATAAGGTTAGGGTATGAACGATAAAAAAATCAACACAGGCACGGATTTTTACCGGGAGAAAGGTTTTGTCAAAGCCTTGACGTTGCATTTGACAGAAAACCTTTATGAAGAGCTACGGAAAAAAGCCTTCAAAGAAAAAGCCTCCCTCCAGTTGACTGCCCGAAAGGCGTTGGAGAAAGGACTGCGCTAAAAGATTTCATGGGGCCTTTCCCATCTGCCGCGTGGGCGACGGGGGAATGGCCTGCCGGAGCGGCTGTGCAATTATCGGGGTTTCACCGCAGGGCTGGTGTGCGATTCGATGAACGCGGTGTGGGGGGATGGTTCGGTTCGCGTACGAATAGCTTTTCCGCTTTCGGCGGGCCTTTGCTTTTCGTGGGCGTCAATCTTCGCGTTCTTTGACGGTAGCCCTAGTTTGGGGAGGGGTGTGGGAGGGGCCCTTGCCCCGCCGGGGCGAGGGAGTGGGATGGGAGTGGGGAACCCCCTTTAGGGGAGCGCGCGCGGTGTTGGAATTGAAAAGGCGTTGTCCGTTCGGCAAAGGATCGAGAAGGTCTATTATGGGAAAGAGAGCATCACCGCCCGCTTCCGCCTGTCCCTTCCGCCCGACGGAGAATCGCCCTTAAAAGAGGTTCCTTCCTCCCCCGGTTCCGCCGTGTCCCCGGTTTTCCCCCGCCCGCCCGCCGAAAACAGTAAAGGGTCCAACCTTATGGAAAGGTCAGACCCTTTTGATGAGTTCGCTACGAATAAAATGTGGAGTGGCTCCAGTCGGCCGCCAACCATCGATATTACAATACCAAATATCGCCCACGACTATTGGCAAAACTATCGCCTGACCGGCGACTACAACGTGCGGCCTTCCTTGTTGGGGATCGATCGACCTGTTGCGAATGGAGGGGGGAGGCCGTGAATGGCCTCCCCCCTGACGCATGTGTAGAGGGGGGTGCGATGCTCTCCCATCCACTGCGGCAGGTGGTGCCGCGCCTTTGCCGTTCGTCTTTTTGACCGTTGACCGCTATCGCGGCGCCCGGCGGGGCCGTTCCATTTGTCCGCGTTGGTAGAGAGACACAGCGGGGACACAGTCCCCCATGCGGGGCCCATCCTCTGGCCCGTTCAATGTCCCGCTTCAACAATCCAATCACGCCCATTCTCCCACTTTCAGCAAAGAGCCAGCTTCGGTTGGTTCGTCGCCAAGGTGGAATGCGGAAACGTCGCCTGCTTCGGCACACGTTGGTCGCGGATCGCTCAGCCGTTTCAATCTTTCAAACTTCCGATCCGTTGCCCCAAAGAGTAAATCGCTTCCCGTTTCTCCGGGGAAATCCCTTGATGTCCCGCCGGGAAAAGAAGAGCCCCCAGCTGGTCCCGCGAAAACACCGCCCCCCGCTGTTACCGCCGAAAAGCCCCATCCCGCCCAAACCCGGTCGCTCCCCGGCCCCGCACTAGTCGTGGTTTCCGGCCTAGCGGCCTCCAACCATTTCCTCGCCTCCCACGGCTCGGTCACGTGCGCGGGGCCAGTCCGCTCCGTCGCCCCCGCGACTGAACCGCTCCCGCTCCGTTGGAGTCGCTCTAACCCCGCCCAGTTGTTTCGTCCGTCCCGGCCCTGGGAGATATATTCGGGGCCTGCTCCGGCGTTCAAAAGCCGCTCGGCTTCGCCTCGCCCCGCTGTGCTGGCGGTTGATTCGCTACCAGAGGGAGAGAACCCCAGCCGCCGCTCCGTTGGAATCGCTCTCCCCCGGGGCCGCTCCGCCGCGTCGGCCCTTCGCGCCGCCGCCGCTCCGCTCCGTCGACCCCGGGACCGTGCCGCCTTCCGCTCCGGGAGGTTCGCCTCACCCCGGGCTCCGAGGTGCAGTCCGCGGCCCCGCACGTGGGGGCTGTCGCTGATTGGCCGTTGTGCGCTGGGTCTGTGTGGCGCGGGGCCACTGCCCACTGGCGAGGGGTCCGCCCTCCGCTCCGGGGCTCGGGAAACCTAACAAGTCTTAAGGGTTGGCCCTCGGCCTCCTCGTCCTGGCGCGCGCACGCTTTTGACGATGCTTGTCTGCCCACAAAGCCCGACACGTGGAACGTGGCGGGTTTGTGGGTGCTTTCGGCAGTTGTTCGAATGCCATTCTTGCTCCTCCGGATCAGTCCTCAATTTCATAAACTTACGGTGCCGTCAAAAAAGCAATATTGAAAGAGGAATCAGCCCCGCCAATGAAAAACGTCCCAGTTGTCGGCAAATCCATTGACTCCAAGGCGTATGAGCGCCTTATCAATGACCTTCGCACCATCTGGGAAACAGGGAAAACCAGAGCCAAACGAGCAATTGCGAAGGAGGCTCTTCGAGCCTATTGGGAAATGGGGGGAAGGATCGAGCAGGAACAACTGACGGAAAATGCGGGCTATGCAAGGTCGGTCATGGAACGGCTGGCCAAGGATATCAAAACCGATATGACCACCCTCTACCGGTGTGTCCAGTTTCATGAGACATACAAGACCGTCCCGGAGACCGAAGTCCTAGCCTGGGCGCACTACCGGGTCCTACTCACGATCAAAGAACCCAAAGAGCGGGAATATTACACGGTCCAGGCGGAGAAAAACGATTGGACCCGGGACCAGCTACTGAGGGCCGTTCAGGGTGACAGATACGGGGAGGGAAAGAAGGGGAAAAAAGCGAAACAACTCCCCCGCCCCACTGGCGCAACATACGTTTTCAAGGCGATAGTGTTGGACGTCGTTGATGGGGATACTTTGGTCCTCGATGTGGATTGTGGTTTCGAGATCAAAAAGAAGGAACGGATCCGCCTGGCCGGAATTGATTGCCCGGAGATCACCACAGAGGAAGGCCTCGAAGCCGCCGAATACGTCCGCACCCAACTGTCCCGCGTCCCCTTCGTGATGCTCCGCACCACCAAGGTGGACATCAACGGCCGCTTCCTCGGCCACGTCTTTTATTCGCTGGATGAAACAATGGACAAAGACGACATTTATCGTGAAGGTGTGATGCTGAACCAAGAGCTATTGGACAAAGGATTTGCGAGGATATATTAAGTTGGCATTCCCGGGGCGGCCTCCCGCGCGAACTAAAATTACTTTGACAGCATGATATACCATGTATACAACGTCCCCTAACCTATTGCCCCCTCGCCATTTACCTCTTTTTGACCTGGAAAAGCGGCGTTCAGGGGCCCGGCGCCGTCGCGCTGGATTACGCCGAACTGGCCCGGCACATGGAAAACGCCCACCGCCCGGACCGGATGTTCCGCAACAACATGCGCATTGTCCTGGAGCGGCTTCGCGACCGCTACAAGCTCCTCGATTTCAAAACCCATTACGGCGCGCCCGCGGAAGTCCACCTGCGGCCCGTGGCGGGCGCCGACACGGTGAAGGTTCCCGCCGCCTATTGGGAGTACGGCTGGGACGCGCGGCTCGGCTCCCCCGGCCGGGGGGTGTACCTCATCAATCTTCGGGAATCCCAAACGTCCCGCATGTCGCCGCGCTGGTCCCACGGACGGCTCTGGCTCGCCGCCCATTACGGCGTTTCCCCGGACCACATTTTTTCCGGGGTGACGGAGCTTCGCCGCGCCAACCTGCTGGAGGTGGAATACGGCGAAATGGACCAGCACATGGGGCATCCCCGCGAACCCAGCCTCTACACCCCCAACGTCCTCTACGATCCCGCCGACCTGAAAAAAGGTCTGGAAGAGCTTAAGCAAAAACACGGCCCGGAGAAACTGGCCAGGGCCCAAAAAGCCGCCTCCCTCGTGTATGAAGACAGCGACCTGGCCGGCATCGCCCGCCTCATCGAACTGGAGGATCAATACGGCCCCGCCATAATCCGCTGGGCTCTCGATAAGATGGAAGCCAAAAGCCCCTCCAACCCCAAACGCACCCTCCCCTACCTAGTCGGCACCATCCGCTCCCCAGACTGAACCCATTGAAGTGGCGCCAAAAAAGGGCGGTGACGAGGGACCGTGGAGACATGGGCTGGATTGAATGCCCATGCTCAACGCATCTTGGGTGAGAGAATGTGACTTAGAGGGGGGATCAATGGGTGGCGACGGAGAACGTGCAGGGAGTAATAATGGCCACCGTCAATGGAGCAAGCCCAGAGAATGTATCGCGTGGCAGATTGACAGCAAGTATAGCATCTGTTATATTAGCGTTGCATTTTGTTGATGAATCATTGTGGAGATTGGATGCGAACATGACAGAACGCTATGTGATAGGGCCGAAGCCGGGAGATGACTACGCCGAGCGAATAAAGCGTTTGCGCAGAGAGATTGGTCTGACCCAGCAGGCACTCTCGGACCGCTTGGGCGTCTCATTTGCCACTGTCAACAGGTGGGAGAACAAACAGACCAAGCCGTCCCGGATCTACTGGAAACAGCTTCAACAGCTCGAGATGCGTGTGACGGAGGATTCAGCCTCCTACGGCAAGCCACAACCGACCTCGCCGGCGATCCTGGACTTCACCGCTCAACCAGACATCGTAAAGGTCCTGGCCGAGGGCGAACGCCTGTCCTTTGGCCACCTGATGAATCCGGCCTTCGCCACCGAGATCTCCAGCATCGATCCCCTGCCGCACCAGCGCATCGCCGTCTACGACCATATGCTCAAGCAGCCCCGGCTACGCTTCCTTCTAGCCGATGACGCTGGCGCGGGCAAGACCATCATGTCCGGCCTTTATATCCGGGAGATGCTGTCCCGCAGGTTGCTGCGCCGGATACTGATCGTCACCCCGGCCGGTCTGGTGGGCAACTGGCGTCGCGAGCTATTGACGCTGTTCAACCTTCCGTTTCGGATCGTCACGGGGCCGGATGCGCGTGCGGACAACCCGTTCCAAGGCGAGGCGGGGGACCGAATCATCATCAGCATTGATACGCTGGCCAGCCCGCGCATGTTCGCACGCTTCAGTGAACCAATCGTCGTTCCCTACGACCTCGTCATCTTCGACGAGGCGCACAAGCTGGCCTCCGACCGGGGCAACGATCTGCGCGTCCGCAAGACGGACCGCTATTGCCTGGCCGAGGCCATTGCGGGCGTCCAGGCTCAGAACGGCCATTGGTGGCTGGGCTGGAGCGCCCATCACCTTCTTCTCCTGACCGCGACCCCGCACATGGGTAAGGACTATCCATACTACGCCCTGTGGCGGCTTCTCGAACCCGAGATGCTTGCGACACCGGATGCGTTCGACGAGTATCCCCGCGAACACCGGCAGTCACATTTCATCCGCCGTACCAAAGAGGAGATGGTCTACCTGGACGGCCGCCCCCTCTACCCAAAACGCATGTCCGACACGCTCGGTTACGAACTCACCCAGGGCGAGATCAGCGAGCAGAAGCTTTACGACGAAACCACGGACTACCTGCGCTTCGTCTACAACAAGGCCAAACTGCTGAACCGGGAAGCCGCGCGCCTGGCTATGAGCGTGTTCCAGAGGCGTCTGGCCAGCTCGACCTACGCGCTCCTGCGTTCGTTCGAGCGTCGCATGAAAAAGCTGAACGCGCTCATAGAGGACATACAGGACGGAAAAATCACCACCGAACAGATGATGACCTTTCAGGCTCGCCTCCACGAGGACGACCTTCTCGACACCACCAGCGCGGACGATGAAGGCGACGAGGAACACGGCGAAGCCCACGAGGCCGCTGAGGATCGTCTCCTTCAAGGCGTGGTCGCCGCGTCCCTCACCGATCTACTGGCCGAGAAGGAGCAGGTCAAGGCACTGCTCGATCTGGCGCGGAAGGTCCAGGACGGCGGGCATGAATCCAAATTTGACAAGCTCCAGGAAGTCCTGACGGATTCCCGCTTCAGTGGCGAAAAGTTCATCGTCTTCACCGAGCACCGGGACACGCTGGAGTTCCTTGTGCGGAGGCTCGGCGGAATGGGTTATACTGGCCAGATTGCCCAGATTCACGGTGGGATGCCGTATCTTCAGCGTGAAGACGAGGTGGAGCGATTCCGGAAGCCGATGACGGATGGCGGGGCTCGCTTCCTGATCTGCACGGATGCCGCGGGGGAAGGTATTAATCTTCAATTCTGCTGGATCATGATCAATTACGATGTGCCGTGGAATCCTGCCCGCCTCGAACAGCGCATGGGCCGTATTCACCGCTACGGCCAGAAACACGACCCCGTCGTCATCATGAACCTAGTCGCCCCGTCTACTCGCGAAGGCAAAGTTCTAAAAGTTCTGCTCGACAAGCTGGAGAAGATCCGGAAGGAACTGGATTCCGACAAGGTCTTCGATTGCATCGGCCACATGTTCGAGGGCGTCTCCCTTAAGCGGTATATGGAACTTGCGGTCACAGAAGACGCCAACGAGGTGGCGTTGCAACTGGACGGACGTCTGACAAAAGAGCAGATCGATGCCGTGGCCAGGCGCGAGAAGTCCCTCTACGGAGCCGGCGGCGACGTGGCGAAAGAGCTTCCGCGCCTCCGCGTCAGTATGGAGCAGGAAGTCTATTTTCGGTTGATGCCGGGATACATCCGCCAGTATATCCAGCAGGCCGCCCCGCTGGTGGACATCGATGTTGACGGTGACATGGACGGTGTCTTCTCGCTTCGATCCCTCCGGTTCGGAGCGATGGACCCGTTGCTTCCGGTTCTGGAACTGTACCCCGAAAAATCCCGCGACAACTTCTCCGTCGTCCGCCCGACAGACCGCAAGGACGTGATCTGGCTTCATCCTGGCGAACCCGTGTTTGAGCGCTTCCGCGCCCTGACGACGGAGCGGCTGGCGGAGATCGGCACACGCGGTGCGGTCTTCATCGATCCGTCCGCCACCAAGCCCTACCTCTTTCACATGGCGCTTCTCTCAGTGGTGCGCCGTGCCGACCCGGAGTTGCCTGACTTTGCGCAGGAAGAGGTTCTCGAATGCCGCCTCGTCGGTATCTGCCAGCAGGAAGGCGCGGAAATCTGCGTCAGCCCCGTCGAGCATCTTCTGCTTCTGAAAGGCGGACACGGCCTCCCCGCTTCGGCCCAACGGCTGGCCTTGGCAGCCACCGAGCAGAAGGAAATCGCTCGCGCCTATCTGGCCGAGAGGATCGCACGCGGGATGGCCCTCGAACGCAAGAAGACCCTTGCCGACAGCATTCCGGAACGCGAGGGATTCATCCGCCGGGGCTTCGACTACCAGGAATCGGAACTGGCCACCGCCCGTGCGAAGCATTCCGACAAGGCCCGCAGTGGCAACCGCAAGGCGATGGAGGCGCTGGAAGAGGTCAAGCGCCAGCAACGCGAGCTTGCCACACGACGTCAGAAGGCCTTGACCGTCCTGCACCGCGAACCGGACCTGATCGCGCCGGGCGACGTTACCTACGTGGTCCACGCGCTTGTCGTGCCGTCATCCGACCCCGCGGACATCGAGCAGCACGACACGAACGTCGAGATGGTTGCCATGCAGCTGGCACAGGCGTTTGAGGAGGCCTCCGGGGCAAAGGTGCTGGACGTCCACACGCCCGAACTCGCCCGCAGTGCCGGACTGCCCGACAATCCGGGCTTCGATCTGCTTTCCATTCGCCCCGGCAACGAGAAGCGTTCCATCGAGGTCAAGGGTCGCGCCACGACCGGCGACATCGAGGTATCCGCCAACGAGTGGGCCAAGGCCTGCAACATGCGCCAGGACTACTGGCTCTATGCCGTGTACAATTGCGCCACGCCCAACCCGCGCCTTGCCCGTGTGCAAGACCCGTTCGGGAACCTGCTCGCCAAGGCCAAGGGGAGCGTTCTGGTCAGCCACGCCCAGGTCGCGGAAGCGGAGGTCGATAATCATGGGTAAGAAACGCGTTGGCCTAAATGTGCAAAACACAGATGCTCTTCTGGAGCGGTTGCAGCACTACTACAACCTTTCCGTCAAAGTCCTTCAGGCCTTCGGCGGACCATCCGTCTACTTCCATCAGCAGGCAATCTTCGCCCAGTCTACGGCGTTTCTGGGGGACCGGCATATTGAGATGATCTACGCCACGCTGTCCTCTTGGGGCATGCATCGCATGGGCGACCCTAAGGGCACCAAAGCCAAGATGGTGGAGTTCCCCGACTTCCGATCCTCTATTCTTGAGTGTCGAAATGAGCTGACCGCCCTGCGAAATGAACGCTTCGAAAAAGTCACGCCGGAGCGTTACGGCGAGATTCTCCAGAGTTTGAATGGTGTCTACGGGCAAATGAAGGTCTCCATATCGAAATCTACGCTGGTAGCTCACGCGAAGACGCTTGCTCACATACTGCCGCACCTGATTCCGCCGATTGACCGGCAATACACGGTGCGGTTCTTCTCGCAGGACGCGTCCGAGTTCTTCACCAAGAGCGGCAAATACCGCCTCCCCCAAGTCCCCAATGGCTTGGACGCGCAGTTTGGGATGTTCGTGGAACTGTCCGGGAAGATGAAGACGTTGTTTGATCTCTGTGACAAGAGAATTCTTCAAGTCAACGAGCAAGGGTTCAACACCTCCTATCCCAAGATCGTCGACAACCTTATCATGGCGTTTGTGAAATCCGTCAAGAGGCCGTCCAAGAGCTGATCAATATGGCTATCCCAGAGACACAACTTGACACATGGTCACATCAGGGTTCGGTGAAGCAGTCCAGCGACACTTACCAGACCATCAGGAACGCGCTCCTGGCTTCCAATACGAGCTATGCGGACAAGTCCTACGAGGTCTTCCTTCAGGGATCGTATGGGAACGACACGAACATCTATGCCGAGTCGGACGTGGATGTGGTGATCCGTTTAGACTCGATCTTTCGCAGCAACATCGGCGACCTTTCGCCTGCGGAGCAGCAAGTGTATCACTCCATCTTCCCCAAGGCGACCTACTCATTGGCCACATTCAAGGCCGGAGTGCAGGCGGCACTCGTGAACCGTTTCGGAAGTGCCGCAGTCAGACCAGGCAACAAAGCCATCACAATCAAGGGCGAAGGCGCTCGCCGAAGCGCTGACGTCATCGTCTGCCACCAGTATCGTCACTACAAAAAGTTTGATCTCAATCGCCCGGACGACTACACGCCCGGCATCATTTTCCCGAGTGAGCAGGGAGATGTCATCAATTATCCCAAGCAACACGCCCAAAACCTCACGGCGCAACATCAGAAGACAAGCGAGATGCTCAAGCCTATGGTGCGCATCCTGAAGAACATGCGATCTTGGATGGTTGAGAACGGGACGCTCGGCGATGGCGTTGCGCCATCCTACTATGTGGAGGGGCTGTTCTTCAATGTGCCGGCCACGCAGTATGTCTCGTCGTCTTTCGGCGACACGTTCTGCAACGGTATCAACTGGATTCTGAAAGCCGACAAGACAAGCCTCGTGTGCGCAAACTGGCGGTACTGTCTTCTTGGCGAATCGAATGTCCAATGGCGTCCCACCAGTTGCGATGCTTTTCTCGCGGCCGCCTGCAAACTCTGGAAGGACTGGTGACGCGTGCACTCATACGCCAGTGATAGCATTGATCGCCGCATCGCCCCGTGGGTGATTGCCATATGCGCGGTCGGCGTTGCCTTCCTCTATGGAGCTTTCACGCGCGTCTTCCAGATGGCATTGCCGTGGTGGTGCGAAACGCCAACAATTATGTTCGTCTATGGCATCCTGCACTGGCTTTACAGTTCATGGCTCTGGAGACGGAGGATCTGCAGCGTTCCGCTGTCGCAGATTCCAGACTGCAACGGAACATGGTACGGGCTGCTGAAGTCATCGCACGACAACGGCAAGACTGTTGAAGGCATGTTGTTTGTGCACCAGACGTGGCCGAAGATCGTCTGCGAGTTTCAGACCGAGTCTTCCGTGTCTTACTCACGGATGGCATCCCTCAACGTGACACCCGGGGCGTCAGAGGGATTAGTCTACGAGTACACGAACGATCCCCGCTCGGATGCATCCAAGACTATGCACGCCCACCGTGGGTTCGCGTTCCTTAGGCTGTCGGCAGACGGAAAGCAACTCAATGGAGGCTACTTCACCGGCCGAGACCGCGCAAACTATGGCACAATGCAGTTGCGACGACTATCGCCTAAGCGCCTTGGTTTCCAAGATGCCAGCGACTCTTTCAAACGGGGGGAGACCGAACGACATGGATGACCGCCCCAGACTCATCGAACACGCCTTCCCGCTGAAGCAGGCTTCGCTGGATTCCGTTCATGAGAAGAACGTGCGGCATGGGCATATCTCCACCCTGCACATCTGGCCGGCGCGGCGGCCGTTGGCGGCGTGCCGGGCGGCGCTGATCGCCACGCTCCTGCCCGACCCCGGAACGCCCGAGGGGCGGAAGGCGCTGTGCGAGAAGATCGGCGGCAAGCTAGTCAAGAAGATTGAGCGCAAGAAGATGCCTGACGGGAGCATCGTGGAACGCGAGAAGGAAGAGACCGAGGGCGGCATTCTGCATTGGGGCCGGGAGACGGAGAACAAGGCCGACCTGGACTGGTTTCGGGCGGAAATCAAGAAAGCCTACGGCGGACGCGCCCCGAAGGTGTTGGACCCGTTTGCGGGCGGTGGAGCGATCCCGCTCGAAGCCATGCGCCTGGGGTGCGAGGCGACCGCCGTGGATATCAACCCGGTGGCGTGGTTCATCCTCAAGTGCACGCTGGAATACCCGCAAAAGCTGGCCGGGAAGACCCACCCACTGCCGGACTTCATCCTTGAGAACGAAGAGTTCATGGATGCCTTCTACAAGGCGCACCCGTATTTAGTGGGCCGGACCAAGAAGACGAAGAAGCAGAAAGATGCCGACGATGGGGTGTTCCCCTCAATGGTCAAAGAGGACTCTGGCCGCGCTCCAAAAGCCGACCTCGCATGGCACGTCCGCGCCTGGGGCCAGTGGGTGCTGGAACGCGCCCGCCGAGAATTGGCCCAATTCTATCCCACCTATGCCGACTTTGAGCCACTCGACACCAAGAACGCCAAGCCCTACGACAAGCGGCCGATGAAACTCGTGCCACTTAAGGATGGCGGCACGCCGGACACTGGCGCGCTGAACAAGGATTTCAGCCCGCAATACCTCGCCGACAAAAAGAACCCACGCTGGGTGTCCAAGCCGACCGTGGCCTATCTCTGGGCGCGAACAGTCAAATGCAAGAACTGCCGGGCTACTGTTCCGCTCCTAAAAACGCGGTGGTTGTGCAGGAAGGACAAGAAGCGCGTTCTACTGGCAATGCAGCCCAATCCACGCAAGACCGGCGTTGTCTTCTCCATCGAGCAGAACGTTCCCAACAAAGGGGGCAACGCCGCGCAGAAGCGCGAGCACGACAAGCGCATTGCCGCCGGAACGATGTCTCGTTCTGGGGTCAAGTGTCCCTGCTGTGGCACTATCATGACAATGGAGGATATCAGGGTCGACGGCAAGGCAAGGCGTCTTGGGGTGGTAATGACCTCGGTGGTTGTAGATGGCCAAGCAGGCAAGGAATATCGCTTGCCGATGGAACATGAGAGTGTGAAAGTTAAGGCGAAAGAAGAAGCACTGCCTGAAGCGTTCCGACATATCCCACACGGTATACCTGAAGAGGCAATTACTGAGGATGCAAAGCAGAATAGCTGGTGCGTTCAGTTTGGCTTTGATACGTTCGATAAACTATTTACAACGCGCCAATTGTTAGGGCTCGGCACGTTCCTAATTCACATACGTCGCATTCCTTTGGAAGCATGGGGTGTGGAGATACGGGCGTTCCTGTCGTGTGTGTTTGGCAAAATGGTCGACTATGAGAATGCCAGTACGTCGTGGTACTCCCAAAACGAACAGATCACTCATTTGTTCAAACGGTTTGCGTTGCCAGTGCTTTGGGACTTTACCGAAGCATCGCCAATCGGGGGAGCATCCGGAAGTTGGGCATCGATGCTGTCTTCTGTATGCAAAGCCATAGATGTCGCAGTTAATCTCCCATCCGACATGCGACCACCCAACATCTTGAACTCGTCGTCGACCACCTCGGCAATGTCGGGCATCGACCTAGTAGTTACTGACCCTCCATATTACGACTCTATTGGTTACGCAACGGTCATGGATTTCTTCTATATCTGGTTGCGTCGAAATCTCGAGGACCTCGGCACAGACTTCGCGAAATCATTTCGGACTCTACTATGCCCGAAGTGGGACGAATCAACTAATGACGGGGAACTTGTTGATGATGCGTCCAGACATGGTGGAGACAAGGTCAAATCTAAGGCGGTCTATGAAGACGGAATGGCCCGTGTATTCCAAGCATGCCACGCTACGCTGAACCCTACAGGAAGATTGGTTATCGTGTTTGCTCACAAACATCCGGATGCTTGGGAAACACTGGTTTCTGCGATCATCCGTGCTGGGTTTGTTGTTCACGGGAGTTGGCCAATACAGACTGAAATGCCCAACAGGACTCGGGGCCTTTCATCCGCGGCCCTTTCCTCCTCTGTCTGGCTCGTCTGCAGGAAGCGTTCGGCCACAGCAAAACCCGGCTGGGATAACCAGGTCCTTGACGATATGCGCACAAACATCCGGGCGATGTTGCGGGAGTTCTGGGATGCGGGGATCCGTGGGCCAGACTTCGTGTGGGCCGCTACTGGCCCGGCAATGGAGGCATACAGCAAGCATCCGGTGGTGAAGAAGGCGAACGAACCCGGACCGATGACCGTTAGCGAGTTTTTGACCCATGTTCGCCGGATCGTGGTGGACTTTGTGGTCGGCCGCGTGCTTTCCGGCGATAAGGAAGGTGATGCCGACATGGCCGCTGCCGACCGGCTGGACGAGCCGACGGCCTATTATCTCCTCCATCGGCACGATTTCGGCATGGATGAGGCTCCGGCGGGCGCGTGTATTCTCTATGCCGTCTCCTGTGGTATTTCGGACCGGGAACTGGCTGGGACGTGGGACCTGATCGGTTTCACCAAGGGGAAGGGCAAGGATGACGAGGATGAGGAAGCCGATGCCGACGCGGAGTCCGGTACAGAGAAAGACGATGATTCGGGCAGTAAGGTGAAGTTGAAAACCTGGGCACAGCGCAAGGGCAAGTCGCTGGGATATGAAGCGCCGGGCGGGAAGCCCATTCCACTGATCGACCGCGTGCATTGCCTGATGCATCTCTGGAAGGCGGGCGACCTGTCCAAGGTGGACGGCTACCTGGACGGCAACGGCCTGCGGCGACATGAGCTGTTCAAGCGGCTTCTCCAGTCACTCATAGAACTCTCCCCGCACGGGACTGAGGAGCGGTCACTCATGGAGTCCATCAGCAACCACGTCGGCGCGCGAGGTGTGATAAAGGATCGGGCCCCGGAGTTGTTTGTCACGGAGAAGAGCTTGGAGGAGTCATGAAAAAGAAAGAGAAGACCGCGGCGCTCGTCGTGCCGACTGCCGGGAATTATCACTCTTTGGTCGCTGACATCTCGGGACTCCTGGAGCAGGCGAGGCGGACGACCGTCAAGACGGCGAACAGTATCATCACAATGACCTATTGGAAGGTTGGCCAACGCATTGTGGAGTTTGAGCAGGGCGGAAAAGTGAAGGCAGAATATGGGAAGGAATTGCTGGTTTCCCTGGCTCGTGACCTCACCGCGCGGCATGGCCGCGGTTTTTCAAAGTCAAATCTCTTTCTGATGAGGGCTTTCTACCTTGGGTGGGGAATATTCCAGACACCGTCTGGAATATTCGAGGGCTCCGCAAAGTTCGCCTCACTTCCCTTGCCCGAAGACAACAAATTCCAGACAGTGTCGGGAAAATCCGCGATGGCCCAGACTTCGTCTGCGCAATCGCCTGCCCCGACCTTTCCCTTATCCTGGTCCCACTATGTCCGCCTGATCTCGGTGGAAAAAACGCCCGCCCGCGCCTTCTACGAGGCGGAAGCCATTCGAGGCGGCTGGTCGGTCCGCCAACTGGACCGACAGATCGGCACCCAGTTCTTCGAACGCACAGCCCACTCTAAGCGGCAGGATGTCATGTTGGCGCGAGGGGAACAGGCCAGGCCTGAGGACGTCGGCGCGTTGGAAGAACAGATTCGGGACCCGTATCTCCTGGAGTTTCTAAACCTGAAAGACGAATACAGCGAGACCGAGTTGGAGGACGCCATCATCCGCCATCTGGAGTGGTTTCTTCTGGAACTCGGCGCGGGGTTCACCTTCGTCGCCCGGCAGAAACGGATTCGGGTTGGCAACGAATGGTATCGGATGGACCTGCTCCTGTACCACCGCCGACTCAAGAGCCTGGTCGTGATTGACCTGAAACTGGGCAAGTTCACACACGCCGATGCCGGCCAGATGAACCTCTACCTCAACTACGCCCGCGAGCATCTCATGGAGCCGGGCGAGAACGAGCCGGTAGGCATGATCCTCTGCAGTGCCAAGGACAACGCTGTGGTTCACTATGCCATGGGCGGGATCAAGGCCAACGTGTTCGCTTCGCGGTATATGACCACCCTGCCGGACGAGGAGACTTTGCGGAAGGAGATTCTGAATACTCAGCGGGTAATTGCGGCACGGAAGAAGGAGAACGATAATGGCTAAACTACCCTGGAAACCCTGGCATGAAGTGGTGAAACTCCGGGACGATTTGCGTTCCGGCGAACTCCCGATGCATATGTTTGCCGCTGACCTCTACGAGGTCATGATGCAGCGCGGCAAGCGCCCGATCTACGAGAAGCCGGAGCATTTCTTCGCTCTGACCTTCCCCACGCCAACCTGCGCCATCTGGTGCGGGACGTGGTGTTGCGGCTGGCGGGCAAGAACGATAAAGCTGTCCGCCAACTGGAGTTGACCTACGGTGGCGGCAAGACGCACACGCTGATCACGCTCCGGCATCTCGTCAACGACCCGGAGAAGCTGCCGGGCCTGCCCACCGTGGCGGAGTTCGTGGGGGAGATCGGCCAGAAGCCGCCCCAGTGCCGCATTGCAGGTCTGTGCTTTGACAAGCTCGACGTTGAGAAGGGCATGGATGTCCGGTCGCCGGACGGCAAGACCCGGACGCTCAAGCACCCATGGAGCGTGCTGGCCTACCAGTTGGCGGGCGATACGGGGCTGAAGGTGCTCCATGCCTCGAACAGGGCTGAAGAGCGCGAGACCGCGCCCGCAGAAAATGTCCTGATCGAACTGCTCGAATTGCCCGGCAAAGATGGTCTGGGCACTCTCGTCCTGATTGACGAGGTGCTGATGTATGCCCGCGAGAAGGTGGCGCAGGACAGGGAGTGGCGCAGCAAGCTGGTGAACTTCTTCCAGTACCTCACCCAGGCCGCCACCAAGGTGGACCGCTGTTGTCTGGTGGCGTCGCTCCTGGCAACGGACCCGCGCAAGAGCGACACACTTGGGCGGGAAATTCAGGCCGAACTGTATGACATCTTCCAACGCCAGCGGGAAGAGGCGGTTGAACCGGTGGTGAAAGAGGACGTGGCCGAGGTGCTCCGCCGCCGGTTCTTCACGCCCGAATCGCTCAAGGACCGCGAGGGTTTCCGTCAGCATGTTTTGGCCGCGATCAAGGGCATCGCCACTGTGGATGAGCAGACGGCGAAGCAGGGCGCGGAAGCTGAGGAGCGTTTCCTCAAGAGCTTCCCGTTCCATCCCGACCTGACCGAGGTTCTCTACTCTAAGTGGACGCAACTGGCCCGCTTCCAGCGCACGCGCGGGGTGCTCAGAACCTTCGCGCTGGCATTGCGCGAGGCGGAGAAGTGGGACACCAGCCCGTTGGTGGGGCCGACCGTGTTCCTGGCCGCGCCCGACAAAGAAGGTCTTTCCGAGGCCCTGCGCGAGATGGTGGCCGTGGCGGATACGGAAGAGTGGGAAGGCAAGAAGCAGGCGTGGACCGGAATCCTGGACAACGAGTTTAGGCAGGCCCGCCTGATTCAGTCGGAGTCTGTCGGGCTTCGGAACCGGGAAGTGGAACAAGCCGTTGTGGCGACGTTCCTGCACTCGCAACCGGTTGGGCAGAACGCCCGCACACGGGATCTGGCTGTGCTTCTGGGCTCCGTGCGTCCCGACAAGATCGAGCTGGAGAAGGGCTTGGCCCGCTGGTCGCAGTCCAGCTACTGGCTGGATGATCTCTACACGGCGGTTTCCGCGGGTCAGCTTCCGGGCACATGGCGGTTGGGCAACCGGCCGAACCTGACGCAGATGCACGCTGTGGCGGCGAAGAACATCCCGGATGACACCGTTCGCGCCCGTTTGCTGGACGACATCGGCAAGGCCAAGGCTCTCACCGCCAACGCGTCGGCGGCGGGCGTCCGCGTCCATACGCTTCCGACCCGCACAAAGGACATTGAAGACGACGGCGCATTTCACTACGCCGTGCTCGGGCCGAATGCGGCATCGGAATCCGGCAAACCGAGCGCGGAGGCCAAGCGGTTTCTTGACGAGACCACCGGATCGGATCGGCCGCGCGTCTGCCGCAACGCTGTGTTGCTGGTTGCGCCGTCCAAGGACGGTCTGGAACTCGCCATGGCCCGCGTGCGCGACTATCTGGCATGGGAGATAGTGCGCGATGAGGTAAAGAAGCAACAAAAGGACGGAAACGTGGACCCGGCCCGCGCCCAGACGATGCAGATCAACATCGACAAGGCGAAGGGGCGCATCCCCGAATCCATCAAGCAGGCGTACTCCATCGTGGTCACCGTATCCGATAAGGACGATGCGCAGGCGTTCAAGATCACGGTGACCGAAGACCCGCATTTCAACACGATCAAGGCCGACAAGCGGTCTCGTGTCCAGGACACGGCCATCACCGCTGAGGCTCTGCTCCCGGACGGCCCGTACAACCTCTGGCGAGCAGGCGAGACCGCTCGCCGGGTGAAGGACCTGGCGGGGGCGTTCGCTCAGCTTCCGCATCTGCCGAAGATGCTGAAGGCCACCGCCATCCTGGACACCCTTGTGGAAGGTTGCGTGCAGGGCACGTTTGTGTTGCGGCTGACGCGCCCGGACGGAACGTCGCGCTCGTGGTGGATGTCGAGGCCGGATGAGAACGCGCTTAACGACCCCGCGATGGAACTCGTCCTGCCGGAAGCGGCCGTTCTTACGGATATCGCACCGAATCTGCTCGCGCCCAAGAGTCTGCCTGGGCTGTGGACTTCTGACGAGATTGCCGTCAAAGTGGCGTTTGACTACTTCGATGGCAAGACCGTCATCCAAGTAGATCGAGGCGGCTATCAGGAGCCCATGCAGATTCCCAAGGCCTCGCAGGAGGTCGTCGAGACGGCAATCGCCGCCGCCGTGGCACACAGTGACATCTGGTTGCTCTCGGGCCCTGCCAGTATTCTCGGAGAACCGATCCCGGCAGGCGTTCTGAGCGCCAGCGGCAAGCTCTGCGTGCCGCCTCCGGCTATTGCCGCCGCCGAGATCCTCCCGGAAAACCTGAAGGATGCGTGGAAATGCGGGGTCTCTTCCGGCTTCTCTGTCGCCACCGCGCTATCCGTCAAGATGGGCAAGACGCTTCCATGGAAGACAGTGCGGGATGTCATCAGCGGTGCGCTCCAGGCGAGATTCCTTGAGCTGGATGCCGGATCGCAGGCGTGGCCGTGCGATTTTCCGTCAGCTCAGTTCGTGAAGATCAAGGTCGCCACCGCTGGGGTCAAGGGCGGCACCGGCGGGACGGGTGGAGAGGACGGATCGACACCGAAGATGCTGGTCGCCGAGGCCGAACTCGAACCGTCGCAGGTACAGGACTTGGGCGATATCATCCCCAAACTACTGGACGTCAAGAACAAGTCCAACCTGCCTCTCCGGTTCCAAGTGAGAATCGAACTGGGCGACGGGAAGACGATGCCCTCGGCGGAGGCCGTCCAGAAGGCCAACGCGATTCTGAAAAGCGTGAAGGAAGACATGCAATTGAGGTAGTTGAAGGACGCATTGCCCAAGACGATGGTATAAATATCAGGGTATATCAGTATAGGAAAATGGGGACGGTCTGATCTTGCCCCGATAATGTGGACACGCGATTAAGTTCATGAGTTCTGCTTCTCAAAAGCCGATGGGCTTTTGTAGCCCACTCCAGAATGCCGCCTTTCGGCATTGTAAAACAACTCGATGTAATCGAACAGACTGTGTTCCGCCTCTTCGCGTGACCCATAACTCTGCCAATATGTGTGCTCAGTTTTCAGCGTGTGAAAGAACGACTCCATCATGGCGTTGTCGTAGCACGTTCCTTTGTCGCCCATGCTGCCATCGATCCCTTTGGCTTTCAGCAGCGCCTGGTATTCATGGTTCGCGTATTGCGCCCCTGATCCGAATGGTGGACCAATCCGGGTTCCCCTTTTCGCTGGCCCAGAGCTCTTTCAAATGCTGCCCGGGCCAATTCTGTCGTCGGTCGGCGCCCCAAGGACCATCCCACGATCTTGCGGGAATAGACGTCCAGGATCGCCGCCAAATAGGTCCAGCCTTCCCGCGTCCAGATATACGTAATGTCCGCAAGCCAAAGCCGGTTGGCCTGGGGCGCGGAAAAGACCCGCTGAACGAGGTTCGGCACGCCCACGAACCTCTTTCCTTTGTGTCCCTTGGCCCGGAACCGTTTCTTTACCTTCGCTTGGATTCCCGCGCGCCTCATGAGTCGCGCGACGCGATGGCGCCCGCAGTGGAACCCACGTTCCTGCAGTTCTTCGGTCACGCGCGGGCTCCCGTAAGTCCGGCGGCTATTTTCAAAGATCTCTTTGATTTGGTTCAAAAGAACCTGATTCTCTTGCTCCCGGGAGCTCACTGCTGCTCCCCGTCGCCGGTAATACCCGCTTCGGGACACATCCAGCGCCCGGCACATCAGATCCACCCGGTGTTCTCTTTCGTATTGCCTTATAAGCCTGAATCGATCGACCTTGGGCGCGACAAGATGGTTAAAGTTTTTTTTAGAATCTCGCGCTCTTCTTCGGCATTTTTCAACGCCTGCCGGAGCTTCCGGTTTTCTTCTTCCAGGTCCTTTCGTCGTCCGCGACCGGGAAAGGCGTTCTTGGGGTCTTGTTTGTAGTCCTGTTTCCAGCGGTGCAGCACCTGCCGGTGAATATCCAGCTTTCGCGCTACTTCCTCGAGGGGGACCCCTTCATCGAAGACCATTCGCAACGCATTGTGTTTGAAATTGGCGTCAAACGTTCGCCGTGTTCGCTTCTCCATGGACACACCTCCACCCGTAATGTGACTTATCTGGGTGTCCACTTTTTCGGGGGAAGATCAGGGCTTAGATAAATAGTTAATTGACGAAATCCGTGCAATGCTCCCCATTCGTCATTGGAACAGAGAACAAAGAAGACGGAGTTCCCTTATTTAAAATTCATGTCCTGTGATCCGTGTGGCGGCGAAAATCGGACAGGCAAGTTGTTCAATTGAGAACATGCCCATCACCACAGCGATGTGGGCAAAAAAGTCCTGGATCCCCATTTCAGAAACCACTTAACGGCCTGTCCCGGGTCGAAGGGAACACCCCTGGCGAGCGCACAGACGATCCCCATTTTAAACTGAGCTTTTAGGTGGCCTTGCCAGGCGGCTTTTTTGATCCAGGTGGCGGCGGTGGGAAGGTTTTTGGGAACTCCACGCCCTTTGGCATAGAGAATGCCGACGACGTATTGGGCTTCCTCGTGGCCTTGGTTGGCGGCCAGGAGAAACCATCGGGCGGCCTGCGAGGGGTTCTTTGGAACGGCTTGGCCCTTGGCGAACATCAGGCCGAGGGAATATTGGGCGTCGGCGTTTCCTTGGATGGCGGCATTGTGGTGCCAGTTGGCGGCTTTGGCCAGGTTCTTGGGCACACTTCGGCCTTTGGCATACAGGAGCCCCAGGGCCTGCTGGGCGACCGCTAAACCCTGAGCGGCGGATTTTTGATACCAGTCCCGGGCTGTATCAAGGTTCACGGGAACGCCCCAGCCCCGGGCATGCATCTGCGCCAGAGAGAACTGGGCGTTGGGGTTCCCTTGTTTGGCGGATCGGCGAAACCATTTAACGGCGGATTCGTAATCCCTGGAAACGCCGTCGCCATGGGCATGCATGGTTCCCAAATAGAATTGGGCCGCGGCGTGGCCTTGGTCTGCGGCCATTTGGAACCACTTGAACGCCTCCCGGCTATTTTTCAGAACTGTTTGGCCGATGATATGGGCCAAGCCCAGATTGAATTGTGACTCGGCGCATCCTTGCTCGGCGGCTATGCGGAACCATTTCAATGACTTGGCGGGGTCCTTTGGAACACCCTGGCCGTCGGCATACTTGTGCGCCAGATCCCGCTGAGCCTCGGGGTTGCCTTCCTCCGCCGACAGGCGAAGCATTGCAAGGGATTTCTCGCGGGACTCGGGCGAGTTTTTCACGTCACCGTAGGCCTTGGCCAGGGTGAAGTGGGTTTTATCGTCCCCTTCCCGGGCCGCTCGCTTGAGCCACATCTTGGCCAGAGCCAAGTCCTTGGGGACGCCTACGCCGATGGTGTGGACCACGCTCAGCATCATCATCGCCTGGGCGTGACCCCGGGCGGCGGCGTCCCGCCACCATAGGACGGCCTGGGCGGGGTCCTTCGGCATCCCCTGGCCTTTGGAATAGGCTTCGCCGATTTTATAAAGGGCGTCGGCGGAGCTGTTGTCCGAAGCCCTTCGGAAAAACGCGAGGGCCTTCTTGATGGCAGGGACGTCATCCCCCGTGCTCTTCCTAACGGCAAAAAGCTTGGTGAGGTCCTGCCAACTTTCCCCGAAGGGCTTTAACTGCGGTTCACGATCATTGAATTCTGCCATGGCCATCCTCCTGTGATTGGGTTCGGTTCATGCATTTCCCAGTTTGTCCGGAATGCCGCCTGTAGCGGGCCCGGTGGGCTGGGCCATTTAACGCCACCTATTGCCCGCGAGGCGGGGCGGCAATGATGTAGTCCAGGATTTTCTCATAGCGTTCAATATCCTCTTCCAGTTCGGCGATTTCCTTGTTTAATTTTAAGGTCTCGCCCGTGAGGCGGAGCACCTCCATCATGGAGTCCCGGCATTTCATGATGAGGCTGAGGTTATTCTCCGGTTCCGACTGCTGTTTTTCCGGCTTTGCATCATTCTCGTTTTTCATAATGGACCTCCTGCGATTGGATTGGTTAAGTTTCAAAGGGTGTCGAGCCCCCGTCCTGCGGGCCCGGTGAACGGAGCCCGACGGGGGGTTGTCAGGGTTTGAGCGCCTCCTTTACTGATGTTTCGCGCAGGATCGTGGTGTCTGAAATCCATTTATTTCTCCTGCCTTTGTTTCCTAACCCGTTTCACGGTTAGGCCGCTGGACTTAAGCAAGGCGATAAGGCCTTCTTTTCCGCCAAGATGTGCATAGCCCACCGCCATGAACGGGCGGTCGGTTGTTTTTAGAAGTTGGTGGAAGGTGTGCGCCATGGCGCGGTTGCGGCGGACCATGATGTCGTAGTCGCTGTCTGCCTTGTCCAAGACCCCGACGCGGCCCTCCCGCCAATCTTCCCACACCCAGTCCCCCACGTCACGGGCCTCGTCAATGGCGCGGTCCAAGGTGTCCGGCTCGAACGGGTCAAAGACGTAATCGTTTCTGGCCCTGATGATTCTTGAGTGTTTTTTGTGAAGCCAGTCTGGTTCGGCCGCAAGGATTGGTTTCGAGAATCCGGCACGCCCAAAAAGATGCCGCTCAATCCCGTTTTTGAAAGAGTATCCGCTGAGCTCGATCACGGCTCGATCGGTATCAAAGCCATTAACCAGAGGGGCCTTCTCTGTGACATACAGGGAACGCCGATAGGCTTCGGCCCTGCGGTCGGAGATGGACTGGGACCGGTAGGCGAGCCAGGCCGCGGGGTCTCGGCGGATCTGGAGTGCGGCCACCCGATAAAGCAAATCGCGTTCCTTGCGGGTGTCTCGTTTGACGGGCGCGGGGCTGGGTGCCCGGGGTTTAGTCTTCCCCAGCTTGATTTCAAAGGAGAGCAACCGGGCGCGGTCAAAGGCCTCTAAAATGGCGGGGTCCAGAGGGTAAACGCTGTCTTTGCCCGCGTGGATGGTGCCCAGCACGTGCCCCGTGCGGGCCCCGTCGGTGACCTCCCACATCATGGTGTAACGGTTGTCCGCGAAGTGCGCGAGAGCCAGTCGGCCGACGATGAAGATAATAAACACCAGGGCGGCGCGATACGTGAGGGACCTCGGGATCAGTTCCCCCAGGGATCGGGGGAAGAAAGGAACCTCCTGGCTGAATGACGGGGTTTTCGGTTCGCTGTCATCATGGGTGGGGTGGCTGGAATCGTGTGCCATGATCGTTCTCCTTTGAGACCGAGGTCCAAGAAGATCGAGTCGCCCATGATGTCGGAGGGAGGATGCTTTCGTCCCTGCCTCCATTGTAAGGGAGAAACATAGATAAATCAAACTAATAATATTGATAACTGATATAAAAACTGATAATCTATTGGCATGGAGATCCAACAGATGCGAGCGTTCTTGGCGGTGGCGAGCGGGGGCGGGTATTCCCGCGCAGCGGAGACCGTTCATCGGACGCAACCGGCGGTGACGGCGTCGGTGAAGGCGCTGGAACGGGAGCTGGGGATCGCGTTATTCGAGCGGCGCGGCCTTGTTGGCCGAGGCGGGCCCGGCCTATGAAGTTGGATTGGAGGCCGGGGGATGGGAGGCTATCAAGACCTACGCGGCGGGGGGGGCGTGGCGGTGGTTCCGGAACTGTGCCGGACAAAGGATGATCGCCGTCGCCTGGCCGTGCGAAGCACGGGGGACGTGTTCGGCCGGGACAGTTACGGAGTGGTCACCCGGCGGGGGATGGCGTTACCTCCCGCCGCTCGGGAACTTATTCGGTTGGTGGACCCGGGGTTTCCCGAGCTGGCGCCCAGGGGGGGGCAAGGCTTAGCTGGCCTATAGGAAAGCTCATCGCTTGGATCGAGGTTTGACGCGGACAATTTGAAACTATTCTAAACTTGGTTAAAGATTGTCTGGCAACCCGCCACCTCACCCTCCCACCAAGAACCACAAACCCAATCGGCACCCAAGTCCCGGTGGATGTCCAGTGGCTCATCAATTGTGAACTCAATAACTTTTTTAGCTCCTTTCTCCTCTGCTTGTATAATCGCGGCGGACGGAAGCCGGAGGAAATAATTTGAACCGCTACAGAATCCCAGAATAATCCCCTTTTTGGGATGGATCAGAGCGGGAGAGCCAAAGACAAGGCAACGAGAATCTTGGGGCAATGAAGCATTGATCACATCCCAAAGTCGTTGGACAACATCTGGATGGGAACCTTGTTTTAAATAGGGGTCATTTGAACTCCCGGGATTTGCCACCATGGGTATTTCAGGGGAGACGCCCTCTTTTAAAAAGGCAAGGGCTTTGAGATTTAGTGGATGGAAGGGATCCAGAGGCAACAAAATATTTTTGGTCATATCATCCTCTAGCGAGATGGAACCAGGTAGTCCCCGTTCTGCCGATAACCTGCAACTCGAAGTCGTCGAAGTTCTCTTGCAAACATGGATTCTCCAAAGGAATTCGTAAGAGTGACCGAGGTTTGGGGTGAGGCCAGGTAAAACCGTGCGCGACGATCAATCCCCCCTTGAATCCAAGCATCATTCACCTCAGGCGTCCAGCCCTTTCGGAGATTAAGGACCCTGTGCCCTGGAAATGCCTCTGCAACGGCAGTATCGGTGATGTTTCCAATCGTTATTATGTCTTTTGATTCATAGGCGGTTTTGTAAGCACGCCACCCAACATTTGCATCGGAAATGGATTTGAATTTGATAACCGAGGAAAGTTCATTCTTAGAACGGAAGGCGGAGGACAAAGCCCTGGGGCTACTTGGAAACGGCAAATGCCTAAAACCTTGAGTTGATCCAATTCGTTCAGGAACTAAAATGTGACCGCTCTCGCCCAAGTTCAAATTCCATCTATCCAACCCTTTTCGTATGGGTGGCAAGAACAAATTACGACCCTGCGCCCAAAGGTTTTTGGCACCGGAAATTAGTTTTGAATTAATAACATCGTCGGTAGAATTTACTTTTGGCGAGGCGTTGATCCTCATTCCGGCAATGAATGAACCGACAAATCCCCCGACCTGGGCGGATTCCTCGGGCACTCCCAACCCTTCCAACCCCGCTTGGACCGCCCATTGAGAAATCACTATTCCACCAGTAACAAGGGGTGCCGTTAAGGCGAAGTACCCAGCGAACGCAATCCCCACCAATTGGCACCCCAACAGGGCGGATTTGGAACCGTGATAGCCGACAGTGCCTATCACCTGGGTCAGGGCGGGATTAGTTTCGGAGAGGGATCCCAGGGTGGTGAAGATCGCCGCGTCCGCGCTCCGGGCTAAGTCCCTTCGCGTTGAACTGATGGGGTAGGTTAGAACCTCGTGCGCCATCGCCGCGAGATCGGTGACCATGGTGCGAGGCGCGGCCACGGTTAGGCGCGTGGCGGCATTGGATAGTGTGGAGGCGAAAGCCTGGGCCTCCTTTGCGCTCATTAGCCCCTGGGCCGCCATTTCCTCGAGGGCGTTAAACCCGGCGTCCCGATGGGTATCAATGTTTTGTTTGGCTTGGCTCATGTGCGCCCGTTTTAGAAATTCTTCGGATAACGGGTCCACTGGAACACCGGTTTGTTTTAGGTCGGCCTTGGGCGAAAGGTTCTTCATGGCCACGGTCAGGCCCCGGAGGGACTGCTGGAACTTTTTGAAGCTTTCCCCGGCCTGGGTTACCTCTTCCGTCTTTTGGGTGAGGTCACCCTGTTTGGATTCTAAGGTGGTTTGGATATCTTGCGCCTTTCCGTAGTCCCGAGCATTGAGGGCGGTTTGGACCGCCGCCTCGCTTTCCTTTACGGATTTCGAGGCTTGCTCCAATGCCTTCACCGAACCCTTCGGTTCAAAGCGGGATGGGAATGAGGTATCGGTCTGTTTTTCGATGTTGTTCATGAGCGCGTTGGCGGCACCCACGCTCTGCTCCACATCCTGGGCCGCCTTGGACGCCTGGGAAGTTATCCGGTTCGATTCCTCACGGCTGTCCTGTACGCTTTGTTCCAATTGTCCAACGTTTATGGGGGGGCGGCCCTGTTCCAGGTGAACCTTTTTGTCGCCACTTTGGATAAGGGCGCTATTGAGCCGCAGGATCCCCGCTTGCAAGGTGAATGTGGCATGGGAGAGAGTGGCGGGGCTTTCCAGCCCGAAACCCTGGGCCATGTCTTTCTCCAAGTGGATTTGGCCCCCCGGGAACTCGAAACGGCCGGACGCGCCTTCGGGCGTCGTTACCGTCCCCTTAAACGTCATGTTCCCTGGCTGGATGACCCCCAGCCCTTGGATTTTAAGAGGGGCTGTGACCGTCAGACGAGCGTTAGTTTCAAGGCGGGAGAAATCCACGCCCACGGGCGTGATCTTGTCTTTCTCCCCCACGAATGAGACCGGCAGGAGGGTGCCGTCCACCCGTTTGATGGGACCAAAGCTCTTCTCCCCGGCGGTCCCGGAAATCAGAGTCAAATTCTCTCCCTCCGCCTTGAACCGGGAACCCGGTTCCCAGCTCATGCCAAAAGCGTGGGTCTGGCCGCCATGGGTTTCAAATACCCCGTTGGGCTTTGCCTGGAGGTTGGTGAATTGTTGAGCCACTTTCTCCTGACTGGGCGATATCTTTAGCGTTTCCGTCGGCTTAAAAAACTTAACGACGGCCTGCCCGATGGCTTTGAACGGGGCCGCGAGGGCCTTGGCCACCACCTTCAAGACACCCTCCACCTTCGCTAGGAACCCCTGAGGCCGGGCCATGGCTTGCGCCTGCTTAACGACCTGGGGGACTTCGCGCTTTAAATCAAGTTTGACGGGCTCGAATTTGATGTTAGGTTTGAAAACGGGTTTGACCTCCGCAGGAACGAAAGGGACCGTTTGCGGTGCCATGGAGCGCAAGGCCAAGACGGTATTCAGGTTTCGGACTTGGAAGTCCAGACGTTGAGAAGGGGAATGGGTGTTGGGGCGGTTATAAGAGTCGTTGTAGTCCCGGGGTTGATAGGCGCGGGAACGGTCGTTATTCCCAGCGGCAACGGGAGAGGCGACAGAGGCGAATCCAAGGGCAAGGGCTAGGGAGATGGAAATACTTTTTGATAGCGCGGAGTCAGAGTGGGAAGAGAGGGGTCGGCGCATGGTAAAACTCCCGAAGAATTAAGAAGGTAAGTGTATGGGATTGTAGCACGGCCACTTTAAATGTCAATCACAAAGATAATGAGGCGGCAAAGGATGAGCACGCACGAGAAAAGCTGAGATGACTCTGGCTAGGGCGTTTGGATGCCGCCGCCGGGTGTTGGGTGGGGAAGGAGCATTGTGAACAGTAATCCTCTCCGCCCCGCGACGATGGCCGCGGGAAGTAAGGTGGTGTTTCCCTGGGGGGTGTGGGGGGCCACCGGCCAGGCAGACCCCCATAATCCCCCCGCGGACAGCCACGGGGTTTGTGGCTGGCCGTGGGGGGAGGGGGGGCGGTTTGCCTGGAGCGCCGCCAGCGGTGCCGTGCGGGCCGAAGTGCGGCCTGCGCGGCGGCGCAATGGGGCGGCGCTTGCGGTGGCCACCGTTGAGCACGGGTTTTTTGTGACCCCGAGTAGCGAGGCTCTGAACGATAAACAGGCGGGGCGGTGGCGGTGTTTGCCACCGCGGCAGTAGGCGGGGGAGCGGGCCCACGCGCGCGGCGCGACGGCGAAGTGTGCCGTGCCTTGGACACAAGGCTGGGCCCGCGAGTGGATTGTCAATTCGTCCCCGGGGACGAATATATAAGTGCCCTCGGCTGGTTTTCCTACCTTTTGCGCGCGCCAGGACGAGGAGGCCGAGGGCCAACCCTTAAGACTTGTTAGGTTTCCCGAGCCCCGGAGCGGAGGGCGGACCCCTCGCCAGTGGGCAGTGGCCCCGCGCCACACAGACCCAGCGCACAACGGCCAATCAGCGACAGCCCCCACGTGCGGGGCCGCGGACTGCACCTCGGAGCCCGGGGTGAGGCGAACCTCCCGGAGCGGAAGGCGGCACGGTCGCGGGGGCGACGGAGCGGAGCGGCGGCGGCGCGAAGGGCCGACGCGGCGGAGCGGCCCCGGGGGAGAGCGAACCCACCGGAGCGGCGGCTGGGGTTCTCTCCCTCTGGGAGCGAATCAACCGCCAGCGTGGCGGGGCGAGGCGAAGCCGAGCGGCTTTTAAACGCCGGAGCAGGCCCCGAATATATCTCCCAGGGCCGGGACAGACGAACCAATTGGGCGGGGGTGGAGCGAACCTAACGGAGCGCGGGCGGTTCAGTCGCGGGGGCGACGGAGCGGACTGGCCCCGCGCACGTGACCGAGCCGTGGGAGGCGAGGAAATGGTTGGAGGCCGCTAGGCCGGAAACCACGACTAGTGCGGGGCCGGGGAGCGACCGGGTTTGGGCGGGATGGGGCTTTTCGGCGGGAACAGCGAGGGGCGGTGTTTTCGCGGGACCAGCTGGGGGGCTCTTCTTTTCCCGGCGGGACATCAAGGGATTTCCCCGGAGGAACGGGAGCGATTCACTCTTTGGGGCAACGGATCGGAAGTTTGAAAGGTTGAAACGGCGGAGCGATCCCCGACCGACGTTGTGCCGAAGCGGGCGACGTTTCCGCATTCCACCTTGGCGACGAACCAAATGAAGCGGGCTCTTTGCTGAACGTGGGAAAGTGGGCGGGATTGGATTGTTGAAGCGGGACAGTGAACGGACCAGAGGATGGGCCCCGCATGGGGGACTGTGTCCCCGCTGTGTCTCTCTACTAACGCGGACAAATAGAACGGCCCTGCCGGGCGCCGCGATAGCGGTCAACGGTCAAAAAAACGAACGGCAAAGGCGCGGCACCACCTGCCGCAGTGGATGGGAGAGCATCGCACCCCCTCTACACATGCGTCAGGGGGGAGGCCATTCACGGCCTCCCCCCTCCATTCGCAACAGGTCGATCGATCCCCAACAAGGAAGGCCGCACGTTGTAGTCGCCGGTCAGGCGATAGTTTTGCCAATAGTCGTGGGCGATATTTGGGATTGTTATATCGATGGTTGGCGGCCGACTGGAGCCACTCCACTTTTTGCATTCGTTCCAACTTCAAGGTAGGGCCTGTCTCTAATTTCGAGACAGGCCTTTCTGTTTTGCGGGCGGGCGAACAAACGGCGGGCGGCGGGCACGGAGAGGCGGCGGCATCGAGCGAAGAATCTCCCGGTTTTCCGTCGGAATCGGAGACACTTGAACCGAACCGTGATCGTATCCTTGGAATAATAGATTTTCTCCACCCCTCGGCGAACGGCCAAGGCTTTTTCAATTCCGGTTTTGCGCGCGCAATTTTCTATATGCCGTTGGAGTGAATTTTGGAGCATTTCAGGGGTGAGCCGGTCCAAATCGTGGGGCGGTTCGACCCCGGTTAGCTCGGGCTGTTCGGGGGCGTTTTTGAGGGAAAAAAGCATTTGGCGGAGATGGACGGGGTCTTTGGAAAGTCTTAAAAGGTGCTGGTGGATCACATGTTCCAGCCTGGCCGCGCTGATCTGCCTTGAGGAACAGGCGTTCCATCCTTTGTGGCGCGTGGCGGTGCACCGGTAGTAAAAATATCGATGTTTTTCATTTGGCCCCTTTTTGTCCGTAAAAGTGGGGCTCATGATGGAATGGCACTCCCGGCATTCAATTATTCCGGCATAGGGAAGATGATGGTAAGTCGGGTTGGCCTGCCGTTCTTTGAATGGCGATTCTTTCTGAATCGTCCTGACGAGGTTAAAAAGGTCCTCTGAAATAATGGCTTCGTGCCGACCAGGCAGGATGGTTCCCTTGTAAGGAACCTTTCCGGCCGCCGCAGGGCTTTGGAGCACCGCACACACAAAAGAATCGGAAAGTTTTCTGTCATGCCATTTGTCACGCAGGGCGGCGGCTACCTGCTGAACGGATCGCGTCTCCGCAAATCTTTCAAAGATAAACCGAACCACCGGCGCGCTCCGTGGGTTCAACACAAGGTGCCCTTTTTCCTTAAGATATCCGTAGGGCGGGCGGCCACCGTTGTATAGCCCGCGCTTGGCCCGCTGGGCAAACTTGTCTCGAATTCGCTCGGAAGCAAGCTCCCGTTCGAATTGAGCAAAAGTCAGCATGATATTTCTTAACAGTCGCCCAGCGGGGGTGGCGGTGTCAAACCGCTCCGTCACTGAAATATACCCCGTATTGTGCGCTTCAAATAATTCGATCAACTGGTAAAAATCGCGTGGAGAACGGGTGAGGCGGTCGATTTTATAGGTGATCACCATATCCAGCTTGCCGGCTTGAACGTCGGAGATAATTTGTTGGAGGCCGGGACGGGCAGTGTTCGCTCCGGTAAACCCCGGATCAGAATACACCTGAGCCACTGAAAAGCCTTCCTGGCTTGTGATAAACGAGCGAATTCTGTCTTCCTGAGCATCGCATGAGTTAAACTCAACCTCGGCTTGTTGGTCAGTAGAAACGCGGGTGTAAATAGCGCACCGAGTGGTTTTTGTTTTAGGCGTGTCTATGGAGTTCGGTTTCATGTAACGGTCTCCTATTGTGGAATCAGCGGTATTTGTGACGTTCAAACTTTGCCAATTCAAGCTCATTCAATAACCGCAAAAGGGCATCGGCCAGTTGGGGGTCTGATTTCGCGATTTGGGATAACAGATCCATAACGGTCTCCTCCGGGCGGATCGGCAAACCTTTGGGCGTTCGAATTGGCACACCGGATCATCCTTTCTGAACTATGCTTAACGAAAGGCTCGTTTGTATAATACTAGTATAGCCCCAGTAATGCCCTATGTCAAATGAATGTTTTCTTGTAATCTCCCTTTATGGCATCCACGAAAAGCAAGACGAAATCAAAAGGCGGTTGGGGATATTACAAACGTCTAAAACACCCCATGAAAGTAGTGGTCGTCTTTATTTCCGAAGAGGCCCATGCCCGATTAAAAAGAAAAGCCTTTCTTGAGGAAAGAACATTGCAAAAGGTGGCTCGGAGGCTTATTGAAGAGGGAGTAAAGAACGTCCTTCTGGCTGGAAAGGGGAAGAAGGAAGACTAAAAAACCATTTAGCCTGCGCAATATTTTGCTCGTCATTTTTTGAAAATATTTATTCAGCCGCGATGATGGGCCGGTGTTCGGCCCGTTGGCGCGGCTGAATTATTTATTTGACACCTCCTCAGGGCCGGGAGGCGGGCCGACGAATGGCTGTGGGGACTTTTGTCGTAATGGCGCGAGGAGACTTTTCGGGCATTGGTTACTGAGGGCGCTCCTCATGGCTGTGTTGTTGGCGGATCTCCCCTTCACGGCGGGGAGGGGAGGAAGGGGTGGGGAACACATCAGGGGTATCCCTTGCCCCGCCGGGGCGAGGGAGTGGGAAAGGGAGTGGGGTACCCCCCGAGAGGGGGCGCGCGCGGTGTTGGAATTGAAAAAGCCTTGGCCGTTCGCCGAGGGGTGGAGAAAATCTATTATTCCAAGGATACGATCACGGTTCGGTTCAAGTGTGTCTCCGATTCCGACGGAAAACCGGGAGATTCTTCGCTCGATGCCGCCGCCTCTCCGTGCCCGCCGCCCGCCGTTTGTTCGCCCGCCCGCAAAACAGAAAGGCCTGTCTCGAAATTAGAGACAGGCCCTACCTTGAAGTTGGAACGAATGCAAAAAGTGGAGCATACAGTTAGGCCGCCAACTCTCAACCTACTGCTGGCCAACATAGCACATGATTACTGGGAAAACTATCGCCTGACTGGCGACTACAACCTGCGGCCCTCCTAATGGGGATCGTACGACCTGTTGCGAATGGAGGGGGGAGGCCTCGAATGGCCTCCCCCCTGACGCTTGTGTAGAGGGGGGTGCGATGCTCTCCCATCCACTGCGGCAGGTGGTGCCGCGCCTTTGCCGTTCGATTTTTTTGACCGTTGACCGCTATCGCGGCGCCCGGCGGGGCCACTCCAATTCATCGTTCCGGTAGAGAGAGAAGAGACACAGCCTACAGCGCTGGGCCACCGCTCGCGGGCGCAAGCCCGCGCCCGCTCGTCCGTCCCGCTTCGACAACCGTGCCCTTCCCTTCGTCCCCGGCGTTTAGCCAATCGCGCAGTTCCTCCCCCGGTTGACCGGTCCGACCATGTCGTTTGCTTCGGTTCGGTGCGATTGCCAATCGTCCGGCCCAGTTCCGCTTCCGTCCCTTGGTCGGCGGGAAAAGAAACAGCCCCCCGCTGGTCCCGCGAAAAACAGAGCCCCCGCTGTTCCCGCCGAAAAGCCGCTCGGCCGCGCCGCCACGAAAAGCACGCGGCGGCCCCGCCTCGCCCCGCTGTGCTGGCGGTTGAATCGTTCCCCGACGCGACTGAACCCACGCGGCCCGCTCCAACAGAATCGCCGTCCCCCGGGTCGCTCCCCGGCCCCGCACAAAAAACGGGCGCGGGACCAGTCCGCTCCGTCGCCCCCGCGACTGAACCGCCCGCGCTCCGTTAGGTTCGCTCCACCCCCGCCCAATTGGTTCGTCCCTCCCGGCCCTGGGAGATATATTCGGGACCTGCTCCGGCGTTTAAAGCCGCTCGGCTTCGCCTCGCCCCGCCACGCTGGCGGTTGATTCGCTCCCAGAGGGAGAGAACCCCAGCCGCCGCTCCGGTGGGTTCGCTCTCCCCCGGGGCCGCTCCGCCGCGTCGGCCCTTCGCGCCGCCGCCGCTCCGCTCCGTCGCCCCCGGGACCGTGCCGCCTTCCGCTCCGGGAGGTTCGCCTCACCCCGGGCTCCGAGGTGCTGTCCGCGGCCCCGCACTTGGGGGCTGTCGCTGATTGGCCGTTGTGCGCTGGGTCTGTGTGGCGCGGGGCCACTGCCCACTGGCGAGGGGTCCGCCCTCCGCTCCGGGGCTCGGGAAACCTACCAAGTCTTAAGGGTTGGCCCTCGGCCTCCTCGTCCTGGCGCGCGCACGCTTTTGACGATGCTTGTCTGCCCACAAAGCCCGACACGTGGAACGTGGCGGGTTTGTGGTGCTTTCGGCAGTTGTTCGAATGCCATTCTTGGTCCTCCGGATCGGTCCTCAATTTCATAAACTTACGGTGCCGTCAAAAAAGCAATATTGAAAGAGGAATCAGCCCCGCCAATGAAAAACGTCCCAGTCGTCGGCAAATCCATTGACTCCAACGAGTATGAGCGCCTTATCAATGACCTTCGCACCATCTGGGAAACAGGGAAAACCAGAGCCAAACGAGCAATTGTGAAGGAGGCTCTTCGAGCCTATTGGGAAATGGGGGGAAGGATCGAGCAGGAACAACTGACGGAAAATGCGGGCTATGCAAGGTCGGTCATGCAACGGCTGGCCAAGGACATCAAAACCGATATGACCACCCTCTACCGGTGTGTCCAGTTCCACGAGACATACAAGACCGTCCCGGAGACCGAAGTCCTTGCCTGGGCTCACTACCGGGTCCTACTGACGATCAAAGATCCCAAAGAGCGGGAATATTACACGGTCCAAGCGGAAAAAAACGATTGGACCCGGGACCAGCTACTGAGGGCCGTTCAGGGTGACAGATACGGAGAAGGAAAGAAGGGAAAAAAGGCGAAGCAACTCCCCCGCCCAATCGGCGCAACATACGTTTTCAAGGCGATAGTGTTGGACGTCGTTGATGGCGATACTTTGGTCCTCGATGTGGATTGTGGCTTCGAGATCAAAAGAAGGAACGGATCCGCCTGGCGGGAATCGACTGCCCGGAGATCACCACGGAGGAAGGCCGCGAAGCCGCCGAATACGTCCGCACCCAACTGTCCCGCGTCCCCTTCGTGATGCTCCGCACCACCAAGGTGGACATCAACGGCCGATTCCTCGGCCACATCTTCTATTCGCTGGATGAGACGATGGACAAAGACGACATTTACCGTGAAGGTGTGATGCTAAACCAAGAGCTATTGGACAAAGGATTTGCGAGGATATATTAAGTTTTATGGGCCTCCCCAATGGCAAAGTCTATTTCTCTTGCCTGAGGTGCTTTTTCAGGAATTCTAAAAAGGAGCGTATTTGTCAGTGCGCCCGATTTCGCTGTTCGACAAATCATTTCTGCAATCATTGAACGCCTCGGAGGCAATGTGGTTTGATCACCTCTTCCTGGCTAACATATGCCCTATTTTCTATGTCGAAACGCTTGCGGATTTGGAGAAAGAGCCTGGTGGGGGGAGAACCCCTGAGAACGAAGTTCGGATAATTTCCGATAAATTCCCTGAAATGCATGGGGCCCCAAATATTCATCACCGCTCTTTGGTCATCAATGATTTGATGGGACACGCCATATCAATGAGTGGGAGCATTTATGTGGCGGGGGGAAAAGTTGGTCGAGTAGATGCGAAAGCAGTTACCATGTTTGAACATTTTCCGGAGGCAACTGCATTCAGCCGTTGGCAGGACGGCAACTTTTTGGAAGTGGAAAGGACCTTTGCAAGGGTTTGGCGTGAGCAAATGGCGAATCTCGAACTAAAGAGCCTGCTCCCTTTGATCAAAAAATTACAGATTGAAGCGAAGAGCTGCAGGTCTTTGAAAGAATCGTGCGATTTGGCTCGTCTCTTTATCGAAGACCCCGCCAATAAACTTACGTGTATGAAACTGATCATTTTCTTTCAAAAGCTGGAACAGGATTTGGCTACAAGAATATTTCAGAGATGGGAGTCGGGTGGTAGTCCACCAATAAGCCAGTTTGCTCCCTATGCGGCCTATGTTTTAATGGTAGACCTTTTTTTCCTAATTTCTCTCGCCGCCAGTCAGATATCTGTAGATAGGCCATCAAATAGGATGGATATCGGTTATTTGTTCTACCTGCCTTTTGCAATGATGTTCGTTTCTTCAGATCGTTTGCATCAAAGGTGTGCCCCATTGTTTTTGAGGGACGATCAGTCGTTTGTCTGGGGGCTCGATCTAAAAAGAGATCTGGGCGCAGTTAATTCCTATTTCATGAAGTTACCTGATAATGAAAAGGAAAAGGGAGTGATGTCATTCGCTCCGATTCCCCCTAAAGGCTTATGTCCCTTGGTTGACTCTCTGTATGACAAATATTTGATAAAGGATTGGAGAAACGTTCTTGGGAATTCACTGATAAATAAAAAGGAAAATGGAAAGGAAGTGGCAAAGAGGATCCATTCTCTGGTGGATGCTATTCAGGATGCCCCTCATGACCCCTCATTGCATTTATCGGAGGAACCTGACTGTTTGATAATAAAAAGGAAAGTCCATAAAGAGAGGGCCGGGTGGTTCCAACTACCCAAAGATATGGCTCCTAGTAAAGGGGAAAATTCTTAAACCTCTTTGACGCGAGAGCGTAGGGGGAGGGGGATTTTGTAAAGGTGGCGTTGGTTCGGGGGGAAAGACCTATGTCCCCGACAGGGGCTTCAGGGATAACGATTGATGTGGTGGGCAATCGCGTGGCGGCCTAGGTGGGAGTTCCGATGGAGAAGTTTCGGAGCCCTGGGAAAAGCACGGCGGAGGGGGTGCGTGGCCGGTTGTTGCTGGCGAATATAGGGGTGACGGCGCTGGGGAAGACAATGGTTGAAATAGTGGATTACCTTTGAATCAGTCAGCTGGCGGTGAGCCAACTGTATCGTTGCGGAGAGGCCTGGGCCAAATAGAATGAGGCTGTTTGGAGAGCCATCGCAACGGAATAGTTATATATTTATCAGGACGTCCCCAATGGCCGCGTCGCGGGTTGGTAGGCAATGGCGTCCCCAGCGAAGCTGACCATGAAATCCCGGAGCGCACCGTAACCCAAAGGCCCGCCCAGTCTCACCCGGCGGGAAAGTTCGTCCTCCATACCCTGCACCACGGGCGACCAGTAAACCGGTTTCAAAACAAGATCCTCGTTCGCCGCGCCCGCGTTGGCAAACCGTCGCCGAATGTCCGCGATCATCCCGTCGGCGAAGTCCGCCGGAGTATTCCCCACGCCGTGAATAATGGCCACCGCGATCTTCTGTCCCATAATGCGCGAACCCTACAAAATCCCCGCTTGACCGTGCCCGGCTCGTGCGATAGAATCCCCGCATCTCCCAAGACAAAACAGAGGCCCCATGCGCAAGATCAAACGATACGGCTGGCTCCCGGATTTACCCGACCAACGCGACTTCCTTTTCGCCGCCCCGCCGATCAAATTGCCGAAGAAGGTTGACCTCCGCCCCCAGTGTCCGCCCGTTTATGATCAAGGCCAGCTCGGTAGTTGCACCGCCAACGCCATAGGTGTCTCCCATCAGTTCGGTCAGATGCGGCAGGGCGGAGGACAACCAATTAATGCGACAAATGCAACGTCCGCTTTTCTGGATTAGTCGGTAGACTGGGCCTTCTCGAAATATGCCAATAAAAAGCAATCTTGCGATACTTCGACGGTTTAAGGGTAGGGGCGGCGTTCTCCGTAGGGCTGAAGCCTTCCGAAGGCAAGTTCTCCTATCGGGAGAAATCAAAGCGGCGAGAGAAATCGCCATGTGCGCCAATCTCCAATCCCTTTCTCCAGGGAATGAGATCATGACACAGGGCGGGCAGGACAATGAAATTTATTTTGTCCTCAGTGGTTCGGTGGAAGTTCTTGTGAATGGTCGTCAGGTTGGAATTCGAAAAGCCGATGAGCATGTTGGGGAGATGGCGCTTATCGATATAACCGCAACTCGAAGCGCAACTGTCAAGACAATTGAACAGACCGTCGTTGCGAGGGTTTCTGAGAAAAAATTTTCACGGATTGCAAATAAATATCCCGGTGTGTGGAGGCAACTGGCTGTGGTTGTTGCCAAGCGGTTAAGAGAGAGGAACAAGTTCCATACTCCGCCGCGGAACGAACCTGTTGTTTTCATTGGGTCGTCGTCTGGGAAGGGCCTCCCCGTCGCCCAGACCATTAGCAAATATCTGCAACGATGCCCTATTGTGGTGCACCTGTGGACGAATGGTGTGTTTGAAGCATCAAAGACAACAATTGAGGATTTGATGCGGACAGCACGTGAGACGGATTTTTCCGTTCTCGTATTCACCCCTGATGATGTCACTAGAAGCCGTGGGGTTTCTCTGGGTGCGCCGCGCGACAATGTAATTTTTGAAACAGGACTATTCATGGGCTCGTTGGGCCGAGAGCGGACGTACATTGTTACTCCGAAGGAAACGAACTTGAAGCTTCCAACGGACATTTTAGGCCTCTCGCGTTTGACGTATGAATTGCGGAGGGGCAGGAGTATGGCCCGGAACCTACAGCCTGTATTAAGGAAACTGAAAGCTCTCATTCGGAAATTTGGCCCCATATGATAAAGGAGCCTATATGAATACCGGTGATATTTTGAAAGAAGTGGACGAGATCTTAAGTAGCAAGTGGGCAATCAGGGAAGGTAGAAAGGTGCCTGAGGCATCTGATATCCAATTGGGGAATGATGCCATAACGCTGGCAGGGACTGTGTTGTATGCAGACATGAGTGACTCAACAGAATTAGTGAACGGTTATAAACCCTGGTTTGCGGCCGAGATTTACAAGTCGTATCTGGTAGGCGCCTGCCGGATTATCCGTGCGAATGGAGGGGAGATCACCGCTTTTGATGGCGATCGGGTGATGGGCGTCTTTGTCGGAGACCAGAAGAATACATCAGCGGCGAAGGCTGCCCTAAAAATTAACTTCATCGTTAGGAAAATTAATGATGCGATCAAGGCGAAGTTCCCAACCACCTCTTTTATACTCCGCCAAAAGATTGGCATTGATACAAGCGACCTCTTTGTGGTGAGAACCGGTATCCGCAATTCAAATGATCTCGTATGGGTGGGGCGCGCGGCGAATTTCGCCGCAAAAATGTGTTCCATTAATGAGGCTGGGTTTCCCACATTCATTACGGAACAGGTATTCAACAAATTGGCTGATGAAACAAAATTCAGTGGAAATCCCAGGCGGGCCATGTGGGAGAAACAAATTTGGCAGGAGTTTGGGATCGTGATTTACCGTTCAAACTGGTGGTGGAAGCCTTAAATCTTAGCATCCATTAAGGTGGTAGCGTCGGCGCTCTTCTTCAGCGTTTGGAAAAAGGGGACGGAGTTTCTTTATTGACTTTCGCTCGCGCCCATTGCACGCTTGCCTGGTAGTCAAAAAGACAATTATGTCCCCAACATTTTCCTGTCCGGATATTTCCACGGACGAAGGCCGCGAAGCCGCCGAATACGTCCGAAACCAGCTCGCCCGCGTCCCCTTCGTGATGCTCCGCACCACCAAGGTGGACATCAACGGCCGCTTCCTCGGCCACATCTTCTATTCGCTGGATGAAACCATGGACAAAGACGACATTTATCGTCAAGGTGTGATGTTGAACCAGGAGCTATTGGACAAAGAATTTGCGAAGTTATATTAGGTTGACATTCTCGGGGTGCCTCCCCGCGCGAACCAAAAGCGCTTTGACAGCATGACGGAAGGGGGTGTGTAGTGGGACATTGTATGCCGGGGATGCGACGTCCCCCTTACGAATTTGTTACGCTGGCGTTGAAAATGCCTTGTTCAGGAAGCCTTAAACAAACTGAGGAGATATTATTTATGATTCAACGTAAAATACTTGGAATCGGATTAATTGTTGGAATGCTCGGGGGTTTTCTCACTGTCACTGGGTGTGGAAAGGTTCATGTTCGAAAAGCAGTCTGGTCTTCTGATCTTCATCTTTACGACAAAGTCTATATTACGGACGTCAAGGTCTACTCTGAGGAAGAATCGGCCAAAGGCAACAAAGATCTCCTTGCTAAAATCGAGGAATGGAAAACTTATGCCCGAAGTGAGATGGAATCCTATGTTAAAAATAGCCGATACCAGCTCTTGCTTACTCCCCCGACTGAGAAAGACAGGGTGTTGTTGGTGAAGCTGGACATAAAGGTAACCTATGGGAACAAGGCGTTGCGGTATTGGGTGGGGTTCGGGGCCGGGTCTGGAGGAGTGGATTCTCGTTTAACGGTCACGGATAGCCGTACCGGTGAAAAAAAGTTTGAGGTGACTGGAGATAGCGATCTCAGCGTTGGCGCTTTTGGGGGAAACATGGAGGCCGTTTTAAAGAGCAATATTAAAAGCTTGATAGAACAATACCCAAAGAGACCTTTGGCAGAATAATCCCTAAAGGTTTCTCGCCATAAGACCCAGAAAAGGATCAAAGGGGGCGGATCGGTTTATTGGATGATGCGGCGGGTGGGCCCAGGAGTGGATCGGAAACCCTATGAAAGCTTGCTGGCGGAAACGATGGTTGATTTTGGTCCACCTGCTTGGGTTTGGCTTGTTCGGCTTATCCTCCATTATCAGTGGGTGGACCCTGTTTCCGGTTCTGGCACTTTGGCCGGGGTCCGCCAATGATCGAAGAGACCGAGTCCAGCGGGTCATCCACATTTTCTTTCGATGTTTCATCGACCTTTTAGAATGGTCGGGCGGGATGAAACCCCACAAAGCGACCGGGTTTGGCTCCCGAACCGGCCCCCAGGTGGTGGTCGCCAACCATCCGACGCTACTTGATATTGTGTTCCTCTTGGCACATATGCCCCAGGGAGACTGTGTGGTGAAAAAGGAACTGGGGAATAATCCCCTGATCGCGCCCATCCTCTGGGCGGCAGGGTACATTCGAAACGCGGACGGACAGGAAGCGCTTCAGGAAGCGGTCACACGTCTCCAGGCCGGCCGCCGCGTCATTTGGTTTCCGGAAGGAACCCGTTCTCCCGAGAACGGACTGGGCCCCTTTCACCGGGGGTTCGCCCACGCAGCTCTGCGCGCCGGTTGTCCTGTGGTTCCCGTCGTGATACAATGCCGGCCACGCGCCCTCGGACGGAGGCATCAACCGATATATGATATTCCTTCCGAACCCTTTCGGTTGACCCTCCGGATGGGGGATCCTATATGGACTCCCAGGGAACAGAACCCAAGCCGATCCCCGGCCGTCACTGCCCGCGCGATATCGTTGGAAGCGGAAGATTACTTCAGGAGTGAATTGACGCATGCCTGACACAAAACTTGAGCAGGAAATTAAGGAGCTCATCGTCAGTTCCCTGGCGCTGGAAGACACTACACCCAAAGATATCAAAACCGATCAACCGCTTTTTGTGGAAGGGTTAGGGCTTGATTCCATTGACGCCCTGGAGCTGGCCATGGCCCTTTCAAAGAAATACAAGATTCAAATGGACGGGGGGACCCAGGGGTATCGAAAACATTTCGCCTCGGTGGCCTCCCCTGGCCGCCTTCGTTGCCCAGAAAAGGAAAAGCCAATAAATATGCCCACAAAAGAGGACGTCGCCCAACGCATCGAGTCCATTTTTGTGAATGACTTTGGAGTCAAGAAGAATGCCATCCGGCCGACGGCGCGGCTGTATCAGGACCTAGGGCTTGATTCCATTGACGCCATTGATCTGGTGGTCAAGTTGGAAATGGAGACCAAGCTTCGGTTGAAAGCGCCGGATTTGCGGTCCATCAAAACATTTCAGGATGTGGTGGATATTGTGACTGACCGTCTCAAAAATCAAAACCTAAAAAATGAGGTGAAATCATGAACCAATGGCGAACAATCACAGCGTTATTTATGGGCGTCGTCTTGTTTTCGCAAAGCGCTTCCGCCGTTCAGTCTTTTACTGTCGTTGAGAAAACCAAGGCCCCTTCCCTTGATCTTTATAAAGATTGGCGCGCGGAGGCAATAACCAACACTCCCATGGGAGAAGACGAAAAGAAACCCCTGCTCTCTTCCTCCGAAAAGGCGGATTGGGAAAAACGTTTAAAGTCGGCGGAAAACAAACGGACGGGCCTGATCACGGGCGGCGTCATCGGCATCGCTGTGGGGGTGGGATTCACCATCAGTGGCTTGAAAGATATTAACGACGCGGGGAACACGCCGGGATGCACAAAAGACGGATTCGACATCCTTTGCGCCGATGCCGAAAGCACGAATGCCGCGCAGGATAAACTTGACGACGGGCGGATGAAACTACTCGCCAGCATCATTTTTGAAGGGATTGGAATTGGATTTGGAGCCTGGGGAATTGCCACTTCGCCAAAAGTCAACCGATTGCGTCGGGAAGGGAAAGAGAAGGGATTTGTGATGGAATTTTCTCCTGTCGGGGATGGTGGAAAGCTCGCCTATTTCCGAAAGTTTTAATAGGGGGCGGACCAGAGCGTGGGACGTTCGGGCACCTTCCTCCCTCTACACCGCCTCCTGGCGGTCGGACATGGTCCCGAAACGGTAGCGGCCTACGATCAAGGGCAGCCGGTTTTATGGAAGGAATTAGAGCGTCGCGCCGACGCTGTGTGCCGACACGTCAGGCGCGAACAAGGGAAGCGTTGGGGGCTTGCTTGCGATTCAGCCGTCTCCTTTGCCGTGGGTCTCCTCGGACTTTGGCGGGGGGGAGTCCTTCCTGTTCTTTCACCGTCGAGCCGAGCGACTCCAGGAATGTTCGGAAAGGGTATCCGGGGGATTTTGACCGACGCGCGAGGCCGGTTCCCAGGCGCCGTCATCCTCCAGGACTTAAAAGGCGGGACACGCCGACCCACGGCCTCTTTCCGGACCAGGCGGGAAACGGGGGTAGAACTTAGGACATCCGGTTCCACGGGAATCCGAAAAAGGGTCTTTAAACCATTGACTGTTTTGGAGGCGGAACTCTCGGTTCTGGAGTCCACTTTCGGAAACGAGCTTCATGGAGCGGGCATTGTCGCCACGGTGTCCCCGCACCACATTTACGGGCTTCTTTTTCGCATCCTTTGGCCTCTCTGCGCCGGCCGGCCATTTTTGGGGGAGACGCCCTTGCTCTGGGACGATGTTCTGGAGGCCAAATCCGTTTTTGAAAAATGGTTATTGGTCTCCTCCCCCGCTCACTTGGCTCGGGTGGAATCACTGAGTTCCGACGCCGCCTCCGGTTGTCGCGCTGTTTTCTCCTCCGGCGGGGCCTTGACGCCCCTCGAGGCGCGTCAAGCTACCAAACGCCTGGGAACCTCGGTGACGGAGGTGTTTGGTTCGACAGAAACGGGGGGAATCGGCTGGCGAAGGCAACCCGGACGGAAGGATTCCACGCATTGGACGCCCCTGGAGGGAGTTCAGGTGAACGAAACGCCTGCGGGACTGCTTCAGGTCAGTTCCCCCTGGAGCGGAGGCGTGTGTCTTACAGGCGATCGTGGCACCGTTGGCTCGGATGGGCGTTTTCTCCATCAGGGCCGCGCCGACCAAATCGTCAAGATTGCGGAAAAGAGGGTGTCTTTGACTGAAGTCGAAAAACGGCTCATGGAACATCCCTGGATTGACAGAGCCGTCGCTCTCTGCGCCAAGCCAGGGGCCACCCCCCGCGCTTTAAACGCGGGGGTCAGTCTCTCTCCATCGGGACGAAACGCTTTGGCCCGAGAGGGTCGTTCACGGTTTTCTTCCACGCTCCGATCGGCCCTGCGTCGCCGATTGGACGACGCGGCGGTGCCAAAGTATTTTCGTTTTTTGGATAGGCTCCCCATGGACGCGCAGGGGAAGGTATCGAAGGAGGCCGTGGAAAGGTTATTCCTCGTCGCGTATAACCCCGCCTGCACGGGTCCCCTGAAACTTAAGACGTCGACCGTCGGATCCCGTCGCGAGGTGAACTGTCGCGTTCCCAAGGAACTGGGGTATTTTGAAGGCCATTTTCCGCGTTTTCCCGTGGTTCCGGGAGTGGTGGAACTGCAATGGGTCATGGACGAAGCCTCCCGGTGGAAAGGGAAGCTCCCTCCGCTGAAGGCCGTGGAGGGTCTCAAATTTAAACAGTTTCTTGAACCAGGCCAAACTTTTCGCATCACTCTGGATTGGAAAGAGACGGCCGGGGGGCCGGTGCTTTCTTTCTCCCTGGCGGAGGGTAACGTTCTCTTCGCGGAAGGCCGTTGCCGGTTTTCGTGAGCGGTCCGCGACACTGCATTGTTATCCCCGTTTACAACCATGGGGAAGCCTTGGCCAGAGTGTTGGACGGTTTATCCCCGGCCGGTTTGACGTGTTTCCTGGTGGACGATGGAAGCGACGACGCGACCCGGTCCCTCCTGGCCGGTCTCCCCGGGCGATTCCCCTGGGTGGTCCTTGTGACCCTTCCCCGGAACCAGGGCAAAGGGGCGGCCGTTAAAGAAGGGTTGCGCCGGGCGGCGGAGGCCGGATACACCCACGCGGTGCAAATGGATGCGGACGGCCAGCATGACCCCGGCGATGTGCCCCGCTTTGTGGAGACATCTCTCCTCCATCCGGAGGCGCTGGTCTTGGGGTATCCCCTGTTCGGGCCGGACGCTCCCCGTGGCCGGTTGTATGGGCGGTGGGTGTGCAAGCTTTGGGTATGGTTGGAGACGCTTTCTTTCTCCATCCGAGACCCCCTGGTCGGGTTCCGGTGTTATCCGTTGACCCCGATCCTGGATATGATGCGGAGCGAACATTTGGGGAACAGGATGGATTTCGATCCGGAGGCGGCGGTGCGCTTGTCGTGGCGCGGTGTGCCCATCGTGTCCATTCCGACCCGTGTCCGCTACCCGGTAGGCGGCGTGTCTCATTTCCGACTCTGGGCCGACAACTGGGACATTACTCGTATGAACACACGGCTCTTTTTTGGTCTCTTGTTTCGCGGACCATCGCTATTAATACGAAAATGCCGGAAAAAGTGACAGCGGGCCATCGTCCGGCGTGGCTGGCCGTGGCCGAGACGGGGTCCCGTTGGGGCATGGGGATCACGGCCTGGGTGCGGCAGGTGTTGGGATATCGGGTGGCGAGGGAAATGTTGCGCCCCATCGTTCTCTATTATCTGCTTCGGCGGAAAGCTGTCCGGCGATGGTCAAGGGCTTACTTAACCCGCGCCCTGGGTCGTCCGGCCGGGTTTCGTGATGTTTTTCGCCAGGGGCTTTCCTTTGCCACCGCGATCTTGGACCGTCTGGATTTTTGGCGAGGACGTTGGGACGCCTATCACTTCGACATTCACGTCCCGGAAGATGTGGCCGCGATCGGGCGACAGGGAAAGGGCGTGGTTTTTTTAAGCGCGCACCTGGGCAGTCACGATGCCCTGCGGGCTTTGATTAACCGATGGGGATGGAAACTAAACGTTGTCATGTATCGGGGGCATTCACCGTTGATTTCTGAACTTTTTCGCCGTCTGACTCCCGCGCGGGAGGTGGGCCTTATTGAAGACGAGCCGGGCAGTCCCGATACGGTCCTCCGACTCCGGGAAGCGGTGGCCCGGGGCGAATGCGTGGGACTTTTGGGAGACCGTGAGCCGGCGGGCGGCGGTGGCCGGGGGATGGAGGTTCCCTTCTTTGGGAGGAAGGCGATCTTTCCCTCCACCCCATTTTTGTTGGCGGCCCTTTTGGAGTGCCCCGTGTTTTTGGCGCTCGCCGTTTCCACGGGGCCCCGCCGTTACAGCATCCACGTTGAAAGGATCATTGATCGCATCCCGCTTCCGCGGGGTGAGAGAGAACAGGTCCTGCAGGGCGTGGTTCGCCACTTCGCGGAGCGACTCGAATATTATTGCCGTCTTTACCCCTACGAATGGTTTAACTTCTATGACTTCTGGAATGAAGAAAACGCTTAACGCCGGCGGTCATCGCTGGACGATCGAGGATGTCCGGCAGGTGGCGCGTGGGCGGGCCCGCGTGGCGTTGCCCTCCCGAGGGCCCACGCGCCGTTTGGTGGAGGCCGGGGCCGCCTATCTGGAGCGGTTGTGGCGAGAGGGAACCCCCGTCTACGGGGTGACGACCGGATTCGGCGCCTCCGTTGATCGGCCCGTTCCCCGGGAACTCGTCCTCGAACTGCCTCGGCAAATGGCGCGCTTTCACGGGTGCGGGCTGGGGGCGATTCTTGATGAGGAAACGACGTTGGCCGTGTTAACCGTCCGGCTGGTGTCCTTGGCCAAAGGGTATTCCGGCGTGCGTTGGTCTCTCCTCCAACGATTGGTCTTAATGATCAACCGCCGTCTGCTCCCCTTGATCCCGGAAGAAGGCTCGGTGGGCGCCAGCGGGGATTTAACGCCGCTTTCCTACCTGGCCGCCGCCCTTATGGGGGAAAGGCAAGTCCTGTGGCGGGGACGGCGTGTGCCGGCCCGACGGGCGCTCCGGGATTTGGGCGTTCTCCCCATGACCCTGCTTCCCAAAGAGGGTCTGGCGATCATGAACGGGACCAGCGTCATGACGGGGATCGCCATCCTGGTGTACCTGCGCGCGACCCACATTGCCCACTTGGCCTGCCAGGCGACAGCGCTCACTGTGGCGGCCTTGGGGGGGAACCCGGGCCCCTTTGATGCCGACCTGTTCCGGCTCAAGGACCATCCCGGTCAGACCCGGGCGGCCGCTCGTATCCGGAAGATGTTGCGGGGGGTGGGCGGGCTATCGCACAACGGCCGCCTACAAGATCCCTATGCCGTGCGGTGCGCTCCCCATGTCATCGGGGTTTTGGAGGACGCGCTGGACTGGTCCCGCCACTGGATCGAACGCGAGATGAACGGCGTAAGCGATAATCCTCTGATCGATGGAGTAAAAAAGAAAGTGCTTCACGGGGGGCACTTCTATGGTGGGCACATCGCCTTCGCCATGGACGCCCTTAAATCGGCGGTGGCCGGCGTGGCCGACCTGCTGGATCGCCAAGTGGCTCTCCTGGTGGATGTGCGGACAAACCACGGCCTCCCGGCCAACCTCACGGGCGCGACCGAATCCCGGCTACCTGTCAATCACGGGCTGAAGGCCCTCCAAATCTCCTGCTCGGCCTGGACCGCGGAGGCGCTCGGATTGACCATGCCCTCCGCGTCCTTTTCCCGATCCACGGAATGCCATAACCAGGACAAGGTAAGCCTGGGGACCATATCCGCCCGAAGCGCGCGGCGCGTGGTCGAACTGACAGAACAGGTGACGGTGGGGTCTCTCCTGGCCGGGGCGCAAGGGATTGAGTTGCGATCGAAATTGTCCGGTCGATCCATTCCGGGGAGTCTCAACGACACGCTTCACGCTGTGCGTGGGAGGGTTCCCTTTCTTAGGGAAGACCGCCCCTTGGACAACGATCTTCACTCTCTGCTTTCCTGGATAAGGGCGTTGCCATGAGAGAGAGAAAGGTCCGTTTCGTTTCCGAGGTGCCTTTTTGCGATGTGGATTCCCTGGGGGTGGTCTGGCACGGGCGATATCTTAATTATTTTGAATTGGCCCGCACGGCGCTCTTCCGGCAAGTCGGTTTTGATATCAAAGAGATGACCCGCTCCGGATACGTTTGGCCGGTCATTGAGGCTCATTGCCGCTATTTGTCGCCCCTGCAATATGGGGACCGCTTTGCGGTAGACGCTCGCTTCGCGGACATTCAACATCGGGTCAAGATCGAGTATACCGTCACGGGTCCCGGGGGACGCCGCGTGGCCAAGGGGCACACCGTTCAGGCCGCCGTGCGGGCTAAGACGGGGACCCTGGTATTGAATACGCCCGACGTTCTTCTTCACCATCTTTCTTTGTGGAAGGAAGGCACTTTGCCGAAATCCATAAACAAATCCCCCCGCACCCCCCTTTCCCAAAGGGGGGATCCGCCAAAACTTCGTCTGAAACGCCGTCGAGGTCAAAGAATCTAGTGGTGCGACCGGGTTGGTCGGCGATGGTTGTCGCGATGGGTTTAAGTGTTGCGGCCGCCGAATTCGGTGGTTCTCCCCAGGACCCGGCGCCATTGCTCGGCCAGGTGGCCGAGGCTCTTCGGTCGGTAGAAATGGTCGAGGCGTCGTTTATCAGCGACCAAATACTCCCACCGCTTGAAAAACCGCTTCGCAAGGAGGGGTTTATTCGGGTGGCACCCCGACGGGGGATTTACCAGCGATTGGATAGGCCCTTGGCGCAAGAGCTTTTGATCCTCCCGGGAGAATTGTGGGAACGGCAACCACCGGCCCCCTGGCGACGGATCCAGACAGGGGGGGTTGCAGAAGCCCACGTCATGACCGACGCGCTCCTGGCGCTCCTCTCCGGCGACGCTGACCGCTGGACGGACCTTTTCCTTTCCCATCAGGAAGGATCGCTGGAAGAGTGGCGACTTTCTTTTGAGCCCCGCCCCAAACACCCGGTGGCGAAACATTTGCTTCGTATCGAAATGTTCGGTCGGGGACCTTTGTTGGATTCCCTGTCTCTGTACCTCAAAGGCGGAAGTCAGGAAACGATGAGGTTTTCGGACCAAAAAATCATTTCCGAAGCTACGGCCGCCCAGTGGAACCTTTTCTCCTCGCCCCCGGATTCGGGGCCTCGCCCAACGCCATGAACCAATGGGCTGTCTTGGCCGGGCGGGCTTGGTTGGCCATCGTCCTATTGGCCGGGTTGGACGTCGGGGTTCGCCTGTGGAAGGGCCCTTTCGCCGAAACAAATATTTTGGCCCTTTTCCCGGAAAGCGAACGGGATCCTTTCCTTCAATCTGCCTCTGAAATCGCCGGGGAACGGTTTGGCCGGACCCTAGCCTTCCTTATCTCGAACCCAGACCCGGAAAGCCTGGAAGAGTCCGGGAATGAATTGGTCGGCCGTCTTCAGAAAAGCGGTCTGTTTTCGGAGGTTTTTGCGAAGGTGGGGAGGGACAATGCGCGGGCGTTTGCGGATTTCTATTTTCCCCGGAGATATGAACTCCTGTCTCCGGAGGACCGGCTGGCGTTGGATCACCCGGACGGAGCCCATGTCCTCTTAAACCGAACAATGGCCCTTCTGGCCGGGCCCATGGGGCCCGCCCTTTCGCCTCTCCTCCGGAAGGATCCTCTCCTCTTTTTTCCACGTCTCATAAAATCCTGGGCTTGGTCCATGGGAGAAGGCGGGGGGGCGGGGCCTCCTGAGTCACGACGGCTCATCCAGGCGGAGTTGGCTGGCAACCCCATGACCACCCCCATCCAGGAAAGAATCGCTTCTCTTATTGAAAGTCTTCGCCGGGAGTGGAGCGGAAAACGGGGCGACACCCGGCTGGACGTCGCCGGCCTCGCTCTGTTCGCTCGCGCGGAGCGGCAACGTCTCCAACAAACCATTCAACAGGTTACGCTCATTTCTTTAGTGGGCATCCTTCTTTTGGTCACCTGGTTTTTTCGATCCCTTCGGCCCTTCTTACTGACGGTGGCGGCCTTGGGGGCCGGCACGATGGTGGCCTGCGCGGTTTCGGTGAGGGTATTTGGGAGCGTTCACGCGGCGACCTTGGCGTTTGGGTCGAGCCTCCTGGGAGTGGCGGTGGATTACGCTTTGCATTACTTTTCTCACCAGGCTACATCCCTCGGCGAACGGCCTATGGAAACGGTGGCGGCGGTGCGCCCCGGGATATTGATGGGAAGTCTCACGAGCGTGATCGGATACGCGGCCTTGGCCCTTTCGGGATTCCCCGGATTGCGGCAGATCGCTGTTTTTTCCTGCGTTGGCTTGGCCGCCACAGTGGTATCGGTGTTTCTCTGGTTCCCCCATTGGACAATTCCCAAGAGGACGCGACGCGGGAATGGATTCCTTCGTTTTTGGGAGTCAATTCGGACCTGGGGATGGAAAAGCGGCGTCCGACGGTGGGCCTTGATCGGATTCCTGGGAGTTCTCTTGGCCGGGGTGGCCCGGGTGCATTTCGATGACGACGTGCGGCGTCTCCGCTCGGAAGACGCGGATCTCTTGGCCCAGGAAAACCGAATTCGTTCCCAGGGGGGAGACCTGGATATCGGGCGTTATTTGTTTATCCAAGGCTCCTCGCAGGAAGAAATCCTGACCCGCCAGGAACATCTGGAGGTCCGGCTCGGACAAATGAAACAGGAGGGAATGCTCAAATCGTTTCTGACCCTGGCGCCTTTTCTCCCCAGCGACCAGCGACGACTGGAGACACGAAAACGGCTGGCGGACCTCCTCTCACGCGAGGGAGAAACGATCCGACAGTCTCTCCGATCCTGGGGGGTCCCCCGAAAAGCCATTCAGTCTTTTTTTGCAGATGCGCGCGAATCCGCTCCTGACCCGTTTCCCATGGAAAAGTGGCAGTCGTCCCCGGTTTCCCAAGGACTCAAAACCCTTTGGCTGGGAAATCTTCCCGAAGGGATGGGATCAATGGCCTTGCTGGGGGGGGTGAAGGACGAAAACACTTTACGCCGCGAGGTGGCGAATCTTCCCGGTGTAACCTATTTTGATAAATTGGGCGGGTTTTCGGAGCTTTTGGGACGGTATCGTCACCGGGCTTTGTTCCTAGGATGTTTCGTCTACATTGCCATCTTTCTGATTGTCGCAGCGCGATTTGGCTTAAAAAGTGGGATCCGGGTCACGGCGCCCTGTCTCCTGAGCGCCGCCGTGGTCATGGGGGTGCTTGGGTGGACCGGAACCCCGGTGTCTTTTATTCATGTGTTGAGTGTGATATTGGTGATGGCCATGGGCATCGACTATTCCATCATTTTTGAAGAAATGCGACGGTCCAGGCTCGCCCCCTCCGGGGCGGTCTGGGGCGTAACGCTTGCCGCCGCGACCACCATTATTTCATTTGCCGCGCTGGCCTTTTCGAAAGCGCCCCTATTAAAAGCGGTGGGCGCAACAGTGGCGGTCGGCATCACCTGTTCCTATTTGTTCGCCACCGTTTTTTCCCAACCCCCCCATGATTGACGAACGGCTAATCCTTTCGACTATGGGCCTCGTGTGCTCCCTGGGAGTGGAGGGAGACGTTGTCTGGACGACGTTGATGGACGGAAGCACCTCGGCTTTGGTCGAAGATTCCGACCTGTGGCCGGGGCGACGGGTGCTGGTTGGGCGGGTCCCTGGACCGCTCCCGGAAATTCCCGCCTCTCTTTCCCGTTTCCGTTGCCGCAACAACCAGTTGACCCTGTCCGCCCTGAAACAAATGGAACCGGCGACCACCGCCGCCGTCGCACGCTACGGCCCTTCCCGGATCGGTGTGGTCATGGGGTCCAGCACCTCCGGCATCGCGGAAACAGAATTGGCCTACGCCCATTGGCTGGACGGGGGACGTTACCGGAACAATTCAACTATGCTCAGCATGAAATGGGAAGCGTGGCGGAATTTGTCGCGGAATTCCTCGGCCTGACCGGACCGGCATTTTCGATTTCGACTGCCTGTTCTTCCGGCGCCAAGGCGTTCGCCTCGGCGAAAATGCTTTTAAAAAGTGGAACCTGTGACGCCGTCTTAGTGGGAGGAGCGGACAGCCTTTGCCGAATGACAGTGCAGGGGTTTGGGGCGCTCGCCTCTCTCTCGGGCTCCCCGGCGAATCCCTTGAGCCGCCACCGCAACGGTCTTAATGTTGGGGAAGGAGCCGCGGTGTTCCTTTTAGAACGGGGAAGCGGCGGGATAGCTTTGCACGGGGTGGGGGAATCCTCCGACGCCTATCATCTCTCCGCCCCCGACCCGGAAGGGAACGGAGCGCGTATCGCCATGGAATCGGCCCTGGCCGATGCCGGGATGTCGGCCGAGCAGTTGACATACATCAACCTGCATGGAACCGGAACGATTCAAAACGACCGCATGGAAGCCAAAGCCGTGGCCACCCTGGGTTTAACTATTCCCGTCAGTTCCACCAAGGGGTTTCACGGCCATGCCCTGGGGGCGGCCGGGGCGATTGAAGTCGGACTTTGCTGGTTGGCGCTCGCTCACGGCCAAGGGAAACGGGTGCCCCTTTTGCCCCATTTGTGGGACGGCCAGAGAGACCCGGATCTTCCGCCTTTGCGGGTGGCGGGGCGGGGGGAATGGGTTGTCCCGCCGAGGGGGAAAGCGCGGTTCCTTAGTAATTCTTTCGCGTTCGGGGGGAACAACGCCGCCGTCATTGTGGGAAGAGACCTGTGACAACCTGTGCCCTCCCAACGGTCAAGGTCGCGGGCTGGTCGGCCCTCGCGCCAAGGGACTCGCTCTCCACGTGTGAGACGTCTTTGCCTCAAGATGTCCGAGCTCTTTTTTCTGACGGGCCTGGAAAACTGCCCTTTGTCGATCCACTCCACCGACGCCGAATGAGTCTTTTGGATCGACTGGCGATGGCGGCGGCTTATGAATGCCTTGGCCAAGCCAGGACCCCTCCGTCGGAGGTTCGGCTGGTTTTTGGGTCTCGTCATGGGGAAACCGGCGTGCTCGTCGGACTTCTCAAATCCATCCACCAAGGCGACGCCCTGTCTCCCACGGCTTTCAGCGTTTCGGTGCATCACGCCTTTACCGGTTTTTTCAGTATGATAGCGGGCAACCGGCATTCCTCCCGGGCCATCGCGGCGGGGGAAGAAACATTTTGTTGCGGGTTCTTGGAGGCGGTGGGGCAGTTGATGGAGGACGAAACCCCCGTGCTGTTCGTGACCGCGGAAGACGCGTTGCCAACGCCCTTTGGTCCTCTGGTGCGTTCGCCGGAGCCAGCCCATGCGGTCGCCCTGCTTCTCACCCGGGCCGGGCCGGCAGACCGGGGAATCTCTTTGTCCATCGTTCCAGGGGGAGAACAAACAGGTTCAGGCTGGCCCGTTGGGGACTTTCTCTTTTGGCACCGATCGGAGGCATCTGACCTTCGACTTTCATTTGGAGCGCGCACATGGGCGTGGGCCCGTTGACTCTGCCTCTATCGGCGGCGGAGGTGGTCCCGCACCTCGGGGCCATGGTCCTCTTACGGGATGTGGTGGCCCACGGACCTCGGCATACCGTCTGCGACGCGGTGGCGCGGGAAGGCGCTCCCCTCGTTTGCCAGGGGCGGTGGCCGGTGTGGGTGTCCATCGAACTAATGGCCCAAACGGTGGCGGCCCATTCAGGAATGATAGGACGGCGAAAGGGCGGGGATCCGGAAATTGGATTTTTGATTGGCGTTCGTCGATGCGCTTTCGACGCGGATGGCTTTGCCGTGGGGACAATACTTCGCGTCGAGGTCACCTGGGTTTGGGGGGATGATCGCTTGTTTTCATTTGAAGGGGTTGTTCGCAGGAGAAAAGAGGAGAAACCATTGGCGACCGCGCAACTGAATTTGTTCAAACCCGCCCCCCAGGACATCGGAGCACGGTCTTGAAGCGCCGGGTCTTGGTCACAGGGGCCAGCGGAGGGATTGGCCGGGCGGTGGCGGTGCGCCTGGCCCAGCACGGTTTTCAAGTCACGGTCCATTACCGGACCAGCCGCGCCGCCGCCGAAGAAACCCGTGCGCTCATCAAAAAAAAAGGAAAAGAAGCCGCCCTTTTGTCTTTCGATGTCTCCCGCCGCGCCGAAACGCGCCGGGCCCTGGAGAAGGATTTGACGCAACACGGCCCCTATTGGGGAGTGGCTTCTTGCGCGGGAATCACCGCCGACGCGCCTTTTCCGGGCCTCACGCCAGAAAACTGGGACCAGGTTTTGGATACCAATCTCGGGGGGTTCTACAACGTGCTCTCTCCCTTGATCATGCCAATGATTCAAACCCGTGACGGCGGACGCGTGGTGGCCCTGTCTTCTGTGTCCGGAATTATGGGAAACCGGGGCGAGGTCAATTACAGCGCGGCGGAGGCCGGCATTATCGGTGCGGTCAAAGCGCTATCCAAGGAACTGGGAAAACGCCGTATCTCCGTGAACAGCGTGGCTCCCGGCCTGATTGAATCAAAACTCACGCGGGACCTCCCTCTGGAGGAAATGCTCGCGTTGGTGCCCATGCGGCGGATGGGGAAACCGGAAGAAGTGGCGGCCCTGGTGGCCTTTCTTTTCTCACCGGAAGCAGACTATATCACCGGCCAGGTGATTTCCATTAACGGCGGCTTAATTTGACACGTCGCGTAGTCGTCACCGGGATGGCGGGCATTTGCCCTCTCGGGCAGGACTGGCCGTCTGTTCGCGAGCGGTTGCGTTCTCTGACGGGGGGTGTTCGGCGCATGGACGAATGGGACGCCATTGAGGGGCTTCAGACGCGACTGGGGGCCCCGGTGACCGACTTCGTCGTGCCCGACACGTTCGAACGGCGAAAAATCCGGACTATGGGCCGGGTGGCTCTCCTGTCCGCCCGTGCGACTGAACTGGCGCTCCGGGAGGCAAAACTTCTCGATCACCCGGCCCTCACCGATGGTTCGACCGGTATTGCTTTCGGGTCCACCGCCGGGTCCCCAGTGGCGGTGGAAGACTACTTTGAAAAAATTCATGTGCAACGCGGCGTGAGAGGGTTGTCCCCCAATACCTATCTCCAGATGATGAGCCACACTTGCGCGGCCAATCTGGGCCATTTTTTCGGCGTCAAAGGCCGCATCGTCACCACCTGTTCCGCCTGCACTTCCGGAAGCCAGGGGATCGGGTATGGCTACGAGTCGATCCGGGATGGCCGCCAATTGATTATGATTTCCGGCGGCGCGGAAGAATTGCATGTGTCGGACGCCATCACCTTCGATGTTCTGTTCGCCACTTCCACCTCCAATGATCGCCCGGACCGGTCTCCCCGCCCGTTTGATAAAACCCGGGACGGGCTGGTGGTGGGGGAGGGGGCGGGAACCCTGATTTTGGAAGAACTGGACCATGCCCGGGCCCGGGGGGTTCCCATTCACTCCGAAGTCGTGGGATACGCCACCAATTGCGACGGGGAACACATCACCAACCCTTGCCGCAAAGGAATGGAACGCGTGATGCGAATGTCCTTGGCGTCGGCCGGGCTGCAACCGGATCAAATTCAATACGTCAACGCCCACGGGACCGCCACGGAAGTCGGGGACATCGCCGAAGGACAGGCGACGGAACAGGTGTTTGGGCGAGCCGTTCCCATTAGTTCGCTGAAAGGTTACATGGGCCACACATTGGGCGCTTGCGGCGCCCTGGAAGCCTGGATCACAATCCAAATGATGAAAGAAGGCTGGGTCTGCCCCACATTGAATTTGACCGAACCGGACGAGCGGTGCGGGAATCTTGATTTTATTCGGGGATCGATCCGGGAAATGCCGGTGACGCTGGCCATGTCGAACAATTTCGCCTTCGGCGGAGTGAACACATCCTTGATCTTCAAGAAATGGGAAGGGGGTTTAAGGAATTGTCTTTCTCGCGGTGCCCGGTGGCCCGCACTTTTTTACATTAAATAGGAGGCCTTAAATGAAATGGATGCGTGTGGCATTGTTGTTGCCGTTGTTGTGGGGGTTCGTGGGGTGCGCGTATAAAAGCCAGCTGGTGCACAATGTGAGTATGGATGTGCCCGCGAAGGTGGATGCGCGTCCGGCCATTTTGAAAACGCTAAAAATTTACCATTGGAAAGTGATCGCGGACAATAACGGCGTGATTGACGCCAAACAAGAGAAGGACGCTTACTACGCCATCGTCCGAATCACCTACACGAAAGACACCGTGGCCATTAAACACTTGGAGAGCCAAGGGATGCGGTACACGAATGCCAACGGGGAAGAGCGAATCCATACCCATTACAACACTTGGGCAAACAATCTGGAGAAATCCATCAAAATGGAAATGGCGCCCATCCAATAACTTTCCTTCTCTCTTCCTATGGCCGGACGCCTCGCGTTTTTTCAGACTCGACCGGGTCGGGCTCAGGATGCGTTGGCGCAAGCCCAGCGCATCGCCTGGGGGCCGATGGCCTTTCAGGCTGTGGACGCGCTTCAACGCCTGGGCCTCTTGAGTGTTGCGGAGAGCAAAGGCGAACGAGGCCTCACCATCGCGGAGGCGGCCCGTGCGGGGCGCGTGCCGCCATACGGCGCGCGAGTTTTGTTGGAGGCTGGTCTTGGGTGCGGGGTGTTTTTTCTAAACGGTCGAAATCGTTTTGTCTTGACGAAAACCGGCCTTTGTTTCCTCTACGACCGGATGACCCGGGTTAATTTGAATTTTATGCGGGACGTCTGTTATCACGGCGCCGCCTCGCTGGAAAAATCCGTTCGGCGAGGAAAACCGGAAGGGCTCAAAGCGCTCGGCCCTTGGCCCACGATTTACGAGGGCCTCTCAAAACTGGATCCCCACATCCAAAAAAGCTGGTTTGCCTTTGACCACTTCTATTCCGACGCGGCCTATTCCCACGCGGCCACGCAAGTCTTGGCCCGCCACCCGGCGATGGTCTATGATGTGGGGGGGAACACCGGTCGGTTCGCTTCGCTCCTTTGTCAAACCGATTCCTCCGTCCGTGTAACACTCTTGGACCTGCCCGGCCAATTGGCGAAGGCAAAATCTTTCTTAAAGGGGGAGCCGTTCCAGACCCGCATCTCCACCCACCCGATCGACGTTTTGTCCAAAACGCCATTCCCGAAAGGCGCCGACGCTGTCTGGATGAGTCAATTCCTCGACTGTTTCTCGGAAACAGAAATTGTTTCCATCCTCAAAAAAGCGAAACGATGCCTTCGTCCGGGAGGTGAGATATTCATTATGGAACCCTTTTGGGACCGCCAGGACCAGGAAATGGCTGCCGTGAGCCTCCTCATGATATCGCTCTATTTCACCACCATGGCTAACGGAAACAGTCGCATGTATCGCGCCTCCGACATGCTACCCCTGATCCACCGCGCCGGCCTAAAAGTCGTCAAAGACCAAGAACACCTCGGCCTCTGCCACACCCTCCTGACCTGTATTGAGAAATAAGGCCAGGATTAGGGGACGAACGCAGAAAATATTGGAGGAAGAAAATGAAGAATATGTTTTTTATCTTATGCATATCGTTTCTTACCGCCTGTGCCAACACCCACTCATTTATAAGGAACAGTCCTGTCGAAATAATTTCACTCAACCCAAAAGGTTCCGTATTTGTTGCCATTCCCGATGACGGGGCATATGGCAACCGGAGATATGAGGGCTCCGGTAGAAATGCTTCACAAATTATTTGCTCAGCATTTCTTAAACACTGTAGATCTGTTCAAAAGGCGAACACAAGAGAGACATTTGAGGAATCAATGCGTTCCGCTACAAAAGGAGGACACAAATATCTGGTTTTTCCGACGATCCTTCATTGGGAAGACCGTAGCACGGAATGGTCAGGGAAACCGGATCGTGTTGAGGTTAAAATCGACCTTGTCGATATTAATTCCGGAGAATCGTTAGATTCGGTAATTGTCAAAGGAAAAAGTGGACTGGCAACTTTTGGTGGTGATCACCCTCAAGACCTGCTTCAAATCCCAATTGAAGAATTTGTTGCATCCCTCTATGAAGCGAGTCATGCGCAAAATTAGGTATTGAAGGGAAAGACGTGCCGCTCTTCACCTACAGTGGCGTTTCCTTTCTTATATTGAACGTTGCCAGGCGGTGCGGGTTGTCCACGCAATATGAGGGTTGGAGGAGCATTATCAAAAGGCCCCATTCGCACTTTTCAACATGTTGTTTATATGATCCGTGAGCGGCTCCGGAAATCAAATCAAGAAATGCCACCTTTAGCTGCAAGAGGTCCGACCATTAATATGAGAGAGAACGAAAAATATTCAGGGCGGCGGGCCGCTTTTCGGGTGTTGGCATCGGCACTGTTGATCATAGCCTTCCCATTCTTGGTTTACGAGGGCATGAAGAATTTGAGTCCCCGAGTCCTGTCCTTCCTACTCCTATCGTTATTTTCCGCCCGAATCGTTTCCACTCTCCCCTCGAATGGTGGGCGCCGGATTCTGTCTGCTTTGGGCGGAATGGCCCCACTCCTGATCCCTTTGGGGTGGGGCATCATTTTCAACGACCAAAGAGGGGCGCAGTTGATGCCTGTGTTCGTTTCGGCCGCGTTGCTTTTTTCATTCGGGCGGACTTTGTGGAATCCCCCAACGATAATAGAACGGTTCGCACGTCTCCAAGTGGTTGATTTAAGCGATGCGGAGGTTCGATATTGTCGGAAGGTCACGATTGTGTGGTGCTTCTTTTTTTCTGGGAACGCCCTGGCGGCCTTGCGAATTGCGCTGTTTGGCACAATGGACGAATGGCTGATCTATAACGGCGTTCTCTCTTACCTTCTCGTGGGAACGCTCTTGGCAGGGGAACACGTCATCCGCTGGTGGCACTTTCCCCACCGGGCGCCCACCTTTTTGAGGAAAGTGTTTTCATGATTCCTTTAACCGCGCTTGGTTGGCTCGCAGAGCGACCTTGGCAGTGCGCGTTTCCTCCTCTAGGGAGGATTCTTTTTCACATCGGACTTTGACGAACACGCGGCTGGTCTTCCCCTTTGGCTCTGCGAAGCTACCGGACGGTGATTCCTCGATAAATTAAGGCCGAAGGTTTGCTGGTAATCCTGAAAAGGCCCACTCTCCAGCTGTTCGCCATGGGGGCCATGATTAAGAAACAAGGGCCGGCCTGCCAATAACAGGATGTCGCCAGTCCGCAGGAGCCCAGGGTTCGAAGTGCTATTTCTGATTCACTTGAATGAACCAGCCTTTCCCCTTGTGGTTCTCCACCATCTTGACGCAGTTCGTAACACCAAATGTCACGGCGGCGGCGTGAAAGACAGTCAGTACGCGATCTTGGAGCGTCTGATCGTTCTCTAGTCTTTCGACCTTCAACCCCTTTGCGAGGGCCTCGTCAAAACTGATCGGATGCCCGTGAGTCTTGTGGTGGTGGGCGTCACCTAGCCAATATGCGATGGAGTCAGCCTTTTGCTTCGCATTTGCATCTCCGCGAAACATGCTCTGCTGCATCCAGTCGCTCACCTTCTCTTTGGCAAGAGTCAGTGTGTTTTGGCAGATGTTGAATATCCCTGGGGGATAGTCCTTCATTTTGCTTACCCACAGCGGTGCAACATGAGGCGTTGCTGTCACCTCGGCCTTTGCCTTGGCAAAGTCATCGAGAAGTGCCTGAGCTGGTGCCGTAAATGGTCCGTGTTGCGTAGGAAATGTGATTTGCGGATCGATCGGTCCGATAGCGGACTGCTTGCCCATCACGATTACATCGGCAGCACACGCAATCATGGTTGCAGCGGACATGGCATTCTGGGGAACGATGACACGAATGTGAGTGTACTTGGCTCTCAGGTAGTTCACGATTTGTTCTGCGGCTTCTAGTGATCCTCCTGGGCTATGCAAAATGAGATCAAGTTCAGTTCCCTTCAGCCCATTAAGCGCCGCCATAAATCCCTGTATGTCCTCTGTTGAAACCGAAAGCGTGACCGGAGGAACGCCCCCCTTTCCACTCGCATACGCGGATGCGTAAACAATGGTGTCGCGCTTCGTATGCTTGTGGAGCAAGGCAAGATACTTGTGTCGCAAAACATCCTGGCCAGCATTCTTATAGCTAAGAATCTCGTTTTGGATATCAGATCGATTAGGCATTGATCGTTCCCTCGTAGGAGATGTCCAGCATCACGGGATGCTCGACGTCAGTGCCCCGGTAGGCGTGATTAACGGCAGCCAGTAGCTGAGGGTCTATTGCAGCCTCCATGATTGCCAAGAGGTCCTTCTGTTCCTTCGCCAGGTCAGGCGGATTTGGGTTTGATGTGTCTGTCATCATTCTCTTCTCCTTCGAAACGACAAAGCTCACCGGTGCGGGCCGCTCGTGCCCGCACCCAATGGAGCGCCATTTTGGGCGTTAGTTCAATTGCTGCCTCCGTCGCCTTGCTGCTGGTACGCGGTGATCTTAGCTTCAAAGTGTTTCGCAAGACGCTGAGACACATAGAAAAGAATGAAAAACAACATGATCGTCAGAACCATTGCCAACAGAACTACTGCAGGGCGCGAAAAGGGAATGGCGGCACTCGGCGGCACGAGGAAGGATATGAGTTGGAGAATGAATGCCACAACGATAATGACACCCCCAAACAAGTATTCGGCCTTCTGGGAGGCAAGCGCGTGAACCATAAACGGGTTTTGGCCAACGTATGTGCCTGAAAGATCGTCCATAGTTGAGACGGTCTGCTGCATGACACCAATGGTGAAGAACAGAGAACCAATAACGCCTGCACACGCGGCGACAATCTGGATAAGCGTTGATGTCATCATAGTTGCGTCCAATATATGGATCACATTTTGTCCCAAGATGCATTTGGAAGGCCGTAGGTTTTGAGGATATCCAGTGCTTTCTGAGAAATCACAAGACGATGGGCGTTCCCGAGTCCAAAATCGCCCTCTCCGGGCCTGCCGGTTGGCTTTAGCCAAAGAAAAGGGGAGCCTTGTTTCAGCATGTAAATCCTCAAATTCCTCTGAAGTTGATGTGGTCACTTTATCAAACACAACGCCTGTTGCGGCCGCCTTCTTTAGCCCGTCCGCAGCCTGTTGGGTAATAACGAAACAAGGAAAGCTTTCGAATAAAGCGTCACGGCGCCAATCATCAAAATAGTAATGAAGCTTTCGAACAACCGGGGGGTGACGGGAAGAGCCCATAATCGTATGCTCGCCTAATCCTCCAGCGACTTCTGGTTCAATGATGAAATATTTCAAGGCCGGTTCACTTTGGTGGCTGGAATAATTTGCCGATTGTCTTGTCAATCTCGATGAAGAGACGTTGTATACTTTGTGCGACAGACGTTCTGTATCGGTCCACCTTGATGGGGGTATGACCACGGACAATCTGAAAAAAAAATCTAAACTTGGTTAAAGATTGTCTGGCAACCAGCCACCTCACCCTCCCACCAAGAACCACAAACCCAATCGGCACCCAAGTCCCGGTGGATGTCCAGTGGCTCATCAATTGTGAACTCAATAACTTTTTTAGCTCCTTTCTCCTCTGCTTGTATAATCGCGGCGGACGGAAGCCGGAGGAAATAATTTGAACCGCTACAGAATCCCAGAATAATCCCCTTTTTGGGATGGATCAGAGCGGGAGAGCCAAAGACAAGGCAACGAGAATCTTGGGGCAATGAAGCATTGATCACATCCCAAAGTCGTTGGACAACATCTGGATGGGAACCTTGGTTTAAGTAGGGTTCCTTAGAACTTTCAGGAGTTGCCACCATGGGTATTTCAGGGGAGACGCCCTCTTTTAAAAAGGCAAGGGCTTTGAGATTTAGTGGATGGAAGGGATCCAGAGGCAACAAAATATTTTTGGTCATATCATCCTCTAGCGAGATGGAACCAGGTAGTCCCCGTTCTGCCGATAACCTGCAACTCGAAGTCGTCGAAGTTCTCTTGCAAACATGGATTCTCCAAAAGAATTCGTAAGAGTGACCGAGGTTTGGGGTGAGGCCAGGTAAAACCGTGCGCGACGATCAATCCCCCCTTGAATCCAAGCATCATTCACCTCAGGCGTCCAGCCCTTTCGGAGATTAAGGACCCTGTGCCCTGGAAATGCCTCTGCAACGGCAGTATCGGTGATGTTTCCAATCGTTATTATGTCTTTTGATTCATAGGCGGTTTTGTAAGCACGCCACCCAACATTTGCATCGGAAATGGATTTGAATTTGATAACCGAGGAAAGTTCATTCTTAGAACGGAAGGCGGAGGACAAAGCCCTGGGGCTACTTGGAACCGGCAAATGCCTAAAACCTTGAGTTGATCCAATTCGTTCAGGAACTAAAATGTGACCGCTCTCGCCCAAGTTCAAATTCCATCTATCCAACCCTTTTCGTATGGGTGGCAAGAACAAATTACGACCCTGCGCCCAAAGGTCTTTGGCACCGGAAATTAGTTTTGAATTAATAACATCGTCGGTAGAATTTACTTTTGGCGAGGCGTTGATCCTCATTCCGGCAATGAATGAACCGACAAATCCCCCGACCTCGGCGGATTCCTCAGGCACTCCCAACCCTTTCAACCCCGTTTGGACCGCCCATTGAGAAATCACTATTCCACCAGTAACAAGGGGTGCCGTTAAGGCGAAGTACCCAGCGAACGCTATCCCCACCAATTGGCACCCCAACAGGGCGGATTTGGAACCGTGATAGCCGACAGTGCCTATCACCTGGGTCAGGGCGGGATTAGTTTCGGACAGGGATCCCAGGGGGGTGAAGATCGCCCCATCCGCGCTCCGGGCTAAGTCCCTTCGCGTTGAACTGATGGGGTAGGTTAGAACCTCGTGCGCCATCGCCGCGAGATCGTTGACCATGGTGCGAGGCGCGGCCACTGTTAGGCGCGTGGCGGCATTGGATAGTGTGGAGGCGAAGGCCTGGGCCTCCTCCGCGCTCATTAGCCCCTGGGCCGCCATTTCCTCGAGGGCGGTCAACCCGGCGTCCCGATGGGTATCAATGTTTTGTTTGGCTTGGCTCATGTGCGCCCGTTTTAGAAATTCTTCGGATAACGGGTCCACTGGAACACCGGTTTGTTTTAGGTCGGCCTTGGGCGAAAGGTCCTTCATGGCCACGGTCAGGCCCCGGAGGGACTGCTGGAACTTTTTGAAGCTTTCCCCGGCCTGGGTTACCTCTTCCGTCTTTTGGGTGAGGTCACCCTGTTTGGATTCTAAGGTGGTTTGGATATCTTGCGCCTTTCCGTAGTCCCGAGCATTGAGGGCGGTTTGGACCGCCGCTTCGCTTTCCTTTACGGATTTCGAGGCTTGCTCCAATGCCTTCACCGAACTCTTCGGTTCAAAGCGGGATGGGAATGAGGTATCGGTCTGGTTTTCGAGGTTGTTCATGAGCGCGTTGGCGGCACCCACGCTCTGCTCCACATCCTGGGCCGCCTTGGACGCCTGGGAAGTTATCCGGTTCGATTCCTCACGGTTGTCCTGTACGCTTTGTTCCAATTGTCCAACGTTTATGGGGGGGCGGCCCTGTTCCAGGTGAACCTTTTGTCGCCACTTTGGATAAGGGCGCTATTGAGCCGCAGGATCCCCGCTTGCAAGGTGAATGTGGCATGGGAGAGAGTGGCGGGGCTTTCCAGCCCGAAACCCTGGGCCATGTCTTTCTCCAAGTGCATTTGGCCCCCCGGGAACTCGAAACGGCCGGACGCGCCTTCGGGCGTCGTTACCGCCCCCTTGAACGTCATGTCCCCTGGCTGGATGACCCCCAACCCTTGGATTTTAAGAGGGGCTGTGACCGTCAGACGAGCGTTAGTTTCAAGGCGGGAGAAATCCACGCCCACGGGCGTGATCTTGTCTTTCTCCCCCACGAATGAGACCGGAAGGAGGGTGCCGTCCACCCGTTTGACGGGACCAAAGCTCTTCTCCCCGGCGGTCCCGGAAATCAGAGTCAAATTCTCCCCCTCCGCCTTGAACCGGGAACCCGGTTCCCAGCTCATCCCAAAAGCGTGGGTCTGGCCGCCATGGGTTTCAAATACCCCGTTGGGCTTTGCCTGGAGGTTGGTGAATTGTTGAGCCACTTTCTCCTGACTAGGCGATATCTTTAGCGTTTCCGTCGGCTTAAAAAACTTAACGACGGCCTGCCCGATGGCTTTGAACGGGGCCGCGAGGGCCTTGGCCACCACCTTCAAGACACCCTCCACCTTCGCTAGGAACCCCTGAGGCCGGGCCATGGCTTGCGCCTGCTTAACGACCTGGGGGACTTCGCGCTTTAAATCAAGTTTGACGGGCTCGAATTTGATGTTAGGTTTGAAAACGGGTTTGACCTCCGCAGGAACGAAAGGGACCGTTTGCGGTGCCATGGAGCGCAAGGCCAAGACGGTATTCAGGTTTCGGACTTGGAAGTCCAGACGTTGAGAAGGGGAATGGGTGTTGGGGCGGTTAAAAGAGTCGTTGTAGTCCCAGGGTTGATAGGCGCGGGAACGGTCGTTATTCCCAGCGGCAACGGGAGAGGCGACAGAGGCGAATCCAAGGGCAAGGGCTAGGAGATGGAAATACTTTTTGATAGCGCGGAGTCAGAGTGGGAAGAGAGGGGTCGGCGCATGGTAAAACTCCCGAAGAATTAAGAAGGTAAGTGTATGGGATTGTAGCACGGCCACTTTAAATGTCAATCACAAAGATAATGAGGCGGCAAAGGATGAGCACGCAGGAGAAAAGCTGAGATGGCTCCGGCCAACCGGGGGAGGATCCGCGCGATTGGCTACACGCCGGGGACGAAGGGAAGGGCACGGGTGTCGAAGCGAGACGCGACGAGCAAGCGCGGGCTTGCGCCCGCGAGCGGTGGCCCCGCCGGGCCCCGCGATAGCGGTCAACGGTCAAAAAAATAGAACGGCAAAGGCGCGGCACCACCTGCCGCAGTGGATGGGAGAGCATCGCACCCCCCTCTACACATGCGTCAGGGGGGAGGCCATTCACGGCCTCCTTGGGTCCAGAGGCCCCAAGGAGCCCGGCCCGGTTTCAACCGGGCGTGCCAAACGTCCGCCACTGGCGGACGGCACCCCCCTCCATTCGCAACAGGTCGATCGATCCCCAACAAGGAAGGCCGCACGTTGTAGTCGCCGGTCAGGCGATAGTTTTGCCAATAGTCGTGGGCGATATTTGGTATTGTAATATCGATGGTTGGCGGCCGACTGGAGCCACTCCACGTTTTATTCGTAGCGAACTGAAAATGAGGGTCCGTTCCCAACAAGGGGCCGGGCCTTCTTTCATTTTCGGGGGGACAAACGGCGGGCGGGGCGGAGAGGCCGGGTGCGGAAACGGAGGGAGACGATCCCGTCGCCTCTTTTCCGTCGGTGGAGAGGCCCCAGCGGAAGCGGACCGTGATGTTGTCCTTTCCGTAAATCACCTTTGCGATGCCTTGCCGAACGGCCAACGACTTCTCAATCCCGGTTTTGCGCGCGCAATTTTTCACATGCTTTTGGAGTGTCTCCTGAAGTATTTCGGAGGTCAGGTTTTCCAACTGTTGGGGCGGTTCGAACCCGTTTGGGTAGGGTTTGTGCAATACGTTTTTGAGTGCGAAAACGTGATTCCGCAGATACAGCGGGTCCATGGAAATTCTCAATAGATTTCTGTAAATCATATCGTCCAGGCGGTCGGCGCTGATCTGGCGTGTGCCGCAGGACCGCCAGCCCCGATGGTTTGTGCTGGCGCACCTGTAATAATGGTATCGCCGTTGGCCGGAGGGGCCGGTTTTGTCTGTGTGTGTCGGGCTCATGCTCGAACCGCATTCAACGCATTGGATGAGCCCGGCGTAGGGGAGGGCGTGGTAGGGCGGGGCGGGGGGCCACCGTTGGAATTGGAAGCGTACTTCTTCCGGGGGTCACGATCGGAGCCGGTGCCGTGATATTGCCGGGATCCGTTGTCAAGTTAAATACGAACATCCCTGCCGGCGAGACGTGGGGAGGGGTTCCCGCTAAGCGCATCATGGAAGCCCCCTTCGAGTCCAAAATCCTTTAGAATTCGGTCTCCATGTCATTAAGACGGATGATTCAAAGACGAACGAAAGAGGCGGCGCGGTTTGCCGGTGCGGAGGTGCAAGACCCCCGCCTGAAAAAAGACGACCATCGACCGATGGCGGTGCGGAACACAGAAGATCTTTCCGACAAGAACGCTATACTTCGTGCGGGTTAACGGGATTCGCTCTCCAGGACAATGGACACGGACTTCAGTTTGGCGGGGAGGGGTTTCGGCTGTTCGAAGTTGGTGGCGTAGGTCCAGTCGTCATAAGAAAAAGAAACTTTGTAGCACCGAGCGACTTCTTTTCCGTCGAACTTTATCAGGAACCCGCCATCGGCCATCGGAGAAACCTCCTCGCATTTTTTGTTAAGCCTGTCCGCCCACAAGAGATCCGGTGAGATTATATACAATCCCTTTTCGGGGTGACGGGACCGGCTTCGAACAAATAACGATCATGTCCAAATACGTTTTTGGCAAACGAGGGGGGGGAATGCGGCGTCGATGGTTTCCGGGTTTATTCCTGTTTTGTCTGCTTCGTCCGCTGGCGTTTGCCTATCGAGGGGAGGTGGAAAACATTCCGCCGCGGTCGTATTTTGAGACCGTCCGACGGGAATTGGAGGGGGCCCGAACGTCCATCACCGTGGTCCTCTACCTTTTCTCCCTCCAACCCAATGAATCCCGCTCCCAGGGGTTTAAACTGGCGGAATCCCTCAAGAAGGCCAAAGATCGCGGCGTGGCCGTGGACGTGGTGTTGGACCAAAATTTCGATTTCGTCGGGGAAGAAGGGGCTTCGGTGGCGGCCAAGAACCTGGCGGCCTACACCTATCTGAGAAAGAACGGGATCCCGGTTCACTTTGACGATGCGGCCACCTATACCCACGCCAAGGCGGTGATCGTGGACGGGGAAACGGTGATCGCGGGATCTTCCAATTGGAGCCGGGCCGCTTTCGAAGTGAACGAAGAAACCAACGTTTTGATCCGATCCAAAGAAACGGCCCGGGATATGCTGAAAACGCTCCGGGCTATTCGGCGGGAGGAACCGGCCGATCCTGGGCCCACCGTCCCCGTCCCAGCCGAGTTCCTATTGAACCCTGAATTGTTTGGGCGAATGGTGAGCCAACCGGACGAACGGGCTTTCGATACCTACCTCTTTCTTCTTCGGCAGGCCTCTGATTCCATCCGTTTGGATTATCAGAAAGCGGCGGACCATTTGGGGATTGAATCCATGGGGCGCGAGGCTTATCGGAGGCAAATCAATAAAACGTTGGAAAAACTTCAAGACCGTTACGGGCTCATTTCGGTTTCGAAACGTTTTAACGCGGAAGCGGAAATAACCCTGTCGCCTCTCCCGGCCCAGGAGGTCATGCGGGTGCCCGCGGCCTATTGGGATTTGGGGTGGAACCGGCGATTGAGTTTCGCGGGAAAGGCGTTTTACCTGGTCCACCAACGCGAATCCTCCCATTCGCCCCTGGAGCCTCGGTGGTCCATGAGCCTTCAATCGCTGGCAAGCCGGTACGGCGCGTCCCCGTGGTTCATCAGCCAGGGCGTGACGGACCTGCGCAGGAACAATCTTTTGGAAGTGGAATACGACGAAGCGGGCTTGAACGGGCCGGGGGACCGCGCCCCGAATATTTACACGCTGAACCCCCTTTACGACCCCAAAGAACTGGACCGGTCCCTGGCCGACCTCCGTAATCGATATGGGGCGGCGAAAGTCGAAAGGGCGCAGAAAGCCGCTTCGTTGGTTTACGAAGATTGTTACTTCCTCGGAATACAACGGCTTGTGGAGCTGGAAGACCGTTACGGGCCAGAGCGTATTCAGCGGGCTATGGAAATGGTGGGGGCCAAAAGCCCGGACAATCCCAAAAGAACCATGGGCTACCTGATCGCGACGATCCGGGGGCTGGATTGATCTTCTGATGGACACGGTGTGCACGCATCCATGGCGGAGATGATTGGGTTGAGTCAACAGGCCCGAAAGCGAAGCACCGATGAATCGTTCCAGCCATCGGAAAATTGATGGCTTGGGAACGTTCCCTCCAGCGCAAGCTAATTAACCAAATGCATCCCCACAACCTGGTTCCCTCTCCCGCCTTTGAGGCGGGAGAGGGAAAATCCTGAAAATAAAATCGACAGACACGAGTTCGGATGACGCGGGAAAAGGGGGAGGAACAAAAAGCAAGAACAATTTCTAAAAACCATTGACATTTGTCATTTTGGGCCTAGACTTGGGGGGAACCGGGGGGCAGACCCCCGATGAACCCTTTTGTGACAAACGACCAGGACTTCATCAAGGATTTCCTCATCGAGAGTTACGAAAACCTGGACAAGGTCGACGCTCTGTTGGTTCGGCTGGAAATAACTCCCGGTTCTTCCGAAACTCTGGATGAACTATTTCGGGCCTTCCATACCATCAAAGGCACCAGCCGCATGTTCGCTTTTGAGAAAGTAGAGGCCCTCACCCATGAGGGTGAGGATTTCCTGGCGAAACTGCGGGACGGTCGGCTCCGTTTCAACGCCAAGATCATCGATTCGCTTCTGGCCATCGCCGATAAAACCCGTGCTCTCTTGGGCGTTATTGAGAAAACCGGTGGCGAAACGCCCCCGGGCGCCGGTCCGAACTCCCCACCCTCCAACGCTCCACCCTCGACAGTTCAACCGACAGAAGACGATTTATCCGAGGAACCGGCGGCCCTGGCCGACAGCACCTTGCGGGTGGATGTGGCGGTCATGGACCGGCTCATGGCCCAGGTCGGGGAACTGGTGCTCAGTCGAAATCAGATCGTGCAACGCGCGGCGCTGGACAAGAATCCCCGAACCCAGATCGCCACGCAACGGTTGAATTTCATCACCTCCGAACTGCAGGGCCACGTCATGAAAATGCGGCTCCAACCCATCGCGGCGCTGTGGAACAAAATGCCCCGGTTGGTGCGGGACCTTTCCCTCCGGCTGGGGAAAGAGGTTCGTTTGAACACGACGGGGGCGGAAACCGAATTGGACAAGAAAGTCCTGGAATCCATCAAGGATCCCCTCACCCATTTGCTTCGGAACGCCCTGGACCACGGCATCGAAACGCCCCGCGAGAGGCGGGCGCGGGGCAAGGCTCCCGAGGGGCTCGTGAGCCTTCGGGCCCACCACGAGGGCGGGGTGGTGAAAATCGAAGTGGCGGACGACGGCGGGGGCATCGATCTGGCGCAGATCCGCCGGACGGCGGTGGAAAAACAATTCATCACCGCGGAAGAAGCGGCGGGACTCGACGAGCGGGAAACCATTAAACTTCTCTTCCGGCCGGGGTTCTCCACGGCCAGCGCGGTCAGCAAAGTGTCCGGCCGGGGCGTGGGGCTGGACGTGGTCAAAAGCAACGTTGAACAGATCGGCGGCACCATCGAGGTTCAAACCCAGTTGGGCCACGGCACGGTGTTTCATCTCAAGATCCCCCTCACCCTGGCCATCCTTCCCGCTCTCTTGGTCACCCTGGGTTCAGACCGCTACGCCATTCCCCAGGCCAGCCTCTTGGAACTGATCCGCCTGAAATCACGGGCCGGAGGACCTTCTCTGGAATGGATCGACGGGTCGGCGGTATTCCGACTGCGCGGGAAACTTCTCCCGGTGATTTTCTTAAAACAGGTCTTGGGGGGAGAGCCCCCCGCCAAGGACCGCGCCGACATCACTCTCGTGGTCCTCCAGGCCGGGGAAAGGGCCTTCGGTTTGGTGGTGGACCGCGTGACGGACACGGAAGAAATCGTGGTCAAGCCCCTCGGCCGCCACCTCAAACGCGTATCCGTTTTCGAAGGCGCCACGGTTTTGGGCGACGGAAAAGTGGCGCTTATTTTGGACGTGGCCGGCCTCGCTCACACCGCCCACGTGCTGGCGGGCACGGAAGAATCCGGCTTTTTCACCCCCGCCTCGGCCGCTCCCGAGGCGGCCCCGGCGGTGGAGGCATTCCTCATCGTGCGGGGACCCGACGACGGCCGGGTGGCTCTCCCGTTAAGCCGCGTCGCGCGGCTGGAAGAATTTCCCGCCACGGCCATTGAGCGGGCCGGGCCGGAGGAAGTGATTCAGTATCGCGGGGGGCTCCTTCGGTTGGTTCGTCTTAATTCCGTGCTCAAAGAACGACGGGGGGCTCCGCGCCGGGGGGCCGAACCCGCGCCATCGTCGGCCCTTCAGTCCGTGGTCGTCTGCGGGAAAGAAGACCGTTGGTTGGGTATTTTGGTGGAGCAAATTCTGGACATCAGCGAGGAGCCCCTGGTGGCGCGCGCCGCGGGAAAGCGTCCCGGGGTGGCGGCCACGGTGGTGCTTCGCGGGCGCGTGACGGAAATCCTCGATGTGGATTCCCTCCTCGCCCGGGCGGATTCGGTCCCCGCCCCTGGAGCGGGCCTGTGAGCGCCCGATGCACCTTCCATATCGGACCTTTCTATTTCGGGATACCCGTGGAGGCCGTCCAGGAGGTTCTGCGCGGGCAGACCCTCACGCCCGTGCCTTTGGCTCCCCCCGCGGTGAAGGGCCTTTTGAACCTGCGCGGGGACATCGTCACGGTCATCGATCTTCGGGAAACCCTGGGGATCCCCCATACAGGCGCGGGATCGCCCCCTCTCCACGTGCTGGTCCGGGACCGAGGCGAAGTGGTCAGCCTGTGCGTGGACCGCATCGGCGAGGTGGCCGAGGCGGAGGATTCGCTTTTCGAATCTCCGCCGGAGACCCTCCAGGGGACGGCGAGGGAATTGATTCGCGGGGCCTATAAACTGTCGGATCGACTGCTTTTGGTTTTGGACGTATCGAAGGCGATGGAGACGGCCGAACGAGGTTCGTCGGCCGGAAGTTCCTCTACGGGAGGTTTGACATGCGAATGACACTCGTTCAAAAAATTTACGGAATCAGCGCCTTGGGTTTGGCGTCCACGTTTTTGGTCAGCGCGGTGATCTTTGTGGGTTTCGCCATCCTGGAATCGGGGCTCAAGGAAGTTTCGGGCATTAATGCCGCGCTTCGAAGCCACATGGGCACCGACATGATGCACGACGCCGTTCGTGGGGACGTGCTCTCGGCCCTCCTGGCCCAAACCGCCGGGGAACGGCGGCGGGTGGAGGAAGACTTCAACCGGCATGCCGTCCAACTGATTTCCTACGCGGCGGAAAACCGGGTTCGCGGCGCCACCCAAGTGCTCCGGGAATTGGCGCAAACCATCGAGGAGCAGGTCCGCCGCTACGAATCCACGGCGCGGGAAATCGTGGCGTCGGCCGGGGAGCGACCGGCCGAGGCGCGAGCGCGATACCCGGCCTTTCGGGAACAGTTCTTAAGTTTGGAATCGGCCCTCGAAAAACAGGGAGATTTAATAACGGACGAAACCCGGGGAATCGAACGCAATCGTTTGCTCCACGCCTCCCGGGGGCGTTGGACGGCCATCATCCTTTGCTTGCTGGTGCCTCCGATGCTTTTCCTCGCGGCGTTCTTCTCCGCCCGGTCCATTCGGCTGACGCTTTCCCAAACGGCCCGGGTCCTTCAAGAGATTGCCGTGGGGGACGTGGAGGCGCGCCTGGCGTCGTCCGGTAAGAACGCCCAGGAAACCATGGCGCAGTCGGCCAGCGTGTCGGCCTCCGCGGAAGAAGTTTCTAAAAGCAACCAGACGGTGGCCACCGGAGTGGAGGAAATGGCGGTGTCCATTCGGGAAGTGGCCAAAAGCGCCCATGAGGCGGCCCAGGTGGCCACGGCCGGTGTCAAAATCGCGGAAGCCACCAATGCCACCGTGGCCCGCTTGGGGGAGTCCTCGGCGGAAATCGGCAAGGTGGTGGACGTCATTAACGCCATCGCCGAGCAGACCAATCTGTTGGCCCTGAACGCCACCATCGAGGCCGCCCGGGCCGGCGAGGCCGGCAAGGGGTTCGCGGTGGTCGCCAACGAGGTGAAGGAACTGGCGAAGGAAACCAGCAAGGCGACGGATGAAATCCGACAAAAAATCCAGATGATCCAAAACGACACCGAAAGTTCCGTGAAAGCCATCGTGGAAATCTCGGGGATCATCAAACAAATCAATTCCTTCCAGGGAACCATCGCCGGGGCGGTGGAGGAGCAGTCGGCCACCACCAGCGAAATCGGCCATTCAGCCGCCGAGGCCGCCCGGGGGTCCGTGCAGATCGTTCAAAGCATCAGCGAAGTGGCGCGCATGGCCAAGGCCACGGTGGCCGACACGGAAACCATGCGCCAGTCCGCCGCCTCGCTCCGGGACAAAATGTCCACGGAACTGGAGAAGGCGGTGGGCCGGTTGGAAGGGAAAAGCGCGGCGGATCTTTTGGCGTTCTGGCGTTCCTCCGGAGGGCCGGTTTGAAAGCAAACGATTTCCTGTTCATGCGCGAACTGATGCGCCGGGAGGCCGGCGTGGCGTTGGAGGACGGAAAGGCCTATCTGGTGGAATTGCGCCTGCGCCCTTTGGCCCGGGAAGCGGGGTTGGTTTCCCTGGAGGAGCTCGTGGCCCGATTGCGTTCAAGTCCGGTGAATGGGCTTCATCGCCAAGCGGTGGAAAGTTTGTTGTGGCACGAGACCCGCTTTTTTCGCGACGAGAACACCTTTGATCTTTTGCGGCGTTGGCTCTTGCCCCAGCTCCTGGAGCGGGTTTCCAACAAAAGGCCCTTGGCGTTTTGGTCCGCCGCCTGCGCCGGGGGCCAGGAACCCTACAGCCTGGCTCTCTTGCTCAAAGAGGCGCTTCCGGAAGGAACGCCGTTTCGAATCCTGGCCACGGATATTTCCGAGGCCGCCTTGGCGCGGGCCGAACGCGGGGTTTACAGCGCCCTTGAAATGAACCGGGGATTGCCGTCGGGCTTGCGGGACCGGTACTTCACGCCCGAAGGGGGCGAATGGCGGATCGCCGAGGAGGTTTGGCGGCTGGTGGAGTTCAAAAAGGTCAACTTGGCCCGGGATTGGCCGTCCCTGGGGGACATGGACGTGATCTTCCTAAAAAACGTCCTGATCTATTTCGACCTGGAAACCCGCCGCGAGGTTCTGGCCCGGGTTCGGAAAACCCTGCGGCCGGGAGGGACACTTTTTCTCGGAGGGACCGAACTCGGGTGCATGAGCGATCCCGCTTTTCAACTTGTTCAACGGGAACGCGCCTGGTGCCATCAACTTCCCCTGGACCCGGGGGGAAAAAGGAAGGACGCATGCGATTAAACATCCTGGTGGTGGACGACAGCGGCGTCATGCGCAAAATGGTGCTCCGCGCTTTGACGGAATCGGGTTTGGATCTCGGGACGGTGTTTGAGGCCGCCAACGGGCGGGAAGGTTTGGCGGTGATCGAACGGGAGAAGCTGGACGTGGTCCTCCTGGACATCCACATGCCGGTGATGACGGGGGAGGAACTGTTCCGTCTTCTGAGGTCTTCGCCAAAAACGAAAACCCTTCCCGTGGTCTTTATTTCCAGTGAGTCCAGCTCGGCCCGCATTGAAACGCTTATGGAGATGGGCGCGGGTTTCATCCACAAGCCCTGGACCGCGGAAGACTTTCGCGCCCAGATCCTGGCCGTCACGGGAGCCGTTCGTGAATGATCGGGACGATTTTCTTTATCGGGCCGCCGTGGAGACCTTGGAAAGCCTTTGTTCGATGGTGCCGGTTTTGGACTCCCCCCGGGCGGCCGCTCCTCGGGAGGCCGCCGTGGGCGTCGCCTTTGAAGGGCCCCGCCGGGGGCGGCTGGATTTGGCGTTTCACGGGAAAGCCGCCACGGACGTGGCAGCTCGCCTGACCGGAGAAGCGCCGGAGAGCCCGGACGGACAAGACGCCCTGGCGGAGGTGGCCAATGTGATTTGCGGCAACGTCCTGCCGGCCCTGTTCGGGTCCGAGTCTTTGTTCCGCATGGGTCGGGCCGACCCCGCGCCGGATCGGGAACGCGCCGGGTCCGGACCGCTGGCGTTTGCCCGCGTCCCGTTTCCTTCGGGCTTGGTGGAATTGCGGGTATGGGTGGAGGAGGAGCATTAAATTCTTATGAAACCGGTGCGGGTTCTTATCGTGGACGATTCCGCCGTGCTCCGCCAGCTTTTAAGGGAAATCGTTCAGTCCGATCCGCGGTTGATGGTGGCCGGGGAATCGGCGACCGGGGAAGACGCGCTGGCGCGCCTTGATGAGGCGGCGCCGGACGCGGTGACGCTGGACGTGGAAATGCCGGGATTAAGCGGCCTGGACGTGTTGGACCGCTTGCGGCGACGGCGGCCCACCCTGCCGGTGGTGATGTTCAGCCACCTCACCGAACGGGGTTCCCGAGCCACCTTGGAAGCCCTCTGCCGCGGCGCCTCCGATTACACGCCGAAACCCACTCCGTCGGAGGGGCTCGACGCCGCTCGGGCCGCCATTCGAACCCAGCTCATCCCGAAACTTTTGGCTTTGGTGAAAAACGGTTCTTCCGACGCGCCGGCCGTCCCGCCGCCGCGCTTGGTCAAACCCCGGCACCGGCCGGAACTGTTGGCCATCGGCGCCTCCACCGGCGGACCGAACGCCCTGTCCCAGCTCCTGAAAGGCCTGGGGAAAAGGTTTCCCATCCCCATCGTCATCGTTCAACACATGCCGCCCATGTTCACCCAGTGGCTGGCCGAGCGGCTCACGCGGGAATCCAGTTTCCAAGTGCGGGAGGGCGAGGCGGGCGGGGCCCTGGAACCCGGGGTAGCCTGGTTGGCGCCGGGAAATCGGCATCTGGTGGTGAACCTTTCCGGCGCGCGGCCGCGGGTGGACGTGACGGAGGATCGGCCGGAAAATTCTTGCCGCCCTTCTGTGGACGTGCTTTTCCGGTCCGTGGCCGCCCTGGGTCCTCGCGCCTTGGGCCTCGTCCTCACCGGTATGGGACAGGACGGGTTAAAGGGAGCCCTGGCTTTGCACGACGCGGGGGCCGCCGTTTTGGCCCAGGACCAGGCCACGTCGGTGATCTGGGGGATGCCCGGCGCCGTGGCGCGCGCGGGGTTGGCCGAAGAAGTCCTGCCCTTGGACCAAATGGCGGCCCGTGTTCGGGTCCGCCTGGGAATGGAGGAGGAAACCCTATGAAAGTTTCGACGCAGATCCAAGCGGCTTTGGCGTGCGTTCTTCTCACGTCGGCGGGCCTCACCGGTCTCGCCCTCTGGGGCACCACACGGGCGCTGGAACGAACCACCACCTTTGAACGAGCCAACGTGGCCGCATTTCACCGCGCCGCGGGACTGCATGAACGGGTGCGGAACACGTCTTTGTTTTTGCGCGATCCCGTGGTGAGGGAACTCGAATGGCAGGCCAAGGAAAGCGAACTGCGCGTGAGCCAGGGCGTTCGGGCCCTGCGCCAGGAACTCTTTCTGTTCCGACGGTTTGCGGTGATGGCCGGGGTGTTTTCGGTGGTCCTGATGTCTCTCTTGGCGTGGGCGGTGGCCCTGCTCGTGGTCCACCCGGTTTCGCTCATGGTCCGCGCGCTTCAAGAATCCTCCGACGCCGGGGGCCCGGCGGGAAAAATCAGCGGCGACGTGGGTGTCCTGGCCGAATCGTTTCAAGAGTTCGTCCATCGCGTGCGCGCTCGTTTGTCTCCATTGGCCGACGCCGTGGCCCTCATGAGCCAGGAGTCCTCCGAATCGGCCCGCCAGGCCAACGCCGTTTCGGAAATGAGCGCGCGCGTCAACGAGAGCGTAGCCCTGGTGGCCGCGTCGGTGGAAGCCATGGACGCACGGTTCAACGGGGTGTCGCTCCGGCTGAACGGCGTGGCCCAGAGCACCGCCGACGCCGTGGCTTCCGCCCAAACGGCGGACGCCGCCGTCGCCGCCTTGAGCCGCCAGGGAAGCGAAATCCGCCGCATCGTCGATCTGATTCAAAACGTTTCGGGAAAAATAAACCTGCTGGCGCTGAACGCGACCATCGAGGCCGCCCGGGCCGGGGTGGCCGGAAAGGGGTTCGCCGTGGTGGCCGGCGAGGTGAAAGAACTGGCGAAAAAGACCTCTTCCGACGCCGCCGAGATCGCCCGCATCGTCGCGGTGTTTTCCGCCGATACGGGAAAGGCGTCCAAAGCCATCGGCGACATCACGACGACCATCCAGGAGATCAGCGGGGCCCAGGGCGAGGTCACGGAGTCCGTGCGGGAGCAGTCGGTCACCCTTCACGAGATCGGCCAGTCCCTGGCGGACGCGGCTCGCGGCACCGGGGAAATCGCCCAGGGGGTCGCCCAAGCGGCCCGCAGTTCGGAAAGCATGTTGCGACGAATCGCCCACACCGCCGGCGCCGCCGCGACCCTGGCCCTGATGACGGAAAAGCTGGAAGGGTTGATTCGAAAACTCAAGCGGCACGCGCCGGGCCAAAACCAGGAGGGGACCCATGGAAACCGATGACGCGCTACTGCAAGAATTTATCCGCGAGTCGGTGGATAATATCGCTCTGGCGGAAAAGGCCTTGGCGCAACTGGCCGCCGATCCCGCGGACCCGAAGGCGGGAACGCCCGTGTTTCGGGCCGTGCACACGCTGGCGGGGACGGCCGGATTCTTCGGTTTTGAACGGCTGGGCCTTTTGGCTCATGAGGGAGAACGATTTCTGGGACCCTGGCGGGACGGAGTTCCTCCCTCGCTGGAACGCCGGAATTTGGCCGCCGAACTCTTGGACGCCATTCGGGGCGCCGTGTCCCGGGTGGCGGCGGGCGGCCCCGAAGGGCCGGAGGATTTCAAGGCGCTCCGGGCGCGCCTCCGCACCGCCGCCCTGGCGGAGGCCTGACCGTGCGCGCGCTGGTGGTGGACGATTCCCGCGCCATCCGGCTGTTGTTGCGCCGGATGTTGACCGAACTGAACCACACGGTGGTGGAAGCTTCCGATGGAAAGGAAGCGCTGGCTCTGCTCCGGGGGGGCGAACGGCCCGACGTGGCCTTGGTGGACTGGAACATGCCGGAGATGGACGGCGTGGCGTTGATCCGCGCGGTTCGCTGTGATCCGGCCTTGAGCGCGGTCCGGCTCATGGTGGTCACCACCGAAATGGAAGTGGGGCGCGTGGCGGAAGCTCTTGAGGCCGGGGCCCAGGATTATATTTTGAAACCTTTGACCATCGAGAATCTCAAAATAAAACTGGCGGGGGTGGGGGCATGACCCGTTCCCGGGAATCAGCGGTCTCTCCGGGGCATGGGTCCACGGTGTCGGCCGCGGACATGGCGTATCTGGCGGATCTGGTTCGCCGGGAAGCGGGGATCATGCTGGCGCCGGACCACGGCGTTTTCGTTGAATCACGGTTGGCCCCCCTGGTGTGGCGGGATCGCTTGCCTTCACTGGCCGCGCTGGTGGCCGAATTGCGCGCGGCGGCGCCGGGGCCCCGCCATCGGGAAGTGGTGGCGGCCCTGGCCATACCCGAAACAAACTTTTTCCGGGACGGACTTCCCTTTGAACTCCTCCGCCGGGTGGTTTTGCCCTGGCTCATGGAACAACGGGCGAATGAACGGCGGCTCTCCTTTTGGTGCGCCGCGGCCGCCACGGGCCAGGAAGCCTACAGCTTGGCCATGCTTTGCCGGGAACAGAAAGGCGTTCCTTCCCCCTGGGTTTGGGAAATCCTCGGGACCGACCTATCCGAAGACAACGTGCGCCGGGCGGCGGCGGGGATCTATTCGGAATCGGAGGTTCGCCGGGGTTTGGACCCCCCCCACCTTTCCACCTATTTTGAAAAACAGGGAAAGGAATGGCGGGTGAAAGAGGATCTCCGCGTCCTGGTCCATTTTCGGCCGTTCAATTTGGTCGCTCCATGGCCATCTCTTTCCTCCATGGATTTAATCCTCCTCCGGAACGTCACCATGTATTTCGATACGGCCACCCGCCGAACCGTTTTTTCCAAGGCCCACGAGGCGCTTCGCCCTGACGGGTTCCTTCTTTTGGGAGCGGGCGAAACGGCCCAGGAGGCCGGGGACCTTTTTGATCTCTATCAATGGAACGGCGTCGCTCTCTACCGGCCGCGCGGCGCGCCTTCCGGTCCACGGGAATTGGCCGCGGAATCTGTCAACCGTTCGGGGGCCCTATGAGCGACGATTATTCCGGCACAGGAAGTTTTGTTGTTTTTGACGGCGGAGGGGCCGTGGTGAAGGCCAGCGCCGAGCTGTCTCGTTGGCTCGGCTACGGCGAGTCCGAACTGGTGGGCCAGCCGGCGAAACTGATATTAGGGCGCCGGGCTCCCGACCTTCCGGACCTGGACTCGCTGGAAAAAGCCTTGGGTGGAGGGGGGCCCGTAAGCCTTCTGGCTCAGGACGGGCGAGAGGTTCCCGTTCGGATCACCCTCAAACGGACCCCCGCTCCCATCGGCAACGACGTGTGGTGCGTACTCACGGCTGAGAACGTTCCTGTTTCTCGCCCGGCGGCGCCGAAAACTCTGGCGGCTCCCAAAACCTCGGCACCCCCGCCCCCCCCGCCCCCCGCGCCGCCGGCCGTTCCGCCGAAGAGTTCCTCCCCACCGGCGGTGTCCGTCCCCGCGGCCCCCCCGACGCCCGTTCGCGCCTCCGCGCCCGGGGCTTTTTTGACGCCGACGTTCCTCGTCAATATGAGCCACGAATTCCGCACCCCTTTGAACGGCATCGCCGGTACGGTGGCCATGCTGGCCGAATCGCCGCTTTCCCCTCGGCAGAGGGATTGGGTGAACCTGCTTCGGCAATCCACGGCGTCGCTCGTGCAAGTGATGACGAACGTTCTCGATTTTGCCCGGATGGAGGGCGACGACTTGACTCTCCGTTGGACGGATTTCTCTCTGAACGGCGTGTTGGAGGAGGTTCTGCGTCCCGCCGCCGAGGCCGCCCGGTTCAAGGGACTGGGCTTCCAGGTGACACGTCCGGAAACGGACTTGGTTCTTCGCGGGGACCCTGAACGCGTCCGCCAGGTGTTCGCCCAGTTGGTGGACAACGCCGTGAAGTTCACGGACAAGGGCGAGGTGTCGATCTTGGTTCAAAAGGAAAACGAAACCGAGCGCGATCTTCAACTCCGGTTCGTCGTTAAAGACACGGGGCCCGGCGTGCCAATGGCGGACCGCGCGAAACTGTTCAACGCTTTTTCCCAGCTGGACGGGTCTTCGACCCGCGCCCACGACGGGTTGGGGTTGGGTTTGGCCGTGGCCCAGAGGCTCACCGCCTTGATGAAAGGAACGCTTCATGTGGAAGGAGAGGAGGGGCAGGGCGGCGTGTTCGTGGCGGTGCTCCCGCTGGACAAATCCGACCGCCCCCTCGTGCCGGCCCCGGCGCCGGTGTCCGGGAGCCGAGCGGCGGCTCCCTCGCTCCCTCGGCGCCATTACCGAATTTTGATCGTAGAGGATAACGCGGTCAACCAAAAAGTGGCGCTCTTGCTGTTGGAAAAACTGGGATACACGGCGGAACTGGCGGACAACGGCCAGCAGGCCGTGACCGCCTTTGAGAACGGGGTGTTTGACCTCATCTTGATGGATTGCCAGATGCCCGTTCTGGACGGTTACCAGGCCACCATCGAGATGCGAAAGCGGGAAGGCCAAAAACGGCACGTCCCGATCCTGGCGGTGACGGCGAACTCTTCCGACGAAGACCGCGAAAAATGTTTCGCCTCCGGCATGGACGAATACATCACCAAACCACTTTCCATCGACCGCCTTTCTTCCCTTCTCGCCAAATGGGACGTGTCGGTGGAGGCCGAGGCGTTGAACGGTTTAAAGGATTTGGGGGCCGAAACCTTTCCCCAGATTCGGGATCAATTCCTCACCCAGTCCCTGGAACAAATGGATCAGCTGGGCAAAGCGGTGGCGGCGGGGGACTGGAAGGCGGTCCACGCGCTTTGCCATAAAATCAAAGGAAGCAGTGGGACCTTCGGCGCGGTGCGGATGCAACGCCTCTGCCGACGGGGGGAGGAAGCCGCTTCCCAGGAAAAGGGGAAGGATCTCGCGTTCCTCGCCGACGCTCTCCGGGAGGAATTTGAGCGCGTTCGGTTGTTCCTTCAGTAAGAGCTGAGGGCGGCGCGGCGGAACACCGCGCCGATGCGGGCGAGGATGATGCCGGGTTTGACGGGTTTCGCCACGTAATCGTCCGCGCCGAGGGAGATGGCGTACTCCTGGCTCCGGTCGTCGTCCGTGGCGGTCAACATGATCACCGGAAGCTTGACCATCCCCATTTTTCGCCGAAGCATCCTGAGAACGCCGAACCCGTCGATTCCCGGCATGTCCAGGTCCAGGAGCATGAGGTCCGGCGCCTTTTCGGCGGCCATGGCCAAGGCTTGGAGGCCGTCGGCGGCTTCTTCCACCACATATCCCTGGGTTTCCAGCGTTTTGCGGACAATGGTTCGAATCAGCGGATCGTCGTCCGTCACGAGGACCCGAAGTTTTGGCGTGTCTCCCACCGCGGCGTCCGCCGGTTTTGGGTCCGGGGATTTATCCGCGATTGATTTCCGAATTTCCAATTCGAGATAGGGCTGGACTTCGGAGAGCGTGGTGTCCCCCGAAGCGAGGTGCCAGAGGGCGTCGGCGTGGAAGGTGTGAATCGCGTCGGTTTCCAGGGCCACTCGATGGAGTTCCAGGGGCGACGCGCCGCTCAAAATCTTTTTCTGAACCTCTTCGTTGATTTCCAAAAGTTCCACCAACGCCAAGCGGCCCCGGTAGCCCGAGAAATTGCACTCTTCACATCCCGAGGCGCGTTGGTAGGCGGGATCCCCGTCTTCGGCTTTAAAGGCGGCGACGACGGCGGGATCCCAGGCCTTTTCTTCCACGGGTTTCCGGCAGGCGGGGCAGAGCCGCCGAACCAGGCGCTGGGACAGGATAAGTTTCAAGACCGGCGCGAAGCGTTCCGCCGCCAGGCCCATGTCGATCAGTCGGTTAAGGCCGGCGAAGGCGTCTTCGGTGTGCAGGGAGGAGACCACGATCCGGCCGTTCCCCGCCGCTTGAAAAGCCACGTTCGCCGTTTCCGCGTCCCGCAGTTCTCCCACCAACAAGAGTCGGGGTTCGTTGCGGAGCGCGGCGCGGAGCGCGGTCGCGTAGTTTAACCCCAATTTTTCGTTCACTTGCACCTGGGGGATGCCCGGAATTTTGAATTCGATGGGATCTTCGACGGTGGCGGATTTCGCTCCCGCGGCGTGCCAGGGGGTGAGCAGGGCGTAGAGCAAGGTCGTCTTCCCGGACCCGGCCGGGCCGGTGACCAAAAGGGCCCCCTGGGCGGCTTTGCCGAAATCTAAAAGTTTTTCAATCAAGGCGGGGCGGAACCCCAGCGTTTCCAACGGGCGGGCCGCCACGCGCTCGTCCAGAACCCGAAGCGTGAGTCGTTCCCCGGTGACCGACGGCCGCGTGAAAAGCCGCAGTCCCACCTCGCGCCCGGCCACGCGCAGATTCACGCGCCCTTCCTGGGGTCTCAGGTGTTCCGAGACGTCGAGGCCCGCCAGGGCTTTGAAACGCGTCGCAATAGGCCCCTCCGCCATGGGCTTGGGGAGGGTGAGAATGGTGCGGAGCATGCCGTCGATCAGGAAGCGGATTTCGCTGGCGTTTCGCCCGTGTTCCAGGTGGATTTCGGCGGCTTCCAGGGCGACGGCCTTGGTGATCACATCGTTGACGAACCGCTCCATGGTTCCCGCGGCGTCCAGGCTTCGGTTCACTTTTCCATCGACGTCGACGACCTCCATCGTCTCGTCCATGTCCAGCTTTTCGATCAAGTCCACCATCCGCATGTTGTCGGAGTAGCATTCCGCGATCAGCGCTTCGATCTTTTCCGGCAAGGCGAAACAAGGTTCCACTTCCCGCGCCGACATCAGCCGCACGTGGTCTTTGGCCGCGGCGTCCAAGGGATGCCCCATGGCGACGGAGATGACGTTGTTATTGAGATGGAGCGGCAGGAGCTGAAGGTTTTCGCAGACGGAAGGCGTGAGCAGAGAAAGCGCCATCTTCTCCACGTTTTTAATGGAGAGGTCGATGCAGGGGATGCCGAAGGTTTCCGTGACGGCGGCGGCCAGCTGGTCCCAGGTCACGGTTTTTCCGCGCAGAAGCGCCTGGGCCAAAGAGGGTTCGCCGGATTTCCGGATTCCGTCTAAAACGTCGGGCGGAAGGCCCAACGTTTCCACGGCTTTCAAAATCCAATCGTCCTTGTATCGAGGTTCGGTTGTCATCGTGAAGAGAGACGCAAAGCTTATTTCTCCTTTATTTTCGCCAGGGACCGATCATTTCACCAGGGCCAGCAAAGATTCCATGGTGTACGGTTTGGAATGGACCGAGGCCGCGCCCGCGGCTCGGAAGGCGGCTTCTTCCGGGCCTCCCGCATCGTGCCCCGAATAAATGGACACCGGAATCGACCGCGTGGACGGATCGCGTTTCAAGGTCTTCAGCGCTTCCAGGCCGCCCAACACCGGCATCTCCGCGTCGAGGATGATGAGATCGGGTTTTTCCGCCCGGGCTTTCTCCACGGCCACCGCCCCGTTCGGAGCGTCCACCACCGTGTGGCCACCTTTTTCGAGCATCGCCCGCGCGATCTTCAGCAATAGCGCGGAGTCGTCCGCGATCAATACTTTGGCCATGGGCCTCCCCTCAATATTTCCCGCGGGGCCCACGGGCCCAGGGGGGTCGCGATACTGAAGCATAAGTCCAATCCGGCCGTCCCGCAAGGGGAAAATGAGCGGCTGGATTTGGTACATTGGGCCCCATGAAACATCGTCCATGGATTCCCGCTCTCTTTGTTTGTCTCCTGGCCGGGGGGCTGCGGGCGGAAGAAAAGGCGGATTCCGCCTATTTGGAAGATCGGCTGGCCGTGGCCCGGTCGGAACACCTGAGCCAAACGGCGGAATGGCGCCGTTTGGGCCATTACCGTCACGGGATCTTCGGTTGGACCAGCGAACAGGATGGTCCGGACTTTTTCCTTTCGCCCCGGGGAAAGCGGGACCCTGAGGCGGAACTGGAGGCCACGATCCGGGCCTTCTTTGCTCCCGCGTCTCCCGATACGGAGAAAACCTCCCATGCCCAGTGCCATTTTCCTGCCCGCTACGCTTGGCTGAAAGGACGGCTGGCCTTTGACCCCGCGCGACTGCCGGAACAGGCCTGTCCCCGTTTCGAATCATGGCGGGAACGGCTCGCGCCCGGTTCGGTTTCGCTCATTTTCGCCTCGGCCTACCTGTCCAATCCCGCTTCCATGTACGGCCACACCTTTCTGAGGTTGAATCGAAAGGACCGGCCTGAAACGGAACGGTTGAACGATTATTGCGTGAATTTTGCGGCGGACACGCCCACCTCCAACGGGGTGGTGTTCGCCGTGAAGGGCCTTTTCGGAGGTTACGCGGGGATTTTCTCAACGATCCCCTATTACATGCAGGTCCAACGCTACAACAACATCCAAAGCCGGGACCTGTGGGAGTATGACCTTGTTTTGAGCTCTGCGGCGTTGGATCGGTTGGTCCGGCACCTCTGGGAGATGGGCGGCGCCCGGTTCGATTACTTTTTCTTAACGGAAAACTGTTCCTACGCTCTCCTCCCCCTGCTGGAGGCGGCCGATCCGTCGCTCCGCTTGTCGGAGCGGTTCCACGTGAAGGTGATCCCGGTGGACACCGTGCGCGCGGTTTTGGATTCGCCGGGACTCGTGGGGGAGCGGCGGATGCGTCTTTCCCAAACCCGTTCGGTGTTGGCCCGGCGGAGCCTTCTAACTTCCTCTGAGGTTTCCGCGGCGGAACGGATCGGGCGGGAAAAAGAACCGCCTTCTTTTCCCAGCGTCGCCGGGCTGGTGCCGGAACGCCAGGCGCTGGTCCTGGATGCCGGGTTGGACCTGTTCCGATACCGGCATGGGTTCTCGCGCTTTCAATCCACCCAGGCCAACGAGGCCGAACGAAGGATCCTGATCCGGCGGGGACAAGTGGCGGTGGACCCCGGCCAGGTGCCGGAACCGCCCCTCTCCCCCGACGCGCCTCCCGAGTCGGGCCATCGGACCGGCCGCATCGCGCCCGGCCTTGGGCGAAACCGGGGGATCCTTTTTGAGGAGCTTTCGCTTCGCCCGGCGCTCCAGGATTTTTTGGACGATCCCACCGGGTACGTCCCCGCCAGCCGACTGGAAATGTTCCACCTCATCCTCCGCCACCGGGAGGACCGCGACCGCGTGTACGTGCAACGGCTTGGCATCGTGGACATTCAATCCATGCCGCCACTGGATTCTTGGGTGAAGGCCCCCTCCTGGAAAGCGTATTTGGGTTTCGACGCGGCCGAGGACCGGCCCCGCGCCCCCGAAAACGCCCTGGCGTTCCGGGCCGCCTACGGCAAGGGGGTTTCGGTGGGGAACGCCGGGCCGGGCGGGGTTTTGGGTTACGCCTTGGGGGAGGGGGAGTTCGGAGCGGGACCGGTGTTCGACCAGGGGTTCCGGACGGGTGTGGGGGCTACCGCGGGTCTTCTCTGGCGGCCGTTCCTCCGGGTGCGGTTGTGGGCCGAGGGCGGGGCCTGGCGGTACTTCTGGGGAGACGTGGACGGCGTGCCCCGTGGAACCGTGGGAATTTCTGTTGATGCGACGAATCGACTGGGGTTTCGAGCGCGGTTCCGCCGGGACGGCGAAGCGAGGGAAACCCTGTTCAGTTTGGCGTGGTTTCTTTGAACGCCTTTTCAAAGAAGGCCGCGATCGTCGCTTCGTAGGCTTGTCCGGCTTTGCGGCGGCATTCCATGTGGCCCGCGTCGGGGATCAACCAAAGTCGTTTGGGTTCGCGCGCCCGGGCGAACAGTTTCTCCGACATCCAACTGGGCACCACGCGGTCGGTGGTGCCGTGAATAAAGAGCAGGGGTCGGGGGGATATCTTTTCCACCCAATCCCAAGGGTCTAATTTCCGACGAACGAAAAGCGGCGGGAACACCCAGGCGAAGGGCCAGCTGATCACGCTTTGTTTCATGGCGTGGGCGGCCGCGGCCCGATAAGTGGTGAAGCAGGCTTCCAACACCACCGCCTTGACCTCGGGTTCCTTGGCGGCCACCACGCTCGCCACCGCCGCCCCAAGGGATTGGGCGAATATTCCCACCGGAGCCGTGGACAGGGCCAGGGCCCAACGAACGCTGGCCTGGCCGTCTTCGATGGTGCGGGCTCGGTTCGGCTTTCCTTCCGAAACCCCGTAGCCCTGGTAATCAAACACCAACACGTTGAAACCGCGCCGAACCAAAAAATAGCTGGCTGGGAAATGGTTGGACACGTTCGCGAAGTTTCCATGGAAGTGAACGATGGTCCCCAAGGCCGGCCCCTGGGCGGGAAAATGAAGGGCGGAAATCATTCGTCCGTTGGCCGTGGGGTAGCTGACCAGTTGGCAGGTCAGGCCGAGCTTGTCCGGATCGGCGTAGAGGACGCGGTTGGGGTAATAAAAGATGCGTTCGACGCCGCAGGCCGTGAGGGCAAAGAGGGCGGCCGCCAGAAAAAGATGGATGCGACGGGGGAACATGCCCCCACTTTGCCAAAAACGGAGAGGTCCCGAAAGCGTTTGCAGGAGTCTCCGGATTCACTACAATGTTTTCATTGTTTTTAAAACGATTAAGGAGGAACGGATGAAGAAATGGATTCTTGTGGCCCTGGCGTTGACGCCCATGGCGTCCTTTGCCGGGAAAAACCACCCCATGGGGGGGTGCGGGTTGCTCTATATGGCGGGGCTCCGTGAAAACAAACCAGGCCCCCAGATCGTGGCGTCCATTTTCAACGCCTCGATGGGCACCCAGACCTTCGGGATCACGTCGGGAACGTCGGGATGCACGGAAGAAGGGCTGGTGGCCTTGAGCGTGGAGACCGAAGTCTATGCGGCGGCCAACTTCAAAGATCTCCAACGCGAGATCGTGGCCGGCGGCGGGGAATTCCTCGTGGGGTTCGCGGACCTGCTGGGCGTGCGCGCCGAGAAACGGCCGGAACTATTCCAGGTCCTGCAGGAAAAATACACGTCGCTCTTCCCTTCGGCGGATTCCGGCTCCCTGGAAATGTTGAACGCGCTCAGACAAGAACTGGCCCAACGGCCGGATCTTTTGGCCTAAGGAGGAGATCCCATGAAACGAATTCTTGCTATCTGTTTGATCGCCCTCCCGTCCATCGCCCTCGCGGCGGGGAAGGCCAAGGGCCCGAATTACCCCATGGCGGGGTGCGGTTTGGCTTATGTGTTGTTCTCGAAAGACAACAACACCCAGGGCGTCCAAATCCTCGCCGGGACCACGAACAACCTTTACGGCACCCAGAGTTTCGGCATCACCTCGGGGACGTCGGGGTGCGCGGAAGGCGGGCTTTTCACCGCCAGCCGTGAAAGCGAAGTCTACGCCGAGGTCAACTTCCGCCAATTGCAGTCGGAGATCGCCGCGGGGAAAGGCGAGTATCTGAACGCCCTGGCCGGGCTCCTTGGGGTGAACGCGGAACGACGGACCGAGTTCTTTCAACTGGCGCGCGTGCGCTACTCTTCCCTCTTCCCGTCGCCCGACGCGGGGTCCACGGAACTGTTGGAAGGGCTGACGAAAGCGCTTCAGGACCATCCGGAGTTGATGGGATAATAGCCTTGCGGTTTGGGCAAGAGCATTGCCCTATGGAATAGCGGCAGATCGCCCGATGAATCGGGCAACTACGCCGTCATAAGAACATATTAAAAGAGGGGGGAGCGGCGCGAGCCGCTCCCCCCTCTTTATGTTTCTGGAGATCTTTTACTTTTTCGGCGGGGCTTCCTCTTCGAATTCGGGGTCGCCCATCCCCTCCGGCGGACCCTCGTGACCTCGTCCGGGCGTCCAGCCCTTCTTTCCCGCTTCCCGACCGGGGCGGAGGGCCATGAACTTTTTGAACTGGTCGGGGGTCAATATTTCCCGGACTCTTAGAATTCCCTCCAGGCGGAGATCCGCGAGTTTTCCATGGACCTCTTTTAACTGATCGTTTAACTGATGGACGGCGTTTTTGTCCAGGGTGGGTTTTTCAAGTTCGGTTTTTATCGCTTCGCGTTTTTCTTTCATGGCGGTCCACAGCTGTTTCATTTCGGCGCGATGATCGCGGCGGTGGGCTTCCAGCTGTTTGACCTGTTCATCGCTCAGTCCCAACTCCGTTTTCATCTTCTCGCGCATTTCGGCGCGGTCGCGGCGGGTCCCGCTCGTGGATTCTTTTGGCGCGGCGGCCACCCAGGTTCCGAGGAACCCCAGGGCGAGCCACACTCCTGCTTGTTTTAATTTCATGGCGAACCTCCTTAAAGAAAGCTTGCTTCTATTTCCGTGCCGAAACCTGCTTCTTCCTCGGGGTTACCCGAATAGGTGAGATCCATGGAGAGGTCCGCGCCAGTGGTCGGCCGGGGACCGGAGGAGCGGGGGAGGGCCAGGAAAAGGGCCCCGGCAAAGGCCAAGCCGCCGGCCCAGGCCCAAGGGCGCAGGCCCAGAGGGGCGCGCCAGGACGAACGTTCAGGGTTTTCCACCTGGGCCATGACGCGCTCCGCGAATCCGGCGGGGGCGGGGACGTCTCGGAACGGGAGGAAAATCAGCTCCTGCTTTTCCAAAACGTCCCGACAGGCCGGGCATTGGGCCAGGTGCGTCCGGACGGCGGCGCTTTGGACGGGGTTCATTTCACCGTCCCGGTAGGCGAAAAGCGTTTCGATGGGCAGGTCGTGGGTCATGGGTGGTCTCCGCTTGTTTGGACGACGCGGGATTCGGAAAAGTGTCCCGCGGCCAGGCGTAGGGATTCCCGCGCCCGGCGGAGGCGGGATTTAACGGCGTCCAATGAGAGTTTGAGCGCGGTGGCTAGTTCGTCATAAGAAAGTCCCTGGACCTCGCGGAGGGTGAGAACAAGGCGATCTTCCGGGCGAAGCTGATCAAGAACCTGCCGCGCCAGGTCGGTCTGTTCCGTCTCCCGGGGGGGCGCCGGGGTTTCCCCCGCGAACTCGCCTCGGGTTTCAACCATGGCGTCGAGCGATTCCGCGGGGCGTCGGGAACGCGCTTTCAGGAGGTCCAGGGAATGGTGGTAGGCCACGCGGTAAAGCCAGGTGCTGAAAGAAGATTCGAAGCGAAAATCCCCCAGGCGGCGGAACACCTTAATAAAGATTTCCTGGGCGGCGTCTTCGGCGTCGGTGGGGTTTTTCATGAGGGACAGGCAAAGGCCGTACACCCGGTCTTGGTGGAGGCGGACAATGTCCACGAAGTCCTCGGGGTGGCCCGAGAGGATGCGCTGGATGATTTCTTGGTCGTTCGTTGGGGTGTTCATGGGCCTACCATTATAGACGATGGGGGGTGGGGAAAAGTGTCGGGGATCAATGCTTCAGCTTTGACCCCTGTTTTTCTTAGACCTCCCCCTGGCCCCGGATCAGCGGCCATGCCGCCCCAGGTGCCCGGTGCTCCGCACCGGGCCCTCCTTGGGAAGGAGGGGGGAAAAAGAAGCAGGGCGGGGCGCCGTTTGGGCGGCTGATTGGGAAGGCGGGGGGAAAAAGAAACGGGGCTTGAATGGGATGAATGGGCTTGTCTTGGGGGTTCCCTCCCCTTTACAAGGGGAGGGGGAGGGAGGGGTGTTTTTAGAGCAGGACGAGGTTGTTGCGGTGGATGACTTCGGCGGGGGCGGGGCGGCCTAGAAGAGGTTCGATTTCGGCGGAGCGGCGGCCTTGGATTTTTTTCAGGTCGGAGGCGTTAAAAACGGTGAGGCCTCGGGCCAGTTCTCGGCCGTCGGGGGTTACCACTTTGACCGTGTCGCCGGCACTGAAGGCGCCTTCCACTCGTTTAATTCCGCTGGGCAACAAGCTTCGCTTGTTTTCCGTTAAGGCGCGGACGGCGCCTTCGTCCAAGTGCAAGGCGCCCCGGACTTTTCGGCCGAAAGCGATCCAGCGTTTGCGGGCGGAAAGGGCTTCCGGGCTGGCGACGAAACGGGTGCCCACGCCTTTGCCCTCTAAAATGTCCCGGACGATGCCGGGTTTTCGGCCGGAGGCGATCCAGACCTCGACCCCGGAGGCCATGGCGAGCCGCGCGGCGGAGAGTTTGGAGGCCATGCCTCCCACGCTTTTGGCCGACCCGGTGCCCGCCTGGACCAGGGCTTCGATGTCGGGGGTCACTTGGAACACTTCGGGGAGAAGCCGGCCGTCGGCGCCGGTGCTGGTGAGCAGGCCGTCCACGTCGGTCAAAATGAACAGGTGGTCGGCGTCCATTTTGGCGGCCACCAGGGCCGAGAGCGTGTCGTTGTCCCCGAACTTAATTTCCTGGGTGGCGACCGTATCGTTTTCGTTGATGATGGGCAGGACGTGCCGCTCTAAAAGCGCGGTGAGGGTGTTTCGGATGTTGAGGTATCGTTCCCGGTCGTCGAGATCGGCCCGCGTCAATAGGATTTGGGCGATGGTCACGCCGGCGGGGGCGAAGGCCCCCTTGTAGGCTTCCATCAGCGCCACTTGGCCCACGGCCGCGGCGGCTTGTTTATCTTTTAAGAGGGTGGGGCGTGCTTTCCAGCCGAAGGCGTCCATGCCGGCCCCGATGGCGCCGGAGGTCACGAGGATCGGGGCGTAGCCCTTCTTCGAAAGGTCGACCAATTCCTGGGCCAGCTCTCGGATGCGGGGGAGGTGGAGCCCTCCCTCGGGCCTGCTCAAAATGGCTGTGCCGACCTTCACGACGATTCGTTTCATGTTCGGGTTACCGCCGTTTGAGCGAGGGGCTGAAGGGAAACTGGTGATCCCCCACGGTCACGAGATCGCCGGGCCGGGCGCCTTCCCGGGTCAAGGCCGCCTCCACGCCGATTTTGTTGAGAATGTTTTGGAACCGCGACAGGCCTTCGTCCTGGTGGAAGTTCGTCACCGCCACAAGCCGGGCGACCTTTTTGCCCGTGACGAGCCATGCGTTCTCGCCCAGCTTTTCCACCTGGTAATCCGGTTCGATCACGATGTCCATGGCCTCTGGAACGAAAGCGGGGGGAGGCGGCGCCACCTTGAGGGCTCGGGTCACCGCCACCAGGAGTTCCTTAACGCCTTTTCCCGTGGCCGAAGAGAGGGGAATAATTTTTTCTTTCTTGCAGGACCGTTGGAACGCCGCCAGGGCTTTGTCGGCTCCGGTCAAATCCATCTTGGTGGCGGCGACGATTTGGCGGGTGGCCGCCAGGCGTTTGGAATGGGCGGCCAGTTCTCTGTTCAGCGCCCGGAAGTTTTGGGCGGCGGTTTTTCCGTCGAAGCCAAAGACGTCCACCAGATGGATCAAGACCCGCGTCCGTTCTACGTGGCGAAGGAACTCGTCGCCCAACCCCTTGCCTTGATGGGCGCCTTCGATGAGGCCGGGGATGTCGGCGATGACAAAGGTGGAGCCGCCCACGTTCGCCACCCCGAGGTTGGGCGTGAGCGTCGTAAAGGGGTAGTCCGCGATTTTGGGCCGGGCTTGGGTCACCACGGAAAGGAAGGTGGACTTGCCTGCGTTCGGGAACCCCAACAAACCCACGTCGGCCAGGAGCTTCAATTCCAGGTTGAAATGGAAATCCTGGCCGGGCTCGCCCTTTTCCGAAAGGTGCGGGGCGGTGTTGATGGCGGTTTTGAAGGTCACGTTGCCGCGGCCGCCATGGCCGCCTCGGGCGGCTAAAAAGCGGTCTCCCGGCGATTTGAGGTCGGCCACCCGTTTGTCGTCCCGGAACAGAAGAGTGCCGGGAGGCACGCGGATGATGAGGTCTTCCCCGCTGGCGCCGGTTTGGTTTTGGCCCCGGCCGTTCTCCCCCGGCACGGATTTAAAAAGGGGACGATAGGTGAAATCGTAGAGGGTGTTTTTCTGGGGGTCGGCTTCGATCCAGACGTCGCCGCCCTTGCCGCCCGATCCGCCGTCCGGGCCGCCCATTTCGACATATTTTTCGCGGCGGAAAGAGAGGCAACCGTCCCCTCCCTTCCCAGACACCACATGAATTTTGGCTCGATCAATAAACATGACAGGCTCCGAAAATGACCATCTCTTTACCGTTCTCGCCCAGCCGAAGGTCGCCCCATAAATGGGGCAACGACAAACGGGTTGCCCTTCCGAAAAAGACAGACCCCAAGGCTCGCGGGAGCCTTGGGGTCTTGGAAAGAAACGTCGCCGCGCTTAAGCGTTTGTTGGAACGGGGTAAACCGAGACGCATCGCCGTCCGACCCCTCGTCGACCGGGAGTTCCCCGCATCCACTCGAACTTCACGATGCCGCTGATTTGGGCAAAAATGGTGTCGTCCTTGCCCTTCAGCGTGTTGTGGCCCGGAGCGATGGGACTGCCCCTCTGCCGCACGATAACGGACCCGGCATGAATTTTTTCCCCGCCAAAAACTTTGACCCCCAGGCGTTGTCCTGGGGAATCGCGACCGTTGGAGGTAGACCCTTGGGATTTTACGGATGCCATATTACGCTCCGGCGCTGACGGTTTTGATCAGGACTTCGGTCAGGTTCTGCCGGTGGCCCTGTAGTTTTTTGTAACCCTTCTTGCGCCGTTTCTTGAACACCAAGACTTTCTTGTCCCGAAACTGGCGGACGACTTGCCCGGAAACGGTGGCCCCGGCAACGGTGGGGCGACCCGCCTCGGCTTTGTCGCCGTCCTTCAAGAACAGCACATCCGAAAATGTCACGTCTTCGCCCACGTTTTGCGTGAGCTTCTCCACGTGGACCCGCTGGCCGGGGATGACCCGGTATTGTTTGCCGCCGGTGCGGATCACGGCATAGGTGGTGGTCGGTTCAGTCATATCGAGCGCCAATAATAAAGAATTTCCCAAAAGGTTGTCAAGGGATAAAAGAAACCCACCCGCCGCCTTAGAGAAAGAGAGGCGGAAGAAAATGGCGTGGCGGGAGAAGCCTTTCAAATCGTTCCCATATGATATACTAATTTCTCGGATGAAATTCAAGTTCCGTATTCTTCCATGACCGATTCCCTTTCCTCGCCCCGCCCCGTTTCCCTCGTCTACGAGCACGACGGGGGGCTCTACGTCAATTTGACGAGCCGGTGTCCCACGGCCTGCGTTTTCTGCATCAAATTTTCCTGGGAGTACCAGTACCACGGCCGGAACCTCAAACTTCCGGGAGAGCCCACGGTGGCGGAAATCCTGGCGGCGGCGCCCGCGGACCTTTCCTCCTATCGCGAAGTGGTCTTTTGCGGGTACGGGGAGTCCACCTACCGAATCGCCGAGATGAAAGAGTTGGCTGTGGCGTTCCGCCGCCGGGGGGCCAAGCGCCTTCGCCTCAATACGGTGGGCCTCGGAAATTTGATTAACGGGCGGGACATCACCCCGGAATTGGGAACTTTTTTGGATACGGTCTCCATCAGTTTGAACACCACGGATCCGGCTCACTACGTGGAAATCATGCGGCCTCTTCCCGCGTTCCGGGACCGCGCCCTGGAGAGCGTGAAAGAGTTCATCCGCCTTTGCGTCCCCCAGGTGCCGGAGACGGTGGTGACGGCGGTGGAGATGCCCGGCGTGGATTTAGCGGGGGTCCGGGCGGTGGCCGAATCGGCGGGGGCTGTTTTCCGCGCGCGGCCCCATCTCGATAAAGACGAGGAGCCGTAAATTTCTGGAACACGGTTTCCGGTTCGGCGGATCGGCGTTCTGGCGGACGATTTTTCGGGGGCCGGAGACGCCGCCCTGGCTTTTGAGTCGGCCGGGTGGCCCACGGAAATTTGGGTTCCCGCGGGCCGTCGGCCCCGTTCGCCGGCTCCCCGGGTTCGGGTCTGGATTTTGGACACGGAATCTCGCGGCCTTTCTCCCCGCGCCGCGGCCGGCCGGGTTCGCCGGGCCTTGGCCGCCCTGGCCCACTGGAAACCGGACTTCATATTTAAGAAAATAGACTCGACCTTCCGGGGCCCTGTGGGGCCTGAACTGGCCGCGTTCCTGGGAGCTCTTCCACCGGAGGGAGCCGTGCCCTTGGTGGCGGCTTTCCCTAAAATGGGCCGCACCACGGTGTCCGGGCGCCATTTTGTTAACGGCGTGCCGCTTCATCGGACCGATTTCGGAAAGGATCCCCGCCATCCGGCCCGGACGAACCGGGTGGAAAAGATTCTCGCGCTGTCCGCGGGCCTGCGACGCCGGGTGTGGGTTCCCGATGTGACAGACGCCAAAAGTTTGGCCGCGGCGGCGGGCCGGGCGATCGAGGGTCGAGCGGCGGCGGGGTCGGCGGGGTTTGCCGCGGCCATTGTCAAAAAATGGGGCCCCCCGGCTGGTGGGAAAACGCGCGGGCCGGTTTTGCCGACGGTTCGCGGATCGGTGGCGGTGGTGGTGGGGTCGGCCCATCCCGTGTCCGCCCGGCAGGCGGACCGGCTGGAAAACGGGAACTTTTCCCGGGGGTCGGTCGTCTCTTTAATACGAGGGCCCGCTCGGCGAGGGTCCCCTTCCGAAATTTTGGCGGGACTGGTGGCGCGGGCCGCCGCTTTGGAAAAAAAGAATCCCCTTCGCCGCTGGGTCGCCACGGGGGGGGAAACGGCTTTTGCGTTGGCGCGAAGGTGGAAGGCGTCCCGTTGGCGGGTGGTGGACGCGGTGGAGGCGGGGATCCCCCTGTGTTGTTCCTTGGGGTCGAATCCGCGCCTTTTGGTGATGAAGCCCGGGGGGTTCGGTTCCCTGGAGGCCCTCGGAAAAGCGGTCCGTCGATTGACGGAAAAGGAAGTGTCTTTTGGAAGAAACGCGTAAACCCGCTCCCGCGGGGCCGTCCCTTTCCCGAACGCCGCCCTATTGGGCCACGGCCCTTTTTCTCTCAGCCGCCGCGGCCGCCCTGTGGGTTCCCGGGCGGTGGGCGGTGGCGAGCGCGCGGTCGTTTCATGAAAGCCGCGCGTTCACACCGGCCTGGCTGAGCGGCGCGGACGGGGCGGGTCCTTCGTTGTCGGCCCGACCGCCCACGGAAATCCGGGCGGCCTCTGTGGGTCCACGGCCGGTGGCTTTCCGCCTACTGGCTCCGGCGGCCCAGGAGGTTTACCTGGGCGGATCCTTCAATGATTTCGACGGGTCCCAGCATCCTTTGACCCGGGGCGAAGACGGGGTGTGGGAAACCACCTTGGCGCTGGACCCGGGGCATTACAGCTACAAGTTTAAAGTGGACGGGCAATGGAGGCTGGACCCTACGAACCCGGAGAAAACCCCGGAACCCAAGGAAAGCTCGCTCATCGATGTCTATTAAAAAACAAGCCTTTTGGTGCGGGGGAATCCTTTTGTTGGGGTTGGCGGGGTGTTTGGGACCGATGCCGCCTCGGGTGAGCCCGGTTCCGCCGCCCGTCCCCGAAGTGGTTCCCGTCCCCGTTCCTGGTCCGGTGGAAATACCGACGGCGGAGAAAGGCCGGTTGGCCGCTCTTTGGGTGCCGGGGCCACGGACGGACGCTCTCGCCTCGGCGCGGTTCCTGGCCCAGCGGCCAGACCTTCGGGTGACGGTCCTTTTTCCAGACCACTTCTTTGGACCCGACGAGAAATCCAAGGAGGCGAAAATTCTTTTTCGGACCCTGGTTTCCTCTAAACAAATCGAAGTCGTCTTGACTCTGCCGGACCGGCCGGTTCTGCCTCTCTTGATGGACACGGAGAACGCGCGCGCTTCTTCCCCGACCATCGCGGCCCTGCCCCCGGTCTTCGCGTGGCCGGACGACGTGGTGGACCAAATCGGGTTCGCTCGGGAGAGCTTTCGGGGACGTTGGCGTGCGGCGCCCATGGGCATCCAGCTTCCCTGGGACGTAGCGCTGGGCCCGGAGTTCTCTCTCTTGGCCCGGTTCAAGTTGCGGTGGGCGCTGGTTTCTTCCTCGGGCCCGCTCCCGTCGGTGATAGAAGAGTTTAAGATTCCCGTCATCCGCCCCGCTCTTTTCCCCTTCGGGCCGGCCCCGCGGAAGGAATGGTTCAAAGCCAACCTCCAGCCCATCCTCGTGTCGTCGGGAATCGGCGGGCCTTTTCAAATCGGCGCCGTGGAGGATTTGGCCGTTTTGGAAACCTTGGCCGGCGGGCCGGGCGCGGCGGCGTGGGTGTTGATGTCCGAGGCCATGGCCGAGGGGCCGCCGCCGGGAATCGTTCGATCCACCGCCTCGTCGGTGGATTTCACTCCCTGGATCGGCGACGCCGAGGAGAACCGCGCCTGGGAACTGTTGGGCGGCGTGCGGCGCTCGGTGAACGAATACCAGAATTCCGGCGCGGCGAACCTCCGTTCTTTGGACCTGGCCAAACGCACCTTTTACAGCGCTGAAAGCGGAACGTTTTTTGATCATTTCGGGGCCGAGCGGGAGACGGCCCGCGAGGAAGATTTGAAACGCGATTTCATGGCCACGCTCAGCCAGGTCTACCGTCTGATGGGCCAACCTGTTCCGCCGGAGATTCGCCAGGGATTCGCCCGGGGCGGGCGCGCGGGGCCCGCGGGGGAAGAGGCCGACGGCGGGTTTGAACGGGTCGGGACCGCCCTCCGCTGGCGGGACCCGGCGAACGATGACCGGGGGCCGGGGGACTACTTTTATCCTACCGGGGCCCAGTTTCCGACGGGGGCCTGGGACCTGCGGGGCTTCGAGGTTCAGCCCGCGGAAGAGGACCTGACCTTTGTTTTTGAATTCACGGCGCTTCCGAACCCCGGCGGGGCGCCGGGCGGGTTCTCTTTGCCGCTCATCGATGTCTACATGGACATCAACCATTCACCGGGCGCGGGTTCCCAGGAACTGTTGCCCGGGCGGCCCGGCATGGCGGAGGCGGGAGACGCTTGGGAATATGCGCTTTCGGCGGACGGCTGGGGAGCCCGCTTGTTTCAATCCGCGCCCGGCCAGACGCCCCGGAGCCTTGGGTTCTTCACGGTGGTGAAGACGAGCGCCACGGCTTTTTCAGTCACTATCCCGCGACGGTACTGGCGGGGGGAACCGGAGGCTTGGGGTTTCGCGGTGGCTGTCTTCGGGCGGTCGCCCGGAGGGGCCGTTCCCATGACGGTGGCGGTGGAACCGTCTCCCTCCAGTTTCGGCGGCGCCATGGCCGGCCGGGCCGCGCCGCCCTATATCGATTTGCTCGTTCTCGAAGGAGGGGTGCAACGGAGAATCCTCGGCGCCTACAAGGCGGGCCAGGATATCACCCTTCCTTTCGTTCGAGCCGAATAATAAGAAGGAGGTTGTCATGAACTCTCCCGCTCCGCGGTCCGATCGCTTTTTGATTTTGCTCCTCATCGCCACGCTGGCGCTCTCGGTGTTCTGGTTTTCCGAGCGGCGGGGGGAGACCGGGATTTCCTCCCTTTGGTCCGCCGCCTGGCGGCCCGCCGGTGAGAAGGAAGGAAAAAAAGCGGACCCCGTTCCCGTCCAGGGGCCCGTGCTGGATCTTCAAGACTCATTCGCGCGGGTCGCGGCCCAGATCAAGCCTTCGGTGGTGAGCATCACCGCCACGCACATCGAAACCTTCCAAGCCGCGCCGGACCAATATTATTTCGGAGATCCCTTCGAGGAATTTTTCCGGGAATTCCAAGGCTTGCCGTCCCGGCCCCGCTCCTCGGCCCCGGCGCCTTCCCCGCGCCAATTTCAACGTCGCCAACAGGGCATGGGGTCCGGCGTGGTGGTGGATCCCCGTGGTTACATTTTGACCAACGAACACGTGGTCCGGGGCGCGGACGAATTGACGGTCACCTTCCAGTCCCCGGAAGAGAAAAAGTTTGCGGGCAAGGTGGTGGGGTCGGATCCCCGCACCGACTTGGCTGTCGTCAAGATTGAGCCCAAAGGGTCGCTTCCCTACGCCTCCCTGGGCGATTCGGACAAGGTGCGCGTGGGGGACTGGGCCATCGCCATCGGGAGCCCCTTCGGGTTGGAACAGACCCTGACCGTGGGCGTGATTTCCGCCGTGCGCCAATCCCTGAACATCGAGGGGGTCAACTACTCCGGGCTTCTGCAAACGGACGCGGCCATCAACCGCGGCAATTCCGGCGGGCCTTTGGTGAACATCCGGGGCGAAGTGGTGGGAATCAACACCGCCATCTACGCCCCCACGGGTGTCTTCGCCGGGATCGGGTTCGCCATTCCCGCCAACCGCGTGAAAGATATTCTGGACCAGTTGATCGAGAAGGGCCGCGTGGTTCGCGGCTGGATGGGGGTTGAGATCCTCGCCGTCAACGACGTGTTGGCCAAACAGTTCGGACTTCCGAAAGCCGAGGGCGTCATGGTCAACAGCGTTCAACCGGATTCTCCGGCGTCCAAAGCGGGGTTGGAGCGGGGAGACGTCATTGTGAAATTTAACGGCCAGGCCACCCCCACCCCTGAAACCCTTCGGGACTTGGTGGCGCGGACGGCGCCCAAGAAAACGCTTCCGGTGGAGGTGATCCGCGATCGGAAAGCCAAAACCCTTTCCTTGACGACGGCTGAAACGCCGCCGGATCGGGAAACCCCGTCCGGCGACGGCGACAAGGAAAACGGCGCCGGGCCAGAGGCTTCGGCCGCGTGGGAGGGCGCCCGGTTGACGGCGCTCACCCCGGACTTGGCCGGGCGGTTGGAAGTGCCCGCCGGCACGGCCGGCGTGGTGGTGGCCGCCGTGGAGCCGGGCGGGTTGGCTGAACGCCTGGGTTTGGAACAGGGCGACGTGATCCTTTCGCTCAACCGTCTACGAACGCCCACGCTCGCCGCGTTCGAAAAAGTTTCGAAGTCCGTTTCGGAAAAAGAGGGCGTGCTTCTGGACATCCTTCGTCGAGGCCGAGCCCTGTTCCTGAGCTATCGCGACGGGCAATGAACGACACCCGGGCCCGGGTCCTGGTGGTGGAAGACGATCCCGCCACGGCGGAACTTTTGAGCTCGATCCTGGGCGAGGAAGTGTACCGGATCTCTTTGGCGACCAACGGACCGTCGGCGCTTCAACGGGCCAGGGAGGAACGTCCCGACCTAATCCTCTTGGACGTGCTCATGCCGGGGATGAGCGGGTTTGAGGTGTGCCAGAGACTTCGACAGGATCCGGCCACCTGTCTTTTGCCCATCGTGATCCTCACCGCGCTGGGCGAGACGAAAGACCAGGTGACGGGTTTCAAGCTCGGGGCCGACGAATACATTTCCAAACCCTTCAATCCGGCGGAACTGCTGGCCCGGGTCGAACGAACTCTCCGACGGAGCCGCGAAGGATTGGCCGCCAACCCGCTCACGGGGTTGCCGGGCCGCGTGGCGATGGAGGAGGAAATCCGCCGGCGCGTGGCCACCCGGGAGCCTTTCACCGTGGGGCGGATGGACCTGGAAGGGCTGAAAGAATTCAACCGGGCCTACGGGTTTGAGCGGGGCGACCACGTGATCCGCCTGGTGGGCATGATTCTTAAAAGCGCCGTGGTCGAGTTGGCCGATCGGAACGATTTGGCCGTGCAGTTTGGGTCCGCCGATTTCGGGTTCGTGTCCACCCCGGCGCGGGCCGAGGTGGTGGCCGCGCGGGCCCTGGAGAACGCCGATGTTTTGTTGGTGATGCAATATGACCAGGCGGACCGAATGCGGGGGCGGCTGGACCGCGAGGGCGGGCCGCTCATGGCGCTCAAGGCGGGGATCGTCGACGTTTTTCCCGGCGGGCCCACGCACACGGCCCCCATCCAGGACGCCGTCCGCGATGCGCTCCAAGAAGCCCATGGGTTTCCGGGCCCCCACCTGATCCACCGCACCGCCGTTCTTTCCTAAGACCTGTCGATTAGTGTATGGGGTTCGCCGTTTGAGTATAGTATAATACTATAGGGCGTCCCCTGGTTGGGGGACAGCTGGGAAATTTAGGGGAGCGAGGCGAACCCTCGGGCCGCTCGGCGACCCATCCAAACCGCGAGGGTCCATACCGATAGGATCGTCAGCCAAAGGCCGGTGCGGAATAGTTTTGGGCGAAAGAGGAGTTTTGCGGTCCAGGGGCCTTCGGGCGTGCGGAGGGTTTGGAAGGCGTGGTTGGCGCGCTGGATCCGCGTTGGTTGGCCGTTGACGAAGGCTTCCCATCCTGGGAAGAAGACCCCGCTGTAAACCAGCCAGCCCGTTCCCTGCCCTTCCGCTTCCACGCGGCCCGGCCCCTCGCGCCAATGTTCGAGAACGCCCCGGCCCGCCGCCTCGTCATTGGCTTCCTCCAAAACCACCTCGTTTTTTGGGTTCCAAGGGCCGAAAAGATAATTCAGTCGGTCGGCGGAATCAGCCCGGACCACCGCCCTTGGAACCAGGGTCAACCGCTCCAGGGCTCCGGGACGGGCGTAGAGGAGGGCATTTTGCCGACGGGCGATTAATTGGGAGGGCGGCGGAAGCGTTTTGGTGGACATCATTCGGGAGGCGCCCAGAAAATCCAGCGCCGGGCTTTCCCCCGGGAGGTCCGGAACCCCGCGGCGAAATTCCGTGAACGACCTGAGGCCGAAAACCTCATAGCCCCAGGTTTGATGGGCGCGGAAGGGAAGGGGGACGCCGGGGTAAAGGGCCGCCCGACCGCTTTGGTAACCTTCCACAAGATTGGTTCCGGCCAACACCTTGTCGCTCTTCATGGTGATTGGACTCACGCCGAATCGATGGGGGGAGACCGCCATCTCCCGGGCCAGCGGGAGAGCGTTGTGGAACAGCGCGGCGGGGCCCGTGGGTTGGAGGGTGCGGCCGAGAGCGGCGAGCTCCAAGAGCGTGAAACACCACAGAGCGGCCCAGCGTTTCCGACGGGAAAAAAGCCATATTCCGGCGAAGCAAAGCGCGGCGGCGGCCGAAATGGCTCCGGCCTCCATGGCCCAGCGATCCTAGGCCGGGTTCAGGGTGGCGAGGCCTAGGAGCCAGCGAAGAGCGAGCGCGCGGATCCCGGTGAAAAAGGTGAGGCCCAGGCTTATGCCGAGGAGCCCCAGGGTGACCAGGGCCAAGAGCGCGTTCCTGCCGCGCCGCTGGTGGGCCCCTTCCGTGGACCAGAGGGTTAGGCAGAGGAGGCCCAGGACGCTGGCGTTGGCAAAATGGGTCAGGTAGCGGAACCCCGGCACCAGCGACCTGGCCCATCCGAAAAAAGGTTCCACTCCAAAAGCCAAGATCCCGGCCGCCAGGGCCACGGTGCCCAGGGTAAGAGTTTTTCGGAATGGGGTCCGAAGGATTCCAACGATGGAAAGCAGGCAGACGCCGGTCCCCAGAAAAAGCGTGCTTAGCCAACTTCGCTGGATCGGCCAGAATTCGGGGCCGAAGGGGACCTGTTGAAACACCAAGGCCGTGGTGTTCGTGATCCAGGGCACCCACAGTTTAAGGAGAAAAATGGGCGCCAACGAGAAGTGCCTCGCTTCCGCCGGGGAGAGCGCGGCGCGGAAGGATTGCCGTGCCATTTCCCAGGACGGCAGGATTTGCGCCAGGGACAATAGGATCCCTGCGCCCAGGGCGACCCCGACCCAGATCAAGGGCGACCATCGGGCTGTCCACCGATGAAACGGCCGACGGGTAATGGCCGCGTGGGCTGCCCCGGCCACGGCCAAGAAAACCCCGTAGTGGACAAATTGGACATAACCGGCGGTGAATGCCAAGGCAACGCCCACCGACAGGGCCACCCAAAATTCCCCCAGGCCCAGCAGAAAGAGTAGGGGGAGAAAGGGGAGCGTGCCCACGGCGCTGGGAAATTCCCACTGGCTCACGGTGAACCCGCCCCAGGCGAAGGCCAGGGCGGCCAGGGCGGCGGGAGCATGGAGGTGGGCTTGCCCCGGATTTCTTCTCCCCGCCCATCGCCGGGCCAGAAGGTAGGTGAAAAAGAAAAGGAGGGCCTGGCTCAGGAACAGAAAAAGGCCGTTGGCTGTGGTGAAGGGAAAAATCCAAAACAGCGCCGCCGTGGGGTTGAAGAGCATGATTTGTGGATTTCCCACGAACAGTTCCCCGCAGGCGGAATAGGGATTCCAGAGAGGAAACCGTCCCGCTTGGATTTCCTGGGCCGCGTAGGTCAGCCAGGGTTGAAAAGAGTAGGTGATGTCTCCCACGAAGTGGGCGTTGCCTTTTAACAGAGGATAAAGAAAGGCCAGTGCGGCTATCAGAAAAAGCGCTCCGGCCCGTTTCAGTTCCCGCGCGGTCATGGGGGAAGTTTAGGACATGCCCAAGACCGCCGCAAGGCGGAGTGGGCCGCGGGGTCTCACGGGAAGAAAACCCTTGAAAAAATCTGGGGGTGGTAAACTTAAAGGGAAGAGGGGTATTTGGGCTAGGGGGAGACATGTTGACCTTGCGAGGTCGGTCCCGGGGGTTCACGCTGATCGAGCTAATGCTCGTGGTGGCCATTATCGGGCTTTTGGCGGCTATCGCCATTCCCAAGTTTGGAGACGCGATCATTCGGTCAAAAGAGGCGGCGGTGCGGGGGCATATGGGGGCCCTGCGGAGCGCCATTTCCATTTACTATGCGGACAACGAAGGCTTTTTTCCAAAAGTTATGGGTTTACAAGGAATTATGCCAGGATTAAACGTAGGAAATAAATACCTCACAGCGATTCCACCCATCAAAATTCCAACGGCCCCAATTCACCAGAACAGCGATTTAATTTGCAGTACATTTTTTGGCGAATGGGCGTGTGCAGGGGGTGTGCTTGGTGAGACAGTGTGGTTATTCAATCCGAGTATGGGAGTCCTCGTTGTCAATTGCGGTCATCCAGATTCCCGAGGCGTGATTTGGAGTATTCAGTAAACTGATTTTCCGTTGCGTGGGCAGAGCAGCTTTGATATTTTGACCTGGTGAGACTGTTTGTTTCGGTTCCCGTTCCGCTTGGCGCGTCCAAAACTCTGTTCGATGGGCTATCGGCTCTTCGCCAGGAGTTTCCTTCTGCCCGATGGGTTCAACCGAAGCAATTCCACTTCACTTTAAAATTCCTAGACGAAACAGACGAGGGCCGTCTGGCTGAGTTGGTTTCGGTCCTGGGGCCCGTGGCTTTGGGGCACAAAATATTTTCCATTGCTTTGGCGTGGTTCGGAACGTTTCGGTCGGAAAAAGGCGCCGTGTTTTGGGCGGACGTTGGTAGTGGGCGCGGAGAATTGACGGATCTCGCGGCGTCGGTGGAAAATGCACTGGGGCCTTGGAAGACCGAGAACCAGCCCTTCGTTCCCCACCTTACGTTGGCGAGGTTTGATGGTTCTCTGCCGGAAATCCCTGCCCCGTCAAAGGGCGGCCCTAAGACAACCTTTCTGATTAATCGGATGGCACTCATGCAAAGCGTTTTAAAAAGCGGTGGGGCGGAGCATCGGATTTTGCGGGAGTTTCCATTGGCGGCGCCGGGGGGTGTGGCGTTGGGCGTGGATTGGGGGCGCCGTCGGGTGGGGGTGGCGGTTTCCGATGAGTTGGGACGGATGGCGCACCCTCTCGCGACGTTGGAACCGAAATCCCTGGCGGGGTTGGTTGGCGAATTGGCGGAGCTGGCCCGGGTCAGGGGGGCCCTTACTCTCGTGTTGGGGCTTCCCAAACACATGAACGGGTCGGAGGGCGAAAGCGCCGGCGCTGTTCGGCAGTTGGCTGGGCAACTTGAAGAGGCGGGGTTAAGTGTGGTTTTGTGGGACGAGCGGTTGACCAGTTGGGAGGCCCAGGGTCGTCTTCGGGAGGGTGGGGGCGGACGGGGCGACAAGGGCCGGGTGGACCGCGCGGCGGCGGCGCTCCTGCTTCAAGCCTATTTGGATCGAGAGCGGGGGGGGGTATCGTGAAGGAAGGTTTCTTTCGCACGTCGTTATTCGTCGGTATGGGCGCCATTGTCGCGCTCGTGGCCGGCGTCCTTTTTTTGAACAGTCCGCCCTCGGGTGCGAAAAGCGGGTTGGTGGAAATCCCGGCCGGCGCCAGCGCCCGCGCCATTTCCCGCCAACTGCGGGACGACCGTCGGGTTCGTTCGGCGCTTTGGCTGGAGTTTTTGGCGCGGGTCCTTGGGGCCGACCAAAACCTAAAGGCCGGTGCCTACAGGATTTCCGGTCCGAAACGGGCGGACCGGCTCCTTCGGGATTTGATCGACGGTCGGGGCGCCACGGTGCGGGTGACCATTCCCGAGGGATTCGCCCTTTGGCAGATCGCGGAACGCCTGGAGGTCGACGGGGTGTGCCGCGCCGAGGATTTCAAAACGGCGGCGGGTGCGAGCGAAGGATTTCTTTTTCCGGAAACCTATTTTCTAGACCCGGGGACGCCGGGCGAAGAGGTGGTTCGGATCCTGAGGGCTCGTTTCTCTTCGGTTTGGCGGGAGGTGTTTCAGGCCGCGATGGAGACCGGGGCGGTGCGGGTTTCTCCCGATCTTGCGGCCGCGCTCGACGGCTTGCCCGAGGGTGTTTTCCTTCTTGCGGACGGCCGGAGATGGACGGTGAACCACGCGGTAACCTTGGCTTCCCTCATCGAGCGGGAAACTCACCGGCCGGAGGAAAGGGCTATCGTCTCCGCCGTCTACCACAACCGGTTGAAAAAGCGCATGCGTTTGGAATGCGACCCCACCGTGCAATACGCCTTGGGGGGGTGGAAGAACCCGCTTTATAAAAAAGATCTTTTGGTGGAGAGCCCCTACAACACCTACCGGCGTTATGGCCTGCCTCCCGGGCCCATCGCGAGCCCGGGCCGGGCTTCCCTGGCGGCCGCGCTGGCGCCGGCGGCGGCGGACGCTCTTTATTTTGTGTCCGACGGGGCGGGGGGGCACCGGTTTTCTTCCACCTACGAGGATCATCAACAGGCGGTGCGACTTCTCCGTCGAACCTTAAGAGCGGGCCGAAAACAGGTAAAATGATCCCATGGACGTTTTGCGTTGGACGATTTGTCGGGGCGGTTGGGGGCGCGGCATAGAAGACTTTCAATTCTGGGCGTTCGTTTCCTTCCCGGCCTGATTTTTGTGCCGATCCTTAACGTTCGAAACTTACGGTTCGGATTGGCGGAAGGGCCGACCTTCCTGAGGGCGATCCATCGGCTTCGCCACGACGTGTATGTTCGGGAATTCAGGTTTTTCGATCCTGTTCTCTACCCCGACGGCATTTTGGCCGATGAATTCGACGGAATGGGGATGCATGCCGTGGCGGCGCAGGGCGAGGACGTGGTGGCCGCGCTTCGGCTGGCGCTTCATTCGGAGCGGGGGTTTCCGTTACAGGGGGTTATTCCAGAGTTTAAGGCGCCCAAGCCCCCCGAGCAAACCGGCGAGGTCAGCCACCTTGTCATCGCCAAAGCGTTCCGTCGTCGTCGGGAGGACGGCCTTTATGGGGCGGAATCTTATCTCAAAATAGCTCAGGGGGGAATTCTTCCCAATGCCGGCCCTCTATCGGACCATATGAAGAAACGGTGGGGGCCCCTTCTCACCCTTGGGTTGTTTAAGGTTCTTTACCAGCACTCCCGCCGCCTCGGGTTGGAGTCTTGGCTCATGCTCGCGGAACGCTCGCTGTACCAAGTTTTGAACCGCTATGGCCTCCCTTTCCGCCAGGTGGCCGACCCTTTGGGCGGGCCCGAGGGGCCCCGTCCGTGTCTCCTTCTTCTGAACGATTTGGAGAAAAGTCTTCGACTTTTTGATCCGCGTCTTTTTGCGGAATTTACCGACGGCTTGGAACGGGAGTACCGCCCTTGATAAAATGGGGTCCTGCGGCCGTGGTGTGTTTCTTCGATGCAAAAGGAGAGTTTCGATGAGCGTTGTGGTCGTTGGTTCGGTGGCATTGGATTCGGTGAAGACCCCGTTCGGGGAACGGACAGAGGCTTTGGGCGGGTCGGCGGTTTATTTTTCCTATGCGGCAAGTTTTTTTTCCGACGTGCAGTTGGTGGGCGTCGTGGGGCGGGATTTCCCGCAAAAATATCTGAACCTGCTTCGCCGCCGGAAAATCGATTTGGACGGCCTGCACGTTGTTGCTGGAGATACCTTCCGCTGGTCGGGTTACTACGAGTATGACTTGAACGAGGCAAAAACCCTCGATACCCGATTGAACGTTTTTGAGAAGTTTTCCCCCGATCTTCCCGCGAACTACCGTTCGGCGGACTGCGTGTTTTTGGCCAACATCGATCCCGACCTGCAACTGCGCGTTCTTCGCCAGGTTCGGCGGCCGAAACTGGTGGCCGCGGATACCATGAACTTATGGATCTCCACCAAGAAAGAACCGCTAAAAGCCCTCTGTCGGGAAATCGATATCTTGATTTTAAACGATGGGGAGGCGCGGCAGTTGTCGGGGCGGGCCAGCTTGATTCAGGCGGGGCGACTTATTCAGTCCTGGGGGCCTCGGTATGTGGTGGTGAAAAAAGGGGAACATGGGGTACTGCTTTTTTCCAAACGGAATGTGTTCAGCGCCCCCGCCTATCCTTTGGAAGAGGTTTTCGATCCCACCGGCGCGGGCGATACTTTCGCCGGAGGTTTCGTGGGATATTTGAACAAGTCCGGAAACCGTTTGGATGAGGGAACCCTTCACCAGGCTCTCTTTTACGGCACCGTCATGGCCAGTTTTACGGTGGAGCGGTTCTCGCTGGAACGCCTTCTCACCGTCCGCCCCCCGGACATTCGTCGCCGGCTGGCCCTTCTTCACCACATGTCCCGCCCTCGGGATTAAGAAACCTTTAGATCCAGAGGGAATAATTCCCGCCAATATCTCACCATCAAGGTGAGGTTGAGGGCAATGCCCACCACCGCCCCTTCTGGGGACAGCGTATGGAGTGTGTTCACCCCGAGGACCAAATACAAGACAAGGAATAGACTGCACGCCAGCAACAGGCGTTGTGGCGCCCCGGGTACCTTTCGATGCAAATTTACGGCCCCATAGATGAGGAACCCGCCCAAGACCATGTCCATGAGGGGCATGGCGGCAAAAAGAGCCACCATCATCCAACGGATTCCGCCCCCGGGGTCGCGATAAATCGCCATAACCAAATGCACGATTTTCACAAAGGCGGAACCGAAAAGGATAATACCCAGAATCGCGGCGAGCGTGACGGCCGCCCGATGTGTTCCGCCGCCCGTTTTAGCGCCCATGGGTCATTTCTTTTCGGAAAAGGTCGAACAGGCCGCGCGCATAAATGTCGTTCAGTCGCGCGCCGGGGTGTCCGTCGGCGGGGTTCACGTGGAGCGATTCCTCTGGCGGAGCCGCGGCGATTTCCTTCAAAAATCCAACGGTGATGAAACCGGCCCTCTCCGCCGCGCGACGGGCCTGTTCTTCCCAGGCCAAGGCGAACCGAAGGTTTTCGTCGGGGTGCGACAGGTCGGAGCCGTGGTGTGCCACGGTCAAAACGGCGAAAATGGGCGGGGCTAACTTTCGTCGGCGGGACCAATCGACGATGTCTTCCAGCGCCCGGGTGAACCCTTTCCACTCCGGCGATTCCGGGTTGTAGACCCGGGCGAACTCCTCGTTGCCGGTGGGGATTGTTCCTGTCCGTTCCGCCACAGTGTAAATCCACGAGTGGACCCGCCCGCCCACGAAAGGAAGACCGGCCCACTCCAGTCGCTGTTTCACGAAATTGATCCAACCGCTGTGGCGCGCGTTAAAGGCGTCCCGTTTCTGGCTACGGTCGGCGCCGCCCGGTTTGGGGTCGTTGTTGCAGAACCCCACCAGGATCCGGTCGGGGTCCACCTGGGGGCCGAGCGCGTTCAAGATGTCGCGTTCTCCGCCGGTATCCACCCCTTGAATACCGAAATTGAGCACCTCGATTTTCCGGCGTGGGAAGGCCCCACGAAGGAGCGTCTGCAGTCTTTCGGTATAACGTTCCTCCTCCGCCAACCCACGGCCAAAAGTGAAGGAGTCCCCCAGCGCCATCACGCGGTAAGTTCCCGCCGGTTTCGGCAGATCGAAATCCCCTCCCCGGAAGTACCGGCCCTTATATTCCAATCGGGTGCGACGGACCGGATGGCCCCAGGTGTAGAAAATGCCGTCTTTATAACCGTCGAAAGGGAGCCCCCTCCCCGGGTCTCGAAAAGCCCAGAAGGCTTCAAGACCATGCAAGAACCCAGTCCAAAGGACGGCATTCCAAGCAAAAAGGATGAGGAGGCGCGACGACCGCGGAGTCATGGAAGTGGTTTTACTAACAATGAGTGAGCTGACTGAATCACGGCCCTTATTTTACCTTTTTCGATGGTTTCGTCACGAAGCGGTTGACGACCCAGCGCTTTGGATGATATGGTGTCCTCATGGGAATTCAAGAAAAAGCGGACATTTTTCGAGAGCTCCTCTCTTTTCTTTGGAAAGAGAAGCTGTGGTGGCTCGTCCCACTGGTGGTGGTTCTCGTGGCGTTGGGAAGTCTCCTTCTTCTGGCCCAGGGATCGGCGATCGCTCCCTTTATTTACACGTTTTTTTGAGAATGGCCCCGCTCCGGAAGATTTGGGCGTGGTGGAAACGGGTGGCCCGGGCCATCGGTGTTTTTCAGACGCGCCTTCTCCTCACGGGTTTCTACTTTTTGTTCCTTTGGCCTTTCTCGCTTATGATGGGTCGACGAAGGTTTTCCCGAGCCCCTCTCTCGGTGGGAACGGCGTGGACGCCGCGGCAAGGAACTAGTCGCACATTGTCCGATCTGACCAGGCAATTTTAGGGATCCCCCACTCTCCCCATGAATATCCTCGGGATCAGCTGTTTCTACCATGATGCCGCGGCCGCGTTGATCCGCGATGGCGTTCTCGTCGCCGCCGCCGAGGAAGAAAGGTTTTCCCGTCGTAAGCACGACTCGGGCTTCCCATCCTTGGCCATCGATTTTTGCCTTCACCAGGGAGGGATCACCACCCGGGATTTGGACTACGTGGTTTTCTATGAGAAGCCCTTCCGGAAATTCGAACGCCTCTTTTTAACCATCCTCAACGGCTATCCGCGGTCCGCCGGCGTTTTTCGGGACGCCATGACCTCCTGGCTGGATGAAAAGTTGTGGATCAAATCTCTCCTCGTTGAACGACTAGGGGTTGATCCAAAGAAAATTCTTTTCTCGGAACACCACCTCTCCCATGCCTCAAGCGCCTTCTTTTGTTCTCCTTTTAGGGAAGCGGCGATCCTGACGGTGGACGGCGTGGGGGAGTGGAGCACATCGACCCTGGGCCGCGGAACCGCTTCTTGGGACGGCCAAGGAGAGAATCGGATTGATCTTTTCTCTGAACTGCGTTTCCCTCACTCCCTGGGGCTCCTTTATTCCAGTTTCACCGCCTTTCTTGGTTTTGAGGTGAACGAGGGCGAATACAAAGTCATGGGAATGGCGCCTTACGGCCGCCCTTTATATGTGGACAAGGTGATGAAACTTCTGCGGCTCTTTGACGACGGGAGTCTTGAACTCGACCTCTCCTATTTCAGTTTTCATTACCATCGGGAGCGATCCTTTTCCAGCAAGTTCGTGAAGTTGTTCGGCCCCCCGCGCGACCCCCGCGCCCGTTTTGTCACGACCCAAACCAGCCTTTACGATGATCCGATCCCCCCGACCAACGCGGAAATGGACCTCAATCAATACTATGCCGACGTGGCCGCCAGCGTTCAGCGGGCCACCGAAGAAATAATTCTTAAAATGGCTCGGCATCTCCATCGGGTCACGGGGTTAAAGTCCCTCTGCGTCGCTGGAGGGGTGGCGTTGAATTCTGTGGCCAACTATCGGTTACTAAAGGAAACGCCGTTTGAGCATATCTATATCCAGCCCGCCGCGGGGGACGCGGGCGGAGCGTTGGGCGCCGCGCTTTACGTCGAACATGCAATCCTCGGTCGGCCCCGGCGATTCGTGATGGATCACGCGGCGTGGGGGCAGGCCTATGGCCCGGGAGAGACGGCGGACTTTCTTCGGTCTGCCGGCGCGGCTTTCAAAACCTTGGAAGAGGAAGACCGACTGATCGACCGGGTCACCGACATGCTGATGGCGGGAAAGGTGGTGGGGTGGTTCCAGGGACGGTTTGAGTGGGGGCCTCGGGCCCTTGGCCATCGGTCCATCTTGGCCGATCCCCGACGGCTGGATATGAAAGACATCGTCAACATCAAAATAAAATTCCGGGAGCCCTTCCGGCCGTTTGCTCCCTCCGTCGTGGAGGAGCGCGCCGCGGAGTTTTTTGATTTTCCGGACCCCCCTCTTCACTCACCGCCTCGCTTCATGCTGATGGTGGCGCCGGTCCGGCCGGAGAAGCGCGCCTCTCTCCCCGCCATCACCCACGTCGACGGGACGGGCCGTCTTCAGACCGTGGTTAAAGAAACGAACCCCCTTTACCATCGCCTCATCGCTCGATTTGGAGAAGCGTCCGGAATTCCCGTATTGTTGAACACTTCGTTTAATTTGAGAGGAGAACCGATCGTGACAACGCCGGAGAACGCGTTCCGCACTTTTATGGCGAGCGGGATGGACGCGCTGGTGATGGGGTCGCAAATCGTGGTCAAGGAAGGATCGTGAAATCCCCGTCGTTCCCGACCCCACAATGTGCGAACGAAAAATTTAACCGCGGATTTGGTCTTGGCTGTGTTCGAGCGTTCCGACGTCCATTGGGGCGATCGATCGGAACGGAGGGGCCGCGTTGTCTTTCGCGGAGACCTGTGCACGGGCGGGGTCCACGGGCCAGGGGATGTTTAATTCCGTGTCTTTCCAGTGGATCGAGCCTTCGTCGGCAGGGGAGTACGGGGCCGTGCACTTGTAGAAGAAGACGGCGCTCTCGCTCGTGACGCAGAACCCGTGGGCAAACCCCGGGGGAACGTATAGAGCGCGAGCATTCTCCGACGAAAGCGTCTCCGCGTGCCAGTGCCCGAAGGTCGGTGACCCCTTTCGAAGATCCACCGCCACATCGAAAACGGATCCTTCCAAAACGCGGACCAGTTTTCCCTGCGCGTGGGGAGGTTTCTGGAAGTGGAGCCCCCGCAGGGTTCCTCGGACTGAATAACTCACGTTGTCTTGCGGGAAATGCCGAGGCAACCCAGCGGACGCAAAGGCCTCTTCTCGGAAGCTTTCAAAGAAATATCCCCGCGCGTCTCGGTACACGAGCGGCTCGATCAGGAGCAGGCCGTTCAAGGGAAGCGTTCTTGTTTCCATGGTTGTCTCCGTCGATAAATTTTGCGGTCGCCCGCGCGGCCGGTTGTTCTGGAAAAACTTTAACTTTTTTACAAAGAAAGTTCTTGACACATTTGCAGGCTTGTGGTAAATTCCCCCCAGTCACAAAGCGCGCGGCAAGCGCTGAACCGAGTTCGTAACTTGATCGGTCGATCCCACCCGAGGATCGAATCCAGAGGATAGGACCAGGATCCTTTGACAGGGGGCACTTGTGTCCCTTGGGATTTTTTTTTATAATCGGGCCAATTTCGTAGTTCAGTTCTTTGACATTTCCAAATAGCCATTCGCGCAAGCGGGTGAGCGCCCCAAGCGAGAGGTTCCCTAACCAAGGGGACCCGACGTGGGTGCTCCTCGATGCCGATTGGTAAACGACGTTCAGGTGTGAATAAAGCTTGTGCTACAAAGTATAAGCAATTCCACAAGAGCCGTAAACCAAACCTCATAAGTTTGAGTCGTGCCCGCAAGGGCGCGGCCACAATCTTACGGAGAGTTTGATCCTGGCTCAGAGTGAACGCTGGCGGCATGCCTAACACATGCAAGTCGAACGATCTTTGGCAGTTTATCGTCAGAGGTAGTGGCAAACGGGTGAGTAATACGTGGACAATCTTCCCTCGAGCGGGGGATAACTCCGGGAAACCGGAGCTAATACCGCGTGAGACCACGTCCTGGCATCAGGATGAGGTTAAAGCTCCGCAAGGGGCACTTGAGGAGGGGTTCACGGCCTATCAGCTTGTTGGCGGGGTCAAAGCCCACCAAGGCGACGACGGGTAACCGGTCTGAAAGGACGACCGGTCACAATGGCACTGAGACACGGGCCATACTCCTACGGGAGGCAGCAGTGGGGAATTTTGCGCAATGGGGGAAACCCTGACGCAGCGATGCCGCGTGGAGGACGAAGGTCTTCGGATTGTAAACTCCTTTTATCGGTGAAAAATAACCATGTGAATAACATGGGTTGATGGTAGCCGGTGAATAAGCCACGGCTAACTTCGTGCCAGCAGCCGCGGTAAGACGAAGGTGGCGAGCGTTACTCGGAATTACTAGGCGTAAAGCGTGGGCAGGCGGCTCGATCAGTCTCTTGTGAAAGCCTTGGGCTTAACCCAGGGAGGCCAAGGGATACTATCGGGCTTGGATGTGGGAGAGGAGACTGGAATTCCCGGTGTAGCGGTGAAATGCGTTGATATCGGGAGGAACACCAATGGCGAAAGCAAGTCTCTGGACCACTATCGACGCTCATCCACGAAAGCTGGGGGATCAAACAGGATTAGATACCCTGGTAGTCCCAGCCGTAAACGATGCTCATTAGGTATGGGGGGTATCGACCCCTCCCGTGCCGACGCTAACGCATTAAATGAGCCGCCTGGGGAGTACGGCCGCAAGGTTGAAACTCAAAGGAATTGACGGGGGCCCGCACAAGCGGTGGATCATGTGGTTTAATTCGACGCAACGCGAAGAACCTTACCTGGGCTCGAACGGCCGGTAGTAGTTCCTGTGAAAGCGGGAACGAACCGTCAAGTCGGTTGTCGGCCGAGGTGCTGCATGGCTGTCGTCAGCTCGTGTCGTGAGATGTTGGGTTAAGTCCCGCAACGAGCGCAACCCCTATCCTATGTTGCCACCCGCGCAAGCGGCGCACTCTTAGGAGACTGCCTCGGATAACGGGGAGGAAGGTGGGGACGACGTCAAGTCCTCATGGCCCTTATGTCCAGGGCGACACACGTGATACAATGGCGACTACAGAGGGATGCGAAATCGCAAGATGGAGCCAACCCCACAAAAGTCGCCCCAGTTCAGATTGTGGGCTGAAACTCGCCCACATGAAGGCGGAATCGCTAGTAATCGCAGATCAGCAGGCTGCGGTGAATACGTTCCCGGGCCTTGTACACACCGCCCGTCACACCACGAAAATCCGTTGCAACAGAAGTCCTGGCCTAGCCAGGCCCAAGTTGTGATTGGTGATTGGGGTGAAGTCGTAACAAGGTAGCCGTACGGGAACGTGCGGCTGGATCACCTCCTTTCTAAGGAGTATTTCAGGACGCTTCGGCGCCGCTGAAAGAGGTCGATCGTCGGTTGCGCCCAAGGGGCGCTCACTGGCTTGCGAAAAGGCATTTGGAAATGATATGGGGCGGATAGCTCAGCTGGTTAGAGCACACCCCTGATAAGGGTGAGGCCGGTGGTTCGAGTCCACTTCCGCCCAGGTTTTAGGGTGGATTGGGTTCTTAAATCGGTTTTAGTGAAAGTGGGCTATTCTTGTAGAAAACGCTGGGTTTGCCCCAACTATTTAGGGTTTATCTCTTTTTAGGGTGGGGCTGTAGCTCAGCTGGGAGAGCGCCTGCTTTGCAAGCAGGAGGCCGCCGGTTCAATCCCGGCCAGCTCCATTTATTTTAAAAATTTTTGCAGTTCGCCGGTTCCTGGTTGAATTTTAGGCCACGAACATAAGGCGGGTCTTTGACATACGAATAGGAAAGTCAAGCGTCTAATCGTAGTTGTATCGAGCTTCAAAAATGATTGGGTGCAAATCCCGATCGTTTCGAGTAGCGCGATGCGACTGAGGATACAAAGATGCGGCTAAGTTACTAAGAGCGCATGGTGGATGCCTTGGCGCCAGAAGTCGATGAAAGACGTGGCCAGCGACGATACGCTCCGGGGAGGTGCAAGCAACCTTTGATCCGGAGATCTCTGAATGGGGAAACCCTTCGCGGTGACAAATCGCGAAACGTAGGCGGAAATGCCTTTGGGAAACTAAAGGAGGTACCGCTTTCGAGACAACCCAGGGAAGTGAAACATCTCAGTACCTGGAGGAAAATAAATCAAACGAGATTCCCTCAGTAGTGGCGAGCGAACGGGGAACAGCCTAAACCCAACCTATGTTGGGTGTTGCAGGGCTTGTCCGGTTTAGAGCCGGTGAGTAAAAAATCGCTTCGTTAGTTGAACGTGCCTGGAAAGGCCGACCAAAGAGGGTGAGAGTCCCGTAAACAAAAGCGAAGCGGCTCACGATAAGTTCCTAAGTAGCGCCGAGCACGTGAAATTCGGCGTGAATCCGGGGAGACCACTCTCCAAGGCTAAATACTCTCTGGCGACCGATAGTGCACAAGTACCGCGAGGGAAAGGTGAAAAGGACCCCTGACGGGGAGTGAAAAGAACCTGAAACCGTGCGTTTACAAGCAGACGAAGAGCTATGCCCTGCAAGGGGAATGCTCGACGTCGTGCCTGTTGAAGAATGATCCGGCGAGTTACTGTTGCATGCAAGGTTAAGGACCCGAGGGTCCGGAGCCGTAGCGAAAGCGAGTCTTAACGGGCGACAAGTATGCAGTAGTAGACCCGAAGCCAGTCGATCTAACCCAGGACAGGGTGAAGTCACCTTAACCGGTGATGGAGGCCCGAAGCGTTGACAGTTGAAAATGTCCTGCATGAGCTTGGGTTAGGGGTGAAAGGCCAATCGAGGCTGGTGATAGCTGGTTCTCCCCGAAATAGCTTTAGGGCTAGCGTGGAGCGATGACCGTGTGAGGTAGAGCACTGGATAGTGTAGGGCCGAATACCTCGGTTCCGAATCTAACCAAACTCCGAATACATACGGGAAAACTCCGCAGTCAGTTCACGAGGGCTAAGCTTCGTGCGCAAGAGGGGAACAACCCAGACCGTCGACCTAGGTCCCAAAATTCAGGTTAAGTGGTTAAGGATGTGATTTGACTTAGACAGCGAGGAGGTTGGCTTAGAAGCAGCCATCCTTTAAAGAGTGCGTAACAGCTCACTCGTCAAGTTGAGTCGCGCCGAAAAAGTCCGGGGCTCAAACCTGGTACCGCAGTCACGGCTGTGAGGTGGATTCGTCCATTTCACGGGGTAGGGGAGCGTTCCGTTCTAGGATGAAGGCACACCGATAGGAGTGCTGGACGAAACGGAAGTGAGAATGTCGGAATAAGTAGCGATAAGGTCTGTGAGAATCAGACCCGCCGCAAGCCTAAGGTTTCCTTGTTTAAAGTTCGTCTGAACAGGGTCAGTCGGTCCTAAGTCGAGGCCGAAAGGCGTAGATGATGGGCATCAGGTTAATATTCCTGAACCACATTATGTGGGTCACACCGAGGGGGGACGCAGAAAGGTAAGCCAGCCGGCAGAAGGTTACCGGTCCAAGGTCGTAGGGAGGTTCTCCAGGCAAATCCGGAGGGCCGTTAATCCCGAGAACCGAGTGCGAGCGCGTCGCAAGACATGCGAAGTGGCCCAACTACGCTGCCAAGAAAATCCCCGCGGTTACTGCATAGTGTGTCCGTACCGCAAACCGACACAGGTAGGCGAGGAGAATATCCTCAGGCGCGCGAGCGAACTCTCGCTTAGGAACTCGGCAAACTGGCCCCGTAACTTCGGAAGAAGGGGTGCCTGGTGCTTTGACCCCGTACAGGGGAAGGGGCGCTAGGTCTCAGTGAATGGGGAGCCGCGACTGTTTAACAAAAACACAGCACTCTGCTGAAATCGCAAGATGATGTATAGGGTGTGAAGCCTGCCCGGTACCGGAAGGTCATGGGGAGAGGTCAGGGTCCGCAAGGGCCCGAAGCTTTGAACTTAAGCCCCGGTAAACGGCGGCCGTAACTATAACGGTCCTAAGGTAGCGAAATTCCTTGTCGGGTAAGTTCCGACCTGCACGAATGGCTTAACGAAGGCTCCGCTGTCTTGGCGAGAGGCTCGGCGAAATTGTGGTATCCGTGAAGACGCGGATTACCTGCGGTCAGACGAAAAGACCCCGTGGAGCTTTACTGTAACTTGTTATTGCGTTTTGGGACTGGATACGTAGGATAGGTGGGAGCCTTTGAGATCTCGCTTTCGGGCGGGATGGAGGCGTCCTTGAAATACCACCTTTTCGGTTCTGAGACGCTAACCCCGTGCCGTATATCCGGCCGGGGAACAGTAGCAGGCGGGCAGTTTAACTGGGGCGGTTGCCTCCTAAAGAGTAACGGAGGCGTTCCAAGGTTCTCTCAGGGCGTATAGAAATCGCCTGTCGAGTGCAAGAGCAGAAGAGAGCTTAACTGCGAGGCATACAAGCCAAGCAGATCGGAAACGAGGATCTAGTGATCCGGTGGTTGATTGTGGGATTGCCATCGCTCAACGGATAAAAGCTACCCCGGGGATAACAGGCTTAACCAATAATAGGCCCCTGTGTTCGTGAGGACACAGGATAAAAAACTAGGCTTACAACGGTGAAACCCTACATTCTGAAGTTTAAGAGACATGCGAATATGGTCGCACGAAGATGTGAATCTTCGACAGAATAGGGCAATACCGTGGGAACCTTCGACGACAAGTCGAAAGGTCCTGTAACGACTGTGCCACGCCAAACGGCGTTGCAACGATCTCCTGCGTACTAGGGTTTCGTTCGGCACGACTTTGGTTCACTAATTCACCGAGCCGGTGGGTTAAATATACGACCAAGGTAACACGCCTAGCCCCTGCCTTCGGCAGGGTGATGATATAGTCTGCACCCAATGGAAATTGGGAAATATGTGTATCGGATCCAAGAGCCCATATCGACGATCCGGTTTGGCACCTCGATGTCGGCTCATCGCATCCTCCCGCTGGAGTCGGTGGGAAGGGTTTGGCTGTTCGCCAATTAAAGCGGTACGTGAGCTGGGTTCAGTACGTCGTGAGACAGTACGGTCTCTATCTACCGTAGGCGTAGGACTTTTGAGAGTGAGTTGTCTCTAGTACGAGAGGACCGAGATGAACGCGCCTCTGGCGTACCGGTTGGCCCACCCGGGCCACGGCCGGATAACTACTGCGCGGACGGGATAAACGCTGAAAGCATCTAAGCGTGAAGCCCACCTCAAGATTAGAAGTCCCTGTTCCCTTGTGGAACCTAAAGGCCTCCAATAGACTATTGGATTGATCGGTGGGGTGTGGAAGTGGGGTAACCCATGAAGCTAACCCATACGAATCGGCCGTGAGACTTAGCCGCATCTGTGTATCCAACGATGAGACAATGACAGTCTTTCAATATGGGTTTCGAAAGAAACCCATGGCGTAAGATTGGTATGTGCTTGACTTTCCTATTGGTGTGTTACGACCGACAATGAGTTTGATTTGAAAATTGAAAGTAGAAATTTTCGGGGGCAGAATTCCCGGTGCTTCTCGTGATGGGGCCACACCCGTTCCCATTCCGAACACGGCCGTTAAGCCCATCCACGCCAATGGTACTCGGACCGCAAGGTCCCGGGAGAGTAGGTCGGTGCCGGGAACTGTGCCCCTGAAAGTTTGATTCTTTTGAAATAATGTTGTAGAATTGCCACGCGATTTCGAGACAGTTCCTTAAGTCTCCTTTTCATTCAAGCGGCAAAGACCGTAGGGGCCATGGGCCTGCAGAAGAAACGGTTGTTCAGGCCCGAGGCTAAATTGATCCCTTCAAGGGATCGCCCTACCGAGGCGCGATGAAGAAAACACTCTTCACCGTCCGGGGGGAGTGTTTTTTTATTTTTGAGGACTAAAATGCCAAGCGTAAGAAAAGACCGCGAAGACGCAGTTGCAAAATTGACCAAAGATTTCGACGGCCTGCAAGGGTTGGTCGTGGCGGGATATGTGGGGGTGAAGACCCAAGAGCTGAACGAGCTCCGAGGGAAATTGCGTCCGCATCAAGCGCGGTGTCAAATCGTCAAAAACCGTTTGGCGAAGATCGCGCTCCAGAACAAAGGGATCTCCGTGGGGTTTGCTGATTTCTTTAAGGGCCAATCGGCGCTGATCATTCAAAAAGGCGACGCCGTCGCGGGCTTGAAAGTTCTCGTGGAGTTTGAAAAGACCCACGCCAACATGAAAATCCGAGCCGCCTACCTTGACGGAAAAGTGGTCAAAGGCGGCGACTTAAAAACCATCGCTTCGTTGCCTACGCGCAACGTGTTGTTGGCACAACTTTTGGGGCAGTTCCAGGGCCCGCTCACGGGGTTCGCCAGGCTGTTGCAGGCCGACCTTCGGAATTTGGCCGTGTTGTTGAATCAAGTCGCTAAGAAAATGGAAAAGGGCGGGGCCGCGTAAGCCCCATTCAAATATGCGGGGACGAAAGTCCCCACGGGGCGACTGCCCCCTCGGAGGAAATATGGCGAAGTGCACCGCAGACGATGTGATGGAATCGATTGACACTTGGACGATCTTGGACGTCCACAAGCTCGTGAAGGGCTTGGAGGAAAAATATGGAATCAGCGCCGCGTCCGTGGCTGTTGCGGGCGCAGCGGCTCCCGCCGCCGGCGGCGCCGCTCCCGCGGCCGAAGAGAAGACCGCCTTTGCGGTGGTCCTCCAAGGGGCGGGGCAGCAAAAAATCAACGTGATTAAAGTGGTGCGCGAGTTGACCGGTCTGGGGCTGAAAGAAGCCAAGGATTTGGTTGAAGCCGCTCCCAAGACGGTGAAGGACGGGCTTTCGAAGGACGCCGCGGAAGAAATGAAGAAAAAGCTGGCGGACGTGGGTGCGACGGTCGAAGTGAAATAGAATTTGATTTGCGATAACCGTTTCTTGATGATTCCATCGAGAACCAAATCCCAAAATCAAAATTGGTGAACTAATGAAAAAAACAAGCTTCGCTCGTATTCGTCCGACCATCGAACTGCCGCCGCTCCTGGAGATGCAGACGCGGTCCTATGAAGAATTTCTTCAAAAGGACGTGCCGCCCTCCGAGCGCAAAATCCAGGGCCTCCAGGCGGCCTTCATGGACGTGTTCCCCATCACGAGTACCGACGAAGTTCTCTCGCTGGAGTTCATGCACTACGCCCAAGGCCAACCGCGATACACGGTGAACGAGGCCTTGGCGAAAGACGCCACGTATTCCGCGCAACTGCGCGCGTGGCTTCGCTTGGTGCAAAAACAGCCGGGCGGGAAACCCAAAGTCCTCACCGAACAAGAAGTCTATTTCTGCGACCTGCCCCTCATGACCACGCCCGCCACCTTCATCATCAACGGCGTCGAGCGCGTGGTCGTCAGCCAGTTGCACCGATCCCCCGGAGTCATTTTCGAAGAAGACGAAGAGAAAAAAATCTCTTCCTATGGAAAGAAGCTTTTCTTCGCGCGGCTCATTCCTTACCGCGGCGCCTGGGTGGAATTTGAGTTTGATTTAAACAACGCCATCTTTGTCCGTATCGACAAAAAACGGAAACTTCCGGCCACGACGATTCTCCGCGCCATGGGAATCGAAACGGACGCGGAAATTCTCTCTCTCTTTTACGAAACCGAAACCCTGGCCCTGGGCGATCTCCAACCGGAAGAAGTGGTGGGAAAGATCGTGGCGAAAGATTGCGTCGACACCACTACCGGCGAAGTGGTCATGGAGGCCAACAAAGAAATCACGCGCGAGGCGTTTCTTCGCCTCCAGGACCGCAAGGTTCGCTCCATTGACGTGTTGAAAACAGACCCTCAAGTCAACGACGTGGCCATTCGCAACACGCTTTTGAAAGACAACATTAAAACGCGCAAAGAGGCCATCCAAGCCATTTACCGTGTGGTGCGCGCCCAAGAGTTCATCGTGCCTGAACAGGCCGAGAGCTACTTGGAAAACATGCTTTTTAAGTCGATCCGAAAATATGATCTCACCAAGGTGGGCCGTTTCAAGATCAACCGCAAGCTGATGCCCTTCCTGGAAGCGTTGGCGGAACGAAAAGACATTAAGTTCGAAGTTCCCAACGACCGCCGCCGAACGTTAGCCCGGGAAGACGTGATCGCGACGCTTCAATATCTCATCCTCTTGAACAACGAAGCCTCGACCCATACGTTTGGCAAAACCACGGTCAAGGTTGAAATCGACGACATCGATCATCTCGGCAACCGCCGGATTCGGTCGGTGGGCGAACTTTTAGAAAATCAAATCCGCGCCTCCCTGGCGCAGATGGCGCGTTTGGTGCGCGAGCGCATGAACGTCCAAGAGAACAACTTGCTCACGCCTCGAACCCTCGTCAACGCTTCGGCGGTGGTGGCGGCCGTGCGGCGGTTCTTTGGTTCCTCCCAGCTTTCGCAGTTCATGGACCAAACCAACCCGCTGGCCGAGATGACCCACAAACGGCGCCTGTCGGCGCTGGGCCCCGGCGGCTTAAACCGGAAGCGCGCGGGTTTCGAAGTGCGCGACGTCCATCACACCCATTATGGTCGGCTGTGCCCCATCGAAACGCCGGAAGGCCCGAACATCGGTTTGATCACGTCCCTGGCCTGCTATGCCCAAATCAACCAATACGGTTTGATCGAGACCCCTTATCGGAAAGTCGTCAAGGGTCACGTGACCAACGAGATCGATTATTTGACGGCGGACAAGGAAGACAATTTCGTCATCGCCCAGGCCAACTCTCCCGTGGACAAGAACAACCGCTTTACGGGCGACGTCATCGCCTGCCGGCATAAGGGCGATTTCCCCCAGAAGACGGCGGACGAAATTGATTACATGGATATTTCCCCCGTTCAAGTAGTCTCGACCTCCGCCGCGCTGATCCCCTTTCTGGAACACGACGACGCGAACCGAGCGTTGATGGGATCGAACATGCAACGCCAGGCCGTGCCTCTCTTGTTCCCCACCCGCCCGTTGGTGGGCACGGGGATCGAAGACCGTGTGGCGAGAGACTCCGGCGCGGTGGAAATCGCCCGGCGAGGCGGCGTGGTGCTCTCTTCTTCCAGCGACCATGTGGCCGTCTGGTCGGAAGGGGGCAAAGGCGGCGTGGATCTTTACCCGCTCCGCAAACACGCCCGCTCCAACCAAGATACATGCCTCAACCAGTTGCCCTGCGTGAAACAATTCGACAAAGTGAAGAAAGGCGACGTGCTGGCCGATGGTCCAGGCACCCAAGACGGGGAACTCGCGCTGGGCCGGAACCTGCTGGTGGCCTTCATGCCTTGGGAGGGATACAACTTCGAAGACGCGATCCTCCTGTCCGAGCGCTTGGTGCGGGACGACGTGTTCACCTCCATCCATATTTCAGAATTCCAAGTGGAAGCCCGAGATACCAAGATGGGTGCCGAAGAAATCACCAAGGATATCCCGAACGTCGGAGCCGAATCCCTGGCCAACCTCGACGAAACGGGGATCATTCGCGTCGGTGCGGACGTAGGCCCCGGCGACATTTTGGTGGGCAAAGTGGCTCCCAAAGGGGACCAACAAACCACCCCGGAAGAACGGCTCCTCAAGGTCATCTTCGGGAAAAAGGCCGAAGACGTGATGGACGCGTCTCTTCGTGTGCCGCCCGGCGTCACCGGAAAGATCCTCTCCACGAAAATTTTCATCCGCAAAGAAAAGATGGCGAAAAAGGATGAGAACAAGAAAATGAAGGAAATCGATCTTGAGATGGAAGCCAAGATCGAAAGCATCCGCGCCGACCGGAAATCCCAAATCGTCGACGTCCAAGAACGGCAAGACGCCGGTTCGCTCTCCAAAGGCGAAGCCGCGGAAATGAAGAAAATGTTCGAAGATTTGGCGGAACGATTAATCGACGAGGCGAAAAGCCGCGCCGCGCGGGACAAAGAGAATTTCAAAATGGGCGACGAGTTGCCGGTCACCGTCAACCGCGTCGTTAAAGTTTACATCGCTTCCAAGCGGAAAACCCAGGTCGGCGATAAGCTGGCCGGCCGGCACGGAAACAAAGGTGTGGTGGCCAAAATTCTTCCGCCGGAAGACATGCCCTATATGCCGGACGGAACCCCCATCGACGTGGTGTTGTCGCCTCTCGGCGTGCCGTCCCGTATGAACGTGGGTCAACTGCTCGAGACGACGTTGGGCTGGGCCGCGAATATTCTGGGGGTGGAAACCGTCACTCCGGTGTTCGACGGCGCCAAGGAAGAGCAGGTTCGGGAATTGATGCGTGAAGCCAAAAAGAAGTTGCTGGAAAAGGGTTGGCGGGAAGAATGGTTGCCGACGGACGACGGGCGCATCGCGCTTCGGGACGGGCGAACGGGCGAACTGTTTGCCAACAAAGTCACGGTGGGCTACATGTATGTCCTCAAGCTCGCGCACTTGGTGGAAGACAAGATTCACGCCCGATCGACCGGCCCCTACTCGCTCATCACGCGCCAACCCCTGGGCGGAAAGGCTCAGTTCGGCGGGCAGCGTTTTGGTGAAATGGAAGTGTGGGCCGTGGAAGGATACGGCGCCAGCCACACCCTCCAGGAATTTTTGACCGTCAAATCCGACGATGTGCAGGGTCGGACGAAGATGTATGAAGCCATCATCCGGGGCGACGTCGCGACCGAGCCCGGGGTGCCCGAAAGTTTCCGGGTCTTGGTGCGGGAACTTCAGTCCTTGGGGTTGAATGTGGAGCTCACGAAAGCGGACAGCGCCCCGGCGGTTGAAGGCGCAACGAAACCTACGGCTAAAGAAGCCGTGGCGAAGGAGTAACCGGTGACGACCCTTTTTGCGGAACGAAAAAAAGAAGTGAAGAAAAAAGCCCCTGGGAACGTGAGTTTCGCGGGGTTTGACGCGGTGCGGGTCACCATTGCCTCGCCCGAGCAAATTTCTTCCTGGAGTTTCGGCGAGGTCCGCAAGCCCGAAACCATCAATTACCGAACCTTCAAACCCGAGCGCGACGGCCTGTTTTGCGAACGGATTTTCGGCCCGGTTCGGGATTGGGAGTGCAATTGCGGAAAATATAAGTTCATCAAGTACAAGGGCGTGGTCTGCGACCGTTGCGGCGTTGAGGTCACCGAGTCCAAGGTCCGCCGCGAGAGAATGGGGCATATCGAGCTGGCGGTCCCCGTCGCCCATATTTGGTTCCTGCGGAAGTCTCCGTCTCGCATGGGGACCCTGCTCAATTTGAAACTCTCGGACATCGAGAAAGTGGTTTACTACGCCCGTCACATTGTTTTGGCCGAATGGAAAGACAATGACGGCAAGGTGAAATTCAAAGCCCGCCAGCTTTTGACGGACGAGGAACACCACAAGGCCAAGGAAGAAACGAAAGGCAAGGTGTCCGTTGGAATCGGAGCCGGCGCCATTCGCCAGCTGTTGGAAGAGATCGACGTGAAGAAAGAGGCTTTGGAAGCCCGCGTTCAGTTGAAGACCGCGGCCTCGGAAGCCGAAAAAACGCGCCTCATCAAACGCCTGAGGGTGCTGGAAGGGTTCGTTCGGTCCGGCACTCGGCCGGAGAACATGGTGATGACGGTTCTCCCGGTGATTCCGCCGGACCTCCGTCCCCTGGTGCCCCTGGAGGGCGGACGGTTCGCCACCTCGGACTTAAACGATTTGTATCGCCGCATCATCAACCGGAACAATCGGTTGAAACACATCGAGGGCCTGCGCGCCCCCGAGGTGATGGTCCATAACGAAAAACGGCTTTTGCAGGAAGCGGTGGACGCGCTGTTGGAAAACGGCGTGCACGGCAAAGTGGTGGTGGGCGCCGGAAACCGTCCCCTCAAATCCCTCTCCGACATTCTGAAAGGAAAACAGGGTCGGTTCCGCCAGAACCTGCTGGGCAAACGCGTGGATTATTCGGGCCGGTCCGTCATCGTCGTGGGTCCGAACCTCAAACTTCACCAGTGCGGACTGCCGAAAGAAATGGCGCTGGAACTCTTTAAGCCCTTCATCATCCATGAACTGATGAAGCGGGAATCCTGCACCCTCCGCGCCGCCAAACGGATGCTGGAACGCGTGAAACCGGAAGTCTGGGACATTTTGGAACAGGTCACGAAAAACCACCCGGTGCTCTTGAACCGAGCCCCGACGCTCCACCGTCTCGGCATCCAAGCGTTCGAACCGGTGCTGATCGAAGGCAAGGCTATCCAGTTGCATCCGTTGACCTGCGCCGCTTTCAACGCCGATTTCGACGGGGACCAAATGGCCGTGCACGTTCCTCTGTCGCTGGAGGCCCAATTGGAAGCCCGGCTTCTGATGATGGCCACCAACAACATCCTCTCCCCCGCTTCGGGCCGTCCCATCGCGGTGCCCGCCCAGGACATGGTGTTCGGATGCGCTTATCTGACGAAAGAAAAAGCCGGGGTTCCCGGCGAAGGGAAAATTTTCAGCAGTCGGGAAGAAGTGATTTCCGTCCAGCAAATGGAACAGATCGACCTCCACGCGCGGATCAAAGTGCGGGGCGTGACGCCGCTCGTCGAAGAGGGCCTGGCCGACAAAGACCTCCACAACGCCTCCAAATGGAAGAGCTACACCACCGTGGGCCGGGTGATTTTCAACAGCGTGGTCCCGTCGGAACTCGGGTTTGTCAACACGCCGGTATCGAAAAAAGAACTCGTGGGCCTGGTGGACCGCTGTTACCGAGAGTTGGGCGTCAACCGCACCGTGATCTTCTTAGACGAGGTCAAACGCCTGGGCTTCCGATTCGCCACCGTGGCCGGCCTTTCCATCTCCATTTCCGAAATGCACATTCCGAAACTGAAGGACGAGCTGGTGCGCAAAGCCCGTCACGAAATCAAAGAGATCGAGAAGCAGTCCAAGGGCGGCGTCATCACCGATTCCGAGCGTTACAACAAGATCATCGACCTGTGGACCCACGTGACCGACCAGATCGCGGACGTCATGTTCGACGAAATGAAGAAAACCGAACAGGAAGTGTATAACCCGAAAGAAGGCAAGTTCAATTCCGTCTTCATGATGGCGGACTCCGGCGCCCGGGGAAGCCGACAGCAGATCCGGCAGTTGGCCGGTATGCGCGGGTTGATGCAGAAACCCCAGAAAAAAATCACCGGCGCCGTGGGCGAAATCATCGAATCGCCCATCATCTCCAATTTCCGCGAGGGCCTGACGGTTCTCGAATACTTCATCTCGACTCACGGAGGTCGAAAAGGCTTGGCCGACACGGCGCTTAAAACCGCGGACGCCGGCTACCTGACCCGCCGTTTGGTGGACGTGGCCCACGACATCGTGGTCTACACCGAAGATTGCGGCACCATCAACGGCATTCGGATCGGCACGATCCGCTCCGGCGACGACATCATTGAACCTTTGGAAGAACGCTTGGTGGGCCGTTTCACCCTGGACAACGTGGTGAACCCAACGACGGACGAGCTCCTGGTCAAGTCCGGCGACATGATCACGGTGGCCCAGGCCAAACAAGTGGCCGCCGCCGGCATCGACCGGATCCGGATCCGCTCGGTGTTGACCTGCGAAGCGACCTACGGCGTCTGCGCCAAATGTTACGGCTTAAATTTAGCGAACGGTCGGCGGGTGGAAATGGGGGAAGCGGTGGGCGTCATCGCGGCCCAATCCATCGGCGAACCGGGAACCCAATTGACCCTTCGAACCTTCCACATCGGCGGAACGGCCAGCCGCGTGATTCAAAAATCTCAAGTGGTGGCCGAAAAAGGCGGGACGGTCAAGTTCCTGAACCTCCGCACCATTAAAAACCGGGAAGGCGTGTTGATTGCCGTTTCTCGGACCGGCGTGTTGTCGCTTCGCGAAGCCGGCGGCGCGGAAAAAGAGCACTACGACATCCCTTACGGCGCCCGGATCCGCGTGGCCGAAGGCCACAAGACCGAGGCGGGTGAAATCCTGGCCCAGTGGGACCCCTACTCGCTCCCCATCATTTCGGAATACGAAGGCACGGTGAAACTCCAAGACGTGATCGACGGAATCACCATGCACGAAGAAAAAAACCGCATCACGGGCCTGATCGAGCGCGTCATCATCGAACATCGCGCGGAACAGCTTCAGCCCCAGGTTTTGATCAACGAGGCGGGAAAACGCAAAGCCGGCTATCCCCTTCCGGTGGACACGAACATGGTGGTCCACGACGGAGACAAAGTGGAGCCGGGCGACGTTTTGGCGAAGATTCCCCAGGAAGTTTCAAAAAGCAAAGACATCACGGGGGGGCTCCCCCGGGTGGCGGAACTGTTCGAAGCCCGGAAACCGCGCAACTCCGCGGTCACCTCCGAAATCGACGGGGTGGTCAAATTGGGCCAAACGGCCCGCGGGGGAATGAAAGTCACCGTGACGAACGAAGACACGGCGCTGGCCCGCGACTACAATATTCCCCAGGGCAAACATTTGGTGGTTTACGAAGGCGACCGCGTGGGCGTGGGCGAACCTCTCACGGACGGCGCGGTGAACCCCCACGACATCCTCCGGGTGCGGGGCGCCAAAGAAGTCCAGGAATTCCTGGTGAACGAAATCCAGGAAGTCTATCGGCTTCAGGGCGTCGGCATGAACGACAAGCACATCGAAATTATTGTGCGCCAGATGCTGTCGAACGTGCAGATCACGAAGTCCGGGGATACGGATTTCCTGGCGGGCGAAACCATTTCGAAGACGCGGTTCAACCGGGAAAACAAGCGGGTCCAGGAAGCGAACGGAGAGCCGGCCGAGGCCCAGCCCATTTTGTTGGGAATCACCAAGGCGTCGCTCTCGTCGGATTCCTTTGTCTCGGCGGCTTCCTTCCAGGAAACCACCCGCGTTCTGACGGACGCCGCGGCCCTGGGCCAGTCCGACCCCCTGCGGGGTCTCAAAGAAAACGTTATCATTGGGCATCTCATCCCGACGGGTTCCGGGTTATACGACCGGGAACGCATGAAAAAACAAAAAATCCGCGCTGAAAAGGCGAGCTAGGAGAACCCCATGCCCACAACAAGCCAATTGGTGCGAAACGGCCGCGAGCCGATGGTTTATAAAACGAAAGCGCCGGCGTTGCGCTCTTCGCCCCAACGCCGAGGCGTCTGCACCCGCGTTTATACCACGACGCCGAAAAAGCCGAACTCGGCTTTGCGGAAAGTCGCGCGCGTGAAATTGTCCACCGGAATGGAAGTCAGCGCTTACATTCCTGGGGTCGGCCACAACCTTCAAGAACACTCCATCGTCCTAGTGCGGGGCGGGAAAGTGAAAGATTTGCCCGGAGTTCGCTACCACATCGTGCGCGGCCCGCTGGACGCCACCGGGGTCACGGATCGAAAGCAGGGGCGCTCTAAATACGGCGCCAAGCGGCCAAAAGCCGCGGACAAAAAATAGGCAAAAGGGATAGACGATGCCTCGTAAAGCTCTTAAACCCCGCGAAAAACGCGGAATTCCGGACCCGGATTTCAAGTTCGGATCCGTCCTCGCCGCCCGTTTCCTCGGACGGATCAACTTCATGGGGAAGAAGATCACCGCGGAAAAAATTTTTTACGGGGCCATGGAACAGATCCAAAAGAAAAGCGGTGAAGATTCCATGACGGTTTTCAACCGGGCCATCGAAAACGCGCGCCCCCTGCTGGAGGTTCGCCCTCGGCGAGTGGGCGGAGCCACCTACCAGGTGCCCAACGAAGTTCGTCCGGAACGGGGTCAGACCATCGCCTTCAAATGGATTTTGCAGGTCGCGCGGGGAAAAGCCGGAAAGCCCATGGCCACCCGGTTAGCGGAAGAAATTCTGCTTTGCGCCAAAAAAGAAGGGCCCGTCATGAAAAAGCGGGAAGATTCCCATAAGATGGCCGAAGCCAACCAAGCCTTCGCCCACTACCGCTGGTAACCATAAAATTGAAATTCAAAGACAGGGAATAATTTAAAATGCCCAGGCAATTTCCGTTAGCGAAAGTTCGCAACATCGGGATTACGGCCCATATCGACGCGGGGAAGACCACCACGACCGAGCGGGTCCTCTATTACGCGGGCCGGATCCACAAAATCGGCGAAGTCCATGACGGCAACACCACCATGGATTGGATGGAACAGGAGCGCGAGCGCGGGATCACGATCACCTCGGCCGCCACCTATTGCCGCTGGCGCGACTGCCAAATCAACATTATCGATACTCCGGGCCACATCGATTTTACGGCGGAAGTGAACCGCTCTCTCCGGGTTTTGGACGGCGCGGTGGTTCTTTTGGACGGGTCCCAAGGGGTGGAACCCCAGTCGGAAACCAATTGGCGGTTGGCGGACCAATACCATGTGCCCCGCATGATTTTCGCCAACAAGATGGACAAAGTGGGCGCGGACTTTTATGACTGCGTGAAATCCGTTCACGACAAATTGGGGGTTCAAGGCGTTCCGATCCAGCTCCCCATCGGGGCTGAAGGCTCCTTCAAAGGCATCGTGGATTTAGTGGAAATGAACGCCCATGTGTGGGACGGCGAAGAGTTGGGCGCTAAGTTCGAAATCACCGAGATCCCGGCCGACCTGAAAGAGAAGGCGGTTCAGTTCCGGGAAGGCCTGATCGAGGCCTTGGCCGACCACGACGACGTTTTTGCCGCCGCCTTTTTGGACGGGAAAGAAATTTCCAAAGAAGAGATTAAGCGCGTGCTCCGTAAAGCCACCATGACCGGAAAATTTTTCCCCATGATGTGCGGTTCGTCCTTCAAGAACAAGGGCGTGCAACCCATGCTGGACGCGGTGTGCGATTACCTGCCGTCGCCTTTGGACGTCCGGCCCACCATCGGCCACGAACCCAACAGCGAAAAAGAGCTGGTCCGGGAACCCAAAGACGACGCGCCCTTCGCCGCCTTGGCGTTCAAAATCCAAAGCGACCCCCACGTGGGCAAGGTCACTTATTTCCGCGTGTATTCCGGAATGATCAAGTCCGGGTCCTACGTGTTCAACGCCAACACGGGCAACCGGGAACGGCTGGGCCGCATTCTTCGCATGCACGCGAACAAGCGGGAAGAAATCGACGAAATTTACGCGGGCGAGATCGCCGCGGGCGTGGGATTGAAATCCGTGATCACGGGCCAAACGCTCTGCGACGAAGAAGCGCCGATCATTTTGGAGTCCATGAAGTTCCCGGAACCCGTCATCTCGGTGGCCATCGAACCGAAATCCAAGGCCGACGAAGAAAAGATGGGCATCGCCTTGAACCGGTTGGCGGAAGAAGATCCGACGTTCCGGGTTCGGACCGACACGGAAACGAACCAAACCATCATCGCGGGCATGGGCGAATTGCACCTGGATATTTTGGTGGACCGCATGAAGCGGGAATTCAACGTTCAAGCGAACGTGGGCCAGCCCCAAGTGGCCTACCGCGAAACGTTCCGCAAGAAGGTCGAATCCGAAGGAAAATATATTAAGCAAACCGGCGGACGGGGCCAATACGGACACGTTTGGCTGGAGTTGGAACCTCTACCGCCGGCCTCCGGGTTCGAGTTCGTCGACAAGATCAAGGGCGGACGCGTTCCCCGGGAATACATCCCCGCCGTGGAAAAAGGGTTGCGGGAGTCTTTGGAATCCGGGCCGCTGGCGGGCTATCCCATGGTGGATTTCCGCGCCACGCTCACGGACGGAAGTTTCCACGAGGTGGACTCCAACGAAATGGCGTTTAAGATCGCCGCGTCCTTGGCGCTCAAAGACGGCGTGCGCCGCGCGAGCCCGGTCTTGATGGAACCCATCATGCGGATCGACGTGACGACCCCGAAAGACTATCTGGGCGACGTGATGGGCGACTTGATGCGCCGCCGCGGAAAGATTGAAAGTCAGGAAAACAAAGGCAACGTGACCATCATTCACGGCCACGTTCCCCTGAAGGAAATGTTTGGATACGCCACGACGCTTCGTTCCCTTTCCCAGGGCCGGGCCAGCTACAGCATGGAGCCCAGCCACTACGAAGAAGCGCCGCGCAATATTCAAGAAGAGATCGTACAGAAGTTCCAGGGCGCAGTGGCCGCCGGCCGCTGACGAGTGGCCGGACGGTTTTGAAACGATAATCAAGGAGCACGAAAATGGCTAAACCCAAGTTTGAGCGAACCAAGCCTCACGTGAACGTGGGGACGATCGGACACGTGGACCACGGGAAGACGACGCTGACGGCGGCGATCCTTCAAGTTTTGTCGAAGACGGGGAAAGCGCAGATCAAGTCGTACCAGGACATTGCGAAGGGCGGAACGGTGCGTGACGATTCGAAGATCGTGACGATCGCGGTGTCGCACGTGGAATATGAGTCGGACAAACGGCACTACGCGCACATCGACTGCCCCGGCCACGCGGACTACATTAAGAACATGATCACGGGCGCGGCGCAGATGGACGGAGCGATTTTGGTGGTGTCGGCGGCGGACGGGCCCATGCCGCAGACGCGGGAGCACGTGCTGTTGGCGCGGCAGGTGAACGTGCCGAACCTGGTAGTGTTCCTGAACAAAGTGGATTTGGTGGACGACCGGAGCTGTTGGATTTGGTGGAGATCGAAGTGCGGGACCTGCTGAACAAGTATGAGTTCCCCGGGGACAAGATTCCCGTGATCCGCGGATCGAGCCTGAAGGCGATGCAGGGAGACACGGAGTCGGAGATCGGGGAGAAAGCGATCTTGAAGTTGGTGGCGGCGCTGGACACGGCGATCCCGGACCCGAAGCGGGAGTTGGATAAGCCGTTCCTGGTCTCTGTGGAAGACGTGTTCACGATCACGGGGCGAGGGACGGTGGCGACGGGCCGTGTGGAGCGGGGCCGGGTGAAGGTGGGGGACAACGCGGAGATCGTGGGCCTGCAGGACACGAAGAAAGCGGTGGTGACGGGAATCGAAATGTTCCGGAAGGTGATGGACGAGGCGCAGGCGGGAGACAACGTGGGGATCCTTCTGCGTGGAATTGAAAAGGACCAGGTGGAGCGGGGCCAGGTGATCTGCGCGGCGGGAAGCATCAAGCCGCACAAGAAGTTCAAGGGGCAGGTGTATATCTTGAACAAAGAGGAAGGCGGGCGACACACGCCGTTCTTCAGCGGGTACCGGCCGCAGTTCTACGTGCGGACGACGGACGTGACGGGGAATTTGAAGTTGAAGGCGGGCGTGGAGATGGTGATGCCCGGGGACAACGTGGAAGTGGAAGTGGAGTTGATCACGCCGGTGGCGTTGGAGAACGGCGTGCGGTTCGCGATCCGGGAAGGCGGCCACACCGTCGGCGCCGGCGTCGTGACGGAAATCCTGGAGTAAGGTATGGGAACCCAACACTTGAACGGGGATCTTTACGCGGGTCGTTTTCTGGTGACCCTGAGCGTGCGGGATTTAAGGACGGCGGCAGGGTTCGAATGCGCCTTCTCGGTCAATTAAAGTGACCACCGCCGCCTCCATCCCGCAACAGAAGATTCGCATCCGGCTTCGGGCCTACGACCATCGGATGTTGGACGATTCTCTGGCGAAAATTGTTGAAACCGCCCAGCGCACGGGCGCGACCTTGGCGGGGCCGGTGCTGTTGCCGACTCAGATCAAACGCTATACCGTCAACCGCTCCGTGCACACCGACAAGAAGTCTCGGGAGCAGTTCGAGATGCGCATCCACAAGCGTCTCATCGATATCCTGGAACCGACGGCCAAGACGGTGGAGGAAATGATGAAGTTGGATCTCCCGGCCGGCGTGGATGTGGAAATTAAACTTTAGCTCTTTGGAAACAAAGAGCAGGGAAAACGACAATGTCTGAAACAACGCAAGAAGCCAATACGACCGAAACAGCGCCCGCCCCCGGGCGGAAGCCGACGCCTGCGCTCAAGATGATTCTGGCCAGGAAGCTGGGGATGACCCGGGTTTTCAACCCCAAAGGGGAGATCGTTCCGGTGACGGTCCTTGAAGCGGGGCCCTGCCCCGTGGTTCAAGTAAAAACGCTAGTGCCCCACGGCTACACGGCGATTCAAGTCGGTTTTGGTTTCGCTAAAGCCAAAAATTTCGGAAAAGCGGAGGCCGGCCATTTCGCCAAAGCGGGTGTGGCGCCGACCCGCTGGTTGGAAGAGTTCCGCGTGTCTGTCATCGAAGGGTTCGAGCCCGGGATGGAAATTCGGGTGGACCAGTTCGCCGCGGGCGATGTGGTGGACGTGGCCGGCGTGAACAAAGGGAAAGGATTTGCCGGCGCCGTCAAACGGCACCGCTTCAAGGGCGGTCCCCAGACGCACGGACAGTCCGATCGCTGGCGCGCGCCGGGGTCCAGCGGCCGTGAACGAGTATGGCCCGGAAAACGGGGCCCCGGCCACATGGGGTCCGAACCCAGCACCGTCCAACGCTTGAAAGTGGTGGGCGTGGACTTGGAAAAAAATTTGATGCTCATTAAAGGCGCGGTTCCGGGGCCCATCGGGTCTCATATTCGGGTCTACAAGACCACGCGCCCAAAACGGGCGAGCAAAGGCGCCCCCGTGGTCGCCAAGAAATCGGTCAAGGCCCCAGCCAAGACCGCGCCGGCTAAAAAGTAAGAGGGACCCATGCTGACCGTAGACGTTTTGAACGCAAAAGGGGAAAAAGTGGACACGGTGAACCTGTCCGACGAGCTATTCCGAGTGAAGGCTTGTAAGACCTTGGTCCACGAAGTGGTCACGGCCTATCTCGCCAACGAGCGGCGGGGGACGCACTCCACGAAAACCCGCGGGGAAGTTTCCGGCGGCGGATTGAAACCTTGGAAACAAAAAGGAACGGGAAACGCCCGGGCGGGATCCAACCGGTCGCCACTCTGGCGCCACGGCGGAATCACCTTCGGCCCGAAACCGCGCTCCTATTTTCAAGCGGTTCCCCCCGCCAAGCGGCGGTTGGCGCTGAAGGCGGTCCTCTCTTCTTTCGCGAAGGACGGGAAGCTTCGGGTGATCGACGGTTTTTCCGTCAACGAGCCGAAAACCAAAAAGGTGGAAGAACTCGTCAAAGGGTTCAAGCTGGGCCCCAAATCGGTTCTCGTGGTGGACCAGATTAACGAAACCTTGAACCGCGCGGCGCGAAATCTTCCGTCGGTTCGGATGCGGTTGGCCCGGGATCTGACCTGCTATCAGGCTCTTCTGGGCAACGAATTGGTGATCACCCGCGCGGCTCTGGATGAATTGAACAAGCGTTTGGGCCAAGGCGCGGCGGAAGAGGTGGTTTCATGAGCTTGAATTTCTCGCAAATTTTGCGGCGGCCTCTCGTCACCGAGCGTTCGACGCAACTGAAAGAAATGAACAAATTCGTTTTCGAGGTGGCTCCCGAGGCCACCAAGGGCCAAATCCGTGAAGTCGTGGAAGCCGCGTTCAAGGTGGACGTGGTCGGCGTGAACACCATGCGGATGCCGGGCAAGTTGCGGCGGCGGGGCCAGCGCTCGGGGTACCAGTCGGAATGGAAAAAGGCCATCGTCACCATTAAGAAAGGCCAGGACATCAAATACGCGGAGCCGCAGGGATAACCCTATGCCCATGAAAACGTTCAAACCCTATACGCCCTCGCGGCGGTTCATGTCGGTGGAGGATTTCAGCGACCTCACCAAAAAAAGCCCGGAGAAATCCCTGATGGAGCCCCTCCGCAAGTCCGGGGGTCGAAACAACACGGGGTCCATCATGGTGCGGTTTCGGGGCGGGGGACACAAGCGGCAGTTCCGGATCATCGATTTCAAGCGAAACAAACCGGGCGTGCCGGCGAAAGTGGCGTCCATTGAATACGATCCCAACCGCAGTTCGCGCATCGCTTTGCTATTTTATAAAGACGGCGAAAAACGTTATATCCTTCAGCCGGTGGGCCTCAAGGTGGGCGACACGGTGATGTCCGGCCCCACGGCTGAAATCACCGTGGGCAACGCTCTCCCCCTGGCCAACATTCCTTTGGGCACCGTGGTCCACGCGGTGGAACTCGTGCCCGGTAATGGCGCGCAGATGGCCCGCTCCGCGGGTTCCGAGATTCGGATCATGGCGAAAGAAAACGGGTTCGCGACCTTGAAATTGCCGTCGAACGAAATCCGCCTGGTCCCCGAGCGTTGCATGGCGACGATCGGGCAGGTGGGAAACACCGAACACGAAAATTTGACCCAGGGGAACGCCGGACGGAACCGGCACCGGGGATTCCGGTCCCAGGTTCGCGGCACCGCCATGAACGCGGTGGATCACCCGCACGGCGGCGGCCGCGGAAAAAGCAAGGGGAACAACCAGCCCCGCTCTCCCTGGAACCAGCCCGCCAAGGGCTACAAAACCCGGTCGCCCAAGATGCACCACTGGATGATCCTCCGACGCCGAACCAACGTCGCGGAACAAGCGTAAGGAGACCACATGTCACGCTCAAAAAAGAAAGGCCCTTTCATCGATCCCCGGGTGGTGGAGAAAGTCCACACCATGCGCAAGTCCGGAGACAAGAAACCCATTAAGACCTGGTCCCGGGCCTGCACCATCGCTCCCGATTTTGTCGGGGTCACCTTTGCTGTTCACAACGGCAAAAAACACACACCGGTTTACGTCACGGAACAAATGGTGGGCCACAAGCTCGGGGAGTTTTCGCCCACCCGTTACTTCCGCGGCCACGGCGAGGCGCATACGAAAGAAGCCTCGTCGAAAACCTAGAGGACGCCATGGAAACGATTTCTCACGCGCGTTTTGCCCGTTTTTCCTACCGCAAGGTGGGGCAGGTGCTCAAGCTCATCAAAGGGAAGTCCGTCGTGGACGCCATGGGGATTCTCCCGTGAGTGCCGAGGGTGTCGCGGGTTCTTGTGGGAAAAACCCTCAAGAGCGCCGTGGCGAACGCCGGAAAAGGCGCCGACCCGGCGCGGTTGAAGGTCGCCAAGGCTTGGGTGAATCACGGGCCGGCGTTGAAACGCGTTATGCCGAAAGCCATGGGTTCGCGCGCGATGTTCAAGCGCAAGACGTGCCACCTCACGATCGTCGTGAGCGACAACTGATGAAGGAGAATAGATTTTGGGTTTTCGGTTTTTGATGAATCATCAAAAATCAAAATCGTAAATCAAAAATAAATTTATGGGCAATAAAACACATCCCAAAGGCATTCGGCTCGGCTATATTCGGGAGTGGGACTCCAAGTGGTTGAACCTCAAGGAGATGCCCGCCCTGATTGAAGAGGATTTTAAAATCCGGAAGTTCCTAAAAGACCGCTTGAAACTGGCCGCGGTGTCCAAGATCGGGATTGAGCGCACGGGGAAGTATCTCCGGGTGAACATTTACACGGCGCGGCCGGGCCTGGTGATCGGCAAAAAAGGCGCCGACATCGAAGGGCTGCGAAACGTCGTGGAGGAAATGACGGGGCTGAAGACCGCCGTTCAGATCATCGAGATCAAACGGCCGGAAATCGACGCCCAACTGGTGGCGGAAGGCGTGGCCATGCAGTTGGAAAAGCAAGTGGGTTTTCGCCGGGCCATGAAGCGTTCCATCGAGCGCGCCATGCAAGGCGGCGCCCTGGGCATCAAGATCATGGTGGCGGGGCGCCTGGGCGGAGCCGAAATCGCCCGCACCGAATGGCAAAAAGAGGGCCGCGTACCGCTTCAAACCTTCCGGGCCGACATCGATTACGGAACCACCGAAGCCCGCATCAAGATGGGCACCATCGGCATCAAAACCTGGATTTTCAGGAAAGAACTTTTCCAAAAAACCGACGCGGACCTGATGGCCGAAGTTCGGGTGATCGAGGAAAAAGAAAAGGAAGAACTGGCCAAAAAAGCCGAAGCGGGATTGCTCACGCCGGAACCGGTGATTTCGGCGGAGCCCACCGTTGAGGCGGAAGCCATCGAGGAAGAAGTGATGAGCAAAATTCAAGCGGAAGAAGACGAAGCGAAAAAACGCGAAGGGAACGTGGAATAGCCATGTTGATGCCTAAGCGCGTTAAATACCGAAAATCTCATCGGGGTCGGATGAAAGGCCGGACGAAGGCCGGCGGGTTCGTGTCTTTCGGCGAATTCGGCCTCCAGGCGTTGGAATCCCATTGGATCACGGCGCGCCAAATCGAGGCGGCTCGAATCACCCTTTCGCGCCAGTTGAAAAAAGGGGGAAAGGTCTGGATCCGGGTTTTCCCCGATAAACCTGTTTCCAAGAAACCGGCTGAAACCCGGATGGGAAAAGGAAAAGGCAACGCCGAGTTTTGGGTGGCGGTGGTGAAGCCGGGCCGGATCCTTTTTGAAATCGAGGGCGTCGATGAAGCCCAAGCGAAGGAAGCGATGAGGCTGGCGGGGCACAAACTGCCGATTTCCGTCCGGCTGGTGAAGCGGGACCATTTCTAGGATAAATCCCATGGCCAAAAAAAAAGACGACGTGCAATTTTCGGAACTGACGAAGGAAGAGTTGCAGGTGAAGGTGGCGGAAGCGCGCGAAAAGCTCTTCCATCTGAAATTTCAAAACACGACCGCGCCGTTGAAAAACCCGCGGGAAATCCGGACGACCCGGCGAAGCATCGCACGGGCGCTGACGTTCTTGCGTCAAAAGGGAGTCTCCGCGTGACCGAGCCTAAGATGGAACGCGATGATCGGAAGGTGCTGGAAGGCGTGGTTCTTTCGGACAAGATGGACAAGACCCGCGTGGTGACGGTGGAGCGGCGATTGCGCCATAAGAGTTACGGGAAAGTCCTGACCCGGACGACGAAGCTCTACGCGCACGACGAAAAAAACGAGAGCAAAGCGGGCGATCACGTGGCCGTGATGGAAACCCGCCCTCTTTCCAAATTGAAACGTTGGCGGTTGGTCAGCGTGATTAAGCGCGCCCAGGAAGGGAAGTCCGTGGAGGAAGCGCTGGGAGGAACCCCGTGATTCAAGAACGAAGCATATTGCGTGTGGCCGACAATTCGGGAGCTCGATTGGTTCGGGTCTTTCGGATGCACGGCGGATCCCGCCGGCGGTACGCCTATTTAGGGGATTTGGTGACGGCCTCGGTGCAGACCGCTCTCCCGGATTCCAGCGTCAAGAAGGGCGAGGTGGTCAAGTGCGTGGTGGTTCGCACGCGGAAAGAACGCCCCCGTCCGGACGGCAGTTACGTGCGGTTTGACGACAACGCCGCGGTTTTGATCGACGAGAACGGGGAGCCCAAGGGAACGCGTATTTTCGGTCCCATCGCCCGGGAGCTCCGGGAACGGAACTATTTAAAGATCATTTCTCTCGCTCCGGAAGTGGTGTAACCATGGGCCTCTCTCCGATTCGAAAGAAAGACAAAGTTCGCATCCTGGCCGGAAAAGACCGTGGCAAAGAGGGCGAAGTGATCGAAGTGGATCGCACGAAAGGCCGCGTGCTCGTGGCCAAACTCAACATGGTCAAGAAGCACGCCAAAGGCACGGCTCAGGCCCCGGGTGGCATCCAAGAGAAAGAAGCGTTTCTGCCCCTGGGGAAAGTCATGTTGGTCTGCCCCAAATGCGGAAAGGCCACCCGGTTTAAGAGCGGCGCCATTTCGGATGGAACGAAAGCCCGCGTTTGCCGCCAGTGCGGCGAGATGGTCGGCTAAACGGATTTCGCCCCATCAACGATTAAGCTAAAATAAGGTCCGGAAAAACTCTTAAAGTGGTTTTCCCGATGGTCCCCGTGGTTTTGGGAATTTCTGAAGTGAGGGTGTTCGATGTCAAACGTTGAAAACAAACGAAGTGAACCTCGGATCAAGGCGGCGTATCGCTCCGCGGTGGTGCCGGAAATGATGAAACGTTTTAAGTGGACCAACGCGCTTCAGGTGCCGCGGTTGATGAAAATCGTCGTCAACATGGGTCTTTCCGAGGCCCGGGAAAACGCCAAGGTCGTGGACTTGGCGGCGGAGGAAATGAGCCGTTTCACGGGGCAGAAGGCCGAAGTCCGCCGAGCGAAGAAAGCCATTTCGAACTTCAAGCTCCGCGAAGGGATGCCCATCGGCGTCCGCGTGACGCTCCGGTCCGACCGGATGTGGGAGTTTTGGGACCGTTTGGTGAACATCGCCATGCCGCGGATCCGGGACTTTCGCGGGGTGGATCCGAACCGCGGTTTTGATGGGCGGGGAAATTACAATTTAGGCCTCACCGAGCAATACGTTTTCCCGGAGATTGATCTGGACAAGTCCGACAAATCGCGCGGAATGAACATCACCGTGGTGACGAACGCCGGAAAAAACGAGACGGCGTTACAGCTGTTGACCCTTCTCGGGATGCCTTTCAAGCGCGACAAGAACGCCGCGCTCAACTAAGGAGTCGACCCTATTATGGCCACTACCGCGTGGATCGCGAAAATGCGCAAACCTCAGAAATTCGCAGTCCGCTACCGCAATCGGTGCCGGCTGTGCGGCCGCCCCCGGGCGTTTTACCGGGACTTCGGCCTCTGCCGAATTTGTTTTCGTAGCCTCGCCCTGCGGGGGGAAATCCCCGGCGTGACGAAGGCCAGTTGGTAAGGAAGGACCGGATGAAGGGGAACCTATGAGCAATGATCCGATCAGCGACATGTTCGCCATGATCAATAACGCCAACCACAAGTTCTTGGAACGGGTGGACTTGCCGGCGTCCAGCGCCAAAAAAGACATCGCGCATCTTCTGCGGGAAGAGGGCTATATCGCCGACTACAAAATCCTCCCGGACCGGAAGCAAGGCGTGTTGAGGCTTTTTATGAAGTATCAGCCGAACAAAGTTCGCGTGATCCAAGGGGTTAAGCGTGTGTCCCGGCCGGGCCTGCGGGTTTACCGGGGATACGAGGAACTCTTGAAAATCCGCGGGGGGTTGGGAATGTCGATTGTTTCCACGTCCCAAGGGCTGATGACCGACCACCAATCCCGCAAGCGGAAGCTCGGCGGCGAAGTGATCGCGAAGATCTGGTAAAGGACGCGGAATAAACCCATGAGCCGTCTAGGAAAAAAACCAATTCCCATTCCGGAAAAAGTAAAAGTCTCCATTCAGGGCCCCACGGTGGACGTGACGGGGCCCTTGGGGCAAATGAAGCGCACGCTCCCCGACGGGCTCACCGCCCGGATGGACGGCACTGCCCTGATCATCGACCGAAGGAACGACAGCACGTCCCAGAAAGCCCTTCACGGAACCTTTCGCAAATTGCTGTCCAATATGGTGGAAGGGTCCTTGACCGGGTTCACCAAAGAGTTGCGGATCGGCGGCGTGGGTTTCCGGGCCCAATTGACCGGAAACAATCTCCACATGACGCTGGGCTATTCCCATCCCATTGATTACATCGTTCCGGCCGGCATCAAAGTGACGGTGGACGCGAAACAGACCACCGTGGTCGTCGCCGGGCCCGACAAAGAGCGCGTGGGCCAAGTGGCCGCTGAAATTCGCCGATTCCGTCGGCCCGGCGTGTATTGGGCCAACAACGAACCCGTGGGCATCCGTTACGCCACGGAACACGTCCGACGCAAGGCCGGCAAGGCCGCCGCGGGCGCGGCAGGTCCCGCGGGAGGAGCGAAGAAATGACCATTAAGAGCCCCCATGAACGTTTAGCGTTCCGACGTCTGCGCACCCGGCGGAAAGTGTTCGGCACGGCGGTGCGGCCGCGTCTTTCCGTTTATCGCGCCCAGAGGCACATGTATGCCCAGCTGGTGGACGATGTGGCCGGAAAGACCCTCGTGTCCGTGTCGAGTTTGATGGAAGATTTGAAGAAGACGTTAAAGACCGGCGCCAACGTGGAAGCCGCCCAAAAGGTCGGCCAATCCATCGGCGAAAAGGCCAAAGCGCTCAAAATCGAGCAAGTTGTTTTTGATCGGGGCGGCCGGGCCTATCACGGACGCATTAAGGCCGTGGCCGAGGGCGCGCGCGCCGCGGGTCTCATCTTCTAAACCGGATTTTAACCAGGAGTCCATGTGACGAGAATTGATGCCAACAGTCTGAATCTGAAAGAAACGGTGGTGACCATTAACCGCGTCGCCAAGGTCGTGAAGGGAGGCAAGCGCTTCTCGTTCAGCGCCTTGGTGGTGGTGGGCGATGGGGCGGGCCATGTGGGCGCCGCCATGGGAAAGGCGAAGGAAGTTCAAGCCGCCATCCAGAAGGCGGTTTCCCACGCGAAGAAATGCATCGTCAAGATTCCGTTAAGAAACGGGACGATCCCCCACGAAGTCACCGGCGTTTTCGGCGCGGGAACGGTGTTGCTGAAACCGGCCGTCTCGGGAACCGGCGTTATCGCGGGCGGCAGCGTCCGCGCGGTGGTGGAAGCGGCGGGGGTGCGGGACATTTTGAGCAAATCGCTTCGAAGCACGAACCCCTTCAACGTCGTCTACGCGACGCTGGCGGGTTTGAAAGATCTCGAAACCTGGGAACAATCCTATCGCCGCCGCGGAAAAGAATTCCGCACGGCCGCCGCTCCGGTCGCGCCGACGACCGCGGCCGCCCAATAACTCTTTAAAGGGACCCCCCATGATTCGCTTGCATGAATTAAAACCCGCTCCCGGTTCCCGCCATCGCCGAAAAATCGTCGGACGCGGTGAAGGGTCCGGACACGGAGGAAAAGGTTCGACCCGGGGTTTCAAGGGGCAAACGGCCCGTTCCGGCGATTCCCACATGAAGCAGGGTTTCGAAGGCGGCCAGATTCCGCTCATCCGTCGCGTTCCCAAACGCGGTTTTAAAAACACGGCTTTCCGAACTTTTTATTCGCTGGTGAACGTGGGGGACCTGGAAGCGGTTTTCGCGAAAGCGGGGGAAATCACCCCGGACACCCTCCGCACCGCCGGGCTCATCAAGGGCCGAAACCCCGTTAAAGTCTTGGGCGACGGAGATGTCACGAAGGCCTTCGTCGTCAAAGCCCAAGCGTTCTCCGCCTCGGCCAAAACGAAGCTGGAACAGTCGGGCGGTCGGGCGGAAATATTGGCGGGTCCGAAAGTCTGGAAGCGAAAGGACTGATCCCATGTCTTCCTTCCCCCGTTCCGCGTCCGGATCGTCGCGGTAGAGTTCATGCAATCCTTCGCCGACATTTTCAAGATCCCGGAACTCCGCAAACGGGTGTTCTTTACGTTGGGGATCCTAACCATCTACCGGGTCGGCGTGGCGATCCCGATCCCGGGGATCGATGCGGCCGCTCTGCAAACGCTCTTTAAAGCCCAAGCCAACAACTTCCTCGGGTTCCTGGATATGTTTTCCGGCGGGGCCATGAGCCGGATGTCGATCTTCGCCATGGGGGTCATGCCCTACATCAACTCGTCGATCATCATGAGTTTGCTCCAAGGCGCGCACGTCATTCCCTACCTGGACCGGTTGGCGAAAGAGGGGGAAAGCGGTCGGCGTCAACTGAACAAGATCACCCGCTATTTCACGTTGCTTCTGGCGATCATTCAATCGTTCGGGTTGACGACGTTGATCACCAAAATTCGTATCGGCCAGGACATTGCGGTCGTGCGGGAACCCGGCGCCCTTTTCGTTTTCACCACGGTTCTCACGCTCACCGCGGGCACTATTTTCATCATGTGGCTGGGCGAACAAATCACCGAACTGGGAATCGGCAACGGCATCTCGCTCATGATTTTTACGGGGATCGTGGAAGGTCTTCCCAGCGCGATTAACCAGATGCGGCGCATGGTGTTTGAACTTCAAGAAACGTCGCTTCTGACGGCCTTGGGGCTCCTGGCGTTGGTGGTGGTCGTCGTGGGGCTCGTGGTGTGGGTGGCGACCGCCCAACGAAAAATTCCGGTCCAGTACGCCCGGCGCATGGTGGGGCGGAAAATGTACGGCGGGGCGAGCACGTTCCTACCGCTCAAAGTCGACCAGTCCGGCGTGATCGCGGTCATCTTCGCGGTGTCGCTTCTGTCGGTCCCGGTCACCTTCGCCAGCTTCAATCCCGACGGGGAGTGGTCGAAAAAAATTCTCGGCCTTTGGAACACGCGGGCGGTGTGGTACGAAGTGGTCTACGCCTCGCTCATTATTTTCTTTTGTTATTTTTACAATTCCGTGCAGTTTAACCCCATGGACTTGGCGGACAATTTGAAGAAGTGGGGCGGGTTCATCCCGGGGATTCGGCCCGGCGAGCCCACGGCCCAATTCATCAACACGGTCCTGGCCCGGATTACGCTGGGGGGGGCGCTGTTCGTGGCGGCGCTGGCCATTTTACCGGACATCCTTCACCGGGTGTTGAACACGCCGTTTTATTTCGGCGGAACGTCGATTTTGATCGTGGTGGGCGTGGCGCTGGACACGGTGGGTCAGTTGGAGTCGCACCTCATCATGCGCCACTACGAAGGGTTTTCGAAAACCGGCCGGGTGAAAGGCCGTTGGTTCAACGTGGGGTCGGCGAGTTAGCCGATCTCCAGGAGGAAACGCCATGAACATCGTTTTGTTGGGAGCGCCGGGGGCGGGCAAAGGGACGCAGGCCAAGTTTCTCGCTCAGCATTACCGCGCGCCCCACATTTCCACCGGAGACATCTTCCGGGCGGAAATGGCAAAGGCCAGCGAGTTGGGACTGCGGGTCAATGAATGCGTCAGTTCGGGGCGGTTGGTTCCCGACGATTTGGTCATGGACGTGATGACGGCGCGGCTGGGCGAGCCGGACTGCCAAAAAGGGTTTTTTCTGGACGGGTTTCCTCGCACGGTGGCCCAGGCGGAAGCTCTCGACGGGTTCTTGGAAAAATCCAAGCGGCCTTTGGAGAAAGTCCTCTATTTGAATTTGACGGAAGCGGAAGTCGTGGGCCGGCTCTCCAGTCGGCGGCAATGTTCCAAGTGCGGCAAGGTCTATAACTTAGCGAGCCAGCCGCCCATGCTAAAAGACGTGTGCGACGTGGAAGGCGCTCCGCTCTCCCACCGGGACGACGACCGGCCGGAGACGATTGAAAAGCGACTGCGGGTTTTTAACGATCTCACGGAACCGCTCATTTCGTATTATCACGGTTTGGGCCTATTGGAGACCATCGCGGCGGGGCGACCCGTGGCGGAAGTTCGGGGCGCGATCGCGGCGGTGTTGGACGCGCTTCCGCGGGGGGAATGACCAGCCCTCGGAAAATCGAGCTCAAGTCCCCGGCGGACTTGGAGCGAATGCGGCGAGCGGGACGGCTGGCCGGGCAGGTGTTGGCGGAAGTGGGGCGGGCGGTGAAGCCCGGCGTATCGACAAAAGATTTGGACCGATTGGCCGAAAAGTTTATCCGGGCGGCCGGCGGGGTTCCGACTTTTCTAGGGTACCTGGGCTACCCGGCATCGATTTGCGCGTCGATCAACGAAGAAGTGGTTCACGGCATTCCCAACGCCAAACGGATTTTGCGCGAAGGCGATGTGGTGGGGATCGACGTGGGAGCCACGTTGGAAGGGTTTGTGGGCGACACGGCGGCGACGTTTCCGGTGGGGCGGATCAGCGCGGAAAATGAAACTCTGCTGAACACCACCCGGGAAGCTTTGGAGCGGGGGATCGCCGCGACCCGCGTGGGGAACCGGCTGGGCGACGTGTCCAGCGCGATCCAAGCGGTGGCCGAAGCGCAAGGGTATGGGGTGGTTCGAGATTTCGTGGGGCACGGCATCGGGCGGAACATGCACGAAGAACCCTCGGTGCCCAATTACGGGACGCCGGGAACGGGGATCCGGTTGGACGTGGGGTTGGTGATCGCGCTGGAACCCATGGTGAACGCGGGAACCTGGAAAGTGCGGAAGCTGAACGATGGGTGGACGGTGGTCACGGAAGACGGGCGGGTGTCGGCCCATTTCGAACACACGGTGGCCGTCACCGAGGCGGGTCCGGAGATTCTGACCCGGGTGTACGGAGCGGAAGGTTAAGGGGACGAATGACGAAAGAAGATAAAATTGAGGTGGAGGGCCGGGTTCTCGAGTCTCTCCCGAACGCGATGTTCCGGTTGGAGATCGACGGGGGCCATAAAGTGTTGGCCCATATTTCCGGAAAAATGCGCATGCATTACATCAAGATTTTGCCGGGGGACAAGGTGAAGGTGGAACTGTCGCCCTACGACCTGACCCGGGGCCGCATCACCTATCGGGAAAAGTGACCCTGGCGCTGGGCGCCGGCGGGAAAATTTAGAACAGTCGAAACGAGGTCTCTATGAAAGTTCGCGCATCGGTCAAACCCATTTGCAGCAAGTGCCGCGTTCAACGCCGGCACCGAAAGCTTTATGTTCTTTGCTCGAATCCCCGGCACAAACAGCGCCAGGGATGAAACGATTGTTAAAAAACTAAGGAGTCACTATGGCTCGCGTCTCGGGGATCGATCTCCCAAAACATAAACGCGTGGACGTCGCGTTGCGATATCTCTACGGCATCGGCCCGTCCCGCTCTGTCCAGATTCTTGAAGTCACGGGGGTCCAGCCCGCCACTCGCGTGAAGGATCTCACCGAGGCCGAGGTTTCCAAGATCAACACGGAAATCGCAAAGAATTTCAAAGTGGAAGGCGACTTGCGGCGGGAAATTTCGGCCAACGTGCGCCGCCTGATCGAAATCGGAGCTTACCGCGGATCCCGCCACCGGCGGAACTTGCCGGCGCGTGGGCAACGCACGAAATCCAACGCCCGCACCCGGCGGGGACGGCGGCGGACCGTCGGTTCGGCCAAGCCCGGCACGGGCGCCGCGCCGGCCGCGGCCCCGGGCAAATAGGCCGAGCGATGGACCCATTGAACGAGAGAGCGAAGGAGCGAAGGATTTATGGCTGATCAACCCGACATGAAAAAAGAAGGCGCGAAAGGGACGCCGGACGCCAAAACCGGAGCGGCAAAACCCGCCGCCCGGCCGTCCGGTGGACCGGCGCCCAAAACGAAAAAGAAGATCTGGCGGGACATCGCCAACGCGCGCGTGTACATCCAGTCGTCGTTCAACAACACCATCGTCAGCATCACCGACGAGCGGGGCAACGTGATGGTGTGGGCCACGGCGGGGAGCGCGGGGTTCAAGGGCACAAAGAAAGGAACGCCGTTTGCCGCGCAAGTGACCGCCGACAACGCCGCCAAGAAGGCGATTACCCTAGGCGTCAAGACTGTTTCGGTTTTCGTGAAAGGTCCGGGCTCGGGGCGGGAAACCGCGATCCGCGCGCTCCAAGGCGCGGGGCTGGTGGTCACCTCGATCAAAGACGTGACGCCCATCCCGCACGACGGATGCCGTCCGCCGAAGGCGCGAAGAGTTTAGAAGTCGTTGATGGGCGGCGTTTGGTTTTCGATTTGAAAACGAAAACCCGCCCGTTCGAAGTCAAAAGTTTATAACGGAGGTTTTGTGGCTCGATACACAGGTCCAGTGTGCAAGCTGTGCCGGCGCGAAGGCGTGAAGCTCTTTTTGAAGGGCGACCGTTGCTACGCCAAATGCCCCATTGATAAGGAAGGCGCCGCGGTTCCTCCCGGCCAGCACGCGCGTCGGCGCGCCGGGAAACCGACGGAATACGGCAAACGCCTTCGGGAAAAGCAGAAAGCCCGGCGCATGTCCGGGGTGTTGGAACGACAGTTCCGACGGATGTTCGCGGTGGCGGCCCACGAAAAAGGGAACACCGGGGAGAACCTGCTCCGGCTTCTGGAAACGCGGCTCGATAACGTGGTTCGCCGCCTCGGGTTCTCGACCTCGCCCCGCGCGGCCCGTCAGTTGGTTTTCCACGGAAACATACGGGTGAACGGCCAATTGGTGGACATCCCGTCCTACCAGGTTCAACCCGGCGAGTTGGTGTCGGTGGCGGACGGCTTGAAGGGAAACCTTTTCGTGAAACGCTCGCTTCAAGCGGCGTCCCAGCGGGGCCTGCCGGCGTGGCTGGAGTGGGACGGAAGCATCGCCCGCGCCATCAAGGGGTCGGTGGACGACATCAGCCTGGACGGCGTCACGCTGGCCGGTAAAATGAAGGCCTGGCCAACGCGCGCGGAAATGTCCTACCCGGTGAACGAACAGTTCATCGTCGAGCTTTACAGCAAGTAAACCAGAGGGGCGAGAACCGGCGGAAAGGGAAGGTTCCGACTCTCCCGGTCCTCAGCACTCCGAGCTGGATTTTTAAGGAGGTTTTTCTGATATGACGAATCTTGGATTGGTGTTGCCCCAGAAGCTGGAGATCGACCCCGCTTCGACGGAAACCTACGGGAAGTTCATCGCCGAGCCTTTTGAAAAGGGGTACGGCCACACCGTGGGCCATTCGCTCCGTCGGATCCTGCTGTCTTCCCTGGACGGGGCGGCCGTCACGGCCGTCCGCATCAAGGGCGCCCCGCACGAGTTCTCCAGCCTGAAGGGCGTGCAAGAAGACGTGATCACCTTGATTCAAAACCTCAAACAGCTCCGTTTCCGGCTCCATACGCCGGGGCCCGAAGTGCTGACCTTGAAAAAGAAAGGCGGGGAAGCGAAAGGCAAGAACGTGGAAACCACCGCCTCGGTGGAGCTCCTGAACCCCGAGCATATCATCGCTCACTTGGACGCGGGCGGCGAGTTGGAACTCGAACTGGAAGTGAGCCGCGGCCGCGGATTCGTGACCGCCGATAAGTTGAAACGGGAAGGCCAGCCCGTGAACACGATCCCGGTGGACGCGCTGTTCGCCCCGGTGTCGAAGGTTCATTACGAGGTGGAATACGCGCGCGTGGGCCAAGTGACGGATTACGACAAACTGATCTTGGAAGTCTGGACCGACGGATCCATCACCTCCCAGGACGCCGTGGCCCAGGCCTCGGTCATTCTGAAGAATTCCGTCAGCGTCTTCGCTCCGGTCGAAGAGGCCGCTCCGGCGCCGGTTCCTTCGGCGGAAGAAAAGCCGGGCGTGATCCTTCCGGAACCCACCGGCAAGCTGAAAGACATGGTGGGGCAAGCGGTGGATATGATTGAATTGACGGTGCGCGCCTCCAACTGTTTGAAGGCCGCCAAAATCAAAACCATCGGCGAGCTCGTGTCCAAAACGGAAGAGGAATTGCTGGCGTTTAAGAACTTCGGCAAAAAATCCCTGGAAGAAATCAAGGACCGCTTGAAAGAGCTGGGGCTTGAGCTCGGCATGCTGTCGCCCGTTTCCGCCGGGGGGTCGAAGTGAACACCCATTCCGGTCGGAAACTTTCCCGGCCCACGGGGGCGCGGATCTCGCTCCTTCGGAACTTGACCGTCAGCCTGTTTCGCCATGAACAAATCAAGACCACGGTCCCCAAGGCCAAGGAACTGTCGCGGTACGCGGACGGGGTGTTGGCGCTGGCCAAGGCGAAAACCTTGGAGAAACGCCGACGCGTGGCCGCGGAAGTGAATGACAAAGACGTGCGAAAAAAAATCTATGATGTGTTGGTGCCGCGCTACCAGTCGCGGGCGGGCGGGTGCACGCGCATCCATCGCCTGGGGAACCGGGCGGGCGACAACGCCGAGATGGCGCTGATTCGATTGGTCCAGTAGCGGAAGGGGGGTTGGCCACGCGTGTTTGATTACATCTTCAGCCTTTTTTCGAACGACATGGGGATTGACCTGGGCACGGCCAATACCTTGGTCTACGTCAAGGGGCAGGGCATCGTCCTGAAGGAACCCTCCGTGGTGGCCATCAACCGGGACACCCGAGAACCCGTGGCTTTCGGTTTGGAGGCCAAACGGATGCTGGGGAAAACGCCGGCCAACATATACGCCGTGCGGCCCTTGCGAAACGGCGTGATTGCGGATTTCGATGTGACGCAGGAAATGATCAAGTATTTTATCCGGAAGGTGCATAATCGCCGTAGCCTGCTTCACCCCCGCGTCGTCATCGGGATTCCTTCGGGGATCACCGAGGTCGAACGCCGGGCGGTGAAAGAGGCGGCGGAACAGGCGGGGGCGCGCCCGCCTGTGTATCTGATTGAGGAACCCAAGGCGGCGGCCATCGGCGCCGGAATGCCCATTTCGGAACCCACCGGCAACATGATCGTGGACATCGGCGGCGGTACGACCGAAGTGGCCGTGATATCTTTGGGGGGAATGGTGGTCTCGAAGTCTCTCGATGTGGCGGGAGACGAGATGGACGAGGCCGTCATGCAATATTTTCGACGGAAGTACAATCTGCTCATCGGCGAAACAACGGCGGAAGACGTCAAGATTAAAATCGGCAGCGCCTTCCCCCAAGTCGATGAACAGAGTTTGGAGGTGAAGGGACGGGACCAAGTGTCCGGGCTTCCCAAGACGATTTCCATTACGTCGGAAGAAGTCCGCCAGGCCCTCTCGGAACCTCTGAAACTCATCGTGGACGTGGTCAAGGCGACGCTCGAAGAGACGCCGGCGGAACTGTCGGCGGATCTCGTGGACCGGGGAATCGTTCTCGCGGGGGGCGGAAGCCTCCTGCGCGGCATCCCGGAACTCCTGTCGCGGGAGACGGAATTGCCCGTCACCCGCGCCGCCGAACCTTTGACCTGCGTCGTGATGGGTTGCGGCCGCTACATGGAGGAGCTCGACAACATCAAGCGCTCCCGCGGCCGCCCGTCTTACTGATTCGCCCTTCCTCACCGCTCCCTTCCGGAACCGCGCCCGCTTGCGGGCGCAGGGAGATCTCTTTTGTTTCAGCGGCATAGAACGGCGGTACTCTTCGGCCTCTATACCCTCCTCAGCCTGGGCCTTCTGGCCGGGTCGGCGGATCGGGTCGTCCAATCCCTTAAACACACCTTTTATTACCTTTGGTCCCCCGTCGCGACCGTTGTGGTCGGGCAGATGGACCAGTGGGGGGTGGTGGGAAGCCGCCTGGCCGCGCTGATCCGCGCGGACCAGCGGGCCCGGCATTTTGAATCCCGTTGGATCCAGGAACGCCTGGACGCCAAACGCCTGATGACCTTGGAAGATGAAAACCGCCGTTTGGCCGACCTGCTGGGGTTCACGCCGCGCCCTCGGTTTCGGGCCACCGCGGCGCGGGTGTGGGCCCGGGACCCCGCGGACTGGTTCCACACGCTTCTGGTGGAGCCGGGCGCTCCCGGCGTGGCCGAGGGCGACGCCGTCATCACCGTTCAAGACGGGCGGGCCGTGGTGGTGGGCCAAGTGCGGGAACTCCTTCCGGACGGAAAAGCGCGGGTTTTGCTTCTCACCGACTCTTTCTCGGCTTTGTCCGCCCACGTGGTCCGCACCGGCGAACAGGGGTTGGTGGAAGGCCGCGGCACCGGGCGCCTCTTTTTAAACTATTTGTTTTCCGATTCAACGATCCAACCCGGCGACGAGGTGGCGACTTCGGGCCTGGGCGAGGTTTATCCTGCCAATATCTCCGTGGGCTGGGTCTCCGACGTGCTGGATGCGGCGGGAGCCAGTTCCAAACGCGCCGCGGTGATTCCTTTCGCTCGGTTGGGTTACGTGCGCGAAGTGCTGATCCTGACCCGCACCGCCGGACCCGCCGCCGTGGAGAACCCTGTCCCATGAAACGGCGCATTTTATTTTTCGTTCTGACGGCGATCCTGGGCTGGTCGTTCCAGCTGGTTTTCCTCTATTGGGCGCCGCCCGCCCTCCCGACCCCCCATTGGCTTCTTTTGGTGGTTCTGGCTCTCGGGGCCCGGGGGCGGGTCCACCTAGCCATGGGGCTTGGTTTTCTCTGGGGGTTGGCCCTGGACGCCCATGGGATAACCGCTTTTGGGGTTCAGGGTTGGCTTCTGGCCCTGGCGGGTTACGCTTCCGGAACCCTGTCCAAAAATCTGAACGCCAACGAGTTGGTGACCCAGGAATCTCTTGCGGTGGGTGGGACACTTCTTTTATGGGCCGGGGTGTGGGGGTTGTCGCGGTTTTTCCAACCGGCCCTGGTGGGCCATCCCGGCGTGGGCCTGGCCCTGGGCCAAGTGGTTTTAAACGCGCTGACCGCTCCCGCGGTTTTTTGGGCCACCGAGGTTTGGATCGGGCACTCGGTTCCCCGGTCCGAAACGCCCCATGCTTAATCAGGAAAGCACGCCGTTCACAACCCGGGACGACCGGCGCCTTTTTATTCTCTCTTCCCTAGCCACGGCGGCGTTCGTCACTCTGGTGTTCCGGCTCTTCTATCTCCAAGTTGTTTGCGGTTCGGACATGGCCCGCCGGGCCGAAATGAACAGCACTCAAATCCTTCCGCTCCTGGCCCCGCGGGGTCTCGTTTACGCCCGGGACGGCGCGGGGGAAGAAGTCCTTTTGGACAACGCCCCGCGGTTTTCCCTTTTCTACGCCCACAACCCCAAGGGCAGCGTCCCGCTGGAAAAAATGGAAAAAGAACTGGCGAGCCGACTGCCCCACGCCGGAGCGGCGCTGATTCGGAAAATGGGGGAAGCCCGGAAGTCCGGAAAGATGACGCGGATCCTGACCAACATCCCGCGGGAGACCGCCCTGGCGCTCATGGAACGGCGGATCTTCCTGCCCGGTGTGAACGTTTTAGTCGAACCCCAACGCCGGGCGCGTTACGGCCAGCTGGCCTGCCATCTCTTGGGCTACGCGGGGGAGGTGGACGAAGGGGAACTTCGGCGCGCTCGGGATCAGGCCCTCCGTCCCGGCCAATGGGTCGGCAAAAACGGACTCGAAAAAATGTACGACCCTGATCTGCGCGGCACCGACGGAGGCCTGCAGTTCGAAATGGACGCCGCCGGCCGCCACGTCCAGGTGGTTCGCCGAATTCCGTCGGTTCCAGGAGCCGACATCCATCTCACGCTGGACCGACGGCTCCAATCCGTGGCCGAGGCCGGGTTGGGGGGATCTTCCACGGGGCGGGGGGCCGCCGTGGCGCTGGATCCCCGCACGGGGGCCGTGCTCGCCTTCGCCAGCGCGCCGGGCTACGATCCATCCCAAAATCTGGGCGATTACCTGGGGGATCCGGACCTGCCATTTTTTAATCGCGCGCTCCAGGGCATCTATCCGCCCGGCTCGATCTTCAAGATCGTGACGGCGGCCGCCGTCCTGAAAGACACCACGTGGAACACCCGGCAAAGCATTCTCTGCACGGGTTCCTACGATCTGGGCACAAAAAAGTTCGGTTGCTGGAAACGCCACGGGGTTCTGGATTTTTTCGGGGCCGTGGCCTGGTCCTGCAACGTTTACTTCTACAACCTGGGCCGGACGGCGGGGCCCGATTCCATTGAAACCTACGCCAAAGCGTTTGGATTCGGTGAAAAGTCCGGACTGGATTTGCCTGGAGAGTCTCCCGGCCTCGTGCCGGGCCGGGACTGGAAAAGGCGCATCCAAAAGCAAGGGTGGTATGAAGGGGACACGTTGAATTTCTGCATCGGGCAAGGGGCCATGACGGCGACGCCGCTCCAGGCGGCTGTTCTGCTGGCGGCCATCGCCAACGGCGGAACGGTGTGGCGGCCCTACGCGGTTTCCCACGCGGTGGGGCCGGACAAGAAAATCCTTTATCGGCGAGAGCCCGAGGCCCGCCGCCGGGTTGTTTTGGACGAACGCGTATGGTCTATTCTGCACCGGGCGCTGGAGGGCGTGGTCACCCAGGGGTCGGGCCGGGGCGTCTATCGGCCGGACCTGGTGATCGGGGCCAAAACCGGAACGGCGCAAAACCCCCATGGGGAGGACCACTCATGGTTCTCGGCTTACGCGGGTCGGCCGGGGGAACCGGCGGGGTTGGCGTTGGCCGTATTCGTCGAAAACGGCGGCCAGGGCTCGGTGGCGGCGGGCCCGATTGCCAAAGCGATGATCGAGGCTTATTACCCGAGGCCGACCCCGTGAGAGTCGAAATCGTTCCGCGTTTTTTTCGCGCGGGGGAAACCACGGGCGGGCTCCGGGTGTTGGCCCGGCTGGATTGGAGCCTTCTGGCGTCGGTGATCGCGCTTTCCACCATGGGCCTGCTTTTTATTTTTTCCGCCACGATCCAGGGAGGCCACGCCTCGGCCTATTTGTCCCGCCAGGGGTTGGGCCTGGGGGTCGGGTTCCTGGCCATGTCGGTATTGGCCCTGATCCCCTACCAAGTGTTTCAGACGTACGCCAAAGGCGTATACCTCGCGAGTTTATTTCTCTTAGTGTTCACTCTCGTGGTGGGGACGCGGTTGAGGGGAAGCCGGTCCTGGATCGATTTGGGCGGCATCTATTTTCAACCCGTGGAAGTCACGCGGCTCGCCCTGGCGGTGGCGCTGGCCGCTTATGTGGACGCCCGAAGCCGGGACGTCCGCCACTGGGACGGGGCCATCCCCCCCATGCTCTTGGCGGCGGTTCATTTCGGGTTGGTGCTTCTTCAGCCGGACCTTTCCAGCACGCTGGTGATGGGGCCCATGACGTTGGCGGTCCTGTTCGCCGCGGGGGCTCCTTTGGGTTTGTTGGTGGCCACGCTGGCTTGCGCCGGTCTGGCGCTGGGCATTCCGCTCACCGGGACCTATTTTTCCATCGTTGGAGATCGTTGGGCCGACAGCCGGGCCATGACCTGGATCGCGCGGGCGTTCCAGGAGCCCGGGCCTCTTTTGCTGATGTGGTCCGGGGTTTCGGCGGCGGTGGTTTTCGGCTGGTGGTTCCTGCGGAAGTGGCGGGTCCATTTGTCGGGTTTCGTTTTGGCTGTTTCCTTGGGGGTGATCGCCGCGGGCGTGGCGGGATCGTTCGTGGTGGACCGCGCGCTCAAACCCTACCAGCGAAAACGCCTCATCGCTTTCGTGGATGCCGCCGTGGATCCGTTGGGGGCGGGGTACAATATTCTGCAGTCGGAAATCGCCGTGGGGTCCGGGCGATTGATCGGCAAGGGGTATCTCTCGGGAAGCCAGACTCAGCTGGGTTTCTTGCCGGAGAAACACACGGACTTTATTTTTTCCTTGGTGGGGGAGGAGACGGGTTTCGCCGGAGCGCTTTTTCTTTTGGCGATCTATTTCTGGGTGGCCTGGCGCGCTTTCGACATTGCCTTCACCGCCCGGGACCATTTCGGGCGGTACCTGGCGTCGGCGCTGGGCGCCTTTTTCGCTTTTTCAGGGCTCGTCAATATCGGCATGGCCATGGGGCTCATGCCCGTGACGGGGGTACCCCTGCCCTTTCTCTCGTACGGGGGATCGGGCCTGGTGGGGTCCTTCATGGCCATCGGGTTGTTGTTGTCCATCCATTTGCGTCGTTACATTTTGTAAACATTGAAAGGGAGTCACCTATGAAAAGAGAAATTATCGCCAACGTTTTACCGGAAGAAACGCGGATCGCCGTTTTAGAGGAAGGGCATCTGGCGGAGTTCATGATCGAGCGCCCCGCGCTCGGCATGGCGAAACTGGTGGGCAACATCTACAAGGGGCGGCTGGAAAACGTTCTTCCCGGCATCTCCAGCGCCTTCGTGAGCACGGGGTTCGAAAAAAACGCCTACCTGTACGTGACGGACGTCGTCAGTTCGTCAAAGGACCGCCACATCGAGAAGATGCTCCGGCGGGGGGAAGAGCTGATGGTTCAGGTGGCCAAGGAAGCCATCAGCACCAAGGGGATGAAAGTGACCATGGACATTTCCATTCCAGGCCGCTATCTGATCTACATGCCGAAAAGCGAACACGTGGGCGTCTCCAAAAACATCGAGGACACCGAGGAGCGGGAACGACTGCGGCGCATCATTGACGAGGGGAATTTGCCGGGCGGCATGATCGTCCGCACCGAAGCCGAGGGCGCCGACGAGGGCGAGCTGAAGGCCGAAATGAAATATTTGGCCAAACTGTGGGAAACCATTCAAAGGAAATACGAGAGTTCCCAACCCGGCACCTTGATCCACCGAGAACTGGGCCTGACGTTTCAGGTGGCGCGGGACCTGTTGACCAACGACGCGGCGATTTTTTTGATCGACGACAAGGAGGAATACAAAGACGTCAAAAAGTTCGTGGAAACCCTGGCGCCGGAGTTCGCCGACCGCGTCCAGCACTACACCGGGAAAACGCCGATTTTCCAAGCCTTCGGCGTGGACCGAGAGTTGTCCCACATCCGCCAGCAAAGGATCGATCTCCCCTCGGGCGGTTACATCATCATCCAGGAGGCCGAGTCCCTCTGCGCCATCGACGTCAACACCGGCAAATTCGTCGGCCACAAATCCCAGGAAGAAACCGTCACGGCCACCAACCTGGAAGCCGCCGAGGAAGTGGCCAAACAGCTCCGGATCCGAAACATCGGCGGCATCATCGTGATCGATTTCATCGACATGCGGAGGAAACGGAACCAAATCAAAGTGGTGGAGGTCTTGGAGGAAGCCACGCGGAACGACCGGGCGAAAATTAAAATCCTACCCATCACGCGCCTGGGCTTAGTCGAGATGACCCGGGAACGCCGCCGGGAATCGCTGTTGTCCCTTCTCTCCGAACCCTGCGCCGAATGTGCCGGTTCGGGCAACGTCCTCTCCCGGGAGTCGATGTACCTAAAACTCCAGAAAGAAATCTTGGAAATGACCCAAGGCCGCTCGGAAGGCCGTCTCCAAATCACGCTCCCGCCCATCGTGGGCGACTTCGTCCGCGAACGCCAAGACCGCCTGGAAAAAATCATCAAACGCCCGCTCACCATCGCCATCGACCCCACCCTCCCCTGGGAAGACTACCGCATCGTGATTGATTGACCGGGATCATAGGCGATTTTTTATGTCGAATAGGGGACGGTGATAACTTTATAACTTAAAGAAGTTTTCATCCAACCGTCTTTCTTCTCGAAGAATGGCTTTTGATAACGTCGGTGGAAAAAGGAGAGAATTTGTTGGATTTCCGTGGCGGGGAATCCCATTTTTTCCCTTCCGACAAATACAACCAAATCCCTTCCACTGCGAGAATCGTCCGGGCTCAATGCTTCGGACGATGACGTCGTATAACCCTCCAGGAACACGGAGACGTGGCTGGCGCGGCATTTTGGAAATAATAGAAATTCGTGTCTCTTTAGCCGCTTGGTTCATCCGATGACGCATGCATTTTGTAGTGGCCCCATGGAGGGGGCCACCTTTTTCCAGGACAAGGTCTTCTGACGGAAAATCGCCCGATAAATCGGGCCACTACAAAAATCGCTTCAGAGCGCTAAACTGACACAGAAATTCAATGGAGGGGGCCACTAAGTTATTAAATTATCACCGTCCTATTTCTCTGCAACCGGCCATATGGTAGTATGTACCATGGTGGTTTGTGCGTTTTAAAACGGCCGGTTATTTTATCGCCCGGGACGTTTGATTTTTTTATTTGCACACCAACTGGGACGTTATCGGCGTGTGGGCTTGGTTATGGAAAGTCAGGCGGCGCGGTTTGGCCGGCGTTACCGACAGGAATGGCCAGGTTTCAATTGGCTTCATTCTTAACATTTTTCCTTAAGAGCGAGTCATTGTGTTGCATGTAAGGAAACCGACAGGACAAAATTGTTTCATTGCTTTTTCTTCCTTTTGGGGTTATGCTCAATGAGGGGGTCATAAATGCATACGTTATCGAATCGCTTTCGAGGTTCTTTTTGGAGGGGTATCGGGGTGTTGGGCGGGGGTATTCTGCTCGCTTTCCCGGTGCGGGCCGATTTATTTGAAACGATTGATTTTACCGGAACGGGCGCCGGGTATGACATGACCGCGGCTTCTTTTTCCTTCTTAAGCCTTCATGGCGCGGTTCAAGCGGGCGATATAAACGGAGACCAGTTAGCCGACGTCGTTATTCTGGCCGACGGCCGTGTCCAGGCGAACGATTTTCAAACCCCAGGGGGATGGATTCCTCCGACCCATTACCTGTACAATCCAATTAATCTCGCCGTCGCTGGCTCAAGTTCGCCCAACGTTTTGGCTGGGATTGTGGGAGCTCCCAACTCCACCTTTATCCAATATACCGGAGGGGACCTGGCCTGGTACCAAAACAATGGAAACGGGTATTTCGAACCTTGTTTTGTTAACCTCAACACCGGCAATCCCCCCGAAATTTACAACGGAAAAAATCTTCAAGTGGCGGATTTGGATGGCGACTCAGACAACGATATCGTTGTTTGGGCCAGTATGGAAACAACACAACCGACTTCGCTCTCGGCGCCGGGCGAGTGGCTTGGTTTGAAAGCATTCCTTTGACGACCAATAAAATACAGTTCAAACAATTCAATGCTGTTGATCCATGGAACACCCCAGGGCATTTTTCAGTGGGCTTAACTAGTTACAGTGTCGATGATACGCAGGCGGGAACCTTGGTTAACATGAACTTGGACGGTAAATTAGACTTAGCCGTTTTGGCTCATGGCGGTGCCATTTTCGGGGAATCAGGGCTATACGTTTTTAAAAACAATGGAGCCGGACCGGGTTTGTTCAGCCAAACAGTTGGGAATGTGGCTCCCGTCATAGTGGCCGGCGCCCCTATCGCGATCGGTTCGGCATTGTTATTTCGTCCGCCGACATCGATGGCGACACCTTTCCGGATCTGGTCATTGGCGAGGATGGCCCAACCGGCGGCAATGACCAGGAATTGTTTTACTTAAAGAATCCCAGCGGGGACATTTTTAGCGGCTTACCTTTCACCAAGGTCGTGGTCCATAACCAGTTCCCCGTCTTCCGCGCGGTGACCGTCTCCGATGTGATTCCAGGCGGGTGCCAAGAGATCATCGCCGGGGGAAATCAGACCGGCTCGCCGATTTCCATTTTTTCCGGCAGTCTTCAGGGTGGCGCGAATTGCGTTAACTGGACCCAGACCCCGCTGGCCGGAGCGAACACCTTGGGCAATATACTCGACATCCGCGTGGCCGATTTCAATAACGACGGTTTGTTGGATATCGTTGCTTTTTCGGAGAGCGCTCCGAACCCCCTCCCCACTTTGCCGGCGGGAAAAAGCACGGTGACGACCCTCTGGCTGAACTCCGGATCGCTTCCCACGAACCCGATCACGGCCTGGAGATCCATCCCCTTGGTCGAAAACGGCGCTCTTCCGGCCATGAATATCACCCGGGGGGATTGGCTGTTAGTGATTTTGACGGAGATGGGGATATGGATGTGGTGCGGTCCCACATTGAAACCAACCTCGCCTATTTCGAAAACAACTGGAACACGGAACGCCATGTGAAAGTCATGACCACCATCGAGAAGAAGGGGTTCGTTCAGCGAGTGGTCTCCTTTCTGTACACTTTGCCGGACCGATCCGTGGGGCGGATCCTTGGGCAAGACGTGGGTGCCCCTTGAAAATCCTAAACGGGAAGGGCCGCCCCCGCGGCTTTACGCTCATTGAGATGGTGGTGGCTATTTCGTTGGTTTCCATTCTTGGCCTTTTTATTTTCAAGATGATGCGGAATTTTGTCGATGGGTTAGGCGGGGTCCAGAGATCGATCCCTTTGCAAAGGGATCTGCAAATCGCCAAATACGTCATCGAAAAAGATCTTCTCTCGGCCCGCGCCATTCCATTGGAAACGCCGTCCCCAATTGCGGTTTTGAGGAAACGCCGACAGCGATGTCAACGACTTTGCCTCCTCCCCCGGGGGGATGGACGTGCGTCCCGTACCCGCCGACGATTTCAAACTCTCAATTTTCTTACCGAATAGGGTATATCAGCGGCCGTCCGGTCTCGGTGTTGAATGGACATTACGGGCTGATCGTCTCTTTGGATGACAACAGGCAATTTGCCGCGCAATCGGCGACGTTTTCGTTGGTGGGCCAGAATATCTACCTGTTCGGGGTGGGGATCCGGACTTATAAATCAAATATCGGTCGGGGAGCGGACTCGGTGCTTCTAGGCGATCCCGTTCCCTGGCCTCCTCTTCTTTCCTCCGCACTGGCCATCACGCTCGCTTCTCCCCGCAAACATGGGTTTATCTTGTTTCCTCCTTTACGGCTGTTGGAACTTATAATTATCGGGTTGAAGCCGGAGCGTCCCTGACGGATTCCTTTTACCCTCGACGCCGCGCATGACGACATTGTGGTGACGCCCCTCTCGTTGGACCTAACGACGACCAATGGGGTGACTTTCGAGTTCGATCGATTTGAGGTGAGCGGCGCCACCAGTCGACGCGTACGGATACGATATCGTTTGGCGCCTCATGGAAATAGCGGGCAGTTGATCCGGGAACGGAGGCTGGTGCCCGGCAGCCCTTGGTCATCCCAAGGGTCGCTCAACAATATCCGGCGGCTTTGGGTGGGATGGGATTTTGGCCAGCCCAGGCCTGGGATCCTACCCAGCCCTCTCCCTTTCGGATTTTTCCAGAAAGGCATGAATTTTCCGCTCGTCATCTTTTTGGAATCGGGAGAGGTGGGGCCCCGCTCGGCGGATCGGTCGCGTCTCCGTCAACCACCCGGAACGCCCTCGAGTTGGTGTTTTCCGTTTTCCGGAGGCGCCTTAAATGCGGTCCCGGGCCACTTCCAAGGGGCGTTCGTTCTCGCAAAGCGGTTTCACCTTTGGCGGAGATTGTGGTTTCCGTGATCATTCTGGTGCCGGTGATGATCCTTATCCTGTCCGTCTTCACGACGTCCATTCGCTCGGTGACGGATTCCTGGGACGTCACTCAAGTCCACCGCCGTGGCCCAGCGGTTGATCGACAAAATCCGTTCCATGAGGTGGGATGAAAATTTAAGTTCGGCTTCCTCCGTTTTGGGCCCGATAGCGGTGAATCGGGTCCTGGGGATTTCGATGACGTGGACGATTGGAATAACTTCAGCTTGCCGGACTCTTTAGCCTCCTCCGTGCGTTACGGAAGGCACGTGGATGGACTACGTGACCTCAACGCTTCCGGACAAGTGGTGTCATCTACCGCCCCAACGAATTGTAAAAGGGTGACTGTCCGGGTCACCAATGTGGTAGGAAAGTGACAGTCCTTTCCGTTCTCATCGTGAATACTTAGGATTGGCCATGAAAAAATCGATCCCTCAAGCATCAAAAAAAGCCGGGGCGGCGATCTTAATGATCGTGTTCTTGCTTTTAATCCTGTTGCCCTAACCATGATCCTCGTCAAATGGAGCGCCCTTCACCTGCGAGGAAGCAACCGGGGCCGTATTCACATGGACGAATATTATTCCGGAATCACCGCTACCAACGCGGCACTCCTTAGTGCCAATAGCTGGACCTGGGATAATACACTACCCCAAACCAACAGCCAAGTTTTTTTGGGTAGCGGAACGGTGATTTCTGTGCAAATAACCCATGTCGGGACCCCCTAATCGGTACCCATTATCCGGGTTAACCCGAAAGGTGCAGTTGGTTCGCGGGAGTTGAAATTTGAGATGCGGTTCCTGTCGCGTCCCACCCATCGGGAACCAGTGCAATCTGCGTCGCCTATGGCGGTCGTTTTACTGTAAAATTGTCGACATGCGTAACAGATCGCTGTCGTTTCGAAAAAGGCGGGCCTTCCTGTCCGGCTCCCTTGAGTTTTCCGAACCTTTTAAATCCAGAACCTATGGGCCCCTCTAAGAGGGTTCGTCCGTCTGATTCGAAGGCGGCGGGCCCCGCCGCTGATCGAATCCATTTTGTCGAGGCGGGGGGAGTGGCCGGCGTGCGGAAGACCTGCGAGGTTCGGCTGGACGACCTGCCTCCGGCGGCCCGGCGCGGGGTGCGGCACGCTTTTGCCTCATCCAGGGGGCGGGGCCTGGGCCGGGACCTGAAAACATGCCGTCTCTCTCCACCGCGGAGGCGAGGGATCCGGGACGTCCTTTTGGACGAAGCCTCGGTGCCTCTGGCCGCCCGGCCCTTGGTGAGATACCTTTCCCAACGCGCTTCCCCGGCTCGGCTTGATGGGAGGGAGCGCTCTTTTGGCTTGCCGACGGTTGAGTTGGGTCGTGGTCGGCTGGGTGTTTGCTTTCGGCGCGCGCCTCTCGTGGGCCTCGGAGACCGAACTGGTGCCGGCCGGCGCTTACACCGACGTGGCCCTCCGCGAGATCGATGGGGCCCGGGAATCCGTACATCTTTTCCTTTATCTGTTCGCCCGCCAAGCGGCCCAGCCCCGGGCGGGGCCCTCCCGCTTATTAAACTCGCTCATCCAAGCCCGGCAGAGGGGCCTGCGGGTGGAGGTCCTTTTGGATCCGGGGGGCCAGGCTTTCGATCTGTTGGACCGGAACGCTCCCGCGGCAGAGGCCCTCCGGCGGGGCGGGGTGAACGTGTTTTACGCCCAGGGGCCCGTGCTCCACGCCAAGGCGCTGGTGGTGGACGGGAAGACCGTCCTCCTGGGTTCCACCAACTGGACCTCGGCGGCGCTGGAGAAAAATGTGGAGGCGGATGTTTTAATTCGTTCCACGTCCGTCGCCAAAACCCTCCTGGCCCGAATGGCCGACGTGTCGCGCCGAGCTCCCCCCGATCCCTTTTCGGGCGGCATCGTTCCCGTGCCCTTGGGTCTCCTTTTCCCACCGGGCAAGCTGGGGGAAATCGTTCGCCGGAAAGACGAATGGGCCCTGGACCTTTACCTGCACTTCCTTAAAATCGGCGTGTCCACGTCGAGCTTTGCATCGGTGGATGTCCCGGCCGCTGTGGCGGTTTTGGGCGCCAAAGACGAGGGCCCCGTGGCCAACCGGCGACGCCTGCACCGGGTTTTCCGTCGACTGCGGGACTTCTACGGGCTTTTGGACGTCCGTGAGGTTTATGGGGAAGACCCCTCCGTCCGGCTGGCGCTTTCCACGGCTGAAAGGGTCGAGCTTCCGGCGGACTATTTCGAGTTTGGATGGGACCGGCGGCTGTCCTTGTCCGGAAAGGCGTTCCTGCTCCTGGACCTCCACTATTCCGCCGTTTCGCCGATCACGCCCCCGGTGGTCTTTCGGCCGGAACGCGCTGGCGACCCGCCATGGCTTCACGATTGACACGTTGAGCGTGGGTGTGGTGGATCTGCGACGGAACAATTTGTTGGAGGTGGAATACGACGATCAACCCACCCCGGCCGACCCCCAGCGCCATGCCAACACCTACACCCCCCCGCGCCCTTTATGACCCCGCGGCTTTGCAAAAACGGTTTCAGGCGCTGGAAAACCAATACGGACCCGCCGCGGTGGCCAGGGGGCGGGCGGTGGCCAGGCTCCTCTATGAGGATTCGGACGCGGACATCGTAGAAAAATCCATGGCCCTGGAAACCCGCTACGGCCGCCAGGTAATGGACCAGGCCCTCCACCTCTTGGGGGAGAAAAAACCCGACAACCCCAAACGATGTTTCGGCTACCTGGTGGGGTCGTTCAGGGGGTTGGCAGGGCCTCCGGCCCTTGACAAGAACCCCTTCCTGGGATATGCTTTGTTTAGAACGCACTAAACGTTCAGAACCCTATGGCCACCCACCCCAGTCCGCCGTCGATGCCGAGTTCGCCCGCCTGGCGGGGGAACTGGCGGTCGTTCAGTTTCAACCGCTCCCTGGGCCAAATCTACGGCCTGCTCTACCTTCAAGAAAGCCCCCATGGCGTTGGAAGATATCGGCCGTCATTTGTCCATGAGCAAAGGAAACGTCAGCATCAACATCCGGCTCCTGGAATCCTGGGGCCGTTCTGTTCCGTCGTGGGAAGCCGCAAGATTTTTATGAGGCGAACCGGGACATTAAAGAAGTCGCTCTGCGCCGTCTTCGGAAGGGTTCACCAAACGGCTGGACCGGGCGGAGGAACAGTTGGCTAAACTCCTGAACGGCGGACCCGGCGCCGCGTCTCCCAAGAAAAACGACTCCAGGAGCTTCAATCCCTCCTGGGCAAGGGCCGAAAAGCCCTGAAGTTCATCTCCCAATGGATCGCTTGACGAATTCCTTTTGCCCCGGGATTTACCTCCGTTCCTGCTGGAACGGATGGCGGAGTCTCCGAACGCGGAAACGCGGCGCTGGGCGTTGAAAAGTTTGGCCGCTTCCGCCGCCGCCCGCGCGGCTCGGAGCACGCTCGCGACCTTGCCCGCCATGGCGGCCATTCCGTCGCCCCAGGGGAAAAAGCACCGGCTCATTTATGACGCCAAGCGGAAAGAATCCCTGCCCGGGCTCTTGGTCCGCTCGGAGGTGAAAGGGGTCGAAGGACCCCGCCGCCAACGAGGCCTATGACCATTCCGGCGACACCTACGACTTCTATTTGAAACTCTTTGGCCGGAATTCTCTGGACGACCGGGGGATGTCTTTGATCTCCAGCGTCCACGTGGGCCGGAACTACACCAACGCGTTCTGGAACGGGGAACAAATGGCCTACGGCGACGGCGACGGGCGGACATTCGTCCGGTTCACCAAGGCGCTGGATGTGGTCGCCCACGAATTAACCACGGCGTGGTGACCCACACGGCCAATTTGGATTATGAAGGCGAGCCGGGGGCTTTGAACGAGCACTTCGCCGACGTTTTTGGGATTTTGGTGAAGCAGTGGCGTTTGGGGCAAACGGTGAAACAGGCGGATTGGCTGATCGGCGGCGACCTTTTGGTTAAAACCCCGACGCGCCGCGCGCTTCGAAGTTTCGCCGCCCCGGCACCGCTTACGCCAACGATCCGACATCGGCACTGACCCCAGCCCGCCCACATGAAAGAGAAATACACGGGCGAGGATGATTACGGCGGGGTCCACATCAATTCCGGCATCCCGAACCACGCCTTTTATTTGGCCGCCATGGAGATGGGGGGAAAAGCCTGGGAGAAGGCGGGGCGCATTTGGTACCAGGCACTTTTGACGTTGTCGCCGCGGAGCCCGTTCGCTACCGCGGCCAAGGCCACGGCGGAAAAAGCCGCCGCCCTTTACGGGCCCCTGAGTTCCGAAAGCGCGGCGGTGAAGAACGCCTGGAAATCCGTGGGGTCAAATGAGGAGAGAAGTTTATTTCCCTCTCGGCTTTTGGGTGGCCCCCTGGGAATGATCCTTTGTCTGGCCGCCTGCGCTCCTCCGCCCGCGCCGTTCCAAACTTTTGAAACAGCTGCGGCGAACGGGCCAAAAGGGCCTGGCCGCCGAAATGGCCCGGGACGTGGAGTGGACCCGGGAATCCGACGTGGATGCCCTGGCCGATTCGAAGGACGCTCCCTTGAGCCAATATATGCTGAAGGACGCCCAAGGATACGCCTGGTCCATGCCGGCCACGGCTCCCCATTGGGAAGCACGGCTGACCTTGCGCGCCCTGGAAGACTTGAACGCCGGTTTCTGGGATACACCCAACTCTTGACCCGGTGGCCCAAGGGGTTCCCAGGAGTCGAGGACCTGGAGGCCCTGGCCGCCGCCATCAACAAAACCTCCGCGACGCCGGGGAAACCATTCTCAAGCGAAGAACCGGCCGAACCTTTTTCCCGCCGGAGCCGCCGCCTTTTCTTCCGAGAGTTTGCTCGCCTTTAAACGGCAGGGGCGCGCCAAGAAACTCCGCGCCGCCGTCCAGGAAAACCAACCGTGGGTGGAATCCTACGCAACGCAAGGCCTGACGCTCATCGACATCATCCGCGCCGACCTCAAGGCCGCCTATGCCGACCGAATGGAATCCATCCACGCGCGCTGGGACGACAAGCGCGCCCCCGGCCGGAATACCCTGGCCCGATCGATTTTCAACCTCAACGCCGAATACGCCGACGCCATGGATTCCCTGAAAGCGCTCTCTCTTTCTACAATGGTTTGCCGAAGGCCCACGCCGATTTAGCGGAGGGACTGGCCCGAAACGCCAAGCCCCAAAAGGCCCTGACTGATCTCGCCGCCTTCGCCGACCAGGTGGCCCGCCGCACAAGAGAGTTGGAGAAAGCCCGATGAAAGGAAAGACGCCAAGAAAACCACGGGAGATTTAACGGTTCTCTCCCTCCCGCTTCTCGAATCCTTGTCCGAATCCCGCATCGCCATACTCTTCCTGGCGCGGCAGGCCAAAGAGGCGAAGAACAACGCCCTGGCCAAAGAATTGACCGTCCGCGGGCAATCCCTCCGCACGGAAATCGCGCGGCTTCGCCGTTCGGCCATCGACAATTGGTCCAAAGAAACGAAAACGCTCACGGCCAAGGCCGGGGCGGCCCAAGCCCGTCTGACCCGACTCGCCCAAGAGGCGGAGAACAGTGCCAAGAAATTATCCGTTTTGACTCGGGCCCTGGGCCTAGCGTCCAAGCTCCTCGGGCTAACCCAGAAGGTCCTTTGATGGAATCCTCAGATTTCCCAATCGCCGGGGTCAAAATCGCTGGCCAAGCCATGACAAAGAACCTGCGCCGTCAGCATCAGCAGATACCCGCACTACTTTTTCTGCAAATTAAACCGCGATGGGCGGCCTTGACCGAAGATTTGAATAAAACGGTCACCCGTTTTAGTTCGGCCAAACGCAGAACCCGAGTCGTTGTTCGCTCTCTTGGCAGGGAAGAGTCTGTTTTGCATTCGACCAATGGACAAATCCCATGAAGACAAGCGTGACCACCGAACGGTCGGATGACCTCACGGCCAAGAACAACAATAACCACCTTCCAGAACAACCGAAAACAATTGTGTTCGTCGAGACGCTTGATTTGAGGACGTTGTTTTATCTCATTCTTCATAAGGATCAAATTGAAAGGGTTTATGTGTTTAGGGCATCTCGTTGGAAAGGTTTGAATAATTTTCTTCATTTTATTCGTCTGTTGAAGACGGTGCCTGTCCCAATCCGAATATATTTGGCCGATGTTAGGGATGCGGAGGGTCGATGCATTTATCCAAGTGTTTTTAGCGACGCGAGCGGGCTCTCGGAAGTGGTTCGCCAAACAGAATTCGATAAAAATGAAATGGTGGAAAGAGCCTGCCTATTGATGGGGAATCGTCAAGCCGTAATGCTTTTTTTAGAAAAATTAATTTATCAGGACATTTTTGAAGTCCTTTCAAAGGCGCACATGGCCAAATGGTATTTCACAAACGTCCTTCAATTTCCGCGGGCCCGATGCGTTTTGTTGGTGCCAAACCGGTTGTGGTGGAGCCATGTCTCCGGTTATACAACGTCGGTGGGTGTCCATTTAATTAGGGTCGGTAGCGCCGATCATCGGTCGATATGGCCCTTCATTTCCCTAAGGTTGGTGCGGGGGCTTGCTCATGGAATGCGGGAAGGCCTTCGAGCGGTTTTCAAGGCTTCGGGCCGCCCGGGTTCCTCACCAAAAATTATTGAATCACCCACCCAACAAACCAAGATAGCAACCGATTATCTTGGGACGCCGGTATCTTTTGATGAGAAAAAAAGATCCACGTTTCTTTGGATGATCAACTCAGGACTTCAAGAGGAGCGGGTCTCTCTGTTTCGGTCTGATCAAACCTTTTCAATGAGTGACGAAGAACTGATGTTGCTTAAAAATAAGAGAATTCAGCTAATAAACTTGTCCAAAGAAGCCAACGTAAAAAGCGCTATTCGCGTTTTATTGGACCGTGGGGTATGGGTGCTGTTGATGGAATTGATTCGGGGTGTTTTCACGGGGGGGTATAAAAAGTTTCGGACCAATGTATTCTGCTTTGAAATGTTGTTACGCTATTCGATTTATTTCACTTTTTGGCGCAATCTTTTTCAACGCTACGGGATAAGAATGCTCATGACCTCCTCTTATTTCGACCCCTTCCATATTCCTAAACATTGCGCCGTCAAATCGAACAAAGGAATTAGCCTGTCGTACCAATGGTCAAATCTTGAAATTAATGTAAAAACGATCAGTATTTGTTGCGATATGTATTTTGGGTTTTCTGAAATGTATAAAAGAACTTTATATGAAAATGGTTCCCTCATGGGTGCTTTCCTTCCAACAGGGTATATTACCGACTACGGCATTAAAAGCGTTAAAGAGAATGCCGCAAAATTGAGAAGCACTCTAACCAAAAACGGAGCCAATTTCATTCTTTGTTTTTGATGAAAATTCTTCGGATGCTTTGTACAGTATTATCCCTCATCAACAAACTGTTTCTGTGTACAGGGGCTTTCTTGAGAGATTGATGAAGGATCCTACGCTTGGGATTATTTTCAAACCCAGTTACCCCCATACGATTTACCAGCGCTTGTCGCCGATTTCCGGTTTGCTGGAAGCGGCTAAAAAGACCGGGAGGTGCGCTTTCATCGATGAGGGAAAGTTTAAAAGCGATAAACTTCCTACGGAAATTGCCCAAGCTTCGGATGTCGCCGTCGGTCTTCTCCTCAGCGGTACGGCGGCGCTTGAGTCCTCGTTGTCGGGGGCCAAGACCGTGTTTCTGAACCTCGAAAAAGTTTCTTCCATTGGACTCGGTCCAGCGGACATTGGGAATGTCGTTTTTAATAGTTTAGAGGAATTGTTTTTGGCGACGGACCTTTATCGAAATGGGGGAACCGACCGGGAGAAATTCGGAAACCTCTCCCATTGGGTCGGGATGAGGGATACCCATCGGGACGGTCGGGCGACCTTTAGAATGGGGCGATTCATCAACGCGCTGTTGATGGGATTGGACCGCGGGGAAGATCCAGACACCGTCCTCGAACGGTTAAAACAAGAGGTCGCATGTTGACCGATATGGCCGTCCCGCGCTCGGGCGGATGCTCTCGGGTCCCCGTGAGCGGCGCCCCCGGGGTCGACCATGAATAAACGGATCGATCAGATCGACCGACTGGATATTGATGTTTTCAGAATAATCCATTCTCAGACCACCGACGACGATAAGCGTTCCTTGCTGGCGGTGCAGAGAGCCACCGCCAGAAACCACAACGAATATGTCTACCTTGAAATAGGGTCCCACTTGGGAGGGTCCATCCAGCCCCACCTGGTCGATGCCCGGTGCACGAAGATATATTCCATAGATTCAAGGCCTTCCCAGCAGAACGATGATCGTTCGCCGGGTTGTGTTGTGCACTTTGAAAAAAACACGAGCGAGCGAATGGTGGGCATGCTGAGTCGCATAAAAGACGGCGATTCAAGGAAAATAGAATGTTTTGATTCGGAAGTTTCAAAGGTTGATTCGAAAAAGATCATTTTTCCACCGCACATTGCTTTCATCGATGGTGAACATACAAAAAAAGCGGTCCTTTCCGATTTTCAGTTTTGCCACCAAACCCTACATAAGGCAGGAACCATTGTCTTTCACGATTTCACCATAGTCTATCCGGCGATTCTCGCGATTTGTCAGCAGATGGACAAAAAACGCATCGCGCATGTTCCTTTAAAACTCGGCGGGGAGGTATTCGCTATTTTTTTTGATCCAGACCTTGTTCACACGGACCCTTATTTAAAGACGCTCTATAGGAGAAAAAGATACTTTCTGCTTTATTGGCAAGCCAGGATGTGGTTGAAGAAATGGCTACCGGCACCTTTGCTCTCATTTATTCGACGGGCGCGCGGATTTTAAAGAAGCATGAAAACGGGCGGCGCCAATCCGCTGGCGATTGCCCATGCGTCATGGAGGAAACTCAATTGCTGAGAAAATTAGCAAGGTTCATGTTTCGCCTGTTGCTGAAAGCCTCGGGGCAAGGTCCGTACGGCGTCCGGATATATGAGTATAAAAAAGCGGACGGATCTTTTGATTACGATACGTACCGGAAAGTTCAAATCAAGGGAAACAAAGAGAAAATCAAAAACGTCTGGGTTGTCGAAGAAGACATCGCCCATTTATCTGATTTCATCAGAAAGATTATCGGGGACGTCCACTTTGGATTGTGCCACGGGACGCGCCGGGGGAAGGAACAGGAATGGTTTTCGAAATATCTCGGGTGCAAGGTTCTCGGGACGGAATTGTCCGATACGGCCACTCAATTCCCAAACACGATCCAATGGGATTTTCATGATGTTAAGCCGGAGTGGATGGACAAGGTCGATTTCATTTATAGCAACGCCTTTGACCATAGTTACGATCCCGAAAAGTGCTTGTCCGCTTGGATGTCTTGTGTAAGAAAGAACGGGGTTTGCATTATTGAACACAGCTCGGAACATATTCCAGGAAGCGTCACCAAACTGGACCCCTTCGGGGCGGAGTTAATTCTTATGCCATTTTTAATTACGAGTTGGGGAAAGGGGAAATATTGTGTCCGTGAAATACTTCAAGCCCCCTCCACCCAAATCAATAAACAAAGCCGCACTCATATTGTCATCCAAAGACTTTAGAATGGAGGGTTTGGCGGACTCTTCGTCCGCGGGCGCGGGGCGAGCCCATTATCAAGAAAGCGAATAAGAATCCATGACTTTGTTGAGAAAAAGGTCCACTTTCCACGGTGATGAAAAATGAAAATAACCGTATCCTCGAGCGGCGGAACCTTTAGGACGGTTTCTTTGGCTTTCGAACCTGGCTGAGCATGGCTTGCTCAGCCAAATATTATCCCATTTGTCAGGAATAAAAATCAATTCCGCGGCCATGTATTGGTTCAAAACCAATGGCTTTTTTTCTGCAGAACATTTTCTAATTCATTCCGCCTCGGGGAGTTTTTAAATCTGGATACCCGGTTTCTTTTTTCAGAACTTCAAGACAGATTCGTTGCGAAAAGACTCGATCCATCGACCGATGTGGTATTTGCTGAATCCTTGCTCGCTTTAAACACGATCCGAAAGGCCAAACAATTCAATATTCCGACCGTTATCGACAGAACCAATTCTCATATCGAGGCTCAATCGGAAATCATGAGGGAAGAATATTTATTGAACGGTTTAAAGAAGGAATACAATTCCCCGGCCGTCATTGAAAAAAGCCTGAAAGAATACGCCGAGGCCGATTACATATCGGTCTTGTCTTCCTTCGTTAAGAAAACATTTTTGGAAAAAGGCGTGAGAGAGGAAAAGCTTTTATTAATACCGTCCGGCGTGGAGATGGACAAATTCGTCAAGATTGGAAAAACCGATCAAATCTTTCGAATCATTTATTGTGGCGGCATTTGTTTAAAGAAAGGCGTCCATTACCTTTTGCGGGCTTTTCATGAGCTCAAATTGAACAATGCGGAACTTCTTTTGATAGGCCGTGTTTTCCCGGAGTTTGAATGCGTGATGAAACAATATTCCGGAGTTTATAAGCATATCGAGGGAATCCCGCGAAGGCTCATGCATCAATATTATTCTCAAGGCTCCGTCCTTGTATTGCCATCTTTGGAAGAAGGGCTCGCGAAAGTCCTCATTGAAGCCATGGCCTGTGGCTTACCGGTCATAGCCACGAAAAATACCGGCGCCGAAGATGTCTTGAGGAATGGAAAAGACGGATTTATCGTCCCCATAAGGGATGTTGAAGCGATGAAAGAGAAAATATTGTTCTTTTACAAAAATCCCGCAGAAATGGAGGAAATGGGGAGAAATTCTTCATCCCACGTTAGGATTCATTTTTCAACGGAAGCTTATGTCTCCCGCCTTATTGATTCATTCACGCAAATTGTTCGAACGAAGCGGACCCAGCCTCAAACGGAAGGGCGCCGATGAAAAAGTCGTTCCAGTCCGTCATGACCCATCGCTCTGGCGAATCATTTGACGGCGGAGGTTCGGCCGGAACGAGGAATCCGCAGGGAAGGCCCAGCCTTTGTTCGGAAAGAAAGCCGACCTGGGTTGGATGCAAAACCCTTCTTCCCCAAAAAAGGATAGGCTGAAGAAATATGCTTTTCAATTCTTGGGAATTCCTTTTTTTCTTTCCTACGGTGACCGCTTTGTATTTCATCCTGCCCCATCGCTCTCGCTGGTTCCTGCTTTTGTTGGCGAGTTGTTATTTTTATATGTCTTTTATCCCGATATACATATTGATCCTTGGAGTGACGATCCTGGTGGACTATTACGCCGGCCAATTTATTGAAATGTCGTCGGGCCGAAAAAAGAAATATTTTCTTGCCGGCAGTATTGTCGCCAATGTGGGTTTCCTGGCTTTTTTCAAGTACTTCATTTTTCTTAATGACAATATGGCGTTGATAGCAAAGGCGATCCATTGGAATTACCCTATCCCTTCTTTAAATATCATTCTTCCCATCGGGTTATCATTCCATACTTTTCAAGCCATGAGTTACACGATTGAAATCTATCGGGGCCGTCAAAAGGCGGAGAAGCACTTCGGCCTATTTGCTTTGTACGTGATGTTTTATCCGCAGTTGGTGGCCGGACCCATCGAACGTCCTCAAAATTTAATACATCAGTTTTCCGAGGAGCATGAATTTGAATACGGGAGAGTGTCCGACGGATTAAAATTAATGGCGTGGGGTTTTTAAAAGGTCGTTGTGGCGGACAGGTTGGCGCTCCTCGTCAATCAAGTCTATGACAATCCCACGCGGTACACGGGTTTACCGTTGATCATCGCCACCGTCTTTTTTTCCTTCCAAATCTATTGTGATTTTTCCGGATACTCCGATATCGCCATTGGATCGGCTCAAATCATGGGATTCAAATTAATGAAAAACTTTAACAGGCCGTATTTTTCGAAATCAATTGCCGAATTTTGGAAAAGATGGCATATTTCTTTGTCTTCGTGGTTCAGAGACTATTTTTATATTCCACTTGGGGGAAGCAGGGTTTCAAAAGGGAGATGGCAGTTTAATCTGCTCCTCACATTCTTGATAAGCGGGCTGTGGCATGGAGCCCATTGGACTTACGTTGCCTGGGGAGGCCTGAACGGGCTTTATTTCATTTTTTCAATTTGGACGGAAGGGATCCGGAAAAGAATCACTGTATTTGCGAACCTCCATAAGTTTCCCATGGTTCAACAATGCGGGCAAATCGTTATAACTTATTCACTTATTTGTTTTTCTTGGATTTTTTTTCGAGCCAAAAATCTAAAAGAATCTTTCTATATTATAAGTCATCTTTTTAAAGGGTCGAATCTATTTTTAAATTCAAAGCCGTCATCTCCGGCATCGGTGGGTTAGGATTCGGAAAGAAGGATTATTTAGCTGCCATCGTTTCCATGGTCTTTTTAGAAACCGTGGAATACGTTCAACGAAAGGAAAGCCTTAGGCCATGGATTTCAAAACAACCCGCCTATGTGAGATGGGGATTATATTATTTACTGGTTTTTTGGATTTGTTCATTCGGGGTTTTTAGGAAATCGCAATTTATCTATTTTCAATTCTAAAACCATGAAAAGAAATGTCGGGGCATTGTTAATTAAAATATTCATTTTGTCGGTTCCCATCGCCCTCCTCTTCTTCATCATGTGTTGGGCGATGTGGACTTCTGGCGAATTGATGTCGGTGAAGGATATCCTCAGAAATGAAACACCGGCGACTTTGTTCGGATTGGCATACTCGGACCCTAAAGAACGCTACAAATTAAATAAGCTGATAAAGAAAAACCCCGTGATCATCGCGCTGGGATCCTCCCGGGTTATGCAGTTTCGGGAGATCTTCTTCAAGCCGAGTTTTTATAATGCCGGGGGGTGTGCGGGGCGAATAAAAAACTTTTCACAGTTTATGGCACATCTTCCAAACGAAATGAAATGCACGACGATGATCGTGGGTTTAGACCAAAACTTTTTCAATCCGAATTGGGACGACTTCGGACCAGATCACTTTTTGGATTTGCTGGAAAAGGAGAGATCCCGAGGGCCGCTCCTGGTTTCATCTTTTCAAAAGTTTTGGTTTGATTTTATGACCAAAGGGATTTCTCTCTCAAAAATAGCGAACAACAGGTGGAGCGAGGCCATTGGCTTGAACGCCATTGTTCAAAGCAACGGTTTCCAGGACGACGGCGGATATCAGAGGGGGCCACCGGCGAATAATTTAATAAGGGAGATCCCGAATTTTGCCGCGGAGCCAGGATCGGATGCTATTTTGAAAGAAGGAAGTCGATTAGCGGCGTTTAAAGGCATAAATGTTAACGCGATAAATGAACTCGATCGTTTTTTAGCGGCATGCAAAATGCGAAACATTCATGTCATTGCTTTTTTCCCTCCCTTTCCGGAAGATGTGTATGACAAATTGCTGGAACTAAAACCGGATTTTACCGGTTTTTTCCAATTGCCTAAACTCGTATCCCCGCATTTAAAAACGTTTGGATTTGAGTTTTATGATTTCACAAATCCCAGAACGTTGGGAGCCCAAAACATGGAGTTTTGCGACAGTATTCATGGTTCCGACACGGTGTATTTGAGAATCGTTATTGGTATGGCCTTGAGGGGATCTTCCATAAACCAGAGCATCGATTTAAATTCCCTTGCCAAAATGCTTAACGATTCAAAAGGTGGAAAATCGGTATTCCCTTTAAAATAACCGCCGGACCACGGGGGAAAGGGGGGCCGAAATTAAACCGTTGGATGCCATTTTAACTGTATAATAGGGGTCGGTTTCCTTTGATGGAGGCTTTCGTCTTAGCGTAAGACGATTGACATGGCGGGGCCGAAGCCGGTCCGGCAGTAAAGGGACGCGCGCCATATGGAAAAGTCTTTTGTTCCCTTGGGGTGGTTGCCTCAAGAACACGTCGTCCAAATCAGCGCGGATTACGTCGAGGTTCTTGGCACCGATCGAATCGATAACGTGGAAAAACGTCTAGGTCCGTCGTATCAGGCGTACCGCGCGAACTGGACGTCACGGCCGCGATCGCAAATCGTGGGCGATTATCCCCTCCATTTGGATGTGGAATGCACGGCCGTTTGCAACCTTCGTTGCACCATGTGTCAAATCCCCTTTGATACGATGCCCTCCGGGTTGATTTCCCCAGGCCTCTTCAAGAAGATCATGGACGAAATTAAGCTGAGCAAAGCCGACCTTCCCTCCGTGAAATTTAATTTTCGCGGGGAACCCACCCTCCATCCTCAGATAGCGGAATTTGTCCGCTTGGCTCGGGAGTCGGGAATTATGGATGTCCAGTTCAACACGAACGGGACCATGCTGAACGAAAAACTTTCCAAGGACCTTATCTCCGCCGGTCTGGTGCGCATCAAATTTTCTTTGGACAGCATGAATCCTTCCCTCTACAACAGCGTTCGGAAAGGCGCCGACTACAAAAAAACGTTAGGGCACATCCTTGATTTTTTGAGAATTCGAAATGAGCTTGGATCGGCTTTTCCTTCCGTGATGGTCCAAATGGTTTTCATGTCCATGAACCAAAATGAACTCATGGATTACATCCATTTCTGGCAGGACAAGGTCAACCGGATTGGGATTTCACGCTACCGCTCCGGCAACAATGAGTCCGGAGAGGACGCCCAGGTGAATGTTCCAGTGCAAACCGAACGGTTCCCTTGCCCCCAGCTATGGCAAAGGCTGGTCATCCTTTTTGACGGCACGGTGCTGATGTGTTGCGGAGATCACCACAGCAAAAATCCTATCGGGGATATCAAAACCCGTTCAATCCGTGACATTTGGCACAGTCCGGAGCTCTCCGCCATGAGACGATTACATTCGGAACACCGGTATGATGAAATAGAGGCGTGCAAGGGTTGTCAAATCAACTGTCGTTGACGGCGGGTTTTCGGGCGGAGAGAATGAGGAAAAGGTCGACGAAACATCGGTCGGGCCGGGGGTGGTGATTTGAAATTGGCGAACAGGTCGGGGGCGATGAAAACGAAATACCTGGTTGGCCGGCGCGTTACGCTCGGGCTGATTTCGCTCCGGGCCGATTTGTCCCACTACGCGGATTGGGTCAATGACCGCGAAACGACCCAATTTATGGCGGTCGGGCGGTTCCCCGTGACGCTCGGCGAATTGCGGGCCTACGTCCGCCAGTATGCCGTCGACAAAACTGGCCTCTTGCTGGGTATTTTTCTAAATAAATCAAAACGACACATTGGAAATATCACGTTGAACGACATACAATGGAAGGATCGGCGCGCGGAGGTCGGCGTTCTCATCGGGGAGAAGCCGTTCCGCGGCAAAGGTTACGGCCGGGAGGCCATCGAGCTCATTGTCGAGCATGCGTTCGGGTGGCTTAATTTACACAAGTTGTCTTGCGGGATGGTCGAGGGCAATGAGGCCTCTCGCCGGGCATTTATGCGGATCGGTTTTAAGGAGGAAGGGTTTTTGCGCCGTCATGTTTTTGTGGACGGTTCCTACCTGGGTTGTTACCGCCTGGGTTTATTGCGGGAAGAGTATGCAAAAACATTGCAACCAAAATTGAAACGAAGGGAATAAAACCATGCGGAAAATGTTTATTGCCACCGGTGACCGTCGGCTCGATTTGGGTGTTTCGCTTGAACCCGTTACGGCCTTGCGCGGCGGGTCGAATTTGGTCGCGAGTCTTAAAACGGCCGATCATACGATTTCTATCTCGGCCACGAAGAAAGCCTACATTTGGGGGGATTTGTTTTATTTCATTAACCCGGACGGTTCCGTCCTCCCGATGAATTCAAAGGGGCGGATCCAAAACATTTTCCGGAAACATTCCTATCGGGATATTCATCACTCGATGGAAGGCCAGTTCGTGTGCCTGCTCGCGGATTCCGAAAAGAGAAATGCCGTTATTTTTTCCGATCGATACTCGCGCCAAGATTATTTTTACGCGGAAGAAAATAATCAATTCTACCTCAGTTCCGATCTGGATTTGTTGTTCACGTTCATTCAACCGCGCTACGACCAGAAAATGATCGCCCACATGTTTTCGGTGTATGGGTGGTATGTCCCCAAGCCGCGAACCATGTATGTGGGAGTGAACCGTTTGGCCGTTGGAGAAATTAAACATTTGGACGGGGAGATTTCAACGGAACAGGTCGAATTCAAACCTCTGCCCATCCAAGATTACACTCAAAACCACCTGGCCACGTACGAGAGTTATTTGCGGAATTCCATCAGAACCCGGGCCAACCAAAAAGGGACCACATGGGTGTCCAGTTCAAGCGGTTGGGATTCGTCCAGCTTGGTCGGCCTGTTGGCGGATGAGTTCGGTTCTGGAAAAGTCAGGATGGTCACCGGCAGTATGCTGTACTCGAAGGCGACCCATGTCATCAATTCTTTTGAAATCGAGAAGATAAAGAAAATCGGCAAATTTTTTGGAATCCGCCCCGATATTGTTCCTTTCGATTTCAAAAACCGGGCCATCGTGGATTACTGGAAGAAGGTGCTTCCATTTTATAAATCGCGTCATGTCTACACGATCGTCACCCACAATTACTCCCGCTTGTCCGAACGGCTGACGGAGTCGAACGGAGGGTCGGAAGTGGTTTTCAATGGAGAGACCTCGGATTCTTTTCACAATTTCGGGTTTTCTCAATTTGTGACATTTTTTCATACCGTCAAATCATTCACCGAATACGCCGATAAAATGAATTGCTATCTTTTCGGACCGACTTTCTTTAAGAAAGTCCTTGATGATTCATACCTGAGCGACAAAGTGTTCCAGATTTTTCAACGAATGAAACCCGAGGTCAAGTGGGCGGGGGCGGGGGCCTCCAAGGCGGAAAAGATGCGCGCCTATTTATCTCCGTTATTCCACGGCTCAACGAGGATTCCCTTTGCGAGAATCCCCGCCAATCCGGCCCTGAAACCGTCTGTTGAGGCCCAATCCGTCCATTACATGTTTGAGTGTTTTCGGAATTTGGAATCGATGACCCCGGAAACAATGTATTCGTGGATAATTTATCTCTACCACAGCATGCATTCCCAGGGCTCCACGGTCAATGTTCAAAAACACGCCATGGCCATGAACGGCCACGGGTGGAGATCTCCTTTTAATGATTTACGATTAATCCAACTGCTTTCACAGGCTCCCGAGTCTTGGGGACGGGGCCTCGATCTCCATCACACAAAGTATCCGCTGAAATGGTTGTTGAAAAACCGTCTTAAATTTCCGTATGAATTGCTTGAAACGGGTCCCCATTCCTATCTCTATGACGTTCTCGAGGGATTTTCTTTGACCGAGGAGATCGTCTACCGATCGGGAGTGAGTGAATTTTTCCGTCAAACCCTCCATTCAAAGCCGTATCGAGGGTTATTGGATGATCGCACCTTCAATGTCAAATACCTGGACTCCATTGCGGATGCGTATCTGCAAAAAAAGGAGACGAAAGGCCAAGATTTCAACAATCTTGTCAGTCTGATCACTTTGTGCATGACCGGGTGGTATTGATCCCTTGGAGGATTTAAAGGCTTCCATGGTGCAGGTTTCGGACGCGGTATGGCCGGCATGGAAGTTGAAAAGAAGTTAATAACGAACTCGTTTTTCTATGTTTTGCCGAAATTTGCCGGAATCGGCATTAACATAATGACGCTACCGATATTAACGAGGATTTTGAGCCCCCAGGATTTCGGGGCCGTGGCCATGGCCACGGTGTTTTCAACCTTTGCCGTGGGGATTTTTTCATGGGGTTTGCCGATCGCGGTCCAGCGGTATTTTTTCGAATACCGAAGAGACCCCGTTCGGCTGGGTCGATATCTTTTCACGTGCCAATTTTTTCTGCACTTGGTCCTGCTCGTTTCTTCCGCGCCCATCTATATTTTCAGGAACGCCTTTTCAACGTTGTTCATAGGAAACCCAGGGTACGGAAACGCATTTTTTACGTTTTACGTATCGACTTTTTTCTTCTTCATCCTCAACGTGTACTTAACGACGTTACAGAACTTTGAAAATGCGAAAGTCCATTCGTTTTTCACGATATTCCATGCCGTTGTTTTAGGCGGTCTCAATGTGACGTTAAGTTTTTCGTTTAAAGATTACACCGGCTTGATGTACGCTTCAATCGCAAGTTCTTTTGGGGTCTCCGCCCTATGCACGTTATATTTTTTTAAATATTTTCGAAACGTTTTAAGTTTTGAAATGCTCAAAGAAAGTCTGGTTTACGGGGCCCAAAACATTCCGAAATCATTCACCGGTTTCATAGGGAGGTTTTTTGACAAGTACCTGATCAACAAAGTCCTCACGTTGCAGGCCGTGGGTGTTTATAACATCGGGCAGTCGCTTGGGAATTCATCGATTTCTTTATTAAACACCATATGGTCCTCTTTTCAACCCTTGTGTTATCGACAGGTGTTTGATCAGGGACCGAAGGCGAGCCGGCCCGTTGGACGATTGTTCTCCTATTTTCTCTTCGCCACCGCGAGCCCGTTGCTTCTTGTTCTATTGTTTTCTTCCGAAATCGTCCGTCTCCTGGCTCCCCCGGCCTACCAGCCCGCGGTGGACGTGATTATGATTTTTCTTTGCGCCATGTCGACGAACATATTTGGAATGTACGTAGGGGTTCAGTATGCCTACGCGAAAAAGCCGCTGTATATTGTTCTCGCCACAACGATGGGAACATTGGTCAATGTCGGCATGAATTTGTTGTTGATTCCACGCTGGGGTTTGGTGGGGGCTTCTTTGGGGGCGTTGGTTTCCTACGCGACCATCAACGGACTGCTGACCGTTATTGGTCAGTCTCTTTATCGAATACATTACGAATGGGGGTTTGTGGCGTGCGTCTATGGAATCATCGGGCTCAGCACCTTGGCAGGCCTTCTAATGCGCGCCACGCAAATATCCTATGGCGTTCAACTCTGCCTTAAGATTTGCTTATTTGGTGCCTTGATCTTCGCGGGTTCCCGTTGGAAGGTCGCGACGATGGATACGGCACGAAAGATCGTCCGGTTGTTAAAACCTCAAAAGGGGCTCAGTCCGGAATTTCGCCCCGTCTCGCCTCATTAGATGGAATAGGGAGAATCCCATTGGGTCGTCAAAAATTTCAATTTCCGCTCCTCATCGCAGAGGTTGCCAATTCACACGGGGGTTCTCGTCCGTATCTTTTCCAACTGACCAAGAGGCTGCTGGCTACGAGCGTCCCTGCCGTTAAATTTCAATGCATCGTGGCGGATGATTTTTTGACCCCCGCTCACCCCCAATACGAGCTATTCAAGTCCTTTGAATTTCCGCCGACCGTATTTTCCACGCTGGTGCGGCTCATCCATGGGGCAAGGAAAAAGGCGTATTTTGACGTTTTCGGCGACATCTCGTTGGCGGCGGCGGATCGGGTCGGCGCCGACGGTTTTAAAATCTATGCCAGCGACATCGGCAATAATCCTTTCATTGAAAAGGTCCTCTCGATCGGAAAGCCGGTCTTGATCTCAGTGGGGGAGCGACGCTGAGCGAAATCGACGAGATTGTTAAAATATGTTCGGGAAAACAGTTCTGTCTCTTGGTGGGGTTTCAAGCGTTCCCTACTCCGATCGAGGAATCCAACGTGGGGAAAATTAAATTCCTAAGAGAACGATACGGTTGTTCCGTCGGATACATGGATCATTCTCCGGCCATTGACCCTTTCTCGGAATTTGTCCCTTGTTTGGCGGTTGGGCAAGGGGCCTGTTGCATCGAAAAACACGCGTATCTTAAAGCCAGGAAGACCTTGTATGATTGGCAATCGGCGTTCGACCCCTCCCAGTTTGAAACGCTCGCTCACCGCCTTAAGAAGGCTCAGTCCGCGTTGGGGACAACGTTCTTTCCCCTTTCTTCTTCTGAACAGGCTTACTCCCGCTCAAAGCGGAAAATCATTGTCGCGGCCGATCCGATCGACCAAGGAGTTCGGATCCTCCCCAAGAACATCATGGGCCGATGCGCCCATCTTTCTTCGAGGACCTCGTTTTTCACACTCAACCAGTCCGGCCACGTGGTCGGTCGAGTGGCTCGAAAAAATATCCAACGGTTCGAGGTGATCTCGCCGGACATTTTAAGATGAAAGAGATTATTGGGTTGGTCGCCGTGCGCATGGCTTCCAGGCGGCTCCCAAAAAAGGCTTTTCGGACCATCGCTGGAAAACCGATTCTTCGAATCCTCGTGGACCGGTTACGAACATCGGGACTCGATGATTTTGTGGTTTGCACCACCACCGCGGACGAGGACAAAGAGATAGAATCATGGTGTTCCTCCAACGGGGTCCGCTGTTTTCGCGGTGATTCGGACAATGTGCTGAGGCGGTTTGTCCGCTGTGTCTCGACAAACCCCGCCGCGTATATCGTCCGAATTACGGGAGACAATCCTTTTACCGATTTTCTGTCCATGCGGGAGATGTTCGTCGAGATGAAACAAAACAAGGCCGATTACGCCCGGCAGGTGGGTGTGCCCCTGGGGGCCGCCTGTGAAATCGTTCGGACCTCCGCCCTGGAAGAGCTTCACCGGCGCGCCCGCACGCCCGAACTAAGCGAGTTCATGACCTACTTTTTCGAGCTCGCTCCTTTTATACGGAAGCAGTTCTTCCATGTGCCGGAAAATATTCGGATGCCGCAATTGCGGCTGACCATCGATTATGAATCGGATGTCCAATTCGCGAACGCTCTCGTCGATCATTTTCATGGTCGGATTCCCTCGTTGGAGGAAATTGTTTCCCACTGCGTTCAACGGTCGGATTATCCGCTCGTGAAAGAAGATGCGGCGGCTTCGGATGAAATTAAAAAGAAGATACTCATTGATTAATGGGGGAGCCTGATGGGTGGAATTCGGTTCCAACACGGCGCCGCTATCGGCGACGGGGTTCACTGTTTCATCATGCTCGACGCGGGGGTCAATCACAACAACGATGTCGGGCGAGCCAAAGAACTTATTCGATCCGCCAAGGCCGGAGGCGCGGACGCTATTAAATTCCAGACCTACAGTGCGGAGGAGATCAGCACGAAAAAAGCCGCTCGGTATTGGGATCCGAAACTGGACACGGACGGGGGGGGGACCCAATTCGAAATGTTCGCGCGGGTGGATGACTTGCCGAAAAAGCGTATTTTGGACTCAAAGAGTATGCCCAGGAACAAGGGATCCTTTTTTCTTCATCCCCTTTCGGCATGGACAGCGCCCGATTTTTGAAGAAACTGGGGGTCGATTTCTTTAAGATCGCCTCAGCGGAGATTACAAACTTGCACCTGATTGAATTCATCGCCGACTGCGGAAAGCCGATTGTTCTGTCGACGGGGGCGGCCTCCATTGGGGAAGTGGAGAAAGCCATTGACGTCATTCACCGGACAGGCCTTCGAGAGATCGCGCTTCAGCATTGCGTGCTGAGTTATCCGTGCAAGGATGATGACGCGAATCTGGCCAAAATGGTCCGGTTGAAGCAGATTTTTCCGGACATCCCCATCGGGTATTCCGACCATACCTTTGGGGCGGAAGTGCCGTTGGCTGCGGTGGCGTTGGGGGCGCGTTCGATTGAAAAGCATTACACCTTGGACAGCCGTCTCCCCGACAGTCCCGATCATAAATTCGCCCTGACGAGCGACGAACTGGGGGATTTCGTAAAACGTTGTCGGAGGGTGGAAAAATCAATCGGCACCTACCGGAGCGGACATTACGCGGCGGAGGAGAAAGCCTATCAACTCGCACGCAAGAGCCTGGTGGCCGTCCGTCGAATTAAGAAGGGCGAAAGGATCACGGATCGAGCCGTTTCCTGCAAGCGGCCCGGGACCGGCATTTACCCCGAGTTTTTGGGGGTCATCGTGGGGAGAACGGCCAAAAAAAACATCGAACCGGACGAGCTACTCTCGTGGGACATGTTTTAGAAGGATCCTCATGGGCTTTGGGTTCTCTCGTTCCGGCGGGATGGGTCGTTCGCGGCGTTTAAAATATTCAACGAATTCTAACGTTGCCTTTTGGAGCCAAAATGAAAAACATGTTTGAGGGGAAAACCGTTTTGGTCACGGGGGGGACGGGATCTTTCGGGAAGATGTTTACGTCGATTTTCCTGAAGCGGTTTCGCCCCGAGAAACTGATTATCTTCAGTCGGGACGAGTACAAACAATCTGAAATGGCAAAAACGTTTCCCATCGAGAAGTTTCCCGTGAGGTATTTCATCGGAGACGTCCGGGATCACGACCGGTTATTCCGCGCGTTCGATGGGGTGGATTATGTCGTGCATGCGGCGGCGCTTAAGCAAGTGCCGGCTCTTGAATACAATCCCACCGAGGCGGTGAAGACCAACGTCACCGGGGCGGACAACATCGTCGAAGCGGCCGTGGATCGAGGGGTAAAAAAGGTGATCGCTCTCTCCACCGACAAGGCCGTCAACCCCATCAATCTTTACGGGGCGACGAAACTTGTGGCGGAAAAGATTTTCGTCGCCGCCAACGCATACACCGGGAATAAGACCAAATTCTCGGTGGTGCGTTACGGGAACGTCGTCGGTTCCCGGGGAAGCGTTATTCCCTTGTTTGCCGATCTTAAGAAACGGGGCGTGAAGGAGTTCCCCATCACCGATGAGAAAATGACTCGATTTTGGATCGGTTTGGGGGCAGGGGTTGACCTCGTTTTGCGTGCGCTCGAAGAGGCCGAAGGCGGCGAACTTTTTGTGCCCCGCATCCCCTCCATGAGGATAACCGACTTGGCGCGGGCTGTGGATCCGGAGTGCACGTTTAAGAAGTTGGGCATACGTCCAGGGGAAAAACTGCATGAAACCCTCATTTCCGAAGACGAGGCGCGAAGCACAAAACAAGTCGGTGATTTCTACGTCGTTTTGCCGCAGTTCATGATCAGCGCCGCCCTCGATTCAAAATATGATCCGTTCGAATTCGTGAAAAATGTTTTTTCCTACCGGAGCGATACCAACGATCGGTGGCTCGATATCGCGTCTTTAACCGCGATGATTTCGCAGAATGAATAGGGCCCTCTTTCCTTGATCCCTTACGGAAAGCAATCGGTCACCCGTGCGGATGTGCAGGCGGTGGCCTCCGCCCTTCGTTCGGACTGGCTGACCCAGGGTCCTCGGGTGGGCGATTTTGAAAAAGCGTTGTGCCGCTACACCGGAGCGCGCCACGCCGTGGCGGTTTCAAGCGGCACCGCCGCGTTGCATCTCGCGATGCTTTCTCTGGGGGTCGGTCCCGGGGAAACCATCCTCACTTCCCCCATCACTTTTGCGGCGAGCGCCAACTGCGCGTGTTATGTCGGGGCGCGACCGCATTTTATCGATATTGACCCTAAAACCTACCAGATGAGCGCGGAACGCCTGGAGGAGTATCTCCGGGTTGAATCTCGCAGGAGAAAAGTGCGAGTCATTATCCCTGTGCATTTTATGGGGACGGTTCCGGACGTCCGGGCGTATTCCCAAATCGGCGCGCGCTACGGCATTCCCGTTGTGGAAGATGCGGCACACGCTCTGGGGGCGGCCTATGAGCACAAAGGAGCCCAGGTTCGCGTTGGTTCTGGCTTTCATGCCGATGTGAGTATTTTAAGTTTCCATCCCATAAAACATATTACAACCGGTGAAGGCGGGGCCCTGCTCACCAACAATAAGCGCATCTACGAACGGGCGCGTCGTATGAGGCATCATGGGATTACAAAGGACCCTTCTCGGCCGCGATGGTTTTACGATATCCCTGAGCTGGGTTACAACTATCGCCTAACGGATTTCCAGTGTGCGTTGGGGTTGTCTCAGTTGTCCCGCATTGAACAATTCCGCAAAGCGCGGTACGCGCTTGTTCAGAAATATAATTCGGCGTTCAAAAGGATTCCGGAAATAATTCTCCCATTTGAAAGACCAGGGACAACCCCCTCTTATCATTTGTACGTCATTCAGGTCCCGCCCAAAAAGCGCCAGGCGTTGTACGACCATCTTTTTGGAAAGGGAATTGGAACGCAGGTCAACTATATCCCCGTTCACCTGTTTTCGTTTTACAAAAGACAATTCGGATATCGTCTTGGAGATTATCCGAACGCCGAGAGGTACTACCAGCGATGTTTAAGTCTGCCTTTGTTTCCTGGATTATCCTCTTCGGAACAGGAATATATCATCAAACAGGTCCAAGGATTTTTTCGATGACGCGATGTTGAACGCCGACAGGATCTGCCTCGGTACGGTCCAATTGGGTCTACCTTACGGGATCGCCAACCGGGGAGGACAACCCGACCTCCCCGCCGCTTTCTCGATCCTTGACGCCGCGCATCAAAGCGGGATCTCCCTGCTGGACACCAGCCGCGCCTACGGAACCAGCGAGGAGGTCATTGGGTCCTTCGCCGAAAAGATGGGGAGGTCTTTCCAGGTCATTTCGAAATTGCCGCCCCATCCGAATTGTTCTCGTCTGAGCGTCTCGGGGTTTCTGAAGGAATCGTTAACCCGGTTGCGGGCCCCCTTTCTTCAAGGATACCTCATTCACGATTTCAAAACGTATCGCGACCACCCGGAAGTTTGGGATTTCCTGTTGGGACTGAAAAACGACCATCTGGTTAAACAAGTCGGTTTTTCCGTCTATTTCCCCAGAGAGGTTGAACTCTTTCTGGCGCAGGGGATTTGCCCGGATATTGTCCAAATTCCGTTCAGTGTTTTGGATACCCGATTTGCGCCGCTCCTTTCGGAGTTGAAACAAAGGTCCGTGGAAGTTCACGCCCGATCGGTCTTTTTGCAGGGCGCTGTATTCCTCCCGGAGGAGAAGCTGACGGGGGCTCTCCAAAAGGCGGCGGCCTCGATTCGAAGACTCCGTGAACTGTCTTCACAGACGGGGGTCCCGGTGCTCGATCTTTGCCTGCGGTTCGTGGTGGCGCACGAAACCATTGATCGGATCGTCCTGGGGGTCGATTCGGCGGCTCATTTGCGGACCAACGTCGCGGCGCTCGGAAACCCTTTTGAAGATTCCGCTCTATCGGCAGAATTACGACAACTGGCTGTGAATGAGGAGAAGGTCGTGGTTCCCTCCCTCTGGACCTGATACAATTCGTCCCGTGAATACGGTCGCGATCGTCCAAGCCAGGATGTGTTCCACCCGTTTGCCGGGAAAAGTCTTATTGTCCTTGGGAGGAAAAAAGGTCTTGGAGCACGTGGTGGGAAGAATCCGCCGTGCCCGATTGGTCCGCGACGTGGTCGTCGCCACCACGATCCAGGAGGAGGATTTGGAGATCGTCAGGTTTTGCGCCGAAAACAAGATCCGCGTTTATGTGGGTTCGGAACAGGACGTTCTCGATCGTTACTATCAGGCGGCCCGGTTGTTCCACGTCGACCACGTGGTGAGAATCACGGCGGATTGTCCTGTTATCGACCCCCGCATTATCAATCGGGTGATCGCCCGCCATTTGGCCAGCCGCTCCGACCTGACCGCCAACATACTTCGAGAAACCTTTCCCGACGGCCAGGATGTCGAGGTGTTCACTTTTTCGGCCTTATCGCGAGCATGGAAGGAGGCCAAGTTGGCCTCTCAGCGGGAGCACGTGACTCCCTACCTGAAGGACCATCCGACCCTCTTCAAGCTGACCAATGTCGCGTGCAGGGAAAACCTCGGAAAAATGAGATGGACTCTTGATAACAAGGAAGACTTTTTATTCTTGAAACATATTTTCAACGCTCTTTACGACAAAAAGAAAATATTCGGAATGGAGGATATACTCCGTTACTTGAGAACACATCCCGAAGTGGAAAAGATCAACGGACTCCTTGAGCGAAACGAGGGTTATAAGAAATCCCTCCGGCAAGACCGTCCGGTGGGAACGGAATGGCGATAACGAAAAAGGATGATGGGGCCCTATGAACAAAACCCAATCGTTGTATAAGAAGGCCAAGGAATTAATTCCGGGGGGAACCCAGCTGTTTTCAAAACGGCCGGAACTCTACTCTCCCGGTTTATGGCCGGCCTATTTTTCCAAGGCGCGCGGTTGTCTCGTTTGGGATCTTGATGGAAAATGCTACGTCGACATGGCGTCCATGGGAATCGGATCCTGTCTTCTGGGTTATGCAGATCCGGACGTAAATGCGGCCGTTTCCAGGGTGGTGCGCGCCGGGAACATGAGCACGCTGAACGCCCCGGAAGATGTGGAATTGGCCAAACTCTTGGTATCTTTGCACCCGTGGGCGGACATGGCGCGATTTGGGCGCGGCGGCGGCGAAGCCATGTCGATGGCCGTGCGGATTGCCCGCGCGAGGACGGGGCGCGACCGAGTATTGTTCTGCGGTTACCACGGATGGCATGATTGGTATTTGGCCGCCAATGTGGCTGATAAAAAATCTCTGGACGGACATCTCCTTCCCGGCTTGAACCCCGCGGGTGTCCCTCGCGCTCTTCGGGGAACGGCCGTTCCGTTCACCTACAATGACACCGTTGGTTTTAGGAAACTCATCAAAGATGGAAAACGAAAAATCGGCGCGGTTATTCTTGAATCCATTCGCGGAGTGAAACCCGAAGGCGGTTTCCTGGCCGCCGTTCAAGAGGAGACTCGCGCCATCGGCGCTGTGTTAATTGTGGATGAAATAACCGCCGGTTTTCGGCTGACCGTCGGCGGAGCGCACTTACTCTTTAAGCTTAAACCCGATTTAGCGGTGTTCGCCAAGGGGATGAGCAACGGGTACCCCATGTCCGCCGTGATCGGGGTCGCGGACGTTATGCAGGCCGCCCAGGATTCCTTTGTGAGCAGTACCTATTGGACGGAAAGAATAGGGCCGAGCGCGGCCATCGCGACCATAAACAAGATCAAACACCTCCACATCCCGGGAAGGCTCTGCCGGATCGGCAGGGAAGTGCAGGCCGGATGGAAGACCGCGGCTCACCGGCACGGGGTGGATATCTCCGTGGCCGGAATGGATTCGCTTTGCCACTTCAGCTTTAACCGGGGGGATCCTTTACTGCTGAAGACGCTTTTCACGCAATTCATGCTGGAAGAGGGATTCCTCGCATCGAACGCGTTCTATGCGAGTTTTGCGCATAAGGAAAAACATATCGGGAACTATTTGGCCTCCGCCGATAAAGCCTTTTTCAAAATAGGGAAAGCCTTGCGAAGCGGCACGGAACGCTCCCTGCTACGCGGTCCGATTTGCACGAGCGGTTTCAAACGGTTGACGTGAGTTTGCCCGTGTCTATTGAAATTCCGGGCATCGCGTGGCAAGCGGGATAGCTGTTTTCCTTTAAAGGGGTTCCTATTGGCCGACCTCAATAAGCAACAATTTTGGGATGAAAAGATTATCGGTTGGAAAAGCGACAAATACGCCCTTCCGCGGGATGGTTCCGTCGTCTGGTGGATGTCAATCAATCCCTCAAGAACAGGCACCTCCTCGCGCAAAATGTCCTCCGCCAGGTGGTGAAGGGAAAGTCGGTATTGGAAATCGGCTGTGGGACGGCCCGATTGCTTCCTTCGATCATGAATGACGGCGCGACGAAATAGGTGGGCGTGGATAATTCAGATGTGGCGTTGAAAAGGACGGCGGGACGTCTCTTGGGAAAATACCCGAAGGCGAGGTCGGACGGTAACGGCTAACGCCGTTGAGATCAAGCCTATCCCCGCTTTCAATCGATATAAATGAAGGGGTTAAACTGACGCTTTTGAAGAGGACCATTGTGTTAGGTCACGAGTTCGGCAGCGCGCAGCGCTGCTGAACGGGAGATATAGCTCGCGGCGGCGCGGACATTGAAGGGTTCATACTGGAGGCCGGGAAGAAATGTTAATGGGAGACTTCCCTTCTTCTGACGGATGGAAAATGAAATCCTAAGGCGGAACAAAAGGGAAACCAATGAAAAACGAAAACGCAAATCCGGCGATCGTCGTTTATCTCGCTGAACTGGCCCATGATGGTTTTGGTTTGAGTCTTCGTACCTTCCCTCTGGGCCTCGGCGTCGTCGGGTCCTATGTGAAAGAAAAATTCTCCAACAGGGTGGACCTCCATCTTTTTAGAACCTATGGGGATCTGATGGCGGCCGTCAAAGAAAAAACGCCGGATATTGTGGGTTTCGGCTATTTCTCCTGGAATGATTATCTGACCTTGGTGGCGGCGAGAGCCATACGAGAATCCTGTCCCCGCGCGCTCATCGTTTTCGGCGGGGCGAATATCAGCCCCTTTGGCCAAGAAAAAACGAGCGGTTTCCCTTTCGCGGGGAAAACGGGAGGCGCTATTCCGATGGCCCCGGCCCCCCAGAACGAGGCCCTCCATTCGTTCACCTGGCCGGTCTATAACGACTATCAACTCCTGGCGGCTTATCCGAACATCGACGTGCTTATTCATGGCGACGGCGAGATCCCGATGGCGGATTTAGTGGCGAAGTTTATCGAAACCGGGGATAAGGAGGCGGTGAAGAGCGCCGGGGTTCCGGGGTGCAGTTCAAGGGTGGGCGACGCCATCGTTTGCGGGCCCGCCCCGGAAATATTGTTTGACTTGGACCGAATTCCGTCCCCCTATTCGTCCGGCCTGTTCAAAGGGTTCATGGACAAATACAACCTCCTTCCGCAGATCGAAACGACGAGAGGCTGTCCTTACAAATGCACGTTCTGCACGGTCGGATTGAATGAGGGAAAGATGCGCAAGCACTCCCTGGAGTATTCAAAAGACGAAATCCGCTACCTCATGAACCATTATCCGAACACCGTTTTGCGAATCGCCGACCCCAACTGGGGCATCGCCGAAAAAGACGTGGAACTGGCCGAATTCATCCACGAATTGCGAAAGACCACGGGGTATCCCTCCAGCCTGAGGGTGTATTACTCCGCGGGGGGGCCTTTCAAAAATATCAAGACCATGGCGCTTTTGATGAAAGACCTTTTACCCTTGAATATGAGCTTTCAATCGTTGAACGTGGAAACCCTGAAGAACATCAAACGGGGAAACATGCCCCTGAGCAAGGTCCAGGAAATGGTGGCCTACGCGCGCTCGAACGGCATCGCCTCCTCCACGGAGCTCATCTCGGGGCTTCCGAAAGAGTCCCTTTCGTCGTTCAAGAACTCTTTCCTGATGGCCGTCACGCTTCGCCTGGACAGTGTATATGTGGGCGCGCTCTACCTGATCAAAGGTTCCGAGTTGTATACCGGGGAGGCTCGAGCCCAGTACAAGTTCCGGACCAAGTTCGCGCTCATCGAAAAAGACGTGACACGGATCGACGACCGATGGGTCTTTGAGATGGACGAGCTTGTGGTGGAGCATTCGGAAATGACGGAAGCCGATTTCTACGAACTATACCGGTTTAAGATCTGGGGGATGGTGGGTTACGGTTCGGCCTACCTTAAGGAAATCATCATGCATGGCTTCAATTACGACGTGACGATTATCGAGATCTACGACGAACTGGTCGGAAACCCAGAGCGATACCCTTTCCACCGAACGATCCTCTCTGAATACGTGGAGAGTATTAAGCCGCTGTTTTTTGACACGCCCCAAGCCCTTGAAGAAAAACTGGTGCAACATATCGAAAAACACGGAAACGTGGATCGGTTCTATTGGAACCGATACACCCAATTGACGATGGCGAAAGTTCTGGGGCGGGAAAGCAAGGTCGTTTTCGTCAACGAGGTCGCCGCCGCCGCCAAAAAGGTCTTTGACAGAAAGGTTCAAGGCGAAGCTCCTGCCGATCGAAAGAGTGATTTTTATTCGATTTTGGATGTTTTGTCCGGCCTCCAACCGGATTGTATCATCAGCCCGCTAGAGACTAATGAACGCGTGGTGAATGTGGAATTGCCGTTTGATGTAAAGGTTTGGGCCGACGAGAATTATGAGTTTCCGCTCTCCCGTTATCGATTGCCAAAACCGAGAAGGTTCGGCCTGGTGATACGCAATATTCAGGAACATATCAACTTCATGAGAGATACGAAATCCTTTGATTCTACGGCCGACAAATATGAATACTATTACAACGTTATGGTTTCTTCCAATATGCGGCGGTCCATCGCTTATGCTGAGGAGCACGGGTTGATCAACACGGAAGTCCCCGGGGTGGTTCATCCGATGGAAAATAATTAGGGGTCGACCCGTTGATGACCCATGTATTCATCGTCAATGATTTAAAGGGGGTCCGAAAGATCGTTGAACAAAAAGCGGGCGGACCTTTCTCGTATTTTGTTTTCAGGGAACATGCCCATGGTCCAGAATCCAACGAGCTCAAAAAGGCCGGGGGAATTGAGATCAAGGCCGGAAAACTCTTTTCGGAGGTTAACGCGCATTTTCGGGACGATTTCGTTTCTTGGATGGGGGCGCTCAATAACGCCGGTCATTCCCCGTTCTGGGACGGATTGGACCTGGCCGGGAAAAGCGCCCTTTCCACGCGGGTCTGCGAACGCGTTTTTTATACGGACTGTTTGACCCGCCTTTTGAAATACGACGGCGAGGATTTGGTGATCGTCTTTGATGATGCCGCTGTCCTCCGGCAAATAAAACGCAACTTTAAAAACAGGATCATCCGTGATTTCAGCGTCGGGAAACCGCTCGGACTAAGAATTCTCACGGATTTTCTTCCGGGAAAGGTCCTCCATCGATTCGTAGTTTCCGTTTTCCGAAAAACAACCGCTGGGCCAACCCCTTTTCCAACGGGCCTCCAGCGCCTGGTCGTTGTTAAGACAGTCCTCAGTGAGGGATCCTTTGACGTCGCGGGCGCTTATCGGGATCTCTACTTCGGGGATCTTCTCCCTTACCTGCAAGAGAGGCAAAAGAATTTATTGGTCGTTGGCATCGTTCTAAACGCTTATCGACAAACGGTGGAATACCTGCGGCGAAGCGGGACCCTCCAGGTGTATTCCATCGAGCAGTTGCTGAGCGTGTTCGAATTGGTCGGGATTTTTATTCGCGCGGTGTGGATGTTTTATTCTCGCCTTTTTACGATCTCCGGGTTCCCCGTTTCCGAGGAATGAGTCTGCAACGGATTGTGCAGGATTCGGTGATGGAGGAATTGAGGGCGAGCCTGAATATGGTCAAAATGATGAATTCGCTTACGACAAAGAAAATCGTCGAACAAAACGATGTGGAGCGGTTCATTCTGCCCTATGAAAACCGCGGTTGGGAACGAGCGGATATGATGGTTCTTCGCGCCCTCAGCAGGCAGACCCGCGTCATTGGATATCAGCACGCCGCCATCACCGGGAAGCACACCGAATATTGTCTTTCGGCGGCGGAAGCCCTTCCCCTCCCAGACGTCCTTGTTTCCATGGGAGAGGTAACCGCCCATATGCTCACCCATCGCGGGGGGTACCCCGAAGGGATCGTGAAAAGCGGGTGTGCCCTCCGACAGAAAGGCGGCGAAGTCAAAATCTTACCGCCCCGGCGACAGCCGGCCCATGTATTGGTGTTGCTTTCCACCAGTCCGGATTACTACGCACGGACTCTCTTTGCATTGAATAAGATCTTCAAGGCTCCCGGTGGTTATTCAATTCGTCTGCGCGCGCACCCGCTCATCCCGTTAAAAAACGATCTCCGCAAAACAATCGTCTTCCCTTATGGGGAGGATCATTCCTTGGAAGACGACGCGATCGACTGGGCGGACGTGGTTCTTTACAGTTCATCGACCACATTGGTTCTGAATTGTGTGCAACGCGGAAAACCTGTATTCTATGTTCCAGTCGATGATTATTTGGATTCGACCCCCTTTACGAGTCGGCGGACATTAAATGGGTGGTTCGCACCGCTGATGCGTTTCATCAGGCCATGGCGGAATTGGGTAGCATGGACCCAGCCCGATGGCAAGCGCGGGTGACCCAGGCTCAGGCATACGTCGGGCGTTATTTCGGACCCGTTTCTAAATCAGCGATGAACATATTCCTTGAATAGGATGTCCCGGTGAACTTTGGTTTCGTCGTGCCCACAAAAAATAGGCCCCAGGAAATGGGGAGGCTCCTCGCGAGCTTGGAGCGACAGTCGGTTTTGCCGGCGGCCATCGTCATCGTGGATGGGGGCTCCTACTCCCTTCAGGCCCTCCTCGAGCAACACACGACCATTCCCATTAAATACATCCGCGAAAAAACCTCCATCACCGAAGCGCGAAACAGAGGGATTGCCGAACTGGATCCCGCGATCGAGCACATTGGATTCCTCGATGACGATCTCGTGTTTGAACCGAGAGCGTTGGAAGCGTTGATGCGGTTTTGGTCCACGGCGGATGCGTTGGTGGGCGGAGCGGGCTTCAATATCGTTAACCACCCCGTCCGGAGAACCGGCAACATTCTCAAATGGCCCTTTTTCCTTGATTGCAAATCGGAGGGGAAAATATTGCGGTCAGGGTATAACACCACCTACTGCCCGGTGGAAACAACACAAAAGGTCAGTTGGTTGTACGGCGGAGCCACTATGTGGAAAAGGGAAGTTCTTTCGACTTTTAGGTTTGATGAGTGGTACGAAGGCTACGGCCTTATGGAAGACATCGATTTTAGTTACAGCGTTTCAAAAAAATATGACCTTTACGTTGTCTCGGGAGCGGCCGTTCTTCATCTGCACGCTCCGGGTGATCGCGTTGCGGATTTCACGTTTGGGCAAATGCAGATCATCAACCGATATAATTTCGTCAGGAAACATCCGGAATTGTCTTTCCCTCTTTTTTGGTGGGCCAGTTTTGGACAGGCATTGGAAAATTTTGCCCGTTGGATCGTTTTCAAAAAGAGGTCGTTCATTTCGAAATGTTTTGGAAATGTGGCCGGGATGGTCCGGTTGCTTTTCAATTCACAGACAAAGATCCGGCTTAACGAGAGATCTCAAAAACGATGAAAGCGCTGAACTCCTCCGCCCATGGCGTCGCTGGGCGCCGTCCTCGTTAAGGGACCGATGCCCCCACCCAAGCCCCCTTTGTTTGGGGAATCCATCACGATGGCGGTGGTCATCCCGGCCTATAACGCGGAGGACTTTATTGCCCGTTGTTTGGAGAGCGTTTACTCTCAATCCCGGCCTCCTGACGAAATCATTGTGGTGGACGACGGGTCCACCGATCATACGCCCGATTTGCTTGAAAAGGGGGGAGGTCGAGTAAAAGTCCTTCGCACCCGAAACAACGGATTGGCGGCCGCGCGAAATGCGGGGTTTTCTCTAACCCAATGCCGATACGTGGCGTTCCTTGACGCCGATGACTATTGGCCGTCTCATAAGTTGGAAGTTTACAATGATTACGCCCGCCGTTATCCCCGGGTGGGTTTGTTTTACAGCGATTATTATTGTTTTAGGTCAGAGAAAGTGTATCGCCGCGTTCGCGCGGGGGCTCCAGGCTCAAACCCCTTCTTCCAAATGTTAAAATACAATTGCGTGGCTTCCTCCGCCGCCATGGTCGACAGGGATGTCTGGCAACGTGTGGGGGGGCTCCGAGGAGGCTTCTCTCATCCCGCCGGGGTGGTGGATTGGGATTTCTTTCTGAAAGCCGCGCAAGTGACGCCCTTTCAGTATATTCCCGAGCCCCTTATGTTCTACCGGGTGCACGAAAAAAGCGCGATGCAGACGAGGCAGGAAGCCATGTGGAAAGATTCCGTCCGCGTGGTCCTTTGGCATTCAAAAAACAATTCTGTTCCGCTCCAAGTGAAAAAGGAGGCCCTCGCGGCCCTCTTTTATCAAAGCGGTCTGCGGTGGTTGACGGCTGGATTTCCGAAAAAGGCCCGCGATCATTTTTTTCGCAGTCTGAGGTTTTCTTTTGGATCTTCCCCGAGCGCCGTTCTTTTTTTGGTTTCCCTGGGTGGGGCGAGAGTCATTTCTTCATTGTTGGCCCTCCGTCGTTACCTGTCTCGACTGTTCACTCTGGTTTCAAAATCCAACGATGGGTCACGGGGATGGAGTTGAAGCCTTCCCCGCCTCCTTTGGCGGTTCGAGCGGATGCTGGGCCCGCCATGGGGACTGGGCATATGATGCGTTGTATCGCGCTGGGGCAGGCTTGGCGCGCTTTGGGAGGCCGGGTCGTTTTTCTAACGGCGAACAGCCTTCCCTCTCTTTTGTCTCGAATACCTGGAGGGATTTCGTCATTCCCCTTTTGACGGTTCGAGCCGGCGGCCGGTCGGACGCTGTCAAAACGGCGGACGCGGCGCGGAGGTTCGGGGCTCGCTGGGTCGTGGTCGATGGATATCATTTCGGGCCCGGCTATCGAGAGATTTTGCAAAAAAGCGGATTTCGCGTTTTGTGGGTTGACGATCTCGGCAGTTCCGAGAATTGTTTTTCAGACATTGTTGTGAATCAAAACCTTCACGCCAAGCCGAACCTTTATCCTCGCCGTGAGGCCCGCCCCCGGTTGATGTTAGGGTCCCGCTACGCGTTGTTGCGAAACGAGTTCTCCGCTTTCCAGCGGCGATCCGCTCGGCATTCAACAGTGAAACGAATATTGGTTTCGGGCGGGGGAACCGATCCTAAAAACATAACGAGAACCGTTCTGAAGGCCTTGGCGAATGTTCCGGCTCCTCGGTTTGAGATCGACGTCCTTCTTGGCGGAGGGTATCGTAAGGCGTGGTCCCTCGCCGGATGGGCACGCCGGGCGGGTGTTCATCGGGTTCACGTTCACAAAAACCCAAGAAATATCGCTTTTCTGATGTCTCGTGCCGACCTGGGAATCCTGGCGGCCGGATCCACTTGTTTGGAAATCGCTCGATTGGGGCTTCCGGCTATTCTCGTGGCCCAATCTGACAACCAAACCAACATCGCCCATTCAATGCATCAAGAGGGTGCCGCCTGGAGCCTGGGGTCCATCGCTTCCTTGTCGGTAGGGGAAATCCGGGATCGAGTCGAATGGTTGGCGCGATCGCCATCGGTTCGTAAACGAATGTCTCTAAGAGGAAAACGGCTCGTTGATGGAAAAGGGGCCAAGCGCGTGGTGGCCATGATGCAGGACATGGCTTCGCCAAGGGTTCCCTTTGTTCTTCGACGCGTCCGTCCCTCCGACTGTCGAAGGTTGTGGAATTGGGCGAACGACCCGGCCGCCCGCGCGGCAAGTTTTTCTGAAACCCGTATTCCATGGGGGCCCCACCAGGCCTGGTTTAAGGAACGACTTAATAATTCCCATTGTGTTATTTTCGTTGCCGTTCTTCGACAGGGGAAATCCATTGGAAGTGCGCGTTTTGAACGCCGAAAGATCGGTTGGGTGATTTCCGTTTTTGTCGAGAGGACCTATCGTGGGCAAGGGCTTGGATCCAGTCTCATCCGAACGGCGGCATGCGCGTTCATGAGGGACACCGGAGAAAAGGTTGTGAACGCTTATGTGAAGCCCACCAACGGCGCTTCTCTCCAAGCTTTCCTTCGAGCGGGGTTTCGTCAAAGGGCGAAAACGCGCATTTCAAACACTCCGGCCTATTGGTGTGTGTTAACCACGGAAGATTGTCAATGAACGAACCCACAGCGATCCGCGATCGGAACGTTGGAGACGGGAACCCGGTCTACATCGTGGCGGAGATGTCGGCGAATCACGGGGGGGACTATTCCAGGGCTGTGAGAATACTGCAGGAGGCCAAGACCGCCGGGGCTGACGCGGTCAAACTTCAGACCTACACGGCCGATACCCTCACGATAAAATCCGAGCAGGACTGTTTTCGAATCGGCCATGGTTCTTTGTGGGAAGGAAAGCGGCTTTACGACCTCTATCAGGAGGCGTACACCCCTTGGGAGTGGCATCCGAAGCTGAAGGAAGTGGCCCGACGCTTGGGTTTGGATCTTTTCTCCTCGCCCTTTGACGCCACCGCCGTGGAATTTTTGGAAACAATGGATGTTCCTTGTTATAAGATTTCGTCATTCGAGATCATCGATATCCCGTTGATCCGGCGCGTGGCGCGAACCGGAAAGCCCATGATCCTGTCAACGGGAATGGCCACCCGGGAGGAAATTGACGAAGCGGTGCGCGAAGCCCGCACCCACGGAGCCCGTGGGATCGTTCTTCTTAGTGTCAGCGCCTATCCGGCGCCGGCAGAGGAAATGAATCTTCGCGCCATTCCGCGCCTCTCCCATGATTTCGGCTTTCCGGTGGGATTATCGGACCATACGCTTGGATCGGCCGCCCCCGTGGCCGCCGTTGCGTTGGGGGCCTGTCTCATGAAAAACACTTTACGCTTTCCCGTTCGTTTGCCGGTCCGGATAGTTCGTTTTCAATGGAACCCACGGAGTTCAAGGCCATGGTGGAAGCTGTTCGTGGAACGGAGAAAGCTCTCGGAAAATCTGATTACGTTTTGGGGGAGAAAGAGAAGGCGAGTCGCGCTCTCCGGCGCTCTCTGTTTGTGGTCCAAGAGATGGCGTCGGGCGACGTTTTCACCGAGACCAACGTCCGTTCCATTCGGCCGGCGAACGGGTTGCCTCCCCGTCATTACGCGGAGGTGTTGGGCCGCCGCTCGACGCGTGGGATACAACGCGGGACGCCGTTGACGTGGGACCTTGTGGAAAAAATAGGGGATGGAATGATCAAAGATACGGGGAAATCCAGGAGCGAAAAATGACCTTGTTTGTGACGGGAGCGGGAGGATTTATCGGGAGCCATGTCGTTGAGTCTCTCCTCGATCGGGGCCATCGGGTCCGGGCCTTGGTCCACTATAATGGGGCGGGGCGAAGAGGTTTTTTGGACGAGCTCGATTCGAGGGGACGGGGAAGGCTCGACATTGTCGTCGGGGATGTTCGAGACAGTTCTCAAATGAACGCCTTGGTCCAGGGGTGCGACAAGGTGATTCATTTGGCGGCGTTAATCGCGATCCCTTACTCTTACCAGGCGGCGGAGTCTTATGTGGAGACCAACGTCCGGGGGACCTTGAATATTTTAGAAGCGTGTCGGCGAAATAAAGTGCGCCGCGTGATCGTAACGTCCACCAGTGAGGTCTACGGGACGGCCCAGCGGATTCCCATGACGGAACTTCATCCTCTTCAGGCCCAATCGCCTTACGCGGCGACCAAGATGGGGGCGGACCAATTGGCTTTGTCGTATCACCGAAGCCACGGGCTTCCCGTTGTGGTTTTGCGGCCGTTTAATACGTACGGCCCGCGCCAGTCCGCTCGGGCGGTTTTGCCCACGATCCTGACTCAAATCCTTTCGGAGCGGAAAACCATCTCCCTGGGGAACCTCGCCCCTCGGAGGGACCTGACCTTTGTGACCGACACCGCCCGCGCGTTCGTTGCGGCGTTGGATCGGAAGGGATTGGAGGGAGAAGTGATTCATTTCGGCCAAGGGTCTGCGGTCAGCGTCAAGGAATTGGCGGAGCGGTGTTTTTCTGTCTTGAAGAGGAAGGCGCGGGTGACGACGGCCGGGGGGCGCGTGCGTCCGAGGCAAAGCGAGGTGGATCTCCTTGTATGCGACGCCGCGAAAGCGCGGGAGAAATTGGGGTGGGAGCCTCGCACGTCTTTAGACGAAGGCATTCGGCGAACGGCGGCCTATATTGAAAAGCATCTAGCGGCCTATCGCCCCGACGAGTACGCGCGATGAGTCCCCTGTCACCCGAAAAAAACCGGGGGCTTCGCGCCGTCATTTTGGCCGGCGGCCGCGGACGCGCTTGCATCCTTTTTACCATCAACTTTCCAAAACCTCTGATGCCTGTTGGGGATCGGCCCATTCTGGAGGTGTTGATGGAGCGATTGGCGGCCCATGGGATCACGGACATCACGATCTCCGTCGGTCACTTGGCCGAACTGATTAAAGCTTACTTCGACCAAAGGCCCTTCTGGAAAGAAAAAATAACTTTATCGTTCGTACAGGAGGAAAAACCTTTGGGGACGGCAGGGGCCCTGTCGTTGGTTCCCGACCTCAACCAAACCTTTATCGTCATGAACGGGGATCTTCTTACCGATTTGGACTTCAGCGCGCTGGTGAAATTCCATCGGGAGAGTTCCGCTTCTTTGACCATCGCCGCCCATCGGCGTGAAGTGAAGATTGATTTGGGGGTTTTGGAGGTGGACGGGGAGCGCCGGGTTCGCGGGTATAAAGAAAAACCCGTCTCCTCCCTGGAAGTCAGCATGGGGATCTACGTCTATGAACCCCGCGTTCTCCGATGGATCCCCCGGGGAGAGCGGTTGGACCTTCCGGATCTGGTTTTAAAATTGATCGCCGCCGGGGAGCCCGTCTGTGCGTTCCCCAGCCAATGTCAATGGTTGGACATCGGCCGGCCGGACGATTATCGACAGGCGCAGGATTTAGTTTTGGGAGTAAAAGAAGCGTCGGTCTCGACGTTCTAACCCATCGTGCGACTCTTGATCACGGGCAGTCGAGGGTATTTGGGATCTCGCCTTCTGGATTATCTTCGGGCGCAGGATCCTCGCGCCTCGATCCTGGGAGTTTCCCGCCATTCCAGGCGCCAAGGGGAGTTGGCTTGCCAATTTGACAACGCCCTTTCTGTTAGGAAAACCCTTGTTTCCAACCGGCCGGATATTGTTTTCCATTGCGTTGGAACAACCCTGCCGGGGCCGTGGGAAGCGCTCGTTCGAGCGCACCTTCTTTCGACCATAAACGTGTTGGAGGCGGTGCGCGCCTTCCCGGGGAAGAAGCCCCGGGTGGTGATCATCGGGTCCGCCGCGGAATACGGAGCTGGGAAGCCGGGGGCGCGTTTTTCCGAGAAGGACACTCCCCGCCCGGAAACACCCTACGGTCTTTCCAAATACCTCCAAACCTCGTTGGCCATGGCCTATGCCAGGCTCGGGGTTCCGGTCGTAGCGGCGCGGTTGTTCAATTTGTTGGTGCCGGACGCTCCTCCTGCCTTTGCGGTTTCCCGCGTCATCGGTTTGCTTCGAGGGATTCCTCGGGGAGCTTCTTGTCATTTAAAAGTCGGGCCGATGAACGCGATCCGGGATTTCCTTCCCCTGGAAGAGGTGTTCCGGGCCCTGTATCTTTTGGGGAGGGATGGAAAGCCGGGTGAAATTTATAACGTGTGTTCGGGTCAAGGGACCCGCATGGGAGATCTTTTTGATGCCCTGGCTGACGCGGCGGGGGTTCGCGTTGATTGGGGGATGGAGGGAAAAGGGTCCCAACGGTTCCACGCTTCCATCTCTGTCGGCAATGGGGCCAAGATCCGCCGCCACACCGGTTGGTTTCCGAAATCAAGCTTCTCAACTGCCGTGAAAACGTTGGTCCGCCCAATGGGAAAGAATAGGTGACGGCCCCTCTGGTAAAAAAATGCGGCTCGGAATCTTTTATCCTTGGGCCCTCGAGTGAGTGGGGAAATGATGATCTGGGACCGACCCACCGCGTTCTCTTTGGGTTCGGGGGGTCGGTTTCCGAGGACCTATTCGATCGCAGAGCGATCTTACGGAGACCGTTTTCGGAATCTGCGTGATGGGAAAAAAAATCCGAGTCCTCCATGTTACGGTGGGATTGAACATCGGCGGAACGGAAAAACTTCTTTCGAGATTGGCGGCCGCAATAAATCCCGAACGCTTTGATGTCTCGGTCCTCTGTCTGAAATCCTGGGGGATCGAAGCCGAATATTTGCGGCAACACGGCCTTCGTGTGTTTGCTCTGGAGGGGAGGGGGTGGTGGGATGTTCGTCTGGGATTCAGGCTCTTCAGATTTTTTCGTCATCACTCGTTCGAGGTCGTCCACTCTCATTTAGCCATCGCGAATGTGGTCGCGGCGATTTTTAAAAGCAAGGGTCGGTTGGTTTGGCATATCCATGAGATGGGCGAGGGAACCTCTTGGCTTTTTCGAAAGGCGGAAAGGTGTCTGGGGGCGCGGGCGGATGTGGTTTTGGCCGTCTCAAAAGCGGTGGCACGGGCCTTCTCTTCTCGGACGGGTAGGGAGGATTCGAGAGTGCGGGTCTTCCCAAACGCGATTCCGTCCGAGAAAAAAGGGAACCCACTCAAAGAAAAACTTCCCGTCCCTTGGCCCGAACCCCGCCAGGTCATTGGTTTTGTTGGGCGGCTGGACGACGAGATCAAGGGGATTCGTGTTCTTCTTCAGGCGGCGAAGCGGGTCGTTCAAAAAGCACCCACGGCGAGGTTTTTAATTGTGGGGGATGGCCCCGATCGCCAGGTGCTGGAAAAAACTTCGGAAACATTAGGGTTGAAAGATTTTGTTTCCTTTACGGGTGAAATTCCAAACGCGGCCGGCCATTTCTCTGAGTTCGATCTCTTCGTTCTCCCCTCCCGGTTTGAAGGTTTCGGAATCGGTTTGCTAGAGGCCATGTGGGCCGGGTGCCCCGTGGTGGCCACAAGAACCGGAGGCATCCCGGAAGTCATCCTAGACGGCGAGACGGGTTTGTTGGTTCCCCCGGAAGACCCCAAGGCTCTTGCCGACGCCCTTCTTCTATTGCTGACGGATCCGGAAAAGCGGAGCGCCATGGGGCGGAAGGCTTCTTCCCACATTGAAACCCATTTCCGGTGGGAAAAGTTTGTCGAAGATACAGAATCAATTTACGAGAATTCGTTTGTTCCATAAGAATGTATTCGGAGATGGCTTCGACGAGGAAACCGGTTACAAAACCTTTTTCTCTTTCCGGATGGTTTCCCGCGGGTCCGGTTGTTTGGCCGAGGGTTTTGGACGGGTTGGCCCTCTGAATGGGAATTGCAAAGGAGGCCGGCCGTGTGCGGGATAGTGGGTCTTTATAGTCGAGAACAGGGCACCGCCTGTTTCCTTACTTGGGAAAATGGCGGATGCTTTGGCTCACCGGGGACCGGATGGGGGCGGCGCTTGGGTTTCGCCCGACGGTCGGGTGGGGTTGGCCATGCGGCGGTTGGCGATCATTGATGTGGCGGGGGGGCGACAGCCGATCTTCAATGAAGATGGGACGGTGGGGATTGTTTTTAACGGGGAGATTTATAATTTCGAGGTTTTGCGGAAAGAGTTGGAGGCCAAGGGGCACCGGTTTAAAACCCATTCGGACACGGAAACCATTGTCCATCTGTATGAGGAAGAAGGCGTGGAGTGCGTTCGGCGGCTTCGGGGGATGTTCGCTTTTTCCTTGTGGGACGAGAAACGCCAGCGGTTGTTTTTAGCTCGGGACCGGTTCGGGAAAAAGCCGCTCTTCTACATGGAACGGGGCGGCCGGCTGGCGTGGGCGTCTGAACTTCAGGCGCTTAAAAAGTTCCCGGACTTTGATCCGGAAATGCACCCCGAGGCGCTGGATCTGTTTTTAAGTTTTCAGTATATCCCCAGCCCGTTCACCATCTACAAAAATGTTCGGAAACTTCCCCCGGCCCACCGTTTGATCGTGGAGAAAGGCGCGGTGCGGGTGGAACGGTATTGGGACCTTCCGGTTAACCAACCGCCCTTATCGATCGGGTTGGAAGAGGCCAAGTTCGAGATCCGCCGACGATTGACCGAGGCGGTCAAAATGCGACTGATCTCCGAGGTTCCTTTGGGCGCGTTTCTTTCGGGCGGTATCGATTCCTCCGTCATCGTGGGGCTCATGAGCGAATTGTCGGACCAGCCCGTTAAAACCTTTTCCATTGGGTTCGACCATGAGGAATTTTCCGAACTCCCCTTCGCCAAGGAGGTGGCCCGGCGGTTCGGGACCGACCACACGGAGTTCGTGGTCAAGCCCGAGATGGCGGAAGTGCTTCCCCTTCTGGCCCGCCATTACGGCGAGCCTTTCGCGGACCCCTCCGCCCTGCCGACCTATTACGTGGCGCGGGAGACCCGGCGGCACGTCACCGTGGCCTTGAACGGCGACGGGGGGGACGAGAACTTCGCGGGATACCTTCGGCACGTGGCGGCCCTGGGGGCCCACAGGGCGCGGGCCGTTCCCGGAGCGGTTTGGAAAGCGGGGGCCAAAACGCTTTCCCTACTCGGAGATCGCGGGGGTTCCAAGGGGTGGGTGTGGCGGGTTCGGCGCTTGATGGAGAGCGTGGGGGAATCGGACCCCGCGGCGCGCCATCTCGGGTTTTCTTGTTTTTTCCCGGACCCGCTCAAACGCGCGCTCTATACGGAAGCCTTCGCTTCCCGGGTTGCCGAGGGACGGGCGTTGCGCTATATTCGACAAGCCTTCGACCGGGCGCCCAGCGCCGATGTCATCAACCGGACGCTCTACACGGATTTTTCGACCTATTTGCCGGAATGTTTGATGACGAAAGTCGACATCGCCTCCATGGCGGTTTCTTTGGAGGGACGGTCGCCGCTCCTGGACCACGATTTCGCGGAGTTCGTGTTCCGACTGCCCGGCCGGTGGAAATTAAAGGGATGGTCCCAGACCAAATGGATTTTCAAAGAAACCTTCAAGGATCTCCTTCCCCCGTCGATCTTGAAGCGGAAAAAAATGGGGTTTGGGATTCCTTTGGGACCCTGGTTTCGGGGGCCGCTCCGTCCGATGTTTCAGGAGACCGTGCTTTCTCCCGAGGCGCTCCAGCGGGGCTATTTCCGGCCCGAGGTTCTTCAGGGATTATGGGACGAGCACCAATCGGGCCGACGGGACCACGGGTATCGCCTGTGGGCTCTCCTCATGCTGGAAATGTGGCAACGCCATGGGTGAACCTTTGACCCTGGCGGCGGAGGCGTGGGATCGGACGACGGCCACGGCCGTTAAGCACCATGTGTTTCAAACCGCGGGTTGGTCCGAGGTTAAAGCCCCGTCGGGCTGGCGGGCGCACCGTCTTTGTGTGGAACGGGACGGCGTTTTCCGGGTGGGGCTCCAGGTTTTGGAGCGGGATTTTCCAAAAATTCGGTACCGTTTTTTTTACGCGCCCCGGGGCCCGGTTCTCTCGGAGGGATGGACGGCGGAGGATTTGGCGGAACTGTTCCGTCGAGTGGAAAAGCTGGCGCGGGAACGTAAAGCGGTTTTTCTTAAGATCGATCCCGATGTCTCAAAAACGATGGACTGGATTTCGGGGCCTCTTTTGCAAAACGGGTTTCGGCGGGCGCCGGAGACGGGCGGGTTTTCGGGGGTTCAGCCTCGGCTGGTGTTTCGCTTGGATATTTCGAAGAGCGAAGAGGATCTTCTGAAGGGGATGGATCAGAAGACCCGCTACAACATTCGTTTGGCGGAAAAGAAGGGCGTGACCATCCGCCCGGTCGCTTCCCGCGAAGAGATTGAAACCTTCTACCGCATCCTCGTCGATACGGCCCGCCGGGACGGATTTTTGATTCGGCCGGCGGGGTATTTTTTGGACATTCAAAAGCGGTTGGGCGCGCAGGGGAAGGCTCAATTTTTCCTGGCCGAGCGCGAGGGGAAACCGATTTCCGGGGCCCTGGCGCTCACCCATGGGAAAACAACCTGGTATGCTTACGGCGCCAGCGCCAACACCGACCGTCAATACATGCCCAACCATCTGATGCAATGGACCATGATCCGCTGGGCGAAATCCAACGCCTGCACGCTCTACGATTTCCGCGCCGTGCCGAGCAACCCGAAACCGGAGGATCCGCTGTACGGGTTGTATCGGTTCAAGAAAGGCTTTGGGGCGGAACTGACGGAGTTTGTGGGGGAATACGACCGCGTGTATGTCCCTTGGCTCTATTTCCTGTGGGTTCATGGGTGGCCGATCTTTAAGAAAATCCGGCGGGCGATCCTCCTTCGTCCGTCCCGTTCGACTCGTCCCGAGGCCGACTGATGTCGTCAATGGACCACGCTCTGCGCTGGGTGGAGGTGAATCTGGCCGCCATCGCCCACAACGTGCGGGCGGTGAGGCGGGGAAATCGGGCCGGGCCTTGGCTTCGCCGCGGTCGTCAAGGCCGACGGGTATGGCCACGGAGCGCCGGCGGTGGCCCGGGTAGCCCTCGCCTCGGGCGCCGACTTGCTGGCCGTGACCGATCTGAACGAGGCCCTGGCCCTTCGCGCCGCTGGGCTCGGCGCTTCGATCCTGATCACCGGGCCGGTGAATCCCGCGCGGGCGGGCGTGGTGTCCGAAAACAAATTTTCTGTGATGGTGGACAACCCCCGCCTCCTTCGCGCCCTCTCGTCCTTGAACGCTCGGCGGCCTGTGTCGGTGCAGATCGAGGTCGACCTGGGACTGGGCCGGTGGGGGGTTGGGCTCCAGGATCTCCCAAAATTTTATCGTTTGGTGGAAAAAGCTCCTGGGGTTCGCTTAGATGGGATCTATGCCCATCCCGGCTATGTGGCCGGGAAAAACGGTCCTTTGATTCGAAAACGGTTGGCCGAGTTTTGCGCCGTGACGGATCGGTTGTTCGCCGACGGCCGCGCCGTTCCGCGCCATGTGGCCAATAGTGCTCTCCTTCTGGATTTTCCAAAATACCGATGGGACGGAGTTCGGGTGGGGAACCTTCTCTACGGCATCCATTCGACTCCGGGGGTTCTCTCGCTCCAAAACCCCTGGCGGCCCTTGTCCAAGATTGTTCGGATCGGGCGCGTTCAGGCGGGTCAGCGGATCGGGTATGGGAGCGAGTCTATTTTCCCCCGCGCCATGACGGTGGGGACTATTCCCGTGGGCTACGGACACGGGTTGACGTTGGAACCGGCGTCGGTCTTGAAGGGGCGCCGGCCCTCCTTCCATTATTGGGGAATGGTTCGCGGGGTTCGGTGCCCGTTCATCGGAAAACCTGGAATGAATCACGTCTTGGTGGATTTGAGCGGCGTGGCGAAACCCCGGGAGGGGGAAGAGATTCAGATGCCCCTTCGACGAACGGCCGCGGCCCACTGGCCCAAGGTCTATCTCCGTTAGGCCGTTCTCCGTGCAGGTTCTCGCCGCTCCCAACGCTTTCAAAGGATCGCTTTCCGCCCGCGCCGCGGCGCGGGCCCTGGCGAGGGGGGCGCGCGGGGTCGGCGTTCGCGTGGTTCAGTGTCCTCTGGCCGACGGCGGGGACGGGACGTTGGACGTGCTACGAGACCCTCTCGGCTTGACCCTCCGCCGGACGCGGGTCCTCGATCCGCTGGGGCGCCCCCTCCTGGCCGCATGGGGATACAATCCGAATTCCCGCCAGGCGGTGGTGGAGATGGCGCGCGCCTCGGGGCTGGCCCTGTTGTCTCCCCAGGAACACGACCCCATGAAGACCACCAGTTTCGGCACCGGCCAATTGATCGCCGCCGCCCTCCGGGCGGGGGCCCGGAATATTTGGGTGGGGTTGGGCGGGAGCGCCACCGTCGACGGCGGGTTAGGGATTCTTCAGGCGTTGGGGGCCCTGGTGTGGGTCCGCGCGGCAGGGCGGGTGGTCCCCTTGGACCGGCCCGCTACGGGAGCCGATTTAATTTCGCTTTGCGAGGTGGGCGTCGCGAAGACGCGCGGTGTGCGTTTGAGGGTTCTCTGTGATGTGCTCAATCCCCTCTTGGGCTCGCGTGGGGCGGCCCGCGCTTTCGGGCCTCAAAAGGGGGCTTCTCCGTCAGGGATTCGCCGACTGGAAGGCGGGCTCAAAATCCTCCAGCGCCTGGCTCGGGCCCAGGGGCGACCGGTGTCTCCCTTGGTGGGTGCCGGCGCGGCGGGGGGCGCCGCGGCCGGATTGTTCGGCTTTGCCGGGGCCCCATGCGTCAGCGGCGTCGGCGCCATTTTTCGCCTCCTGGGTTTGGAGGAAAAGGTTAAACAGGCGGATTTAGTCTTGACCGGCGAAGGCCGGGTGGACCGGACCTCCTGGGAAGGGAAGGCCCTCGGGGAATTGGCTCGACTCTGTGGGCGATGGGGTAAACCGCTTTTTGTTTTGGCGGGCGAAACGGGTCCCGGCTATCGGAGGCGGGGGGCGCCGGTGTTTCTCATCGGGTCCGCCGGCATGGGGAAGGAGGAAAAGATCCGTCGTGCCGCTTCGCTGGTTCAAGGGACGGCGGACCGAATCCTGAAAAAATGGAGAGGGGAAGAATGAAAAACCGAGTGCTCGTCACGCGTCGGATCCCTCCGGAGGGTCTGGCGGTTCTCCAGGACCATGGGTTCGCGGTGGAGTTGAACCCCGAGGATCGGCCCATGACCAAGCTCGAAATTATTGGTTCCTTAAACGGCGTCGATGCCCTGCTCACCCAACTGGTGGACCCCGTGAACCGCGAGGTGATCGAGGCCGGCAAGAGCCTGCGGGTCATTGCGGCCTATGCCGCGGGATACGACAACATCGACGTCCCCGCCGCGGCGGAGCGGGGCATCGTGGTGACGAACACTCCCCGGGTATTAACGGAGGCCACGGCGGAAATGGCCTGGTCTCTCCTTCTCTCCGCCGCTCGCCGGGTGGCGGAGGGGGACCGCTTGACGCGGTCCGGGGGGTTTCGGGGCTGGGCGCCCCTGTTTCATCTCGGGCAAGGAATCACCGGAAAGGTTCTTGGGATCGTGGGGGCGGGGCGTATCGGTACGGCGGTGGCGCGGATGTCCCGAGGGTTCCAGATGAAGATCCTCTATTGGGGACGAACCCGGAACGAGGAGATCGAAAAAGAGTTGGCCGGACGGAAGGTGGAACTGACGGAACTTTTGAAAGAAAGTGATTTCGTTTCGCTTCATGTGCCCCTTAGCGCGGAAACGCGGCACCTGATCGGAAAAAAAGAGTTGGAACTCATGAAACCCACTTCGGTTTTGGTGAATACCGCCCGGGGCCCGGTGATCGATGAAGCGGCTCTGGTCCTCGCGCTTCGGGCCGGGCGGCCCTTCGCGGCGGGGCTCGATGTTTACGAGAAGGAGCCGTTGCTCTCCCCGGGATTAGCCGATTTACCGAACGTTGTTCTGGCGCCTCATGCGGGGTCGGCCACCGTGGAAACGCGGGCCCGCATGGCGGTCTTGGCGGCGGAAAATATTGCGGCGGTCTTGGAGGGGCGGCCGCCCCTCACTCCGGTCGGGGGTTGACCGGGATCGTTATTCGGTAATTTCTTCCTCGGGAGGCGCCTCTTCGGTTTCGTGGTCCACGGGGCAAAACTCCGTGGGGACGGCGCCCTCCCGAAAGGATTCAAGGACGACGTTCGGGCAGGTGGGGAGTGCCAAGAATCCCGTGTCCCGATCAATCTTGGCGAAGGCGATCCCGGTGGGCATGGCGAAGTCCCGGTTCGGAACGTATTTCACCGCCTGGGCCATGTACTCAGTCCAGAGGGGCACGGTGGTTCCCGCGCTGGTCAGGTTCTTCCCCAGGGACGTGAAATCGTCATAGCCGATCCAAACCCCCGTCACTAAATCCGGAACGAAACCGATAAACCAAAGGTCGCGCATGTCTTGGGTGGTCCCCGTTTTTCCGGCCGCAGGCCGGCCCAGGGTTCGGGCGTAGGAGCCGGTGCCTTCCTGGACCACGGCCTGCATGAGCCGGGTGATGAGATACGCGCTTTGGGGGGAAACGCCCGGCGACCCCTGCCCGACGTTTTCTTCCAACACCTTCCCGTTTCGGTCGATGACGCGGACGACGGTGTAAGGTTTCATGTGAACGCCTGCGTTGGCAAAGGAGCCGATGGCGCTCACCATCTCCAGCGGCGTCACCACCGAGGACCCGAGTCCCAGGGCCAACACGGGATCCAGGTTGCTGGTGATCCCGGCGCTGTGGGCCACGTTGACCACGGCTTTCGGTCCCACACGGTCGATCAATCGAACGGACACCAAGTTCCGGGAGAAAGCCAATCCTCGCCGCAGGGTCACGGGTCCCAGAAATTTGTTGTCCCAGTTTTGGGGGGACCAGATCGGGTCCGGTGCGTCCGGTTCCCGAGGGACGGTGTAGTATCCCGTCACCATCTCCCTTAAGGTCGCGTAGTCCGTGGCCTCGGCCACGAGGCGAGGACGGTGTTCCACATCTGTGTAGGCGATGGGAAGGTCGTCCACGATGGTGGCGGCGGTCATCCCCGCGTCCAGCGCCGCCAACCACACGAAGGGTTTAAAGGTCGAGCCTGGCTGGCGCTTGGCCTGGAGCGCGCGGTTGAATTGGCTTTCTTGAAAATCTCGACCGCCCACCAAAGCGCGGATGCCGCCCGTGTGCGGATCCAAAGACACCAACGCCCCTTGAACCGGGATCGGTTCCGGAACGTCCTCGGGCTCCTCGTTCTTAAGCGGGTCGGCTTTCCACTTTTTCCAGCGGGCGACGAAATCTTCGCTGATCTTTTTGTTTTTGAGGAGCGCAATCAGTCGTTGCTCCGCGTAACGATCGTCGAAAGCCGCCCAATGTTTTTGGGCCGTTTCTTCCGCCGCCCGTTGCATCCGCACGTCCATGGTGGTGTAGATGGACAGGCCGCCTTTATAAAGAGCTTCGGCGCCATAGGTGGGTTCCAACTGAATCCGCACGCTTTCGACGAAATAGGAGGCGTTCACCTTTTCCGGCGGTTTTTTACGGAAATTGTGCGCCATGGCCATGGCGTGCAACTGTTCCTGTTCGGTGATGTAGCCCTCCTCCCGCATGCGGCGGAGCACGAGGTTTCGACGGCGGATGGCGCGGTCCGGCCGCCGAAAGGGAGAAAAACGTTCGGGTCCTTTCGGCAGGCCGGCCAAAAGAGCGCATTCCGGCAGAGTCAATTCCTGGGCGGACTTTCCGAAAAACGTGCGGGCGGCGCTTTCGATCCCGTAGGCCCCGTGACCAAAATAAATTTGGTTGATGTAAAGTTGAAGAATTTCGTCCTTGCTTAGACTGCGCTCGATTTGAAGGGTTAACAACATTTCTTTCACTTTGCGGGAGAGCGTTCTCTCCCGCGTCAGGAAGATGTTCTTGGCGAGTTGTTGGGTGACGGTGGAGGCGCCTTGCACCATGCGACGGGCGCGGAAATTGGCCCACATGGCCCGGGCGATTCCCCGTGGATCGATGCCCATGTGTTTATAAAAGTCATTGTCTTCGATGGCCAGCACCGCGCGTTGCATGTCCATCGGGATGAGCGGGAGCGGGAGGATGCTCCGCTTTTCAACGAAAAGCTCGGTCACCAGTTCTCCCCGAACGTCGTATATTTTAGTGACGAGCGAAGGAGTGTAATGGTCTAAATTCTGAACGGTGGGGAGGTCCCCCAAAAAGCGTTTCAAGAAGAGCCCGAGCCCCAACACCCCGATCGTGAAAAGCACCAGGAGGGTCGCCAGGGTGCGACGGAAGCGAACGAAAGGATTGATCATGGGACCCCATCCTACGTTTTTGGGGAGCCCCCTTCAATAGTTTATCGACGGAATAACGGCCCACTTCATCCTTGCGAAGCCAGCCCTGGGATGCTAAAATCGCCTCTATTATCCGTCCTTTTTATTTTTCCCCGGTAGCTCAATGGTGGAGCGGTCGGCTGTTAACCGACAGGATGTTGGTTCGAGTCCAACCCGGGGAGCTTTTGGTGTCCGGCTTTTCGTCGGGGCACGCTCGCGCGTGGCGACGGGAGGCCGGACTCTTTTTTTGTTCAATCCGGTCGATGGGGACATCCATGAAAAATGATCGGCGGGGAAGAAGGGGCGTCTTTTTGTGGAAATGAAAAATCCGGGGAACGGGCCTCTCCGCGTGGTGGTTGTCGGTGGCGGGGCGGCGGGGTTTTTTGGCGCCATTGTTTGCGCGGAGGCGAACCCTGGGGCTCGGGTGACCGTTTTGGAGAAGGGGGAGGGGGTTTTGCGGAAGGTCCTTCTCTCCGGCGGGGGGCGCTGCAATGTCACCCATGCCTGTTTTGAGCCGAGGGCGCTCGTGGGACATTACCCGCGGGGGCATCGAGAACTTTTGGGGGCGTTTCAACGGTTTCAGCCTCGGGACACGATGGAGTGGTTTGAGTCTCGGGGAGTGGAGCTTAAAACGGAGGAAGACGGCCGGGTTTTTCCGGTCAGCGACCGAGCCGGGAGCATCGTGGATGCGTTGTTGAACGCGGCTCAAGCCGCGGGCGTGGGCGTCCGAACCGGAGCGGGCCCTCGGGCGGTGGAGCGTTCAGAGCCATCGGGTTTTAAGCTTGTCTTGGAAGGAGGCGAATCCCTCCACGCCGACCGGCTCCTTTTGGCCACAGGAAGCGGACGGCAGGGATACGCCTGGGCCCGGCGGTTGGGCCATTCCCTTGTGCCTCCGGTACCCTCCCTCTTTACATTTTCGATCTCCGACAAACGGTTGGAAGGCTTGGCGGGCGTGGCGGTGGAAAACGCTCTTCTTTATTTGGAGGACACCGCGCTTTCTCAATCGGGGCCCGTTCTCATTACCCATGGGGGATTGAGCGGGCCCGCCGTCTTAAAATTATCGGCCTGGGGCGCGCGCGAGCTGAGCGAACGGGGGTATGTGGCGAAACTCCGGATCCATTGGGCCGGGGGCTCAACGGAGGAAGTCCAGGCTCGGTTCCAGGAGATGCGGAACATCGCGGGCCCAAAAACCGTAGGGGGGCGTTCGCCCCTGGGGATTCCTCAACGTTTGTGGGAGCGGCTGGTTCAGTCGGCCGGCGTGGGCCGTGAACGGAGATGGGCGGATCTTTCCATGGCCGAGCGAGCGCGTCTGGTGGGGGAAATCACCGGGGGAATTTTTGAAATGACAGGAAAGGGAGCGTTTAAGGAAGAGTTCGTGACCGCGGGCGGCGTGCCGCTAAATGAGGTAAACTTCAAAACCATGGAAAGCCGCCGGTCTCCCCATCTCTTCTTTGCGGGCGAAATTTTGGACATCGACGGCGTCACCGGGGGTTTCAACTTCCAAAGCGCCTGGACCACCGGATGGCAGGCGGGCCGGGCCATGGCGAAGGAACCTTAAATGGAACACGAACCCCTGAATTTTTCCATTCGATTCCACGGCGGGGCCGAGGAGGTCACGGGTTCGCGCCATTTAATTGAGTATGGGTCTTCGCGGATCCTCTTGGACTGCGGGCTCTATCAAGGCCATCGCCAGGAGGCCCTGGCCAAAACCCGTTCCTTTCCCGCCGATCCGAAAACGATATCCTCCGTCATGCTTTCCCACGCCCACATCGACCATTCGGGCGGTCTTCCTCTTCTGGTCAAAGAAGGTTACAGCGGTGTGATCCATTGCACCGCGCCCACCGCAGACCTCCTTCGTATTATGTTGATGGATTCCGCCATGTTGCAGGAAGAAGACGCGAAATTTTTCAATAAAATTCACGCCGCTGAGGGCCTGCGCATTGAACCCCTGTATGACCAAGCGGACGTGGAGAAAACTTTGCAAGCGCTGAAGGCTCACCCCTACGATGAATCTTTCCCGGTGGTGGAAGGAGTGGAGGGGTCCTTCTTAAACGCGGGACACGTTTTGGGGTCCGCCATGGTGCATCTGGGGCTTAAAACCTTGAAACGGAAACGCCACGTTCTCTTCACGGGCGACCTGGGGCGGAGGGAAAGCATTCTGATGACGCCGCCCAAGATCCCCGCCCACGTGGACTACCTCATCACCGAAAGCACCTACGGCGGCCGATTTCATCCGCCCGTCCATGAGGCGGAATCCTTCCTGGCCAACGTGATCAATCGCTCGGAAAAGGAAGCCGGTCCTATCCTGATCCCCAGCTTTGCCCTGGAACGCACCCAGGAACTTGTGGTCATTTTGGAAAAACTTCTTCGCCAGAAACGGATCCAGCCCATCCATATCTATGTGGACAGCCCCATGGCCGCCAACATCACGGAGATTTTCCAAAAGAATTTGACCCATGTCAGTCTTTCCCAGGAATTTCGGGATTTCGCCGTTAAGGACGGAGACCCCTTTGGGCTCGGCTCGGTGCGATACGTGCGTTCGGTGGAGGATTCCAAGCGGCTGATGAACACCCCCGGGCGGAAAATTATTATGGCCGGGTCCGGCATGTGCGAAGGGGGGCGAATTCTGCACCATTTGCGGAACTTGGTCGGTTTTTCAACCACGACTCTGCTCATCGTGGGGCACCAAGCCACGGGGACCTTGGGTCGGCGGCTTGTGGAAGGATGGAAGAAGGTGAAAATTTTCGGACTCATGCACGATGTCGCCGCCGAGGTCCACGTGCTCACGCACCTTTCCTCCCACGCGGACCAAGAAGACCTGGCCTGGTTCATCCGCAGTCTTTCCCCGCGGCCGGCCCAGACGTTCCTGGTTCACGGAGACCAGACCCAACGGGAGGCGCTGAAGGAAAAACTGAAGGGGGAGGGCATTCTCCGTGTGATCACCCCCCATTTCGGCGAAGTTTTTGAGTTGGACTGACCTCGACTCCATTGACCCGGGCTTCCGGTAAGGTTAAAATTCACTTTTCCAATCTACGATGTTGACCCAGGAGGTCCTTTTCCCATGCATGGTTTAACCTTGTTTGAACAGAGCGCGATTTGGTGCGTTCTGGGCGTTGCGATTCTTGGTTTGTGGTATGCCGTTTTTCTCCGGAGACAGATTATGCGGGAGGACGCCGGAACTCCCAAGATGAAAGAGGTGTGGACGGCCATTAAGGACGGCGCCGACGCCTACTTGGGTCAGCAGTTGAAGTCCATCCTCCCTCTCATTGGGGTGTTAACGGTGGCGCTTTTCTTCTCGGTGTACATCGTTCCGCCGTCGGAAGAGGCCATGGAACGTTTTTCGGGGATGACCGAAGAACGGGTCCGGATGATCATCGGTTTTGCCCGCTCCGGCGCGTTCATCATGGGCGCCTTCTTCAGCTTACTGGTGGGCCGGATCGGAATGCGGATGGCGGTTCAAGCCAATGTTCGGGTGGCCTCTGCGGCCCGGCGGTCTTTTGGCGACGCCTTGCGGATTGCTTACCGGGCAGGAACCGTGACCGGAATGTTGACGGACGGGCTCGGCCTCCTGGGCGGGACGGTCATCTTCATTATTTTGGGCATCGCCGCTCCCGACGCGCTGTTGGGTTTCGGTTTTGGCGGGACGCTCCTGGCGCTCTTCATGCGGGTGGGCGGCGGGATTTTCACCAAGGCGGCGGATGTGGGAGCCGACTTGGTGGGCAAGGTGGAAGCGGGCATCCCCGAGGATGATCCTCGTAACCCCGCCGTCATCGCGGACCTGGTGGGCGATAATGTCGGCGATTGCGCCGGCATGGCCGCCGATATTTTTGAATCCTATGAAGTCACCATCGTCGCCGGATTGATCCTGGGTTTGGCCCTCATGCACATCACCGGACGAATGGAATGGATCGTTTTCCCCTTGATCGTTCGGGGCATCGGCGTTATTTCCTCCATCATCGGGACCTATGTGGTGAAGGGCGGCCCCGGAAATTCCGGGAACGCCATGAAAGCCATTTTCAAGGGGTTCCTGTCCTCCGCGGCCATCAGCGCGGCGCTCTTCTTTATCGCGGGGTTTTTCTACCTCAACACGAGCGCCATGGACGCCTGGGGTGGTTGGTGGCGGACACCCATGGCGGTGGCCGCCGGCGTCCTGCTGGCCATCCTGATCGACCGTTTGACGGAACATTTCACCGGGACGGAAGGTTCTCCGGTGAAGGAGATCAAGGCGTCCGCGGATACGGGGCCGGCGACCTTGATCCTTCAAGGGGTCTCGGCGGGTTTTGAAAGTTCGGTCTGGTCCGTGTTGGTGATCGCGGTGACGATCGTTTCGTCCATCGCGATTTTCGGCACCATCCCCGGGTTGACCCCGGGCCAACGGGTGACGTTCATCCTTTACGGCGTGGCCATGACGGGTATCGGCATGTTGACCCTGACGGGCAACAACGTCGCCATGGATTCTTTCGGGCCCATCGCGGACAACGCCAACGGAATCGGCGAAATGTCCTGGTCCGGAATGACGGATCCGGAAACCAAATCCGCCCAGCGCATCATGGCGGACCTGGACGGAGTGGGCAACACCACGAAAGCCATCACCAAAGGAGTGGCGATTGGTTCCGCCGTGATCGCGGCGGTGGCCCTCTTCGGTTCGTTCCTGGTGGACGTGGGCCGAGCCCAGGCCTCCATGGGGGTGGAAGCTTCCCAGCAAATTTCCGCCCTGGGCATCCGAGTGGACGTGCCCATCGTGTTCGTCGGCATGTTGATCGGCGGGGCGCTTCCCTGGCTATTCTCCTCCTTCGCCATTCAAGCCGTCAGCCGCGCGGCGGCATTGATCGTGCAGGAGTGTCGCCGGCAGTTCCGGTTGGGCGTTCTGGAGGGCAAGGTTCCGCCGGATTATCGCCAGGCGGTTGCCATCTCGACCACGGCGGCCCAGAAAGAGTTGGTGAGCTTGGCTCTCTTGGGCGTTCTCACCCCGATCCTGGTGGGGTTGGTGTTTCAGGTGGAGGCGTTGGGTGGGTTCTTGGCCGGTCTTATCTTGTCCGGCCAGCTCCTGGCGGTTTTCATGAACAACGCCGGGGGGGCCTGGGACAACGCCAAGAAACTCTTGGAAGAAGAGCCCAAGGACATTGCCGGGAACACGGGGAAAGGGTCCGAACGGCATAAGGCCACGGTGGTGGGAGATACGGTGGGCGACCCCCTGAAAGACACCTCGGGGCCCGCGCTGAACCCCATGATCAAGGTGGTGAACTTGGTTTCCGTCATCATTGCGCCCATTGTGGTCCACTACCAAAACTTGGGCGCCAAGGGATGGACGGTGGCGGCTCTTCTCCTCGCGGCCTTGATTTGGGCGGTCCGCCGGTCGAAGAAACCCGTGGAAAAATTGGTGGCCGCGGCGTAACGCGTTTCTTTAAAGAAGATCTTTTCGAAGAGGGCAGGTCTCCGCTCGGGGGCCTGCCCTCTTTCTTTTTGGGCGGGTTAGAAGAAGTATTTTAGGGCGAGGTAGGCTTGATCGTTGTTTCCAAAAAATCCCGTTTGACTGTAGGACGGGCCGCCGTAGATGTCGACCCCGACCTCTATCCCGATATTCGGGATGTAGCCGATATTGACCTTGGGGTTGTGGTAATAACTTTTGTCGGTGACGTTCATGTAGCCAAGATAGGAGAGTTTGACATTTCCGCTCATGAGTTCCAGGGAAAACTGTGCGCTGAGGGTGGTGGTTTTCTCTTCTGTTGGAGCGAGGATCGGGTCGTAATCCCGAATTTGGGTTTGGCTGACGGACACATTGATGTAGGATCCCGCGGGGCCGCTGTAGTCCATGCCCCCCACGGCGGTGATCACCGGTTTCCACTGCTCTTGAAGGTTCTGGGTGGTAAAACTTTGGCTGGAAACGTAGCTGAGGTCTCCCCGCAAACCAAAACTTCCCGCCGTGGTCTCGAACTCGAAACCGTACCGTTCTTCGCGGTCGTATCGGAACTGAATGGGTTGGGGAGGGATAAATGGGGGGAACCCGAACTTGGAGAATTTTACCAGGTCCTCAATGCCCCCCACTTGGCCAGGCACGACGGGTGGCCCAATGGGGAAACCCACGAGGGTCGGGATGTCCCGCCGGTGGTTCAGGTAGCTGAAGGCCAAGTCAAAACGTCCCAGGGCGCCGGAAAGGCGTCCTCCGTAGCCAGCGTCTTTCATGGTCTGGGCCGGTTCCTGTTCAATGATATTGATAGGGCCGTATTTTTTTTCCAAATGGTCAAAATACGCCCAGTCATCCCCCGTGTATTTGAAGATGGATTTCTCGAAAAAAGGGATAAAAACGCCCTGGAGGGAGATGGCGTCCGAAAGGAACTCCAGATTGGCCATGGGGACGGGGATCTTCCGATCCGCCCGAACCCGGTTGAACCCGAGGGTCAAATCTTCGGGGTTGAGGACGTCCAGGGGGCTGATCTCGTCCGCTTTCCCCCACCGAACGATTTGGTTCCCCAGTCGGAAATTGACATGGTCGGAGGACAAGTTGAGATACATGTTGTAGGGGCGCAAGTCGTTGTCCACCATCCATTCCCCGACCACCACCTGAACGCGCGGGTTTGGCAAATACTTGGCCTGGGCGATCATCTCCGTGTTGGTTTGGGACGTGTCTTCCAGAAGATTATCTTTCTTAAAGTCCCAATTAAAACGGTTCGATATCTTGGCCGTCAACTTGATCGGGAGAGGTTTGGGTGGGGGTTTCCGCGCCCACCCCGGGCCCGCGATGAGGAAGAAGCCGAGGAGGACCCGCCCTCTTTGTTTAAGGAGCCCTCGAATCATTGGTTTACCGGTTGCGTTTCAGGTAGGCACGGGAGAACATTCGGTCGGGCAAACCTTGATTGTATTTGATCTCAATGGTTCGGAGCAAGGTCATGGTGTTCCGCTCATAATTTTTCATTTCGGCTTCTATGGCCGTCCAGATTCCGTCCACCTTTTTTAGGCGTCGCGTGGTGAGTATTTTTGTGGGTTGGCGGAGGATGCGGGTATAGAATTCGACCCGGAGCGGGAGGTAAATCCCTTTCGGAATCCAAGCGACCCAGCGTTTATATTGAGACGATTTCGGATCGATGGGGACGCTCTCCAACACCCAACAGTCGTATTCGCCCACCTTTTCTTCACGCAGGATCTTGTGGGTGTCTTTGTCCACGTTCCTTTTCTGCATGTCTTCGTAGGTGAAGTCCGTGTTGACGAAGTCGCTGTCTTTTTGGGAGGAGACGATGCGGCGGTCTCTTCCGAGTTCGGGCAAGAAGAGGAATTGTTCGTCGTCTTTCCCTTCCACTTCCCAAGAGAGGAAACTGGTATCTTCAATAGAAGCCGGCGCCGAGAACCGGATGTAACTTTTGCTCAACTTCCCATAATCCTTTGTGGCGGAAATCATGGACCGGGATTGGGTGACCCCGGATCGGTCGGTGAGCAACATGTCCACCTTTGCATAGGAATCTTTTCCGTCTTCTCGGTCGTTGACGCGCTGCGCGATGGTTCGGGCATCCGGGTTGTCCGCCGCCACCGCGAAGCTTGACAGGACCATGAAAGCCAAGGCGCTCCCGATACGAATTCTCATTCTCTCCTCCTAAGGTTTAATAAGGCTCTTGCTGGTTCGCCGGAAGTCTTTCCCGTAAACGGGGGGCCCCCGTCGATGTAAATTTCCATGCTCCGCTGGGCAGGTTTCCGCTTTTCCAAAGGGATGATGTCCTCGTTGTGGTGGCTCTCTCTTTCCCCCTGCGCGACTCCCTCGATGCCGGGTGGACGGGCCGCCGCTCGCACCCGGGATCCTCAAGCCCTTCAAAGCTAACATATCCCCAAACCTCCCGGTTGTCAAGACCAGCCGTTCAAAAGGTTGAGGCGGAGGATGACGGCCGGAATTGAAGAAGGGAGGAAAGGTCGGAAAAAATGCGGGTCAACGCTTTAGGGATGATTTGAGCGTGAAAGGGTTGAAGTGGTTTTTGGCGAAGATGTACCAGGCGGCGGTGGAGACGAACCCCCGATCGAAGCGGACCCACTCGAACCCACCCTCTTTATTGGCGGTGTAGGGGAGAGCGCGGGTGTCCTTGTTTTCGATTTTCCGGTCGATGATAAGCGCGTCCATTTGGTTGGAATAGAAACGTGCCCTGTCGACATCGCCCGCGACGTCGTTGGCGCAGGCCATGTGGCCGAGCCCGTCGATCCAAAGGTTGTTGACGTCCGTGGCGGCGCTGTGAAAAAAACCCATGACGCGGTGGCCGTTCACGTCGACAATTTTTCGGTAGCGGAAGTCGTTTTCCGGAACGGCGAGCGCATTCGCATACGCGGGGCCGAGCGCCAGCACGCGCCACGTGTAAAGGTCCAAGGGCAGGCGGCTTCCTACCAGGGTGGAGTGGAGCCAGGTTTGGATCTGGGCGGCGAGGGAATCCTCCCCCGACAGTTTGAGGGCGGCGTAACAGTCGATGTTCCCCTCCGGGTGGCCGACGGTTTCGTGCAGGGCCGTGTCATTTCGCCGCCAACCGTGGCGGATGAACCCGCCCAGGTCGGCGGGCCGATAGAAGGACACCAAAAGGTCCCGGAGAAGGCCCGCGAGGCGCTCGTAGCGGGCGGGATCGTAACGGCGGGCGTAATACTGGGTGGCGATCAAGAGCCACGCCATGTCTCCGATCCATCGGTCGCACCCCTCGGGGGCGTGCAGGGCCGCGCCCTCGGCCGTGTCCTGGAGGAACATCTCCTGATAAAAGCCTCGCGCCTCGCCGTTGACAAAAAAGTTTTGCGATCGGACGTCGCGGTTGTATTCACGGGTGGCGGCCGCGTAAAAGTCGAGGATACGCTCGGCCCGCTCGCGGTCGTCTTTAAGGATGAAGACGATGGCGGCCAGGGCGTTGTTAAAGGTCTGGGCCCGGTTGTCTTCCATGGACGGCAGGAGTTGGCGCTCGATGGAACCAGCGTCTTGCACGGCCTTCAGCCATTCATAGACGCGGGGATCTTCCGGGCGGTCGCGGCGGGCCCGGCGAGCCAGGAACCCAAACCCTTCCTTGAAACGGTTAGGGTCCAGGCGCGGGCCGTCCGGAACGGGCGAGGCGGGCAATCCCCGCCGACCGGGACCGATCTCGTCGATGGCCAGGGAACCGATTTCCGCTTTCCCTGAAATAGCCAGGGAGATGGTTTTCGGTCGGTCCAGGTTGCCGTCCCCGCCCCAGGCGTATTCAAAACTTTCCCGGTAGAGGACCACGGGTTCCCACTTCGATCGGTACTGGTTCAAAGGGTACCGGCAGACGAAGTTCGATCCGTCCACGTCTTCGATCTTGATTTCAAGAACCGCCTGGGAATCCGCTCGGAAAAGGAAGGTCAACGGATGCCCTTCCAGAACGCTTTCGTCCCAAGGGCGGGAGAGTTGGACCCAGCGGAACCCGGGGCCCTGGAGGGTGAAGCGGAGATCCAATCGAACCCCGTCGATGCCCTTGGCGGGACGCACCTCCAAGGAACTTTCCCCATCCGTTTCAACCTTCCACAGGTTGGGGCTGTCCCAATCGGAGCCCCGCGCAAATGCGCTCCTGGAGTAGGCTCCTAGGAGAAGCATGCCAAAGCCGAGGAGGAGCGCCGCCTGTTTCCTAAAAGTTGAAATCATATGGAACAAGATTACCCCACGAAGGCACAAGATCGCCAGAATTTCTTGTAACAGAGATGTAAATTTTATTCGCCGCCTCGGGAAAGGTTCTGGGACAAGGGCCGTTCCAGGTTTTCCGGATTGGAGCGGGCGATCCGGTAGGTGTGCTCGTTTCTGTTCTCGTAGTAAATGCGCACCAGAATCTCCGCCAAGACCCCAAGGGCTAGGAATTGCATGCCCAGGAGCCCAAGAAACACCGAAAAGATCATGAACGGAATCCGCAGGGGTCCCCACTGGTTGAAAACGAACTTGTCCAGAATCGGAAAAAGTCCCGCGAAGAACCCGCCACCGATCAGGAGGATGCCCACGCCGCCCAGGGCATGGCTTGGGCTGGCCAGGTAACTGTAAAAAAACTTGGCTGTGAGGAGATCCAAAAGCACTCGAAAGGTTCGCCCGATGCCATACTTGGATCGTCCGAACCGCCGGGGGTGGTGGCGTACTTCCACTTCCACGATGCGGGCGCCTTTCCAGGCGCACCAGATGGGGATCAGTCGATGCATCTCCCCGTAAAGCCGAAGGTCCCCCAGAATGGAACGCCGGTAGGCTTTTAACGTGCAACCGTAATCGTGCAGGGGGACGCCCGTCACGCGAGCGATGAAGGCATTGGCGACCCGAGAAGGAAAGATTCGCGTCAGCCAGGGGTCGCGCCGAACCCGTCGCCAACCGCTCGCCACGTCGGCGCCATCCGCCAGCGCGTCGAGAAGTTTGGGGATATCGGCCGGATCGTTTTGGCCATCGGCGTCCAAGGTCACGATGACGTCTCCCTGGGCCGCGTCCAACCCCGCGGACAGGGCCGCGGTCTGCCCGAAATTGCGCGAGAGATGGAGGACCCGTGTCCGCGGGTCCCGCCGGGCGCGAGCGTCGAGGCATTCTCCCGTTCCGTCCGTGGAGCCATCGTTGACGAGGATCGTTTCGTGATCGATGGAGGAAAGCGATCGGTCAAGAGCTTCCAGCAAATCTGGAAGGTTGGCCGCCTCGTTATGGATGGGAAGGACGATGGAAATCATCTTTTATTTTTCACAAATTTAACCGCGGTCATTATAGCATCGAGGGGGAGCTGGTCCAAGGCGAAAGCTGGAAATCGGGAGGCCTCTCTCATGGGAGCGGGAGCATCACGGGCGATTCGGCGCCACCGAATTCAACCAACGGGCTTTTTCGGCGGCCCATTGGGCTTCGGGTTCCCGACCCATCTGATGATAGAGGTTGGCCATCCGCTGGAAAATGGCGCTGTCCAGTGAGACGTCGTACACATGAAAGCAGGAATCCACGAGGGTTCGGCGCGGAACGTTCCCCATCAGCCAGTGAAGGGCATTGGGTTCGGTTTGAAGAACTTTGGCGCCCACGGCCAGGAACACCTTCTCCCCATGAACCGGCAATAGGCGATTCGTTCGTCCCCGGCTGACAAGGGCGGGGGAGATCAGGTCTTGATAAAGAATCCCATAGGCCTCTGGATCCGCCGGTCCGGAGTAGCACAAAATGATGCCGGGATTCCCTTCTTTCTCCAGATAGCGATGTAGTTCCGGGAGGGACTGGCCCCAATCCTGATCGGAATCGGCCAGCCATCGGTATCCTTGGGAGGGGCCTCCCGCTAAAAAGTTAAAAAACGCCGTTTGGTTGGGGTGGGCGCGGCCAATTTCCACGGCCGCTCCCAACAACAGAAGGGCCGCGAGCGCCGCCTTTTTTGCGTCCCATTTTTGGCAAGCGATCCCGCTCGCGAGAGCACCGAGCCCGATGTAGAGAGGTGAAAGTTGAACGGTGGACAGGGCGCTTCCCGTTCCGAGAAAAGAAAAAAGAGTGATTCCGACCATAAACGAAAGTCCACGCCACACATCCCTCTCAAGACCGGATCGATACCAAAGGAGGCCTCCCCACAGCGCCAGGGCCCAAATAAAGAGCGGGGCTTTCAGCGCCAGGGCCGCCCAGGTTAAAATCGGCGATGCGTTTTGGTAGAGGGTTCCCGCAAAGAAGAATTGGTTGTGAACGTCTCCAAAATTCAGGGGGAACAGCCAAGCGGTTTTGAGGGCCGCCCACCCGCCCTTCCAGGGGAGATACAAGAGAAGAACCGTGAGGGCGGTCAAAAAAACAAAACCCAAGGCGTCCCCGGTTCGTCGCCGGAGAGTTCGGCCCGGTTTCTGCGCGGCGAATTCGGCCAGAACGAGCGCGGCCAGGAAGGGGGCCGAAGCGGATTTGCAGGCCAGGGCGCATCCCGCGGCCACGGTGCCAAAGACATAGGCCCGCCGCTGACCGGCCCGGCGCCAGTCGGTCCAAAATACCAGCGTCAGCGTCAAGAAAAAGTAGAGGGGCATCTCCAGCAGGGCCAGGCTGGCTCTCGATAAGAGGATGGGGGACATCGATAAACACAACAGGCAAATGAATCCCCCCTTGGGCCCCCAGAGGGATCGTCCCCAGCGGAAGCCCATTAGGCACATCCCCATGGAAAGGATGAGGCTGGGTATTCGGCTCCAAAAAATAATTTTCTTGGGATCGAGCGTTCCACGAAAAGTGAACTGGAATCCAAAACGGAACTGGTCCTTGTTGCGCCAAGAGGAGTGTTCGAGGGGGAGTTCGGCGGAGGTGAACAAAAGGGGGACGGAGCAAATCAATTTGGACAAGAAAGGATGTGCGGTGTTAATCCCGATTTCCCCGGTCCGCCATTGGGCCAGCCCCACGGCGGGAGAAATAATCTCGTCCCACGGCGGGGACTGACGCCGGGCGGCATCGATCACCAACCATCCATGAGCCGTGAGAAGAAAGGCTAAAACCCAGTGTGGTTGTTCGAGAAATCGGAGACGGCGAATCATGGGTGGGGGCCGACCTCCCGTTGAGGAAGTTGGGCCGAAGGACCCGCATCGGTCTGTGCCCCGGTTCTGGGCGTCCGCGGATCAAGAAGAAGGTTCAACGCTCGTTCCGTCTTCATGACGACAAACCGATCGTCGCCCATCCAGGTCGGGTAATAGTTGAGATTCACTTCGTAGGGCCCCATCCAGGTTTCCACGGAATGCGGGCGATTGGCTTTCCAGCGACCATCAAAGCGATTTCGGGCTTCGGCCGTGTTAAACACGGTGAAATCGGACGGTTCACGAAAACCGACGGTCACGTTGGTCGGTTTTGGGCCGGGCAAGGAGCGGAGCGCTTTGAAAGACGTCTGGCTGAGCAAGAATTGGCGGCGGGGATGCCGCTCTATGAATTGGGAGAGGAGGCCGGCCTGGTTGGGCCTTGCGCGCGTCCGCACGGTCCACGCGGCATGCACCAACCAGGAGGCGTTGGTGAGCATGGCGGCGACGAGGAGGACGGCGAAGCCCTTGCGGAACGGACCTGAAAGGGAGTCATATGCGACCGTCGCGCCCCGGGTGGCCAGGATCGCTCCGAAGGGAATGAGGATGAGCAGGTTGCGAACGATCATGACAATCTGGACAGAAAAGAGCGCCACGTAGGCGATGGGAAACACCAGAAAGACGGCCGCAAACTTTTTTTCCTTTTTGAGAAGATCAACGGCGCCCAGCAGGGCCAGGCCGGAGAATCCCAGTGCCACGGGAGCAGACCAGGAAAAAACCGTTCCGCCCAAATACGCCGACATCCAGAAAAAATGGGGGAAGCCGCGCCCCTCTGTGTAGGCGTTCCATCCGTTCTGGAAATAGGTGTGGGATTGGAACAAGAGGTCTTGATAGAACTTTCCCCAACTCCATAGGATTCCGGGAGTGGTGGCGAGAAACGTGACGAGGAAAACCACCGTTAGTCGGCAGGCTTCCTTCCAAAATTCCCGATTTTTTATGCCGGGCCTCTGAAAAAAGAGAATGGCGAGAACGGGGAGGAGGCAGAGTCCCGCGGTGTACTTGGACCCCGCGGCGAGCCCGGCCGCGACCGCCGCGGCGATCCGCCACCGATCCGGGTGAGGTGAAAACCGGGCCTGGACAAGACACAAAATGAGGAGGGCCCCGAATTGCATCATGAGCGGATCCACCGTGAACCACCGGCTGTGGTAGTTGACTTCCCAAGATAGGCCAAGAAGAGCGGCGGCGAGAACCGCTTCCCAGGGTTTTTTCCTCCACACCCAGACGGCCATCGCCACCCAAAAAATGGCCAAGGACGAAAGAAACACGGTTAAGAGCCGGAGAGAAAAATGGAATTTTTGGCTGAGGGCGATTTCCAGGAGCTGTTGGAGGAACGGTTCCCTCGTTCCACCAACGAGGCCGATCCATCCTTGAAACAGAAGGAAGGCCAGGGTGATTATGTGAAGGAGAGACGGATAAAGGAAAGAGGGGGGGAGGGCCGTTCTATGTTCAACCGACCACAGGACCCATCGAAGGATCATTCCTTCGTCCCAATGAAATCCAAAATCCACGCCCCACCCTCCTGAAAAAACGGCGATGCCCCACACCGTGAAGATGGCCGTCAGGGGTCCAATGGTTTTCGTTGGGGGGAAACGAAGCATGGGTGAGTTTCTCAGCCGTAGTGTATCTTTCTGCTTGTCCTTGGGAAAGGGTTTATCCATTCGTCTTGGGTCCGCAGTGAATCGATGATGGAAATGAGGATTTACTGAGGTTTGGCGTTTTTAGGTAGAATCGTTTTCATCGGAATGGCACCGAACAATGGAGTTCTCTTTTATGGCCTTCGAGTCGGACGTGAACGCGAGATACTACGGCGCACTTGAGCTGGGTCGGCGGGATTATTGGCGTTGGATGGCGGCCCCCCGCGCCCGGGTGACGGCGGTGAGTTCAATCCTGGCCGATGCCCCCCCGGACAGACTGTGCGATTTGGGTTGTGGGGATGGCGCATTTTTGTCCAAAGTGACTCAACTTTTTCCCCAGGCGCGAATGACCGGAATTGACCGGTCTTCCACCCAGATGCAATTGAATCGAAAAGAGTGGCCGACCGTTTCTTGGATTGTGACGGATCTGGACACAGAGGGGTCTCTGGGTCCGGAGTTGCGCGAATCTTTCGATGCCGTGACCGCTTTGGAGGTGATCGAGCATGTCTCCCGACCGGATCTTCTGCTTTCTCACGCTTTCGCCTTGGCCCGACCGGCGGGTCGGCTGATCCTATCAACCCAAAGTGGTCCCCTTCGTGAGACCGAAAGGCGGGTGGGGCACCGGCGTCATTTTTCCGTGTCCGAAATGACGGCCCTTCTGAATTCAGCGGGATGGAAGCCGCTCCGGGTCTGGAACACCGGGTGGCCTTTTCACGATCTTTCCAAATGGATCGCCAACCTTTTCCCAGATCGCGCCATGCGCCGCTATGGGGAGGAGGCCTACTCGGTTCAACAAAAAATTGTCTGTGCGTGTCTTCGGGGGTTGTTCAAGCTCAATTCCTCCTTCCGCGGCGCTCAACTCTACGCTCTGGCGGAAAAACCGTGAGCGAGGGCGTGGAACGACGCGGAACCGAAAAGGAGTTCGGGTTTGAATGGCAGGCTTATTCCGAGATCCTGCCGGAGCATCGAGAGCAATTTTGGACCTGGGTGCAACCCCTTAAACCGGAAAATTTCAAGCGGGTGCATTTTTTGGACGCCGGTTGCGGCATGGGCCGAAACAGTTACTGGGCGATGCAGGCCGGCGCCGCTTCCGGCTATGCATTTGATTTCGATTCTCGAACGGTTTCGGCGGCGTCAAATAATCTCCGTTCTTTTCCTTCATGTCGGGTTGCTTTTCAGTCCATTTACGATTTGGACCGTTCCGATGAATTTGACATTGTATTTTGCATCGGCGTTCTCCACCACTTAGCCAACCCCCGGGGGGCCGTCGCCAAATTAGTCAGGGCGGCCAAGCCGGGAGGGATGATTGCCGTTTGGGTTTACGGCAAAGAGGGGAACTCTGTTTACTTAGCTTTCCTCCGACCGCTGCGTTTCTTGACCAAACATCTCCCTTTGGGGTTCACGCGAATTTTGGCGAAGGGGATCACCGCCGTGTATCGCGGCGGACTTCGGATCCTGCCCGTGACGTCCTACCGAACCCTTCAGCGCAGGTTAAGTTTCCGCCACACCGAGGCCATCATTTTCGACCAGCTATTTCCGTCGATCGCCAACTATTGGACCCGCGGGGAAGCGTTGGCTCTCTTTGACGGCCTTCCGGTTTCTTTTCGATCCATGGTTCAAACCCACGGGCATTCCTGGTCGTTGATTTTCGAAAAATCACCCGCCAAACCCAACACCGATTGACTTCGTTCGGCCGGTCGCCGGGTTTTGTCGTTGTCCCCCCTCCGTTAGACGAAGGGGTCGGGAACAGGTATAATGGCGCTCCCCCATGGCCCCCGAGTTCGTACACCTTCATAACCATACCGAATACAGTTTGTTGGACGGCGCCGCCCGGCTGACAGACGAGAAGGGTCATCCTTCCGAGTTCATCAAATCCATCGCGGCGGCCAAGTTTCCGGCGCTGGCCATCACCGATCACGGCAACCTCTACGGCGCCATCGAGTTTTACTCGGTTTGCACCGACGTGGGGGTTAAGCCCATCATTGGGATGGAGGCCTACATCGCTCCGGAGTCCCGTCTGGACCGCCAGGGGAGCCCGTCCGAGGCGTCCAACCACCTGACCCTTTTGGCCATCAGCGAGGCGGGGTATCGGAATTTGATGAAGCTTTCTTCCCGGGCCTTCCTGGAGGGGTATTACTACAAACCCAGGATCGACAAGGAAATTTTGGCCCAGCACTCGGAAGGGTTGGTGGGTCTGTCCGGGTGTTTGAAAGGGGTCATCCCGGGGGCGCTCCTGGCGGACCGTCCGGAGAAGGCCGCGGCGGCCTTGGACGCCTATCGCCAAATTTTCGGAAAAGAAAACTTTTTTATCGAATTGATGGACCACGGTTTGGCGGACCAGCGGAAGGTTTTCCCCCGGCTGATCGAGCTGGCCAAACAATTCGACGCCCCGCTGGTCGCCACCAACGACTGTCACTATTTCCGGAAAGAAGACCACCTGGCCCACGACGTTCTTTTGTGCATCGGGACCGGGAAAACCCTGGACGACCCCAAACGCCTTAAATACGGCGCGCCGGAGTTTTACTATAAATCCTCGGCGGAAATGCTTCAAGTGTTCGGCGAGGTTCCCCAGGCGCTGAAAAATACCCTGGCCATCGCCGAGCGGGCCCATCTGGAGCTGACGTTTAACCAAATCCTGCTCCCCCGCTATGACGTTCCTGTGGGGGATTCCCCCGAAAACTATTTGGAAAAACTCTGTCTCGAGGGCCTCAAAAAACGCATGGGCCACATCCGGCCCGAATATAAAACCCGGCTCGACTACGAGCTGGGGATCATCCGGAAAATGGGTTTTTCCACCTATTTCCTGATCGTCTGGGACTTCATCCGCTATGCCCGAACCCAGGGGATTCCCGTGGGCCCAGGCCGCGGTTCGGGCGCCGGCGCCCTGACGGCCTTCGCGTTGTCGATCACCAACATCGACCCGATCCAAAACGGGCTTCTCTTCGAGCGGTTCCTGAACCCCGAGCGCCGTTCCATGCCGGACTTGGACATCGATTTTTCCGATGACGGCCGCGAGAAAGTGATCGAATACGTTCGCCACAAATACGGCGAAGCCTGCGTGGCGCAGATCATCACCTTTGGGTCCATGTTGGCGCGCCTGGTGGTGCGGGACGTGGGCCGCGTCTTGGGCATCCCGCTCCCCGAGGTGGATCGCGTTTGTCGGTTGATCCCTCGGGAGCTGGGAACCACCATCCACAGCGCCTTGGGGGCCGTGACGGACCTCCAACAGCTCTATAAAACAGACCCCCAGGTGAAAAAACTGTTGGATATGGCCCAGAAACTCGAAGGCATTAAACGCCACACGGGGGTTCACGCGGCGGGGACCATCATCGCCGCGGGGGAGCTGACCCAGCACGTGCCGCTGGCCAAGGGGTCCCGGGACGTGGTCACGACGCAATACAACGACGAAGCCCTGCTGAAGTTGGGTCTCTTGAAAGTGGACTTCCTGGGCCTTCGCACTCTTTCCGTGATCCGGGACGCGGTCACCCTCGTGCGCGCGCGTCACGAACCCGCTTTTGATATCGACAAAATTCCGGTGGACGACCCCGCGGCGTTCAAACTGCTGGCCCAGGCGAAAACGGCGGGGGTATTCCAGCTCGAATCGTCGGGGATGCGGGATTTGCTTCGGAAATTGAAACCCACCACCCTGTCGGACGTGGTGGCCCTGATCTCCCTCTATCGACCCGGCCCCATGGGGTCCGGCATGTTGGACGAGTTCGTCTCCCGCAAACACGCCCGTTCCAAAGTTCGCTTCGACCACCCGCTCCTGGAACCCTTGCTAAAAGACACCTACGGCATCATCGTGTATCAGGAGCAGGTGATGCAGATCGCCCAGGTATTGGCCGGCTACACGCCGGGACAGGCGGACGTGCTCCGGAAAGCCATGGGCAAAAAAATCCCCGAGATCCTTCAACAGCAAAAAGATACGTTCATGAAAGGGTGCGCGGAAAACAAAGTAGAACGGAAAACCGCTGAAAAAGTCTTCGATTTGGTGGTTCAATTCGGCGGGTACGGGTTCAACAAAAGCCACGCGTCCGCCTACGGCCTGGTGAGTTACCAGACAGCGTTTTTGAAAGCGAATTTTCCGGTGGAGTTTATGGCGACGCTTTTGACCTCAGAAATCGAACATTCGGCGCTCGGCTCCAAGGAGGTGGAATCGAAACTGGTGATCTACATGGGGGAGGCCCAGGACATGGGGATCGAGATCCTCCCGCCGGACGTCCAGACCTCCAGCGATGTCTTCGCCGTGGAAAGCCCTCCCGATTCAAAAAAAGCCTCGGCGATCCGTTTCGGCTTGGTGGCGGTGAAGAATGTGGGGGAAGGGGGAGTGGAATCGATTCTCGAGGCCCGAAAGCGGGGCCCCTTTCTGTCGCTGGGCGACTTCTGCGCCCGGGTGGACACCCGCCAGACCAACCGCAAGGTCATGGAATCCCTCATTAAATCCGGCGCCTTCGACGGGTTTCGCCCGGTCCTGGGGGAAGAGGGGGAGGAGGTCCGGATGCCGGAACTGTGTCGCTGGCGGTCGCAACTCCTTTCCGAGGTGGATGGTCTCCTGACCCGATCCGCGAGCCTGCGCGAAGCGGCCTCCGGCGGCCAGGGGGCGCTTTTCGATTTGGGATCGGTGTCCCACGCCAAACCCGCGGCGGGCGGAAACGGCGCCGGGCCGGGCGTCTCTTCCTGCTCGGAACACGAACTTTTGGCGAACGAAAAGGAAGTTCTTGGTTTTTATCTTTCGGGACACCCGCTCGCCCGCTATCGGAAGGAACTGACGAGCTACACGACCCACACCCTCGGGACCTTGCCGGAATCGGGCATCGTTCGCGTGGCCGGGATGATCGTCAACACGAAAAAGACCGTCACGAAATCCGGCAACGCCATGAGCCGGTTTAAGCTCGAGGACCTGGACGGCGAGCTCGAGTGCGTGGTTTTCCCGAAGACCTACACCCCCGCGATCGCCAAACTCCTGGTGGCCCACGAAATGGTGGTGGTGAAAGGCCGGGTCGAGCTCCGCGCCGATGACAAGAACCTGTTGGTCGAAGAAGTGGTCCCGCTGAAAGAGGCCCGGGAACGTTTCATCAAGCGTCTCGTTCTCAAACTGTCGACGGCGGGTTTGGAGGACGAACTGGTCGGAAAAATTCACCGAATCTGCGCGGGCCACCCGGGCCCCTGCCGCGTTTGTTTTGAGCTGACCACCCCGACCCACGGCCTCTTCCGCCTTTCCACCGAGAATACGGTGGCCCCCTCGGACGGCCTTCTGAACGAACTTCAAAACGTGGTCGGCCGTGATCAGGTGGAACTGCAAGCGTAAAGCGGTTTCTTGTGGTATAATCGCTTTAGGCGGCCTTCGGGCGCGCCTTTTTTATTGGGGAGGTTTCTCTTGAAGAAATATCGTGTGGCCGTGGTGGGCGCCGGCGCCGTCGGCGTTGAGATGATTCGGGTGCTGAAAAATAGGAATTTTCCTTTGGAGGAACTGCGCGTGCTGGCGCGGACATCGCGCCCGATGACAGTGGACGGATCCGTTTTCCAGGTCCGGGAAACCACCCCGGACGCCTTCAACGGCATCGACATCGCGCTCTTCGCGGGAACGGAAGGGGAAAAGGGGGCGGCGGTGACCTTTGGCAAAGAGGCCATCGCCCGGGGCGCCGTGGTGATCGATAACGGGGCGGACTTCCGCATGGACCCGAGCGTGCCTCTCGTGGTCCCCGAAGTCAATGCCGAGGCTTTGAAGTCCCACCAGGGGACCATCGCCAATCCCAACTGCACCACCGCCGTCCTTTTGATGGGTCTGGCCCCTTTGCACCGGGCCTTTGGCGTAAAGCGCGTGGTCGTCTCCACCTACCAGGCCGTTTCGGGGGCGGGGGGGAAAGCCATCGAGGCGTTGCGGGACCAGGCCAAGAAGGTTCTCGCCGGAGAGCCGATCACGGACTTGGGGGGGTTTCCCAATCAAATCGCTTTTAATCTCCTGGCCAACAACTGGAAGATCGAAGAACAGGGTTATTCGAACGAGGAATGGAAGGTCGTTAAAGAGACGCACAAAATGCTGGACCCGAACATTCAGGTTTCCGTGACCACGGTGCGCGTTCCGACCACGGTGGGCCACGGGGAATCCGTCTGGATCGAGACGGAAAAACCCATCACGGCCGCCTCCGCTCGGGAGGTGTTGTCCCGCGCTCCGGGCCTTCGAGTGGTGGATGAGGTTTCACCCCTGGACGGCGTGACCTGTCCCATGCCCATCGCGGCCGCGGGCCGGGAGGAAACTCTCGTGGGCCGGATTCGGTCGGATCTTTTCAACGGCCACGCGCTGTGTTTTTGGATCGTTGGGGACAATCTTTGGAAAGGCGCCGCGTTGAACGCGGTCCAGATCGCGGAAACGCTCATCGCCAAGGGATGGCTTAAACCTTCCTCGGCGCGTTATTGATGCCTGTGAAAATAACACCCTATTTGGGAGGCCCGGATTCGCGGCGAGTTCGAGGCGTGAGGAGGGCGCGATGCGGGCCATCGTAACCGACGAACAACGAAGAAATCGCCCGAAGGGGGGCCTCCCCGAAGGGCCGGGGCGCTTTCGGAGCGGCGACCGCGTCGCTCGGCGGTCACATACTCCCGGTATGCTCCCTTCTCGCTCCTTGCCGGCGCCCCAAAATCGCCCCGGCCAAATAGGGCGTTATTTACACAGGCATCAATAGATGCGAGTTCTCCTGCTCGGCGCCCAGGGGCAGTTGGGCGCCGAGCTTGTTCATACGAACCCCGGCCACACCCTCCTCCTTCACACCCGTCTCGACGCCGACCTGACCGACGCCGCCGCTTTAGAGCGGTTCGTCCGCGGGGCCGCGCCCGAGATCGTTTTGAACACCGCCGCTTTTAACCGGACCGAACTTTGCGAGAAAGATCCGGTTCCCGCTTTCGCCGTCAACACGCTCGCCCCCCGGGCCCTGGCCTCCCTGTGCGCCGGCCTGGGCGCCCGGCTGGTTCATTTCTCCACCGACTTTGTTTTTGACGGGAAAAAGGGCGCCCCCTACGTGGAGACGGACCCGCCCAACCCGATGACCGTCTACGCCCTGTCTAAATACGGGGGGGAACGGTTTGTCCTGGCGGCGTCAGAGACTAATATGGTGTGTCGCACGGCGGGGTTGTACGGGGTGACGGGATCCCGCTCTAAAGGAGGGAATTTTGTTCAGACCGTGCTCTCCCGGGCCCGGAACGGAGAGACGCTCCGCGTGGTCGACGACATCGTGATGTCTCCCACCTACGCCCGGGACTTGGCTGAGAAAGTCTGGGAACTGTTGGACAGGAAAGTCCCCGGCGGGACCTATCATCTGACCAACGGAGGCGGGTGCACCTGGTTCCAATTCGCCCAAGCCGTTCTGGAAACCGCGGGACTCTCCGCCCCCCTCGCTCCAATCTCCTCCGCCCAATGGAGCGGCTCCATGCGGCGGTCTCCCGATACGCGTTTGGTCTCTGAACGATTGCTTGCCCTGGGGATCCGCCCGCTTCGCCCTTGGCGGGAAGCTCTCGCGGCCTACTTCGCCCAAAACCCCCTTCGCCCCGCCTGACACCGCTCTCTTCCCCGGCGTCTCTTCACCCGGATTCCCGCTTGGGCGCAACGACCGGCCTCCCAAGAGGGAAAATCGCTTCAGAGGGCTAAAGAGACACGAGACACTCCATGTATTGGGAGACACACAATACCCTTGCGGCGCTTTCCTTAAAGTGCCCGCGCGGGCACTTAAATGTTACAATAATGTTACATTTTCTTCTCCCTTTCTTCGCTCTTCCGTTCTACAATATACCCATCAGTTCGCCCCCAATGTCGCGGGCCCACCTTCGCGGCTTCCGGGCACACACTTGATCCTTCAGGAGGAAGTCCAATGAAGCGAATCGTAACCCTGGGCGCCGCGGTCCTCGCCGTCGCCTTTTCCGTCAGCATTGCCCGCGCCGCCGAAACCACGGTTGGCACAAATGATGTCACCGTCGGAGCTAAAGTGCTTGGCGCCAGCGCGTTGTACACCGATGTAAAGCTCATTGCCGATAACACGGATCCGGGATCGCGGGTGCTTCGGTTCGGCGACATCGCCGCGGGCGCGTCGGCCTGGAGCAATAAACCCCTCGAATACGTGCAGATCACCGTCGATGACAACCATGTCAGCGCGGATGGGAAAGGCTGGCGTCTGAGAACCTACACCAACAATTTCCCAGCCCTGAACCTAGGGGACGCTGACCAAGTCAAGCAAACGACGACGACTTGGGGCTACAACTTCGGCGGTTTGAAAGGCGATGTCAACTCAGCGAAAGCCGCCATGGGCTGGTGGGCGAGCACCTCCACTGTCGTCGGCGGTCCCGTCATTGGAAACCCCGAACAGGGACTAACCAACGGATTCACCTTCCTGAAGGACGGTAAGGATTTTGACGATCCCTCAACGGTTGAAATCGTCGGTGGGGTAAACAAAAAAGACGAGAGCTTCACGGCTTCCGACGCGGCAGGATATTGCAACGTCGCCTTCGGTTCGCCTTCCTTCACCCGCGTCGTCAAACCGGCCACGGCCGACGGCAACCTGCCCACGCTCACGCCCACGACGCCCTTCTACTACTATGTCGGGGCGAACTTCAATGGCGCCGCGAAAGCCACCTACGATACCAAGATCATGTTTGATCTGATCGAGCAATAATATCCCGAACGTCCCCGCCGGGAGGTCGATCCTCCCGGCGGGGAGGGGGGGGATTATCCATGCGCTTGTTGTGGATCATCGGTTCATTTCTCCTGCTGGCGCCCCTGGGCCGGGCGTCTTCCTTTGTCGCCGTCTCCCCCAGCGTGATCGAGTTCTCCCTCGCTCCCGGGAAAAAGGCGAAGGGGCGGATCCAAATTCAAAACCCTTTGTCCGAGCCCGCCGTGATCACGGTGTCCGTGAGTGACGGCTGGCGGCAAGAAACCGGGAGTTCCACCCTTCCTCCTGAAAAATGGCTCAAGTTCAAAATCCCAAAGAATTTAATTTTACCCCCCCTTGGAAAAACAACCCTCTTTTATAGAGTTCACGTCCCCAAGGATTTCACGGGGGAGACCATGGCGCATCTCATGTTCCGAATGCCACCCCAGAAACAAAACCAGGCAGGAATGAGCATTCAAATGGGCCATGCGATCCCTCTTTATTTAATCGCCCGGGGGCACGAAAAGGTGGATCTGTCTTTTAGCAAGATATCGGCTTCTTCTTTAGAAAACCATGGACTGGAATTCATCGTCACGCTCATTTCGACCGGGAATGTTCATGTGCGCCCCCGCGGCGATATCCTTCTTTCCAATGCCGACGGATTGGAACTGGAGCGGATTGCGATCGAGAACGGTCCGCCGATATTGCCCAACACCACAAAGCAATTTTTTGCCCGTAGCCGGTTGAATCGATGGGTTCCGGGAAATTACCAGGCCCATCTTGATTTGAGTTATCGGATCATCGGCGCCGAGCTGAAAACCCTTTCGGGGGATTTCGAAGTGGGGATCACGTCAGCGGGGATCCGGGTGGTTCCGCAGGGTGCGGTTCCCGGTCTTTAGATGTTTTTGGATTCGGCTCTTTTTACTGTGCCTGCCCGCAAGGGGAGGCGCCTTGGATGTGACGCCCGAGATGTTGTTCTTTCGCGCACCGCCGGGGAAAAAAGCGAAGGTGGACCTGACTTTATATAACGACGACCGGGTGCCCGTTCAGGCCCATATTAGCCTGCGTGGGGACGAAGGGAAGACCCCCTGGTTGAGGGTCCCGGCGCAGGCCATTTCCCTTTCGCCAGGGGAACGACGGCGGGTCACGCTCCGAGCCCGGGCTCCCCGCGGGGAGGGAGAACGGACCGTGGAGGTGGTGGTCTCGATGCCGGGACCGATGGACAGCGAGGTTCGAATCGTGCGCCGTGCGACGTTGATCATGACCGGCACCGAGCGTTACGCGGTCGAGGTGGGTTCGGTCGCGGTTCGGGTCCAGAACGACGGCGCCGAGGTGACTGCGGATTGTCGGAACACCGGCAACATGCGTGTTCGGTGGATGGCGGGGGTCGACTTGACGATGGCGGAGGGAGAACCAGCGACCGTTTTTCAAGAAGGCGTCACGGGGCCTTTGGATCCGGGCGAAACAGGGCAAGCGCATGTGACGGTTCCTTTGAGGGGAAGGGCGTGGACGGGGCATGGAACCGTGCGGATTTTTTTTCGTGAAGGACCGGGGGGGACGTTGCAGGTGATCAAGACATTTGGTCCAATGGAGCGGAGCGTTCAATGAACAGGGGTTTGGGGTTCGGGAAATGGGATCAACCACGGAGGGCCGCGGCTTCCGCCGTCGTGGCGGTGGGGCTTTTGACTCTCCCCGCCCATTCCGTGACTCTGCAGATTCGCGACGTCGTCACGGACGAGGTCCAGACCAACACGGGTTTGACTTTCGGGGGTCTTCCCAGCGCAAAAACGCACCACACGGCCCGCCAGTATCTCGATATCGGACACCCGGACTCTCCCTATCGGCGGGTCTATTTATACACGAACAACACCAAGGCCTACAATAAAACCGAGGCCGGACTTGTGAGCGACAAGGCCCGACCGCCCTTGCCACTGTTTTTCAAGAATTTTCCTTCAAAACCCAATGTTGTCGACGGCACATTCAGTCCCGCTAGCGAATCCACTTGGACGGAAATGATTGAACAAGGCGACCCGGGCTTCGACTCCGATAAGCCGCTGAACGCCCTCTTGACGCCCACCGGCGGGAAATCCCTTGTGTATCTGGGCGTCACCGTTGCGCCCAGTACCCTCCGTGGGGATTACCAAGGGAAAATGGTGTTGGAAGAGTCGAGCACGGTGCCCGACATCGTGGGGCCCGGCATCGAACATACGCCGTTTAACGACGTGGTGTTGATCGACATCCCCATCGGGGTCGGCGCTGTTCTTTATGAGGAACCACCCACCGTTCCCGTGGGAACGTTGCATTTCCGCCTCGCCGGAGACCCGGTTTTTCAAACCGCGTCGGCGGGGTTAACGTTGGATCCGAAGAATCCCATGCGGTACATTTTTGACGCCGCCTTGCCGGCGGGGATCGTCGCCCCCGGCGTTTTGGAATACTATTTCACCGCCCTCGATGAATATCAAAATGAGTCCCGCCTGCCGCCGGTGGAAGGCGATTATTATCGGGCCAACCTCGTTCCCGAGTTCGGAACCGTGACGCGGTCCATGACCAGCGCCGGCGGCCGGGTGGATGTCGCCGTGGGCGATCCTCGGCGGCCCGGTTTCTCTCTCTCGGTTCCCGCGGGGACAACCCTCCAAAGCATCTCGGTGTCCCAGAAAGATCCATCTCTGATCCCGACGTTCAAATCCTTGGACCCGGTCAGTGCTTTTGAGGTGGGGCCCAGCGGAACCCGGTTCAGTCGCGTGGCGACGTTGACGATTCCCTATTTGGACGAGGACGACGACGGCTTGGTGGACGGGACGGGGGCGGACGAAAAACTTCTTCGGATCTATTGGTTTGACGGAATCGAGTGGCGAGTTGTGGGGGGAAGCGTGGATGTCGTGAACAACCTGGTGAGCGCCTCCATCAGCCATTTCAGTGTGTTTGGGTTGTTCCCCGCGGGCGGGCCGGTGACGGCCGAATCCGTCCGGCCAAAGGAAAAGATCTTCACCCCGAACGGGGATGGCGTGTGGGACGCGGCCGTCTTCAACATCAATGTCGGGGATGGTCCCATTGAAATCCAAATATTTAATGTCCGGGGTGAACGGGTCCGGCTGATCACGAACGTTCCGGAATGGGACGGCCGGGACGACGACGGGAAAGTGGTCGAAAACGGTACCTACGTATATCGCCTGACCGGCCAGGGGTTGACCGTGACCGGCATGATCGCTGTGGCGCGGTGAGGAACCTATGACATTCATCCGAATTCGAGCTTTGCTTAGCGCGGTCGGGTTGACCCTGGGGACCCTTTCCGTTCGGGCGGCGTTTGAAGATCCGCTTTGGTCCGCCCGCTCGGCGGCTTTGGGCGGCGCGTTCACTACCGTGGGCGACGATCCAACGGCCGCGTTTTACAATCCCGCCGCGGCCGCTTCTGTCCGACCGCGGGGCGCGAATTTCGGTTACGCACAACTTTTTACTGGGGTCGACGAGGTCGATTTGTCCATGAACCAGTTGGCCTATGTACACCCCCTGCCCGCCAAGACGATCATGGCCCTCGGATGGGGGAGCGTGGTGGCCGGAAGCCTGCGCCGGGAGGACACCGTGGTCCTGAGCGCCGCCCAACGTTACGACGACGTTCCGGGGGTTGGGTCCTTTTCGGCGGGGTTGTCCCTCCGGTATCTCTCGCAAAAATATACCTTGGACTCGCGGAGCGCGTCCGATCCGGTGTTTAAAGACGGTGCCGGCCAGGACGCGGTGGCCATTGACCTCCACGCCCATCTCCCCAACATGGATTTCCTTCTTCCGGGTTTGTCGGCCGGACTTTCGCTCCGGTCCCTGAACCAGCCCAACGTGGGTCTGGGGGAAACCCAACGCCTGCCTTTTGAGGCCGCCCTGGGCGCCCGGTACGATTGGAAAAATTGGTCCACGCCCTTGGATTTCGTTTTCCGAGAAGGAACCCTGACCCCCCAGCTGGGAGTGGAGGGGCGGTTCGTCGAAAATCGTCTGGCGGCCCGGCTCGGCACCGACACCCACCAGGTGGGCGCCGGTCTGGGCTACCGCCACGCCATGGGGAAAACAACGCATCTCTCCGTGGATTACACCTTCATGTGGCCGCTGGAAGTGGAGTCGACGTCCGGGTCCCATCGGGCCACGATCGGGTTGGAATTCTGATGATGCGCCGCGCCGGGATGGTCGCGCTGTCCTTCCTCGCCGCCTGGGTTACGCCCTCGGCTCGCGCCGGAGTGGCGGTGGTCAACGATGTGTCCGCCCAGGCCAAAGTGCTGGGGATGAATTGGGACGTCGACAATTACAACGACGCCGACAGCAATACTTTGAACGGGGCCATCTCGGGGCCCATGCCCGACGCCAGTATTGTGGCGACCTACGATACCGGAATTTTCAACGGCCCTTCCGGCGCGTCCTTGAAGTTGGCCTCCACACTTTCCACCTCGGGTGGCTGGAACGGTTACTGGATTAAATTGGCACCGCAGGTCTTGGGCGCCGACAAGCCGGTGGACCTCTCCGATTTCACCCATGTGGTGTTTTTTGTCCGCGGAGCCCTTGGCGGGGTCGAACACCTTAAAATTCAATTGACCAACGCGAGCGGCACTGCGGCGCGGAAAACCGCCATTCTGTTCGTCAACGACTATCTGGACGGTGGAATTACATCGGGGTGGTCGGAGGTGCGGATTCCTGTCCGGGCCTTCGCCAACCTCGACTCTTTCGCCAATGTCACCCAGCTGGAATTCCTGTTCGACAAGACCTACGCGATAGGATCAGCCTTCGCCCAAGACAGCACCGTTTACATCGACGACATCGCTTTCAAGGACCTCTCCGCGGACCCGACGGCGCCCCGTCTGCGGATCGACCATTTCGGGGACATGGACGAACGCGACGCTCTGGGCGGGAAGATCGGAATCGTTGGCGCGCCGATCAGCGCCGGGCTCAGCTTTCCGGCGCAGGATGTCGGCGTCGGCCGCATGTTTCGGGTCGCCTATGACGTGAGCACCGCTGTCGGAAGAACAAACGACGCCGGATATCTCTTTCATTTCGGGGGCGGCGCGGACGGATATCTCGCGGTGCCGGTGAATGCTTCGTCATACAGAAAAATCAAGTTTCGGGCCCGGGCCGAAGGCGGCACGAATCCCGGAAAATTTAGTTTCATCTTGACGTCCAACGCGCCCGCCGGGTCCATCGGCGACACGATTTTGGGTCTCACCGACACATGGCAAGATTTCGAAATTAACCTGAACGGTTTCCTGCCGGCCCAGCTGGACAAAGCCTCGATCAAGTCCTTTGAACTCCTCTTTGAACGCGCCAAGGTGAATACCCCGACCGGCGTCGTGTATTTCGACAACATCGAATTTTCCAATTAACTTCTTCTTCTCTCATTAATTCATTTTTTTACCGGGAATCCCGGCGTATTGACTTTCACCCTGGATTCCCGGTAGAATATGGTCAGGCATGAAAATATTCATTCCAAACAGTGCATTTCTTGGGAACATAGACCCATTTTTGCGTGGGTTTGACCCATCTTTTCCGGATTCTCTTGAGATCACGGCGAACGACAAATGGATCTCCGTCCATCCCGCAGTGCTCTCGATGATCGCCGCTTTGGGGTTAACGGTGAAACCCGAAAAAATCCGTTGGGAGAAGTTTGAAGCGACTTCCCGCCATTATTTTGTTCGCATGGGACTCTTTCGCCTCTTGGGAATCCCCTCCACAATATCGATTGAGGAGCATGAACCAGCCGGTCGATTCATTCCTCTCACCCAAATCCGAACGTCGGGCGAATTGACGAGTTTCATCACGGAAATGATCCCCCTGCTCCATTTGGAGGCTGAACCGGCGAAAACGCTCGGATACATCGTAAGCGAATTGGCCCGGAATGTGATCGAGCACGCGGAGTCGGAGAACGGGGCTTTGTTGTGCGCCCAATATTACAAGAAAAGCAATTCCATTCGAATTGGGATCGCGGATACGGGTATGGGAATCAAGACCACGATCACCCGTTCCCATTCGGCACCCACGGATTTGGACGCGATTCGGCTCGCCCTAATGCCGGGGATCACGGGCACCACCCGCCGGGAAGGGGGGACCGACCAAAACGCCGGTGCGGGGCTGTTTTTCATTAAATCCATTGCCAGCGTAAATCGCGATTTCTTCGTTCTTTACAGCGGGACCGGCTTCTATAAATTGCTCAAGAAGAAAACGATTCGCACCTTGAATCTACACGCCGATCCCTTTGAAGACCGACATTCCGCCAGTGGGAATATGCCGTTCTGGCGCGGAACGGTGGTCGGCGTGGACATCACTCTCGACCAAACCGAGGCTTTTTCGCGCCTATTGGATTCCATCCGAACCACCTACAGCTCCGCTGTGAGAGAACGGCGCAAGGAACGGCACAAGAGGCCTCGATTCTCTTGAAACAGATCGATCTTTATCCCCGCGTCGGCGCCTTCGCCGAAAATAAGGACATCGCGCGCTCCCTTCGAACCACGGAGATCATTCCTGCCTTGGAGGCGAAGGAAGAAGTCCTTCTCAATTTCGAGCGTGTGGAAGCGGCGACGCAATCCTTTATCCACGCGCTGATCAGCGATGTGTTGAGGAAGTTCGGGAACGATGTTCTCGATCGGCTCGAGTTCAAGTCCTGCAACGAGACGGTGAGAAAGATTATTACGATCGTCGTGGACTACATGCAGGAAGGAATGGACGCCGAACCCCCGACCGAAGAAGGCCCGTCATGAAAATCGCCACCTTTAACGCCAATTCCATTCGGTCCCGGTTGCCCATTGTTTTGAAATGGTTGAAAGCGGAGAAGCCGGATGTGCTGGCCCTTCAGGAAACCAAGGTGATGGACGACCAATTCCCCCAGGCGGATTTCGAACAGGCGGGGTGGCACGTGGTTTTTCGAGGGCAGAAATCCTACAACGGGGTGGCCTTCGTCTCCCGGAAGCCGCTCGCGGACGTGGACCGGACCTGGGATCCCTCGGGCTCGGGCGAGGCCCGAACGATCACGGCCCGCTGGGGGGATTGGCTCTTGATCAACACCTACGTCCCCCAGGGGTTTGAGCCGGATTCCCCCAAATTCGAGAACAAACTCAAATTTTATGCGGGGCTCAAAAAACTGTTCGCCCAACACGTCTCGGTGGAGACCCCGGCCCTGTGGATGGGGGACCTGAACGTGGCGCCCACGGAAATCGATCTGCACGCCCCCGAACGAAACGCCGAGCACGTCTGCTTTCACCCCAAAGCCCGGGCGGCCTACGAGGCCGCCCGAGGAGAGCGCTGGACCGACCTTTTCCGGGAAAAAGAAAAGGGGCCGGGCCATTACACCTATTGGGACTATATGATCCCCACTAATTTTCCCCGCAACCGGGGCTGGCGGATCGACCTGATGTTGGGCACGCCCCCGGCGGTCCGCCGTCTGAAGAAGATCTGGATCGACAAAGATCCCCGGGGCTGGGAAAAACCTTCCGACCACACCTTCCTCGTCGCTGAATTCGAAGATTGAGGGGAAAAGTGGTATAATCTTTCTCCGGTCATTTCCGACGGAAAAAGGCGTTTCCCGCCGTTCAATTGGAGCCCCACATGCCCTCTCCCACTGACATTTCTCTTCATCCCAGCGCCGACGCTCTTCAGGCTCGGAAAGGTCCCGCCGTTCGTCGGCCGGGGCCCGAGGCCCTGAGCGGGGTTCGGAACGTCATCGCCATCGGGAGCGGCAAAGGCGGGGTGGGGAAATCCACCGTCACCACGAACCTGGCCGTGGCTCTTCACCAGTTGGGGGCCAAGGTCGCCGTCCTGGACGCCGACATCTACGGTCCCAGCCAACCGGGCTTGATGGGGGCCGGCAACGAACGCCCGGCAACCGACGTAGAGCAGTTGGCTCCCATGGTCCGCCACGGGGTGGGGTTCATGTCCATCGGGCTTCTGATGCCCCAGGACAACCCCGTGATCTGGCGTGCGCCCATCGCCATGAAAGCCCTGTTCCAGCTTTTGGGCGGCGTGGCCTGGGGGGATCTGGACTATTTATTGATCGACATGCCGCCGGGCACCGGGGACGTTCAGCTGACGCTGGCGCAACAGGCGCCCCTCACGGGATCCATCGTGGTCACAACCCCCCAGCAGGTGGCCTTGGGCGTCGCCCGGAAGGGGCTTAAGATGTTTGAGCAAGTGAAAGTCCCGATCTTGGGCGTCGTGGAAAACATGAGCGGGTTCGTCTGCACCAAGTGCGGGACGGAACACGCCCTCTTTAAAAAAGAGGGAGGACAGGTTTTAGCCCGGGAATGCGGCGCCCCGTTCCTGGGTCGCATTCCTCTCGAAGCGGACATCATGGAAGGGGGAGAAACCGGTGAACCGGTTTTGGTCCGGAACCCCGGTTCTCCGGCCGCGCGGGCCTTCTTGGATTTGGCGAAGTCCCTGGAGCGGGAGGCCGCCCGCTCCAACGCGGTGGTTCCCGGGGGAGAGCCGAAGCGGATGGACCTCGGTCCGGCCGGAGAACTCCGCATCGCCTGGACCGACGGCCACGAGGGACGCATCGCCGCCTGGACCCTCCGGGTGAACTGTCCCTGCGCCGCCTGCGTCGATGAAGACACCGGCCGCCGGGTCTTGGACCCCAAGAAGATCCCTCTCGACGTCCGGGTCGCCGGGGTAAATCCCGTGGGCCGCTACGGCGTGGGGCTCGCGTTCTCGGACGCGCACAACACCGGCATCTACACCTTCGAGTCGCTCCGCGCGGCTTGCGAGTGCGCCGAGTGCCTGGCCCGGCGCGGCGGAACCGCCCAGCCTTTTTCGGTGTGAGTTCCCCGCGGATCACCGCCGCCGCGTCCCCTTCCGACCCCCGCCTCTGTTCGTTCACCTTGGATCGGGTCCTTCTCGACGGCTCCGCCCTTTGCCGGAGTTCCGAAGAGGCCCTTGGGTCCCCGCTCTTTGAGCGATTGTTTGCTCTCCCCGGCGTGGTGCAGGTCTGGGTCGCCGGGAACCGCGTGACGGTGGCCTGCGCCGATCCCCAACCCTGGGAACTGGCGGGGAAATCCGTGGCCCTGGCGATCCGCGCGGCTTTGGTCGATGGTCGCCCCGCGGTGGCCAAAAAGACGCCCCTTCCGGAAGATTTAACCGACCGCGTGCGCCAGGTGTTGATCGCCGACATCAACCCCGGCCTGGCCCAGCATGGGGGAAGCGCCGAACTGGTGGGGGTTCGGGCCGGCGTGGCCGAAGTCCGTCTTTCCGGCGGATGTCAGGGGTGCGGCGCCGCCCAACAGACGCTATCGCTGGGAATCGAGCAAACCCTCCGCGCCAAGATCCCCGAACTCCAGGGAGTCACGGACGTCACCAACCACGCCGCCGGCGACCGCCCCTATTACAGCGGCCCCGGCCAAAGCCCTTTCGGAGACTGACCGGCTTTATTTCAGACCCCCCCGTGCCCTCCGGTTTTTCCCCCACCGCCGTTTTCGAATCCCACGATCCCGCCTCCCCGTCCTGGACGGCGGTCTTCGGCCGTCCCCGCGCCGTGCGACAGGCGGACCGTCCGTCGCAGGTCCGTCCTTTGCTCGATTTCCTGGAAGACCATGTCCGCCAGGGCCGCTGGGGCGTTCTGCTTCTGTCCTACGAAGCCGGCCCGGTTTTAAATCCTTCCCTCGTTTCCCACCCGGTGGGGGATTTCCCCTTGGCCTGGGCCGCCGTGTTCGACCGCCGGGCCCGAAGGGCTCCGATCCCTGGCTCCGAAATCCACGCGTCGTCCTGGCGCCCGAAACTTTCCAAGGAATCGCACTCCCGCGCCGTTCGGAAAATTCAATCCCGTATCGCCCGGGGCGACAGCTATCAAGTGAACTTCACCTTTCCATGCCACGCCCGCTGGAGGGGCGATCCCTGGGCGTGGTACCGCCGGCTGGCCCTGGCCCAGGGGGCTCCCTACTCCGCGTTCGTCGATCTCGGACGATGGAAGGTGTTGAGCCTTTCGCCCGAACTATTCTTTGACCGGCGCGGCGATCTCTTGACCGTTCGCCCCATGAAAGGCTCCGCCCCCCGGGGCCGATGGGAGGAAGAAGACCGGGCCTTCGCCCGGGGGCTTGGCTCCAGTCCCAAAGAACGGGCCGAGAACGTCATGATCGTGGACCTCCTTCGAAACGATTTGGGAAAAATCGCTCGGCCCGGGAGCGTTCGCACCACGGGCCTTTTTAAAATGGAACCCTACCCGACCCTGTGGCAGATGACCTCGGAAATCAAGGCCCGTCTCCGACCAGGCGTTGGATTGACCGGCATGTTGGAAGCCCTCTTCCCCAGCGGTTCCGTCACCGGCGCTCCGAAGCGGAAAACCATGGAAATTATTAAAGAGTTGGAAACCGTTCCTCGGGGTCTCTACACCGGGACGCTGGGGCTCCTCAGGCCCGACGGCCATTGGACCTTCAACGTCCCGATCCGGACCTTGACCCTGGACACGCGCACCGGCCGCGCGTCCTGTCCCGTGGGAAGCGGCATCACGGCGGCCAGTCGCCCCGGCGCCGAATACCGCGAGTGTCTTTTGAAGCGGGATTTCTTGAACGCCCCCGCCTTCGACCTGCTGGAAACTCTCCGGTTGGAGGACGGACGATGGTTCCTTCTCCCCGGACACCTGCGGCGTCTCCGCCGATCGGCCGAGCGCATGGGTTTCCCCTGGGACGAAGGGCGCGTTCGCGCCCGTTTGCACAAAGAGGCTGGACATCATCCAAAAGGTCGTTGGAAAGTTCGTTTGCTTCTGTCCCGGGACGGGTCCGTCAACGTCCAGGCGGAAAAACTGGATCCAACCGACGCTCCCTGGCGCGTGGCCCTGGCCCGGACACCCGTGGACGAGGGGGACCTGTTCCTGTATCACAAGACCACCCGGCGGGACGTTTATGACCGCCAGCGACGGGCCCATCCCGGGGCGGACGACGTGATTCTTTGGAACCGTCGCGGGGAGTTGACGGAATCCACCTGGGCCAATCTCGTCCTTCAAATCGGCGGAAAGCGGTACACCCCGCCCGTTCCCTGCGGTCTCCTGGGCGGTGTCTTCCGAGAAAACCTTCTCCGCCGCGGACAGGTCTCCGAGCGGTTTCTCCGCCGGGTAGACCTTCTTCGGGCGGAAAAAGTCTTTTTAATCAATTCCGTCCGCGGTTGGGTTTCGGTTCTTTTGTCTTGACAGGGACCATCCCCTTGGCTTAGAATGCCATTCATACTTTCGCGCCGGGGAAGCCTGTGAAAGTCAGGCACTGCCCCGCAACGGTGAAGCCTCGGTGTTTTTCCGAGGATAAGTCCGGTCTACGGCGCGAGGGACAATACCGCTGAAAAGCGCCTTCGCGGGAAGGTCACGACAAAACCCCCAACACGGGTCCCGCCCGGTTGGGTATTTTTTTGTCCGGACCCCCTCCGCTTTTGGCGAAAGGGGGTTTTCTTTTTGAATATCGTTTCCGTCAGAAATCGTTGGCATATGAGCCCCGCCTCAGCGGCTCTGTTCCGTCCATCATGGACCTCCCTCGTCTTTTGGATATTTTCCATGTTCCCTCCCCTTGGCAAGGGGAGGGTGAGGGAGGGGTGGTGTTTGTTGGCCGTTCTGAACCTGTTGTCTTCCCCTCTTTTCGCCGCCCCGCGGCGGGTGGTGAGTTTGCTTCCCTCCCACTCCGAAATCATGGCGGCGCTCGGGGCGGACGGGACGTTGGTGGGGGTCTCCGACGCGGAACGAAAGGGGGACTTTCCAGGAGTTCCCCGCGTGGGTGGCCTCGTTCCCCGCTGGGAGGTTTTGGTGTCGCTGGCGCCGGACCTCATTTTGGCGGATAGCGCCCACGCTCGGTTTCAATCGGATTTCGCGCGTTTTAAACTTCCCGTCCAGTTCCTCCCCGCGACCCACGCCAAGTCCATCGAAGACGTGTTCGGTTTGATTTCCAAGGTGGGCCGGGCCGTCGGTCGCGAACCGGAGGCCGAGATTCTGCTCGCCCGGCTCAAAACCCAATTAGCGGCGCTGGACGCCTCCGTTCCGCCACCGCCGCTCCCCAAAGTTCTCTTTGAAATCTGGCCCCAGCCGCTTCAAGCGGTGGGCCCTGTGAGCCTCCAGGGGCATCTCCTCCAACGGGCGGGTTTTGAGAACATCGTGCCGGACACGCGGAATGAAATGCCGCTCCTCTCATCAGAGTGGGTGGCTTCGGCCCGGCCCGACGTGCTCTTCCACACGGGGGTATCCTCGGCCAAGAAGATCGTCTCGCGACCCGGCTGGAAAAACATTCCCGCCGTCGCCAACAGCCGTGTTGTCGAACTGGACGCGGACCTTTTTTCCCGGGCGGGTCCCCGCGTGGTGGATGCCTTGGCGGAACTTCGCCGGATTCGGGGTGAGGTGAAACCATGAAATCCCATAGCCCGTCCCCGCTTCCTCCAATGGGAGAGCGAAAGCCTTTTAAATTTCTCAATAAACACAGGATCCTTGGGCTGGCTTTTTTGGGAGGGGTGGGCGTGGTTTTGGGGGCTTTGCTGGTGGGGGCCGTGCCTCTGCCGGGAGGGTTTTGGAACGCTCTTCGGAACCCGGGGGTTGGGCGGGATATTTTGCTGGACATCCGTCTGCCTCGGGTCCTTCTCGGGGGGGCGGTGGGCGCGCTTTTAGCGTCGGCGGGATGCGCGCTTCAGGGACTTCTTCGCAACCCGCTGGCGGATCCGTACCTGCTTGGGGTTTCCGGCGGGGCGGCCCTGGGGTCGGCTATAGGGCTCTTGCTCGGCGTGACCCAGCCTCTCGCGGCCATGGTGGGGGCCTTCGTGGCGCTCGCGGCGGTGCTGGTTCTCTCCCGTGGAGGCGGGGCGCCGAGCGCCACGCTCATGGTGCTGGCGGGGGCGGCGCTTCATGCGTTTACCTCGTCGATCCTGACCTTCATTTTGTCCCAAGCCCGTCGGGAAGAAAGCGCGGGGATCCTCTTTTGGCTCTTGGGTAGCCTCGAGTCTCCCTCCTATGGGCGGCTCCTTCCCCTCTTGTCGCTGGCGGCCCTGGCGGTGGGGGGGCTTTTCGCCCTCGCCCCGGCGTTAAACCTGCTTTCTCTGGGGGAAGAAACGGCCCGGGCCCTGGGCCTCTCCACGGGGAAATTTCGCTGGGCGGCGGTTCTCCTTTGCGCCGGGGCCACGGGTTTGGCCGTCACCCTAAACGGGGTCATCCCCTTCGTCGGATTGGTGATCCCCCACGCGGCGCGGCTCTTGGTCGGGTTCGACAACCGTTCCGCTCTCCCCACGTCGGCGTTCCTGGGCGCGGTCTTGGTCATCGGGGCGGACGCGGTGGGCCGCTCGGTGTTGGCGCCCCAGGAGATCCCCGTCGGGGTCGTAACCGCGCTCGTGGGTGCGCCGTTTTTCCTCCTCCTGCTCCGCCGCGAACGGAGGAAATTGGGATGAGTTCTAAGCCCTCAGACCTCCCCCTGGCCCCGGATCAGCGGCCATGCCGCCCCAGGTGCCCGGTGCTCCGCACCGGGCCCTCCTTGCGAAGGAGGGGGAACAAGACCCTTCAACCTGACCGGCCCATGTTTCGATTCGGGTGCTGTGTTCCCTCCCCTTGCCAAGGGGAGGGTGAGGGAGGGGTGTCTTTTATGAATCGGAATTTTCTCCTATGACGATTGTTTCTGTGGATCGAGTAGGGTTCGCCTATCCCAAATCCAACGGGGACCGTCCGTTCGTTTTGGAGGACGTGAGTTTTGAATTGAAGGAAGGGGAGCTTTTGGGCGTCTTGGGCCCGAACGGAGCGGGGAAATCCACCCTGCTTCGACTCTTGATCAAAGCCCTGGTTCCGCGGGAAGGGCGAATTGTTGTGGGGGGCTCGCCGTTGGCGGACCTGGACCAAATGGACGTGGCGCGGCGCGCGGCCTGGGTGCCCCAGGAACTGGACTCGCTTTTTGTTTTGACCGTTGAGGAAATGGTCCGGCTCGGGCGCTTTTGCCGCACCGGCGCCTGGGGGAGGTTGGGGCACGAGGACCGCCGCCAGGTGGAACGCGCCTTGGCGGAAACGGACCTCCTGCCGCTCCGCCATCGTCCCGTGAGCCGTCTTTCCGGGGGCGAACGCCGCCGGGTTCTCTTGGCCCGGGCCCTGGCCCAGGAACCCGCCGTGCTTTTGTTGGACGAGCCCACGGCGCACCTGGACCCCGGCCACCAGGCGGATTTGGTGGCGGTGGTGGACCGTCTCCGCCGGGAACGGGGCCTGGCCGTGATCGCCATTTTGCACGACGTGAGTTTGGCCATGGCCTGGTGCCCCACGGTGCTCCTCTTAAAAGACGGCCGGACCTTCGCCCAGGGCCCCGCCGCCCAGGTCATCACGCCGAACACGCTCCGGTCCGTCTACGGACTGGGGGCCGTGATCCACGCCCCCGCTCCCGGACAACCGGGCGCGGTTCAATTTTGTCATCCTACGAAAGAAAGGAATTCCCAATGAGAAATAAAAACCGATTCAGTTTCCTTCTCGCCGGCCTCTTGGCCGGAGGCCTCCGGGCCGCGCCTCCGGCGGATGTTGCCAAATCCGCTTCGGACGTCGAGATTTCCACGGTGGCGGCGACCGTCCCCGTGGTCGATGAAACCGGGGACGCGGGGGCGGACGTCTTTCTCAGTCTCACCCGAAAGGCCGAACCCCGCAAACGGCTCCCCACCAACGTCTCCAGCCTCACGGCCCGGGACATGGAACTTCAGGGGGCGGCCGCGGTGGACGCGGCCTTGGACGCGGTTCCGTCGGTGCTGGTTCAACGGTCCGGGACCCTGGGCACCTTCTCCACGGTCCGGCTCCGGGGTTCGCCGTCCTCGGCCCAACAGCAGGTCCTCCTGGACGACATGCCTCTTCTGGGCGTGTCCAACCAGTTCTTCGATTTTTCCCAGCTTCCGCTGGCCGGGATCGAACGGGTGGAGGTGGTTCGCGGCGGCGCCTCGGCGCTCTACGGGGCCAACGCCATCGGCGGCGTGGTGCACCTGATTTCGAAACGTCCGGTGTCCGACCGTCCAGAGACCCGGTTCCGAATGCAGGTGGGTTCTTTCATGAGCCAACTCTATGAAGGCGAATTCGGCGCTCGCGTGGGCGCCACGGATTTTTATGTGACGGGCGGGCGGACCCTGTCGGACGGGTTCCAGGATAACCAGGACACCGACAACCTCTACGCCACCGGCCGCGCCGGTTTCTCGTTCGGGAACGGCGCCCGGGTGTCGGCGGACGTGGGCGTTGTGGACGGCGAAGTCGGCAACCCCCGCGGAACGCTTCTGCCGGTGGGGGAATGGAACGGTGAAAAAGAGCGGACCGCGCTGGATAAGAACGCCCGGGTGGAACAACGGGCCGTTCGAAGCCACGGCACCGTTTTCCTTCCTCTGGGCGAAACGTCCAGCGTCCAGACCGCTTTCTACGGGACGGATCAAACCTATCAGACCCTTCCATCGGGGTCCGCACCGCCGGATTTTAAGCAAGTCAACCGCATCGTCGGCAACGACACCCGCCTGGTGTTCCATCGCTGGCTCACCCTGGGCGGGTCCGTCGAGAGGGACGACCAGAAAACGGACGCCAACGCCTACGCCCCGGAGCGGGCGAACCACATCACGAACGTCGCCGGCTACGCCCAGGCGCAACTGGCGGCCGGTCCCTGGGAAGTCCTTCCTGCCGTCCGTTACGACGACCACAGCGCCTTCGGCGGCGTTTGGAACCCCCGGCTGACCGCCCTCTTCCATATGAACGAGAAAGTGAAGTTCTCAGGCAACGCCTCGCGATCCTACCGGGCGCCGTCTTTCCTGGAGCTTTACTACGTGGACCCTTACTTCAGCGGCAACCCCAACCTGGGTCCGGAGCGCGCCTGGAGTTACGATGTGGGCGTCGAGGTCTTGCCCGGGAAATCCAGCCGGATGTCGGTCACGGGTTTTTATACAAAGATCGAGGACCGCGTGACCGTCACCTCGAACTTCCTCACCTATCAAAACGCTCCGTCGGCGGAGATGTCCGGCGTGGAAGTGGAAAACCGCCACCGCCTTCTGCCTCATTGGACGGGCGTCTTGGCCTACACCTACACCCGGGCGGAAGGCAATTCCCTCGCCTCCTCGGACTATGTGCCGCTCCGCTTGACCCCCCGCCACATGGCGGACTACCAGCTGACCTGGGGCCCCAGCCCGAGTTTGGCTTTGACGAACGGGGTCCGCTACGTGTCGAAACAGTACCAGGGCGACAACCAGACGGGCTTAGACCTCCCCTGTTACGCGACCTGGAACGCGCGGGTCTCAAAAGATCCTCGCCGCGGAATTCCACCTGGCCGTGGAGAACATCCTGAACCGCCGCTACGCCCGGAGCTTCGACAACGACCCGGTGACCTTCGCCGCCTCGCGCAATCCCCAACCCGACCGAACTTTCTGGACGGGCGTCACGATCGGTTTCTCCAATTGAAACGAATGGCGCTCGGGTTAAGCTAGAATAAGTCTGGAATCCGGAAGCCATTCCACTCGGGGAGGACGGTCCATGAACATCGAACGAATGTTGCGCGGTGTCGCCGGTTTTTTTGTTCTGGTGAGCTTGGGTCTCGCCTACGCTCACAGCCCAAAGTGGCTCTTTTTTACCGCTTTCGTGGGGCTGAACTTGTTGCAGTCCGCCTTCACCAACTGGTGTCCCTTGATGACGATCCTGCGCAAGCTGAACGCCCGCACCCCCGTCTGAGCCGGCACCCATGAAGCTCCGCGCCGTCGTCCTTCTGTTGGTTTCGGCCCTTTCGGTTCGGGCGGCCGAACGCTTGACCCTGGCCGAGGCCGCGCGGCGGGCCGTGGCCCGGAGCCCAACCCTTCGCGCGGCGGAGGCCCAGGTGGACGAGGCCCGGCGGGCGGGATCGGCGGTTCGCGCCACGAACTACCCTTCTCTTCACGCGGGTTCCGCTTTCACCCGCGGGGACGGGCCGGTCTACGCCTTCGCCTCCCTCCTGGACCAACGGAATTTCACCGCGGCCAACTTCGACATCGGAACGCTGAACGATCCGGGGTACGTGACGAACTTCAAAAGTTATCTTCAAGTGGGCCTGCCGATTTTCGCCGGATACGACATCCAAAACGGGAGTCGGATGGCGGATCTCGGTCTTTCTCAGGCGGAGAGCGGGGAGGCGGGGGCTCGGCAGGAGGTCCGCTTGGCGGTTTTTGAGGCGGCGATGCAGTGGATTCAAGCCCGGGCGCTGAGCGACCGCTTGACCGAACGGCTCCGGGCTTCGGGTGAGGAAATCCAAAGCGCGGAACGGCTCCGGGCCAAGGGGCTCGTGTTGGGCTCGGACTTTTTCGCGGCGGAGGCGGTTTTGGCCGGGTTGGAGGCCTGGAAGGCGCAAACCGCGAAGATGGCCGAGGCGGGCCGCGATTCCTTGGCGGTTCTGCTCGGTCAGGACCCGTCGGAGTTCGACATCGTGGGCACCCTGTCCGCCCAAGGGCCCGCTCTTCCGTCGGCCACGGAACTCCAAAGGCTCGCGGGGACCCACCGCGCGGATGTGCGGGCGGCGGACCTGGCCGCCCAACGGGGGGCCTTGGCGGTTTCTCAGGAAAAGGCCGCGTTCCTCCCCCGGGTGGACGCCATGGCCAAGGCCGAGACGAACACCGAAGACTTTTCCTCCAACCCGTCCAACCGGCTCGTGATGGTCCGGGCCGAATGGGCCCTGGGCGACCCCGCCTACGGCGCACGGAAAGAGACAGCCCTCGCGGCGTCCCGCGCGGGAGACCAGCGGCGGGCCGCGTTGGAGGAACGGGTTCGCTTGGAGATCCTCCAATCGCTCCGGCGGTATGAGGGAATTTCGGACGCCCTTCCTTCGTTAGAGAGGACGGTGGATCTGGCTGAGAAATCCCTCAACCTTTTCCGGCCTCTTTATCGGGAAGGCCGACAGAGCATTTTGGACGTCCTTCGGGCGGAGGAATCCCTGGCGCGGGCGGAATCCCTTCGATTGGAAGCCCTCGCTCAACTGCATCTTCAACGGGCCCGCACCCTGGCCGCGGCCGGGGTGTTGGACGAAGGCGCCCTGGCCGCCCTCTCGGCGGCGCTGGAGAAACCCCAATGACCCAAAAAAATAAATCTGTGGAACCTTCCCTCGGTCTGGCCGGCCGGTTGGCGGAGATGTTCGTCGGGTCCAAGCTCACGGTTCTTTTCGTTTTAGCCAGTCTCCTCCTGGGCCTTTTCGCCACCGTGAGCCTCCCTCGGGAGGAGGAGCCCCAAATCAACGTTCCGATGTTCGACGTGTTTGTCGGTTATCCGGGCGCCAGCGCCCGCGAGGTGGAAGACCGTCTGACGAGCGTGGGGGAGCGGATGTTTTGGGAAATTCCCGACGTGGAATACGTCTACTCCACTTCCGAACCCGGCCTCGCCATGTTCATCCTGCGTTTCAAGGTGGGCACGAACCCGGAGGAAGCCATGACCCGGGTTTACACCAAGACCTTCGCCCACATGGATGTCTTGCCCCCCGGGGCCACCCAGCCCCTGGTCAAACCCCGTTCCATCGACGACGTGCCCATCCTCGCCCTGAACCTGTCGGGGGAAGGCCAGGACGCCGCCTCGCTTCGTTCCCAGGCCGCGGCGTTACGAGCGGAAGTGAGCGCGGTCCCCGGCGTTTCGACCACGGACATCATCGGCGGACGGCGGCGGCAGTTCCTCATCCATTTTGACCCGGCCGCCCTGGCGCGGCACCACCTGACGCCGCTGGAACTGGCGGGCACGGTGCAAGCCGCCAACACCCGGGTGCCGGTCGGCGCCTTTTTGCGCGAAGGTCGTTCGGTGGCGGTGGAGGCGGACGCCCTGGTGCGCTCGGTGGAGGATCTTAAAAAGATCGTGGTCGGTGTGTCGTCCGGACGCGCCGTGACCTTGGCCGACGTGGCCAAAATCACGGACGGACCGGACGAGGAGGAACGCGCCGTCGCCGAATGGACCCGGGAAGGGTCCCGCGAAGCCGTGACCTTGGCCGTCTCCAAACGACGGGGCCAAAACGCCACCCAAGTCGCCCGCGAAGTCATGCGGAGAATTGACTCTGTCCGCCCCAGCCTTTTGAAAAAGGAGACGAATGTCTCCGTGACGAGGAATTATGGGGAGACGGCGAAAGAAAAATCCGACGAACTGTTATACCACATGGCCCTGGCCACCCTGTCGGTGACGCTCTTGATCGCCTTCTTCCTCGGCGTCCGAGAGGCGTTGGTGGTGTTGGTCGCCATCCCGGTGACTCTGGCGCTGACGCTTTTAGTCTATTCTCTTCTGGGTTATACGCTCAACCGCATCACGCTCTTCGCGCTCATCTTCTCGATCGGCATTTTGGTGGACGACGCCATCGTGGTGGTGGAAAACATCCATCGCCATTTCGCCATGCGGGACGGCCGGTCGCTTCGGCAGGTAGCCGTGGACGCCGTGGCCGAAGTGGGGAACCCCACGATCCTGGCCACCTGGGCCGTGATCGCGGCCATCCTGCCCATGGCGTTTGTTTCGGGACTGATGGGCCCCTACATGCGGCCGATTCCGGTCGGGGCCAGCGTGGCCATGATGTTTTCCTTGGGGATCGCCTTCGTCATTTCTCCTTGGGCCTTCACGCATGTTTTGGCGATCTGGAAACCCAAAGCGGGGACGGGCCATGGAGAGGAATCGTTCCTGGACCGTCTCTACCGGAAAGTGATGGGACGGCTTTTGACCGACGCCCTTTCCCGGTGGCTCTATTTGGGCGGCATGGGGCTTCTTCTGGCGGCCGCCTGTTCCCTGGTGTATTTCAAGAAGGTGACCATGAAGATGCTCCCCTTCGATAACAAAAACGAATTTGAGGTGGTCCTGACCCTGCCGGAAGGCTCGGCCCTTTCCCAGACGAAGGAGGCCGCGGCGGAAATCGCCCGGGTTCTGTTGGCGGAAGCCCCGGAGGTGGAACGGGTAACCAGCTACGCGGGCACGGCCGCCCCTTACAACTTTAACGGCTTGGTGCGGCACTACTTCTTGCGACAGCGCCCCCACCAAGCGGACCTCGCCGTTAATCTGGTGGACAAAAAAAGCCGAAGGCTTCAGAGCCACGCGGTGGCGTCTTCCCTTCGGCCCATCGTTCAGTCCATCGCGGACCGCTACAACGCCCGAGTTCAGGTGGCGGAAATCCCGCCCGGCCCGCCGGTCCTTTCCACCCTGGTGTTCGAGGTGTATGGCCCCGACAACAAGGCCCGGGACGGTTTTGCCGGAACGCTCCAACAGTTTCTGCGCAAGGAGGAAGGGATCGTGGACGTGGACACCTATGTTCCCTCCACGGAACCCTTGGACGTTCTGGCGGTGGACCGCGAGAAGGCCACCTTGAACGGTTTGTCCGCCACCCACATCGCCCAAACGGCCGCCCTGGCCCTGGGCGGCCAAACCCTGGGGCTCGCGTCGACGGGCGTGGACAAGGACCCCGTGGAAATCCGCCTCCGTCTTTCTCCCCAGGACCGCCGGGGATTGGACGCCTTGGCCAAGATCAACCTTCTGTCCCGGAACGGCACCCTGATCCCCTTCGGGCAATTGACGAAAACCACGCGGGGGGACCGCGACCCGCCCATCTACCATAAAAATCTCCAGCGCGTGAGCTACGTGATCGCCGATGTGGCCGGCCGCCAAGAGAGCCCGGTCTACGCCGTGCTGGCCCTGCGGGACAAGATTCAAACCTTGGCGCGGGAGTCGGGGTACGAGGTGAACGAATACTTCGCGTCCTCTCCCAAAAATTCGCTGGAGCGCGCGCTCAAGTGGGACGGCGAATGGCAAATCACCTACGAAGTCTTCCGGGATCTGGGGTTGGCGTTTGCTTTCGCTTTGGTCTTGATCTACGTTTTGGTCGT